>JAWOIJ010000102.1:0-95814 GCA_046484745.1 Desulfobacterales bacterium | reverse complement strand
TGCGCGAGCATGTTTTTCATTTTTCTTTGCAAAAGCACGAGAATTGTCATTATTCAGGCTGTCTGCTTACTGGCTTCAACCCAGCTTTTGACTTCCATAAACGGATATCGTTCCAGCACCCCGAAATGAGGCAATGTCTTGATTTTCAATTTTGAAAAAGCAGGTGTATAAATCCCGCAAAGGAACTTCGTTAACGTGGCCTCTGTGAATTGATCGCCGATCGCCTGGATAAACTCCTGGGTAAGACCATCATAGTTAAAACCGGAAAGCTTCTTTAATTCGGTTGTGCTTTCGATAACGGCTTTTCCACTCTTGCAGCAGGAACAGTGGCCGCAAGATTCTTTCTCAATGTTTTCACCAAAATAGCCGGCAAGCTGTCTGCTGATGCATGATCCGCTTTCAAAAAATTTTACCATCTGATGAATTCTGCCGATCTCCTGCTTTTCCTTACGAATAAAAAGCGAATTCATTTTCTCGGTAACGGAGTCAAGATCAAACGCCTGGGTCATGATATCGTATACCTCAACCGACTGCCTGGCCTGAAGCTCAATCCATCCCTTCTCATCAAAGTATTCAAGGGCCGTGACAACCCGCTGCCTTTCCGCCTTGCAGTCATCTATAATCCCCTGGATATCGACCGACGTCCATATTTTCCGGGTATGACAATGGGCCATTATTGCTTCTACAAACTGCTTTCTTTCCCCGGCAAACTGGTTGACAATTTCATTTCGCTCTTTGTTGAACTTGAATGAATACTCCTCAAAATAGGTCAACCTGGGCCGGACAATGCCTTCCATGGAAAGATAAACGATCAATGTTTTTAAAGGAAGAAGCCGAATATTGACCTCATTTGAAAGCACCGTCAATTTGATTTCCCAGAGAAAACCGTCATTCTTTTTTATGTTTTCGAGCAGTCGATAAATTGAGTTTTTTTCAGGTGTATCTCCGTAGATAAAATTTTCTAAAATGTTGATATTGTCACGGTTTGCCAGCACCTCGCACAGGGAAGGCTTTCCATCCCTTCCAGAGCGTCCGATTTCCTGACTGTAGTGTTCGATTGACTTTGGCAGATCAAAATGGATAATCCTTCGAATGTCGGCCTTGTCGATCCCCATGCCGAAAGCAATGGTTGCGACAATACAGGACAGGGTTCCAGCCATAAATTGATTCTGAACCTCCTCCCGCTCCCTGCTGTTCATTCCTGCATGGTACTGATGGGCGTTTATCTTATTGTCACAAAGAAATACCGCAACATCCCGGGCTGTTTTTTGCAGGGTCACGTAAACAATCGTCGGCGCATCAGGTGATTTCCGTATTCGCTGTAACAGGACTTCTTTTTTTTCAGATTCTTTTGTCGGTGTTATCTGCAGGTAGAGATTTTCGCGGTAGAATCCGGTAACAACAAAATTGTTGCGGGAAATCCGGAATTTCGAACTCATATCATCGATGACAAGCGCTGTGGCTGTGGCTGTCAAAAGAAGCGTCCGGGATATGCTGAATTCTTTCTGATACTGCGGCAGCTTCAGGTATTCCGGCCGAAAATTGTGTCCCCACTCGGATATGCAATGGGCCTCGTCTATCACCAGCATGGAGATGTTCATTTTCTCAAGATGAAATCGGAACCGTTCATTTTTAAACCGTTCCACCGAGATCATCAGGATCTTGATCTCTCCGTTTTTTGCGTTTACCAGGGTCCGCTGGTACTCATCCCGGGAAAGCGTTGAATCCAGACGGGCTGCTGGAATCTTGCGGGAATTCAAAAAATCGACCTGATCTTTCATCAGGGAAAGCAATGGAGACACCACGATCGCGACACCGTCTATAATCATTGCCGGCAGTTGATAGCATAGAGACTTACCGGCACCCGTGGGGAATATGGCGGCAGCGGACTGATGATCCAGTATTTTTTGAATCACATCCTTCTGACCTTTTAAAAAAGAATTGAACCCGAAATATTTTTGCAATTGATTTTCAAGCATGTTTTTTCTCTTTTTAAAATTGTTGCCACGTAAAGGCAATCAATTTTATCCCTGCGGGAGGCCTGAAAGACGTTTTCACGCGAAGACGCTACGGCGCTAAGTTTTCCATGCCGGGGGCGAATAAGAGGTTCTCACGCCAAGACAAAAAAATAATATACCCTCCCTGCGGAAGGTTTAAAACCTTTCACGCGAAGACGCTAAGTTTCCATGCCGGGGGCTTAAAAGTCGTGTTCACGCAGTTTGCGATCTTTTTTACCTTATAAAAGATATCGTAAAATATCAAGCGAAATCGCCAAAGGCGCTAAAAAATTTTGCAATGCTTTTCCTTTGCCGCTTTGCCGCTTTGCCGCTTTGCGTGAGCATGGTTTTGTAGATCTGCGTGAGCCAATTTCATATTTCTTTTGTTCGGAGTTTTACGGCTTTGTGTGAGCACGTAAAAAAATCATCGAACAAAAAAATAATTGTCAAATGATAAAAGGAAACGTATATATCGTCCTATGCGAATTTCTGAAAAAATATATCTGGAACTCCAAAAAGATATTCTGCAGGGCAAATACCGGCCCAACAGCAGGTTCCCATCCGAGCGCGAGCTGGCGGTTACCTATGATTCAAGCCGGTCTGCCGTGCGTGAGGCAATGGCCAAGCTGAGTCAGGCAGGGCTTGTAAAAACGGTTCCCCAGAGCGGAACCTATGTGACGGATTATCCGGCAGAGGCATCCCTGGATCTTTTGATTCAGATCATGAAAGCCACCGAGGCAATCGATACGGATATTCTGATCTCGCTTTTAAAATACCGGAGAATGGCGGAACCGTATATTGCCCGCGAGGCCGCGCTAAAGGCGTCGGCCAAGGATGTGAAGTCCCTGAAATCGGCCGGCGACAAGCTCATCGATCAGCTTGAAAACGATGCCGGAGATATCATGGGTGCGATCGATCTGGATTTCGCATTTCATCTGGAGGTTGCCAGGGCGACCCGGAATCTGATTTTCCAGCTGTTGTTCAATTCATTCAAACCGATCTATCAGTTCTGCGCGGATGCTTATTATCAGAGCCCCGGTACGCCCGGGGTAACGATTGATTTTGTAAAAAACCTTACAGCCGCGATTGAAGATGGCGACGGCGAGCGGGCATATGCGGTCATGATGGAGGCCGTGATCTTTGCCGAACATCAACTCCAGCCGCTGACGGTTCCGTAAAAAGCCCCCTCCTCTTTCGCGATATCTTTTTTTGCACGATCTGTTGAACCGGTGATGCCTTCTCGATTTTAGCTGTTTTTCCGGATGCGGTCATTGCGTCTTGAACGGTATTTCGATTTCAGGGATGGGTTCCAGGCTGCGAAAAACCGGTTGACAGCAATCAACATTTTTGAGCATAATTGGTCTGACCAGTTAAGCGGTAACGTGGTCGCAACCCCATTTCCGAGTGGGGAGCGGAATCTTTACAAACACATATCAATCAAAAGGGCTGCCATGAACCCTACCGAACGAATCATCCGAACCCTTGAAGGCAAACCGGTTGACCGGGTACCGACTTTCTGCGCCGGCCTGGAAGACAGAACATTTAACGAAGTGCTGGGACAACCACCGTTCCGGCCGCACAGGCTGATCGACAATCCCGTGTCCGACTTTCTTTTTCGAAAATGGAGCCCGTTGATGACAAAGATGTTTTTTCAGCCCCTGGTGACAATGGGTATGGAAAAACGGGTCAAGGCTGCCGCAAAGCTCGGTTTTGACGCGGACTGGGCCATCTATGAAGAGACGTTCACCCCGCAGAATTCAAAATCCATGGTGCGGTATTCCGGATCGATATATGATATTATCGACGACGGATACGGCAATTCCACCTACATGTATCGCGGTCCGGGAATTACTTCTCCAAAGGCTTTTCAGGAATGGCCCTATTGGCGTGAACCGGATGAAATCGCCCATCGGTCCTACACCTTTTTCAAAAAAATCATGAAACGCTATGGCGAAAACATGTGCATCTGCGGCCAGGGGGCTGCTTACGGCATTCAGGAGACGATTCTCTGGTCTGTGGGTTTTGAACGAATGCCGATATGGATCATGCGGGAAAAAGAACTGATAAGGCGTTTTATCGATATGCTGGAAGAAATCTGCATGAAGACCAGCATGGCCCTCATGGACGCGGGTGTCGCCGTGATCCTCCAGACCGACGATTTTGCCTTCAAGAGCGGCCCCATGATCAATCCAAAACAGATCGACACTCTTTTCGGCCCTTCATACACAAGAATTATCAAAGCGGTCCACGACCGGGGCGGCAAATACATTCTTCATTCCTGCGGAGACAACACCCTGCTTTTTGAACGCTTCATCAAATGGGGCGTGGACGGGCTGCACGCGTATGAAAACACCTCCAACGTGGACATCTTCAAAGAAAAAGAGATCCATGGAAAGGA
Source organism: Desulfobacterales bacterium (assembly GCA_046484745.1). Lineage (GTDB taxonomy): Bacteria > Desulfobacterota > Desulfobacteria > Desulfobacterales > SURF-7 > JAQYVL01. Next base: position 91,419 of record JAWOIJ010000102.1, on the reverse strand, counting down.
TGTCACCATTATCGGCGGTGTGGGGATTGATTATCTGCTCTCGGAACGGTCAACGGATGAAGAGATCGTGGAAGAGGTGAAAAAACTGATAAAGGCACTGGGGCCCGGGGGCAGATTCATGATCGCTCCGGTTCACAGCATGAGTTCGGTACCGGCCGACAAGCTGCAGGTGATGCTGGATGCGGCCAGGGAATATGGGAAATATCCCATAACGGTTTAACTGTTTCAACCTTGCGATACACATGAGGGTGTTTATCATGAAAGAATCTATCATTGAAGTCCAGAAGGCCATCAACGAACTCCTGATCGATGAAATCAGGGGACGGGTACAGGCCTGTCTCGATGAAGGAATATCACCGATCGAAATTATCGAAACCGGAATCAGTAAAGGGCTGGATCTGGTGGGCGATCAGTTCGAAGCCGGAACCTATTTTCTGGGTGATCTGGTTATGGCCGGAGAAGTGGTCAAGGAAGCCATGCCGCTTATTGAAAGCAGAATGGATCCCGGAAGTGCCGGGCAGAAGGGAAAGGTTATCCTGGCTACCGTACACGGCGATATCCATGAGATCGGAAAAAATATCGTGGGAATGCTTTTGAGTGTTAACGGATTTGAGGTAATCGATCTCGGTGTGGATGTGTCCGCGGAAAAAATCATGGCCGCGATACAGGAAACGGGGGCGAGGCTCGTGGGGCTTTCCGCCCTGCTGACCACCATGGTCAGCGGCATCAAAGAGATTGTCGATTCGGTCATGGAAGCGGGACTGAAAGAGAGGGTGAAAATCGTCATCGGCGGGGCTTGCACCTCGGAAAAGCTGAGAGTGGAGATGGGTGCGGACGCCTACGGTGAATCCGCCATCGATGCCGTGAAAATTTTTGACAAATTTTCAAAGGCAGCTTAAAAACAGATATCATGACGATTTCTCTTAAACTGCTTCCGGACGGCAAAACCAGACAATTTTCAAAGGGAACCCTTCTTCTTGATGCCCTCATGGATATGGGCGTGAGCGTCAAAAGCCCATGCGGCGGCAAGGGAATCTGCGGCAAGTGCCGTACCCGGATAACGGGAAACCTGTCCGATGTAACCGCGATTGAAGCAAAACTTCTCAGCAATGATGAGAAAACACGCCTGGCATGCCAGACACTTCTTGTCGGAGATGCCGAAGCGGATATCGATGAAAACCGGTTAGCCGAAGGCAAAACCTACCCCCGGGCAGATCCGGATAAACCCTATGTCATTGCCGTGGATGTGGGTACTACATCCGTTAACATCGATCTCCTGAGCCTGTCGCAGGGGTGGATTTTTCATCTGGACAGCTTTCTGAACCCCCAACGGAGATTCGGTCATGACGTCATCAGCAGAATTGCAGCGGCAAACGACCGGAAAACAGATCAGGCCATGACCCGGCAGATTCGAAAGTCGATTTTCACGGCAGTCCAAAGAGCGCTGGACGCAATGGCCCTCCCCTTCCGAAACATTGAAAAATTTGTATTCTCCGGCAACACCACCATGCTCTACCTGCTTTTCGGTCTTTCGGTGTCTTCCCTGGGGCGGTACCCGTTTCAGGCAGAGGAACGTGACTTTCTGAATTTTTCTTCAAAAGATCTGGATGCCGGCCTGTTTTCGGAAGCCCGGATATCAGCCATACCTGCTGTAAGCGCCTTTCTGGGAGGCGATTTTACGGGCGGCCTGACCCTTTGCCATGAAAAGGGGTTTACAAAAAACACCTTTTTTATCGACCTGGGAACAAACGGAGAGCTGTTTCTGCTCAACCAATCAGGAGATGTCCATGCCGCTTCCTGTGCCATGGGACCGGCCCTGGAAGGGATGAACATGTCCTGGGGAATGACTGCTGATGATGGTGCCGTCACCCATGCATGGATCGACGGGGAAACACTGAAATATGAAATGATCGGAGCCGGTTCTCCGGTGGGACTCACCGGCACGGCCCTGATCGATATCATCGCCTGTTTTCTGGAAAATGGTCTGATTCAGCAGAACGGAGCCTTTGCCCCTGATTTGAAAGAAAGAATACTTCCCCTACCCGCACGATATGCCGAAGGACCCAAATCCGGACAGATTCTCCTCTGGGAAACCATTGCCGTCACGCAGAAAGATGTCAGGAATCTGCAGCTTGCAAAAGGAGCCAGTCTGGCGGCTTCGCGTCTGCTTCTGAAAACAGCCGAATGCATGGCAGATGAAGTCCGTCATGTTCTGATTGCAGGGGCGCTGGGCTCTCATCTCGCGCTGGACAATTTCAAACGCCTGGGCTTTCTTCCTGAATTTCCGAACGCAGCGGTTCATGATCTGGGGAACACCAGCCTTCAGGCTGCGGGAAGAGCGGGCATACAGGATGATTTTAACCAGAAAGCCATCCGCCTTCGGGACCGGGTCATCGAACTGAATCTTGCCGCAAACCCTGAATTCAGCAATGAATTCATTAGGGCCATGAACTTTCCGGCCATGAAGGAAAACATATGACATCGAACATCCTTGAGGATATCCCCTTTACCCTCCAAGCGGAAGATCTCTTCCCGATGCTGAAAATCAAACCCGAAAGCAGTTTTGGCGACCGTCTTCAGTTCCTTCTGGAAGAAGCCCTCCGCGTTGCCCGGCCTAAAGCCGCCTATAAACTATCAGCGGTCGGGCACCAGGATGACGGAATCATTCTGATTGACGATGTCGAGATTCAGAGCCGGGTGATGCAGGTTAATTTAAAGGAATGTCACCGGGCGTTTCCGTTTATCGCCACCTGCGGCATGGAACTGGAAGCGTGGTCCAAAACCCTGAACAGCACACTGGAGTCTTTCTGGGGGGATACCATCAGCATCCTGGCCCTCGGTACTGCCGTGGATGCGTTTAAAAAACATATGAAGGAAATGTTTGATGTCAGGGCTACTTCGTGCATGAACCCGGGATCACTCGATGACTGGCCGCTTTTGGAGCAGCACAAGATCTTTTCGCTCCTTTCCGGGGCCTGTGCGGCAATCGGAGTCCGGCTGAACCAAAGCGCCATGATGATACCGCTCAAATCGGTGTCCGGCCTCGAATTCGAGTCCGGCGAAGCGTTTCACAACTGCCAGATCTGCTCCCGGGAGAAATGCCCGGGAAGGAGGGCTCCGTATGATGAGCATTTGTATGGAACCAGATACAAATAACAGAGGCACCGGGTAGTTTCCGCCGGAATCTGGAACGTCCACCTGAATGGATGATTTTTTGATATCGTGTATTGTTTGAGTGCATAATTTAATCGGGAATATACAAACCATGCCAACCCTGTTAGGAATCGATACCGGCGGAACCTATACGGACGCGGTTCTTCTGGATGAAGCGGACGGAATTCTCGCTTCGGCAAAATCACCTACCACCCGCCATGATTTGACCGTGGGAATCCGAAACGCCGTCCAGAAGCTTTTGCTGCAAAACCATCCGCAGATCAATCTGGTGTCCCTCTCCTCCACCCTGGCAACAAACGCCCTGGTTGAAGGCAAAGGAAGCCCGGCCGGCCTGATCCTTATCGGATACCCTGGCGATCTTCTTGCGGATGAAGCGTTTGCCGGAGTTCAGTCGAAAAACGTCCTCATCCATATTGACGGTGGGCACCTGATTTCCGGTGATGAACAGGCACTCCTGGATCATAACGCGCTCAAAGCGGCTGTTCGTGCCCATGCCGGAGATGTCGGCGCTTTTGCGGTATCCGGTTATTTCGGGGTTCGAAATCCATCCCATGAACTGGCTGCCAAAGCCCTCATCAAAGAAATGACGGATCTTCCCGTGACCTGCGGCCACGAACTCACAACCAGCTTAAACGCCCCCCGAAGGGCCGTGACCGCCCTTCTCAATGCCCGCCTGATTCCCCTGATCTATGGACTGATTCATGCGGTGAAAAAGGTTCTACTGGATTTTCATATTCATGCGCCACTGATGATCGTCAAGGGAGACGGATCGCTGATCTCCGCGAAAACCGCGCTGGACCGGCCGCTTGAAACCATCCTGTCCGGACCGGCGGCCAGTGTTATCGGCGCACGATATCTGACAGGCCTTGCGGATGCACTGGTAATCGATATGGGCGGCACAACATCCGACATGGCGGTGCTGAAAAACGGGACAATCATGTGCAGCGAAGACCGGGCTGCCGTGGGCGGATTTCATCCCATGATCTCCTCTATCGATATCCTCACAAGGGGAATCGGCGGAGACAGCGAAATCCGGATAAACAAAAACGATGATCTTGCCATAGGCCCCCATCGGGTTCTCCCGCTTTGCGTGCTGGGAAAACATCATCCATCCGCTATCGACATGATGAAAAAATGCGAGGACCTCTCCGGGGCATCGGGATTGCCTCTTTTTATTTTCACGGAAAGCGCCGCTCCCTTGAAAAATGACCTTTCCGCAACCTGCCGTAACCTGCTGGACAGGGCTTTGGGAACTCCGCTGTTTGTACCGCATTTTCTGAAAACCATTGACTATCCCTCGATCTACGCCCAGAGCATCGACGATCTGCTGAAAGAAGGACTGGTAAGCGCATCTTCCTTTACACCAACGGACGCGGTAAACATTCTCGGACTGTATCAAACCGGATCGACGGAAACTGCCCTTGAAGGAGCAAGACTGATGGCTGCTCGGCTTAAGATGGACACGAAAGCATTCTGTGTCATGACCGTCCAAAATGTCCGGTATAACCTGGCATCCGCACTGCTCCACTGCGCCCTGCGCGCGGATGATGCTTCTAAAACGGTCATGGAAAATTCGATTGATTCTTTTTTTATCGACCGGGCGCTGAAGAAAAACAACAAAAGGCTGATCGACTGCTCCATTACGCTGGGCTGCCCCATCATTGCGGTCGGGGCCCCGGCAAAAAATTATCTTCCCGAGGTGACTTCGCTTTTACATTGTGATATCGCCGTACCGGAAAATGCAGGGGTGGCCAATGCCATCGGTGCGGTCACCGGCACCATCTCCCAGACCGCTTGCGTACTGATAAAACCCCTTGAGGGCGGGATCTCCTTCCGGGTGCACACGCCGGAAGGCATATCCACCTTCCGAAAATACAGGGAGGCAGAAAAGTTTGCCATGGATGCCGCATCCGGAATCGCCGGTGCCAGAGCCCGGACTGCCGGGGCCGACAAAATTGAAATTGATTTAAAAATAAACAATCTTGGAATACCGGACACCAACTTCAATGAAAATCCGGGAATGCTTATCCAGACGGAAATTGTTGCGACAGCGATTGGGAGACCCCGTATACAACAAAATTGAATCGCCGCAAAAACAAAACGCACCAAAACGATAGGAAAAGAAGCGGCCTGATCATAAAGATTCCCGGTGTGATCCATGTTCCGGGAGTTAACATTTTTTCCATAGAAACGGTGCGCCAAACAAGGGAGAGAGGAACGATGAAGAACGTAATAACCAGACTGTTGGAGCAGGGACCGGTGGTCACGGACGGCGCATGGGGCACGGAACTGATCAAACGGGGCCTGCAAAAAGGAGAATGCCCCGAACACTGGAACCTGAAGCAGCCGGAACGGGTTGCGGAAGTTCCCGCCCTCTATGTTGAAGCCGGCAGCCGGGTTGTGTTAACCAACACCTTTGGAGGCAACCGGTATATCCTTGAAAAGCACAACCTGGCGGACAAGGTCCGGCAGATCAACGCTGCCGGTGTCGAGATTTCAAAAAAAGCAGCCGGAGACAAAGCCCTTGTTTTTGCTTCCATCGGCCCCAGCGGCAAAATGATCGTGATGAAACAGGTTACCGCCGAGGAACTGGAAGATGCCTTCACCGAACAGGCCGAGGCCATTGCAGATGCCGGAGCAGACGCCATTGTTATCGAAACCATGATCGATATGACGGAAGCACTGGCAGCCATTGCAGCAGCCAAAAAGACCAGCCTGCCCATTGTTGCCAACATGGTCTTTGATGCGGGAAAACAGATGGACCGCACCATGATGGGCAATACCCCGGAAGAGGTTGCGGAAAAATTTGCGGCGGCCGGAGTGGATGTACTGGGGTCCAATTGCGGCAAGGGGATTGAAGGTTTCATTCCCATCTGTCGAAGAATGAGGGCGGTTACGGACCTGCCGTTGTGGATGAAAGCCAATGCGGGAATGCCGGAGATTGTAAACGGAGAAACGGTTTACAATGTCACACCGGATCAGTTTGCGGCAAAGGTCCCGGAACTGATCGAAGCAGGTGCAAACTTTATCGGAGGATGCTGCGGCACCAACCCGGATTTTATCAAAGCGGTGAGAGCAAAAATTCAATAATCATTCAAAAAGCACGACAGGAGGAGCCATGAAAAAAAGACTTATCAATCCACCCGGCACAGAAGGTATTTATCAATCCATGCAGTTTTCGCAGGCGGTTCGAATGGGTCACATGATATGGATATCCGGACAGGTGGGAATGAATGAAAAAATGCAGATGGCCGAGGGGATAGAGGCGCAATCCCGTCAGGCATTTCAGAATTTGCAGAAAGTGCTCGAGGCGTCCGGCGCAGCCGTTGAAGATGTTGTCGAACTGGTGACGTACCATCTCTCCATGAAGGATATCGGAGCTTTCGCAAAAGTTAAGTCGGAATTTTTTAAAAAAGATTACCCGGCCTGGACCGCCGTGGGTGTTAAGGAGCTGGTGATTCCGGGATTATTGGTGGAAATACGGGCCACGGCACTTGTGGAAAACACCCGGGATCGTGATTAGAAGCCATTTCAAAACCCGGTCACTCTTCTTCAAACAACCATTTCATCGCCTCCTCATGAGATCTGAAAGTCCGGGTGGGGATTGGGTGTTTGTATATTTCAGTAAACGTTTCGTACATGCGCCCCATTCCAAATGCAAAATCACCGGGATTGATAAATGCGGTTTTACCTTCTTTCCGGACGTGGGCATATTTTTTTGCGATAGAGAGGAGTTTTATTAATTCTTCATTCGGGATATCGAAGTTTTCCACTTGTGAAAAATCCCACAACAGGTATCTCGTCGGTGAATTTTTATAGAACTCCTCCAATGCAGAAGCGATCTGGCCGGGGGTTGATTTCCCAATGACGACATGCGTAGTTAAATTTTTATCCCGGTCAACATATACTTTAATAGCGGACATGGTATCCCTCATTAAACGGAACACGCGTTATTCAATGGAATGTTTCGGACTGTTTCGACGGTTACCCTTTTTCGGATATTATAGCAAAATCAGCCGATAATTCAAGAAATTATTATTTCATATCCGAATCAATCCCGGTATCAATGATCCTGCTGGAAACAGGTAGCGCCGGTCGCAACAAACTTAAAACCGCTTCAACATGCCGATGCTGTCGATAACCGATATCGCTTGTCAAGCATTTCATATTGCGATAATCTTTTTCATGCGATAATATCACAACGCTTCCCAGTGTTTATGAAATCAAATGGTATGGAACCGACAGCGCATCCTGAAAGACCTTTGGGGGTGTCAAACACGTAAAGGATAATCATATCATGACAACGGATAATCAAAACCACATTCCAGCAGAACCTCCTGAAAAGGTCCGGACCAGTCTGAATCTGGAGAGCATCAAACAGGATCTCAAAGAAAATCTGAAATATCTGCTGGGCAAACCGGATTCCATGATCACGTTGAATGACCAGTATCTGGCGGTTGCCTACAGCGTCCGCAACCGGATGATTAAATACTGGATCGACACGGTCGAAAACTTCTTCACGTCCACGGCAAAAGCTGTCTGCTATTTTTCCGCCGAATTCCTTATCGGCCCCCAACTCAAACGAAATCTGATCAGTCTCGGTCTTTACGATACCATGAAACGCGCGACCCATGAACTCGGTATGGTTCTCGACGCGATCATCGAGCATGAACCGGAACCCGGGTTGGGTAACGGCGGTCTCGGGCGGCTGGCAGCCTGTTACATGGAATCTCTCGCAACCCTCGGTGTCCCTGCAATCGGTTTTGGAATACGCTACGAACACGGCATGTTTCATCAAACCTTCCATGACGGCTGGCAGGTCGAACTGGCCGACAACTGGCTGCAACTGGGAAATCCCTGGGAAATTCCAAGGCCGGAGCGGGTGTATGATGTCTATTTCGGCGGACGCACGGAACAATATCACGATGCAAACGGCAAAGCACGGGTCAGATGGATTCCCGGCACAATCGTTAGAGGAATGGCCTATGACACTCCCATCATAGGCTACAACGTGGAAACCTCCGGCATGCTGAGGCTCTGGAAAGCGGAAGCCCATGAATCTTTCGATTTCCAGGATTTTAATACCGGTGATTACTATGGCGCCGTTGAAATGAAAGTGGCAGCCGAAAATATTACCAAAATACTGTATCCCAACGATGAACAACTCCAGGGCAAGCGATTACGGCTGGAACAGCAGTTTTTTTTCGTCTCCTGCTCCCTTCAGAATCTCATTGAGATGCATCTGCTTAAAGACACCTCTCTGGATCATTTCCCGGAAACGTTTGCGGTTCAGTTGAACGACACCCATCCATCCATCGCCGTCGTGGAGCTGATGCGTCTTCTGATGGATGAACATTCTCTGGATTGGGACGACGCCTGGCAGATCACCGAAAAAACCTTCAGCTATACAAACCATACCCTTCTCCCCGAAGCGCTGGAAAAATGGTCCCTGTCGCTGTTTGCCGGTTTGCTGCCCCGGCATATGGAAATTATTTATGAGATCAATCAGCGGTTCCTGGATGATGTCCGAAGCCGCTTTCCTGAAAAACAGATACGCATCGATCAATTGTCATTGATCGACGAAGCCGGAGATAAATATGTACGCATGGCAAATCTGGCCTGCGTAGGCAGTCATGCCATCAACGGGGTTGCCGAACTCCATACGGAACTGTTAAAAAAACACACCTTGAATCACTTCTATACCATCACACCCAAAAAGTTCAGCAACAAGACCAACGGTGTCACGCCACGGCGCTGGATGGTGCTGTGCAATCCGAGATTGGCAGGTCTGATCACGGACAGAATCGGTGAGGACTGGATTCGAAACCTTGAAAAACTGAAAGAACTCGAAGCCTTTGCCGACGATAAGGAGTTTCTGGCCAAATGGTGGCTGGTAAAACAAAACAATAAAAGAGAACAGGCCGAGTATGTTTCCAACAAAACCGGGGTTGTTTTAAACACCTATTCTTTGTTCGATGTTCAGGTAAAACGCATCCATGAATACAAACGCCAGCATTTGAACATTCTTCATATCATCACCCTGTATAACCGCATAAAAGACAATCCTAACATCGATATCACCCCTCGAACCTTTATTTTCGGAGGCAAGGCGGCTCCTGGATACGAAATGGCCAAGCTGATCATCAAACTTATCAATTCCGTGGCCAATGTCGTCAATACGGACCCGGATGTGGGCGAGCGACTAAAAATTATTTTTATTCGCAACTTCAATGTCAAAATCGGCCACCGGGTGTATCCGCCGGCCGACCTGTCCGAGCAGATCTCCACTGCCGGAAAAGAAGCTTCGGGAACGGGCAACATGAAATTTTCCATGAACGGTGCCTTGACCATCGGCACCCTGGATGGCGCCAATGTCGAAATCCGGCAGGAAGTCGGGGAAGAAAATTTCTTTCTGTTTGGACTCAGCAGCGCTGAAGTGGAAAATGTAAAAGCCTCGGGATATTGTCCCATGGACTACTACAACAGCAACGAAGCGCTTCGCGCGGTGATCGACCGCATTCAATCCGGTTTTTTTTCAGGCGGAGACCCCGACCTTTTCAAGCCGCTCGTCAATTCCCTGCTCTTCGAAGATAAATATATGCTGATGGCCGACTACCAGTCCTACATCGATTGCCAGGAAAGGGTCAACGCGCTCTGGCAGGATCAGGAGCGCTGGGCCCGCGTGTCACTGCTGAACGTGGCGCGTATCGGCAAATTCTCATCGGATCGTGCCATTCAAGAATATTGCCGAGACATCTGGAAAATCGACCTGCAATAATGTCATGCCGCATCATTCAAAGAGAACCGTTCGGTTTTCTTCAGATGTTATTATTCGCCACGATGGAATTCGGGAGCATATAACTCTCCCCGATGAGCTTTGCCAGGGAGTGCCTGATCTCCATTCCATGGATGAGATCCCGTCTCATCTCGAGCTGCCGCACACTATCCGCAAGGGAATCGTCACGAAAAACCTCACCAATCCAGCTTGAAAAATCGTGACGCCGCATATGACCCTTCAGAACCTCGGTAGAGCAAATAGAAACCAGTGAGATAAACTCTGCCAGACTTCTGGCTCGATGACCTGTTGGTACTCCGTGGCAGGTGAATATAAACTCCTTGTCATGTGGTATGGGCACGTCCAGATATTTATTCTGATGGCGAACATGTGACGTCAGTCGCTGTGCCATCCTGAAGAGTCTTATCCTGCCGCCGGATTCCTCTGTCCCCGGCAATATAACCGCTTCATTCGTTGACAGATTCCCGATAATCGCCTGCCATTGGGTATAGGTTTCCTTACCGCCGAACATCGAGTGCAGCTGGCGTATCTCAGAAGGGTCGTTTTTCCGGGTCATCAGAATTGCCTCGGAAGCATGAAGAATCGAAGGATCCAACCGGGACAATTGGTACGTCACAAACGTATAGCCGGCAAGGTCGAAATCCAGCATCTTCAGTCCATCCGGTCCGTAAAAAAAGTATTGTGCCTCATCCAGAAATATGCGATGCGGCAGCCCTGTTTTCCGTCGGAGTTTTCCGAGCATTTCCAGCAGGGACAAAACATAATCGAATCGCTCCTCCTGCGATCCCGTTGACAGATCGATGACGATGCTCACTTCCGGATAGCGAAATGCCCTCTCGATATCGCGAAAGCGCGGAGGGCCTTCCCGACCGAGAACGATGACGCCGGGAAGCGATTCCAGAGAGGAATACTCTCCTTCGATATCGATCACACAAACGCTGTATCGCTGGAGTATCAATTGTTCGCACAACAATCCGGTGATCCAGGATTTTCCGGACCCGGAGTCACCCGCAATGAGGAGATTTCGCCCAAGGACGGCAATAGCAAGGGGCATACCATCCACCGTACTGCCTAAAAGAAGCCGACGTTTTTTGCGTAGCTTCGGGAGTCTGAGGCCGGCAGCCGCCTCCTTGATATATGCCGCTATGGTTTCCGGATATTTTCCATCGAGAACCACGTCGGCTGATTTTTTAAGAGCCGGGCTTCCCCAGGGAACCGCAACACCCACCTCGCACATCTCGAGCAATGCGTGATCATTTTCAGCATCCCCGATTGCGATCGTATTGTGCGGTGACAGCCGAAGGGTTGACAACGCTTCATGCAGACCGGTCGCCTTGCTGATGGATTGTGGAAGGATCATGAGACGACTTCGGTTAAACATAATGACAAGCGGGAGTTCCAAGCCTCGAATAACGTCAAGGACACTGTGGGCATGCCTTGCATCGGCCTCAACCACGCATTCGCCTGTCACATGATGAATCCCTCGACGCCGAAGTTCTTCGATCAGGACGGAGGGAAGGGGTTGACCCAGCGGTATCAACCGATCTTTATCCGGAAAGAAGAGGACAGCGCCATTCTCCGCCACCACGGCATCGATGAACTTCAAATCACCCGCCTTGCGCCGAAGGTCTTTCAGGTTCTGCCCGGTTACAAAAATCACGACGATGCCTTCACGCCGCGCTTCGTCAATCGCTAACCGTATCTCGGGGTGAAGCGCATCTTTTTGAGCAATCGTACCGTCGTAATCAAGGGCCAGCACTTTGAAACGCATGGGTTTTCTCGAAATTAGACAAAATAAAAGAATTAAACCTGTAACGGTTCGCCTGAGTAAACCGCTAACCGCATCGCGCGGGATTTGATCTCAAACAATCAATTTTTGCCTGTTAAAAATAACTACTTGATGATGCAGGAAATATCAAGTGATATTCTACAACTGTTCATGCCCCTTTCTTCCGACCCGGAACCGGGATTTTCTTTTTATCCCTCCTGCATTTTCATTTACACACTGTAAAAAAAATCGACACCATCTCATCACGCTTCCACGAAAAAAGAATCGCGGTCATTGACTAAAATCATTAAAATTCATTTAGTTGGCATGTAATGGAAAAGAGCGGTCAACTTGGCATGTTCGTTGCCAATACTCCGTGTTATGACGAAAATTCTACCAAAGGAGAACCCCGATGAACCGAATACCATTGCTTACCAAAACCCTTGCGGTTCTGTCTGTCTTTCTGTTGGCCGGTATCATGCCGGTGCTGAGCGCTGATGCGGTTGAAGAACTTCGGTACAGCTGCTCCGCACAGGTGTATGAAGCGTTCGGCAAAGAAGCCATTAAAGCCTTTGAACGGAAAACCGGAATCCTCGTGGATACCCATGTCACCTCTTCGAAAGTCGCTGTCAGCCGCTTAATGATGGACTTCAGTGATATCGCCGGCGCCACCCGGCCTCTGGCCTTCAAACGCATCGATTATGGATATGTGCAGACGCCTTTTTGCAAAGATTATCTGGCGATCATCGTGAACGCAGCCTGCCCGGTAAATGATATCAGCAGTAAAAATCTCAAAAAAGTTTTCAGCAGGAAAATCTCAAACTGGAAGGAACTGGGCGGGATGGATCAGGAAATTTTTATTGTGATTCCGTCAACAGATACAGGCGCATTCAAAAATTTCGATTCACTGGTCATGTCACATATTGAACTCCGATATGATTTTCTGGCATACAAATCGACCATCGTCATCGATGCAGTCCGGTATTTGCCGGATACAATCTCCTTCATCAGCTACGGTGCCGCGCTGAATCAAAAAGGAATCAAAATTCTCTCGATTGACGGCCGGAAGCCGGGCGAAAAAGCGTATCCATACGGGCAGACTTTTTCATATGTTACGAGAGGAAAGCCTACAGGGGCCGTGAAAAAATTTATCGATTTCACCTTCACGGAAGAAGGTAAGGAGATTATCAAAAGAAATGGAATGGACTTGGTCGAATGATTCCGCTTCGATATTCATCATGGTCAATATGGACCCGATTGAAACGCGACCAAAACGGCTTTTATCGTATCGATCAACCATTCCAGGATCGGCAAAAATACAGGACTTTATTTGGAAAGCCCTTTTAAAACAATGTTTTTCTGCTGCTCTTTCCTGCGGCGGTTCTTTTCGACAAAAAGCGGTTTGCCGGTGTCGTACGATTTTCCAGTGTAATACATCAGGGTGGACGGTGTCGACGGTGACGGGGTAAAAATCTGCACCTGACGCGGCCTGAATTTGAGGACCTCCCGGGCAAACCTCTTTAACCGGGCCATGTGCTGCGGGGTGCATCCCGGATAGGCCGCGATAAAATAGCAGGTCAGAAACTGCTTTTTGTTTAAACGCCGGTTGATCGTTTCAAAACGATCCTTGAACTCCAGAAATTCTTCTATCGCGGGTTTTCCCATCAGGTGAAGAATCTCATTCTCGGAATGCTCGGGCGCCAGTTTCAACTGACCGGAAACGTGATGCCGGATAATCTCTTCGAGATATTCAAACCCGTGAGCGGAATCCTGCAACACCAGATCGTGGCGGAGGCCGGAGCTGATAAAAACCTTTTTAACCCCGGGCAGATGCCGTAACTTTTTTAAAAGCGCGATCTGCCGGCTGTGATTGACCGTCAGCTTCTCGCAGACAACCGGGGTCAGGCAGTGTTTTCGACGGCAGGCCCCTTTCCTGGTTTTACGCGCGCACTCAATCCCGTACATATTGGCTGTCGGTCCACCGACATCCTGAATCATCCCCTTAAATTCCGGATGGGCGATGAGGGTTATCGCTTCTCGCAGGAGAGACGCCTCCGTGCGGTCAATGACGGTTCGCCCCTGATGTGCCGATATGGCGCAGAAATGGCATTCGCCGTAACACCCTCGATGAGTGGTCAGGCTGAAGCGGATGGTTTCAAGGGCACGCACCTGCCCCCAGGACGCGTAATACGGATGAACGTTCCGCTCATAGTCGAGTTCATGCACATGGTCGAGTTCCGCCGGCGTCAGGAAAAACTGAGGCGGATTATGGATCAAGTATCGACTGTCCTGCTTCTGGCAAAGCCCTTTTGCTGTGATGGGGTCATTGTTCCCGTAGAAAACCTTGAACATCCGGCTGAAAGCTGCCGGGTCCGCCGAAGTGTCCGCATGGGACGGGAGTTCGATATATCCTTCTGTTTTTTCAGTCGCGATATAGCAGATTCCGCGCACATCCGTGACCGGGCGGGCAGCCCGGATTCGCTCCGCCAGTTCCAGAATGGTGCGTTCACCCATTCCATAGACCAGGATATCGGCCCTGGCGTCAAAAAGAATGGAGCGCCGAATGCTGTCGGACGCGTAATGATAATGAGAGAGGCGCCTTAAACTGGCCTCCATGCCGCCGAGTACGATCGGCCGGGTTTTCTTGAAATAGCGGCGCACCAGGTTGCTGTAGGCGATCACCGCCAGATCCGGCCGCCGGTTGTTGACCCCGCCGCCGGTGAGATCGTCCTGCCGGCGCTTTTTATGGGTTGCGGTGTAGTTCGATATCATCGAGTCCATACAGCCCGAAGTAATGCCCCAGAAGAGCTCCGGTTCACCCAGGCGGCGGATATCCCTGTCGCTCGTGATATCCGGCTGCGCGATAATACCCACCCTGTATCCGGCGTCCAGCAGCACCTTGCCGATGACCGCAACGCCGACAAAGGGCGAATCCACATAGGTGTCCCCGGTCACCAGGATAACATCCAGCGCTTTCCAGCGCAGTGCTTTCAGCTCCTCTTTTGACGTGGGAATGAACATCCTGTCCCCTGCTCTCTTCCGCTATTTGTTTCAAACATCGGGGAAAATACCCAATTTTTTTAACCGTGCTTCTCCAGGCTGTCCGTTTTCATCCCAGCCCCTGATCCTGTAATATTGTTTCAGCATCTTATCGAGTTCGATGGACGCCCATCCTTCTTCGCCGAACTCTTCCAGCATCCGGCGCGGCAGCGTGTCATCTTTTCGGCTGATTCCTTCCCGGCAGTTCATCAAACGCTCCAGGTTGAAAATCCGTTCGCCCGCCACGCGCAGCTCCTTTTTACCGATTTTATACCCCAGAACGCCGGAGAGCAGCGCGCAGTAATCTGAAATGTCGGTTGTGGCAACGGCAACAGCAGGAAGATTCCGCATGAGAAATCGCAGAATCGGCTTGGGAGTGTATTTATAAGCAGCATTTTCCTCCAGGAAGGGAAACTGGGTCTGAATGCAGAAAATGGCACTGTTGGTCATTTCCACCAGATTCTGCAGCAGTATGACAAAATGCGCCTTGCCCCTGGTTCCGTGCGGGCTCAAATAGGAATCCGCGCCCCCTCCCAGCGGATCTGATTCAACCGCGTGGGTCGCACCGGATAGATGGGTTGCCCCGCTGTTGGCGGTGGCATACCCCAGGCCCTGTCCGGAACATCCGCGCGGATCATAACCGGCCATTTCCAGCCCTTTTACATGATTGGCAAACGCTTCCCCACCATATTTTTGGGAAAGACGTCTCACACCTTCCGCCAGATCATCGCCCAGTCCGCGGCGGTAAGCGATATCCTCGATGATCCTGTCGATATTACTGGAATCACCAAATTTCAAGTCACTTTCAAGCAGCCCTTTTTCCGTGAGTTCCATGGCAAATCCAATTGTATTGCCCGTGCTGATGGAATCCAGACCCAGGCGGTTGAGTTTGTCATTCCACAATGCGATGTTATTGATATCGCCCACCATGAGATTCGAACCCATAAACACGATGGTCTCGTATTCCGGAGAGACCATCTCCCGGCCATTGAATTTTCCGGTTCGACCGCACTGGATGAGACAGCCCGGGCACCCGACGTTCTTAACTTTATGCCTGTCCCGAATCGTCTCGCCGCTGATATCTTCCATTTGATCAAATTTTGACCTGCTGAAGTTTCGAACCGGCATGATGGAAGCGGATCCATAGGCGCGAACATTCTGGGGTGTTCCCAGTTCACGAAGCCTGCGTCCTGTATTGTCATGGGCGAGCACTTTTTTCCGGGCAATCTTCATGGCCCTGTCAAACCTGTCCGGATCGGCAACCCGGATTTTCCGGTTTCCTTTTGCAACAATTCCTTTCAGGTTCTTGGAGCCCATTACCGCACCCAGCCCGCATCGGCCTGCAATACGCTTGTCCGAGGCAATAACGGCAAACTTAACAAGATTCTCCCCTGCAGGTCCAATGACGACCCAGTCGCCCTCTTCCTTGCGGGTTTCCTGAAAGTCATAGGTGTCCATTCCCCAGGATTGCGAAGCGTCCTGGATGGCGACATCCCCATTGTCGATCCTGATCGTTACTGGTCTGTCAGACCGCCCTCTGACCATCAGGCCGTCATAGCCCGCTTTTTTCAGGCTGATACCAAACTTTCCTCCCACATAGGATGACGCAAAAATTCCGGTCAGCGGCGACTTGCACATCACGGTGAACCTGCCCCCTGCCGGAGAAGGGGTTCCTGCCGTGGGCCCTGTCATCATCACCATGATGTTTTCCGGCGAAAGCGGATCGATACCGGTTTTGATGTTTTCAAAAAGAAGCCGGGTGGCCAGGCCTTTTCCACCAAGATACTCCCGCCGATCCTTTTGAGAAATTTCAATTGTTCCGATGGTGCCCGTACTGAGGTTGATATCCAGGACAAGGTTGTTGACAGCGATTATCTCTTCCATCATTTCACTCCAAATATAAATTGTCTGATAAAGGGTTATGGGTTGATTGTTTCGATTCCTCCTGAAATGTACGATCGACTGCACCGCGATTCATCGTAATGCGTTTGATGCTGCCTGATGCTGCGGATTGAAAACAGGCCAGCGATCGATTATCTTGCCGTCCTCTATTACGATCAACTCTCCGAATTGCAGCATAACGGCTTCGCTTTGGGTCGGACGCAAAAACAGATGATCATCCACCGTAAGCCCTGTCCGGTCCGAGGCCGTTGCGATCTCCTGGTTGGAGCTGTATCCGTATATGCGATTTTTATACAGGCCTTTGGGCTGATGATAGTTGGCCTTCCAATACCCGCCATAGATAAAAAAGGTATTCTTCCAGTTGGGATTCAGCCATCCCAATACCGGGGAGAGAAATTCAATGTACGGAATCCGAAGCCCTCTGCTTTGCTTTAAGACCGGTGCCGCAACGAACAATGCGGGCACATGGTCTTTCAGCGTGTCCCGATCAAAATCCTCGGGTTTGACCAATCCGGAACCAGCTGAAATATCGTTGATATCCATTATGCTTCGATACAACGGGTAGGTCAGACTTCCTGCGCCGTTAAATGTCAACTCCCGGCTGAACATCTCCGGATAGTATTTCCGCCCGTAATGGATAAAGTTCCTGTAGATATCCAGAACCTTTTTGAAAGCTGATTGTTGTGACGATATTAATAACGGGGCTTTTGCAATATGGGCATCGTAGCCCATAAAGCCCGTAAACGTGAGATGTTGAGGTTTTTCTTGAATGATCAAAAGTAACTCATTCAATTCATGAATATTTTTTATTCCTCCGCGGTGCAGACCCACATCGATCTCAATGTTAATCAGCAATCGCGTGCTGTTTTGTTCGGCAAATTTGAGATACTGCTCCAGCCTGTCCCGGCTGTCGATCAGCCATTGCAGCTGCTTTTGAGGATGAAAATCATTATTGGGCTTCAGGTTCTGATAAAAAACACGTACGGCATTGATCGGCATCGGCTTGCCCAGCAGCATCTGCGCCCCGGGAAATTCTTCAGCCAGAAGATTGATAAACGGCAGGTGAAAGACCATGAGCCTGCTGGTCCCGGTTTGTTCAAAAACACGGCGGATCAGCTTAACGGACGGCAGCGATTTCGCCACAACCCGATAGCGGCGGACATCACCGATATGCTCTTTCATCGTCTGAATATTCTGATCCAAACGGTCAAGGTCCAGCACCAGTGCCGGATAACCCGGGCCATGTCGCTTCAGTTCTTCATTCAGCGCGGAAAAGTAATCATCATAAGGCTCCCCCCTGTCTCGTGGGCGGAAAATACGGACAAGCAGTGAGAGAATCCCGACACAGATCAACACCTTTACAATCAGTGAGACGCTAAAAGTCAGGCCCATCATCTCTCTCCTCCGCCGAACGGTTTTTTTCAGGAAACAGGGTCAGGAGTATTTTTAAAATAAAGGCAGCCCCGATACCCGGAGCTGCCTTTTAAAATTGAATCGTAAAAACAGATTATTTTTTAAAGATGTCAAAAATGGATTTTCGAATATCTTTGATCAATGTTTTATCCGAAAGCATGGTTTCCAGCTCTCCGGCATCCAGATGAACTGCTCCGCAGTTTTCATTGATACAGATATCAATGATACATTTTCCTTTCTGAATTTCCACCAGACTCTGTGTGCCGCATCGGAAGCAATGATATTTATGTTCGTTACAGTAATTTTCCGTACATTCCTTTTTAGCCTTCTCCCTCAGTGCCCTGATCTGCTCCTGTTCCTTCTGTTTGAAAAAAATATCTTCACTGTCACCGCTCCGAATGATAATACGTTCCCGATCCTGGTACATAAAACCTCCTCCATCGTATAATAGGGTCTGTTATTTATTTTTTCATGGTAAAACACGATATACCTATAGCCGAGTTGGTTTATGGTGTCAAACCGATTTCATAGTAAACACGATACCGTGATTCTTTCGTTTTTTAAAAAATCGCTATGATTTTTAACTTTCCATTCAAACCAGGCTGCGGTAGAATAATACGCTCGTGAAGTTAACTTTTTGAATCCTCAAAAGGAATGATAAATGATATCTTTTTTTAAACGCGTCTCCATTCGCTCTTTTTTGATTGCGCAGATTATAATACCAGTCGCTTTTCTTTTCGTAATCAGCTGCGCAGCCGGCAAAAAATCCATCATCTCACAAAATGAGCTTACCGACCAAATCAAGTCGGGGAATCCGCCGACGATTGTGGATGTTAGATCCTCCGATGATTATGAAACCGGGCATCTACCGGGTGCCATTCACATTCCTTACTGGGCTATCTTTACCCGGCACTCCAAAATTCCTTCCGCTCACGAGGAACCTCTTATCATTTACTGTGAGCATGGCCCCCGGGCAACACTGGCGAAGCTTGAACTCAGGATTGTCGGCTTTCAGGAAATCCTTTATCTGGAAGGGCACATGTCTTCCTGGAAGGAGGCAAACCTTCAGATTGAAAAATCAGCTTCTCCATGAGGCATGAACTGCGTAAAAGCGCTCACAAAAACAGGGAAATACGTAAAGATGAAGTCGCAAATCCCGCCCTTGGAGGAAAAGCCTGAAAAACAATCCCTCCGCTTTCCGGCAGGATCTTTGGAAGGCAGTCATAACCTGTTCTTAAAATTCACTTTTCCTCTCTGACAAAAAAATAGCGCTACATGGCATTTTCAAAACCGATCCTACTCGATGCCCTCCCTGTCCATAATCAGCCGCGCGGCACGCCAGCCGTTAATCTGCGCTGACCCCACGCCATGCCATGCCTGGGTCCAGTTGCCGGCAATGAAAACATTGCGGATCGGTGTATGGTTCGGTATTTTTTCCCATTGATCAGGCGACAGGTAGAAACCGTAAACAATACCCCCCTTGTTCAGGGTATATCTTTTGATCGTATGGGGTGTAAATCCCTCTCTGACCTCTATAACATCCGAATTGCCAAGCTCGGGTATCACTTTTGAAGCAAGGGCGATCAGTTCATTTTCCTTCTGCTCCTTCATTTCATAATAAGCCTCGCTCTGATATTCAGGCCACACATCGATACTGGAAAAGGCATTGAGTACGACAACCGACTTTCCGGGAGGTGCGTAAATGGGGTCATTATAGTTGGAATAGATGGTTATGGCGACGGCACCATTTTCCATATCACCCTTCATCATGTTGTTATAAACGACCATACTGTCTTTGGAAGTATTGAAAAATATTTCCGTATCCTGATACCCGAGTTCTTTTAGATCGATGTTCAGGCCCAGGTAGACACCGGACAGGCTATTCGCCGGTTTGAGATTTTCCAGCCTTTCCAGATAATCCGCAGGAAAATGTTCCTCGCCGATCAGTCGATAAGTCAACTGGTACGGATCCATGTTCGCGACAATATAACGGGCTGAAAAGGCTTCGCCCTGTTCGGTCACAATACCGGTTGCAACCCCATCCTCGACAATGATTTTCGTCACCCGGGTATCTGTTTGGATAACGCCTCCAAGCTCCTGTATTCTTTCCGCATAGGCATCTGAAAGGGCCTGTGATGTTCCTTTTATATGCCATATTCCGTCACCGAGATAGGCCTCTGTTGCGGCCATGGAAATCAGAGCGGACTGCTCGGGCACCGGTGCTCCGTAGTACACCCAGAGCTGGGATACGACCGCTTTGATATCGTCATTTTTAAAGCATTCATCCATGAGATCCTGGAACGTTTTGTCCTTCCATTTGAACAGTGTCGGCTGCCTCAACGGAACCATTGCCTTGACGAAGAACCGTTTCAGGCCGCTGTAGCGAAACATATCCTTCAGGGACAGAAGCTCTTCCATCAAATCGGAGCTGAGCTTGTGAAACTTGTCCACTCCTTCCGCCTCCTCGGGCCATTTTTGCTTTAACACTTTTTTGAATTCCGGCCAGTTGTTCGGAAGCGTTATATCAATGCCCGGAAAAACAGAACGGTAAAAATGAGGCAGCTCGATAAATTCCACTTTTTTGTCCACGCCTGTAATTTCAAGCAGCTTGAATAAGCCCCTGTTGTTTTTTCCGGGTCCGCCGCCGGCCATTTCATGAAGGCTGGCATCAAAGGTAAAATCGTCTCTTTCGAAACTGGTTGTACAGCCGCCGACCTTGTCGTGCTGTTCAAGCAGAAGCACCCGCAGTTTTTTGGTTCCAAGATGCGCCGCCGAGGAGAGCCCGCCCATTCCGGAACCAATTACAATGACATCAAAATCAGTATCGCTTTTCTTGGAATGTTCCATGGTGCACCCGATCGCCATGAAGCAGATAACTGCCGCTGATATGGCCGCAGCCGCCGGAAATAAAAAACGTTTTTTTTGCATGGTTTTCCTCCTTGTGCCGGGATGAAAGAGCAGGCAGCCCTGGTTGCCGGTCTGCCTGTTTGACTGCCCCCCAGATTAGCTTGAAACAAAGAGCAGGTAAAGCCTTTTTTACAGGCGGCCGGGCATGGTAAAGCTCGCTGCGGGCAGGCAGTCACAACCCGGCGAGCCTCGGGGCATCGAACAATCATTTTAAATCGTAAACGGGGTGCAAGCAGCACGGGATTTTAACCCCTGAAAAAGATTCAACAGGACATAAAATTCTGCCGTCCGGGAGAAATTTAAGAGTTGATCATTGCAATCCGAGTATTTTTCAATTATTTATAAAGGCTTAACATTGACCGTTTTACCATTGAATCGAATTGGAAAGGAAAACATGCCAGGAACCCTGACAGCAAGAAGAAAAAGCAATTTAAAAACAGCCGATGATCGTCCATCCTCCTTATTTTTTTTATTGATTCTTTCCTGTTTCTTTGTTTCCGGCCTTACGGGCCTGACCTATCAAATTCTCTGGACAAGAATGATAGTAAAAATTATCGGAAGTGCTCCTTTTGCGATAAGCATCGTATTAACCGTTTTTATGGGAGGTCTCGGGCTTGGAAGTTATCTGGCCGGGAGAACCATCGACAGGGTTAAAAACCCGCTGACCCTTGTCAGGATATATGGCATTCTTGAAATCATCATCGCCCTGTACGGCCTCGTGCTTCCGCTGCTGCTGATCGCCTTCAGACCATTATATGCCTATCTGTACAACCATCTTTTTGCCTATTTTTTCGGTTACAGCCTCCTGACATTCTTCGGATGCACAATTCTTCTTTTAATTCCAGTTACATGCATGGGAGCGACCCTTCCGGTCCTGAGCCGGTTTTTTGTTACCAGCATCTCAAAAGTCGGAACCCACGTAGGACGTCTTTACGGCCTGAACACAATCGGGGCAGCAGCAGGCTCCCTGCTTTGCGGATTCTGGATGCTGAGCGCCCTCGGCATCCTGGGAACCCTTGGCCTTGCCATCACGTTGAACACGATTATCGGGCTGATATGCATTGCGGTAAGCAGGGGCGGCGCAACAAGCCGGTTTCAATCAACAGACAGTGAAGTGGTTTCGACTCCGGATTCCGTAAACGGCAGTCTTGAACCGCCTTTGATCCCCATAGAAAAACAGAAACGATACTCCCTGATCATTTTTGCGGTTTCCGGCTTCTGCGCGATGGCCTATGAGGTCATATGGGTAAAGCTTCTGGGGCTGCTTGTAGGCCCCACAACCTATTCGTTTACCATCGTACTGGTAACGTTTATCGCCTGTCTGGCATTTGGAAGCATTTTCTTTGGATGGCTTGCGGACAGGGTCAGAAACACGCTGTTTCTTCTGATCGCCACCCAGCTCATCGCAGCCCTTTCCGCGCTGTTCTTCAGTCAGATTATGGGAAACAGTCAGATTTTCTTTGCAAAACTGATTTTCCACTATAAAGACAATTTTGTACTTCTTCAATTTCTCAAAGCCTCCAGCCTTTTTGTTTTTATGTTCATTCCGACATTCTGCCTGGGAGCGACATTCCCGCTGGTTGGGAAAATCTGCACGAGGTCACTGGAGAAAACAGGACATTCAATCGGCTTTGCCTATGCGATCAATACCGTCGGCGCGGTTCTCGGTTCTTTTTGTGCCGGATTTCTGCTGATCCCTTTCCTGGGCAAGGAGCATTCGATCGGCCTGGTGGTTTCCATTCAGCTTCTGACACCTCTTTTCATCTGTCTGCATATTGTAGTGAAGACAAAATCATCTGTACTAAAATGGTCCCCCCTGATCGCCGGGGTGCTTGCCGGGCTCATTCTGATAAAGGACTATCCCCACTGGGACCGGAAAATGCTTTCAAAAGGAAAATACCACCGGTTTGATGAAATCCAGAAAAGAAAAACCGGCTGGCTGGAGGCCCTTTTGAACGGGACGGAAATCTTTTCTCCGGCAGAAGCCTATGAACTCGTATATTTCGGCGATGGCATCGGGGGATTCACGACAGTACTGAAATCAAATCCCGATGCAATCGGAGAAGTCACCTACAGCCTGTTAAATTCAGGAAAGGCCGATGCGTCCAGCAGCCGAAAGGACATGTTTACCCAGACCCTCCTCGCCCATTTTGCAATGCTGTACCATGAAAAACCGGAGAACGTTCTGGTGCTTGGACTTGCAAGCGGGATAACCGCCGGTGAAGTTCTTTTCTACCCCTCCGTAAAGCGCCTTGACGGTATTGAGATCAACAGACAGGTCGTTGCCGCAAGTGATTTTTTCATACCCTGGAACAACAATGTTCTCGCGGATCCGAGAACGGAGCTTATTATTCAGGACGGCCGGGCCCATCTTGAATTAACGAAAAGAAAATATGATGTGATTATCTCCGAGCCCTCCAACCCCTGGATGGCAGGCCTTGCCACTTTATTTACCCATGAATTCATGAATCTGGCCAAAAACAGACTGATGGAAGACGGAATTTATGTGCAGTGGCTTCACTCCTATCAGATGGACTGGCCGACATTCTCGCTGGTGGGACGAACCTTTTCAAAGGTGTTCCCAAACAGCATGCTGGTGACGACGGATCCCAGAGGAGAGTTGGGCCCGGATTTCCTTCTGGTCGGGTTTAAAGGAAAAAAGCAGCTGGACCCCCGGATTGCGAAGTCCAATCTTCCCCATGCCCGGAAATCAAACAATATGACCCTGAACGATCACAACCTGTTTTACAACTTCATTGTCAGTGAGGACCTGACAATGCTTTTCGATGACGGGCCGATCAACACCGACAACAACCCGATCCTTGAATTTTCAGCGCCAAAACTGATTCACTATGATCCCGCGGTATCTCTAATCAACAAACGACTCTCCGCGAACAGCTGGCTAAGCCCCGAAACCACGGCGATCATCCGGAAAAACCGGGAGAGCATCGATTCCCAGCTGGATTTTGCCGCCTACACGCTTTCATTCAACACACACCCGAAGAACATGGTGGATCTTGCCCGGGCCACCCCGGAGCAGAAAGAACGCTATAACCGGATGATGATTGAATATTGTTCCAGCAATGTGGTTGGCGACTTCTCTTTTATTCCCGACAAAAGCCTGAGAAGGAAATGCATTGAAGCAAACCTTGAAGCCATAAGAAAAAATCTTGACAAGGTCCCGGACAAAGCTCCTCTTTATTATTACATGGGCTGGCTTTGCCATCATAATGGGCTGGTCGATGAAGCCGTGGATCCTCTGCTTGAAGTACTGCAGACAAAACCGGATGATCCGGAAACGAATCATCTGCTCAAAAAGGTGCTTTCCGAAAGTACCGCGCGTGATGAGAATATGATGAAAATCAGAAAGAAACGGGATGCGAATGAAAACAATCCGGGATTCCACTATCACCTTGGAAACCTTTACCTGTTGAAGAAAATGGATTCCAGCGCGGTAGACAGTTTTGAAAAGGCCCTTGGCATCCGGCCGGATTTTATTCACGCGCTAAACAGCATGGCTCTTTATTATACGGAAAAGAACGATTATGACAGGGCGATCTCCTATTTCAAACAAATGGTGGAGGTCAAACCGGATATCGCGGCGGTTTATTACAATATCGCCTGTCTTTACTCAAAACAGAACCGGATTGAAAAATCGATTGACTGGCTCAACAAAGCCATTAAAGCAGGATATGACAACTGGCAGCTGATTCAAACCGATCGTGATCTGAAAAACATCAGAAGCACAACCGGCTATCAAAGAATTCTGGATCAGCAGGGGTAGCGCAGGTTCACATACCATGAAAACGCGTTGCAGAAGATAGAGCGGAACTAATTTCCCACATCCGTTGAAAGGGTAACCATGGCATCGAATACAGAAGCAATCGCGCCGGATCAGGATGAGATAAAATTTACAGCCCGTTCTTCCAGGCTGTTTGTACTGATACTTGCCTGTTTTTTTATTTCAGGGTTTACCGGTCTTATTTATCAAATCCTCTGGACGCGGATGATTGTAAAAATTATCGGAAGCGCTCCTTTTGCAATAAGCATTGTGTTGACCGTTTTTATGGGAGGACTCGGATTCGGAAGTTATATCGCCGGAAGATCTATCGATCGGGTCAAAAAGCCGCTCACGCTCGTAAGGATGTATGGATTTCTCGAACTCATGATAGGCGTTTACGGTCTGTTGCTGCCGCTGCTTTTGATCGCGTTCAGGCCCTTATACGCATTTTTATACAATCATCTGTTTTCCTATTTTCTGGGTTACAACCTGCTTACGTTTGCCGGATGTAGCGTTCTCCTGTTAATTCCCGTCATCTGCATGGGCGCGACACTTCCGATCCTGAGCCGTTTTTTTATTACCAGCATATCCAGTGTGGGAACTCATATCGGTCGTCTGTACGGGTTGAATACAATCGGAGCTGCATTTGGATCTCTTTTCTGCGGATTCTGGCTGATAAGCCTTTTCGGCGTATGGGGCACATTGATTTTCGCCATCCTTCTCAACACCATCATCGGATTGATCTGCATGATGGTCGGCAGTAGGGCATCCATCGGCCAGGAGATTCTGGAAACCCTAACGGAAATAAAAAATGTATTTTTAAACAAGGGTATCTCAAAAAAACAGGCACAACATGAAACATTCGATCGGAATGCCACATACGCTTTTATCATCTTCGCTGTTTCCGGTTTTTGCGCAATGGCCTATGAAGTTGTCTGGATCAAGCTGCTCGGCCTTATCGCCGGCCCTACAACCTATTCCTTTACAATCGTCCTTGTCACATTTATCACCTGCCTTGCACTGGGAAGTCTTTTTTTTGGAAAACTTGCCGATAGAGTAAAAAATATCGTCTTTCTTCTCCTTTCCACGCAGGTCATCGCCGCCACTTCCGCGCTTTTTTTAAGTCAGGTTCTGGGTGACAGCCAGATATTTTTTGCAAAGCTGGTCTTTCACAACAAGGACAATTTTGCCATGCTTCAGCTGCTGAAAACGGCTGTTCTGTTCGCTCTTATGTTTCTGCCGACATTCTTTTTGGGCGCTACATTTCCTCTGGTTGGAAAGATCTGCACCCGGTCCCTCTCCCATACCGGTCGATCCATCGGGTTTGCATATGCCATCAATACCGCGGGCGCTGTTTTGGGATCGTTCAGCGCCGGGTTTATCCTCATACCGTTTCTGGGAAAAGAGAACAGCATCCGCCTTATTGTCGCCATTCAGCTCCTGACACCGTTTCTGATCATCCTGCATATCCTGGCAAAAGAGGGGAAGTTCAAAGCCGCCTGGGTCCCCCTTATCGCGCTGCTGTTCATAGGGCTGTTTTCGGTTGCCACGGTTCCTCACTGGAATCGTAAAATGCTTTCAACCGGGAAATATCATCGTTTTACAAAACTCGAACAAAAACAGCTTAACTGGTATGACGCTCTTTTTTCCGGAACCGAGATTTTTGCCGCCGAGGAGACCGACGAGCTGGTATTTTTTGGTGATGGTATCGGCGGTTTTACGACGGTGATGAAAGGGCAGCCCGATATCATCGGCAAAGTCGGCTATGCGTTATACAACAGCGGAAAAGCCGATGCTTCGAGTTCTCGGAAAGACATGAGCACTCAGACCCTGCTTGCTCATTTTGCAATGCTTTTTCATAAACAGCCGGAAAATGTTCTGGTACTCGGTCTTGCAAGCGGAATCACCACCGGCGAAGCACTTCATTATCCGCTCAAAAATCTGGATACAATCGAAATCAACCAGCAGGTTGTGAAGGCAAGTGATTTTTTTATCCCGTGGAACAATAGCGTCCTGTCCGATCCAAGAACGAGGCTCATTATCCAGGATGGCCGCGCCCATCTTGCGCTGTCAAACCGGACGTACGACATTATCATTTCCGAACCTTCAAATCCGTGGATGGCCGGCCTTGCCTCCCTTTTTACACACGAGTTCATGAAGCTTGCCCGAAACCGTCTGAATGAAAACGGAATCTATGTTCAGTGGATCCATTCCTATCAAATGGACTGGCCGACCTTCTCGCTTGTGGGGAGGACATTTTCAGAAGTTTTTCCGAACGCCATACTGGTAACCGCAAATCCCGGTGCAATCGGCCCTGACTTCCTGCTTGTCGGATTCAAGGATACCTATGCCCTGAACCTCGAAGATGCCGCCCGGAACCTTACCTACGCGCAACGATCCAAAAACATGAACCTTCTGAACAGCAGACTGTTTTACAATCTCATTGTCAGCGAGGATCTCCGGAAACTTTTCGGAGAAGGACCGATCAATACGGATAACAATTCGATTCTTGAATTTTCAGCACCCCGGCTGCTTCACGCCCTGAATTCATATCGAGATATCGCTGAAAAAATTCTCTCACGATCATGGGTTACCGAAAAAACAAAAAAAATCGTTTCCGAAAATCACGCGAACATCGAAACGGCAATCGATTATACGGCATATCTGCTGTCTCTTGATATCACCTTGGATAATGTTATGGCTGATCCCGCAAAAATGGATTCAGCGCAGCGAGAACGATTTTCAAAATATATCATCGACTACTGCGCCTCAGTCGCTGTAACTGATTTTTCCTTTATTCGTGACAGCGAAATAAGGAGAAGAGGTCTCAGAGCGCACTTTGCTTCCGTGGAAAAAACGCTTGATTCCGTTCCGGACAGGGGGGCGGTTTACTATTATATGGGATACCACTGTCTGAAAAACAACATGGACGATGAAGCCCTGGAATATTTTTTTGAGGCAGCGAAACATGACCCGGATGATGAATCCACACAGTTCAATATCGGTTATATTCTGTTTAAACGAAATAAGTTGGTTTCAGCGGCATCCCATTTGAAAGCGTCGCTGCGGCTCAGGCCCGATTATCAGCAGGCGGAGAATCTGTTGAGAAAAACACAGGCGTCTCTGGAACAAATAGATGCGCTCATCGCTTCGGTGCAGCAAAAAATAAACGAAGATCCGGACAACCATCTGTTTCACAATGTGCTGGCAAAACTTTATGAAAAAAAAGGGGATGAAGACAATGCCATTGCCGAATATGAAAAAACACTGTCCATGAAGCCCGATTTCTCTCCTTCGCTAAACAGCTTGGCATTGCTGTACTCCGACAAAAAAGAATACGATACGTCCATATCATACTTTAAAAAAATGATAGAACTTCACCCGGACAACACATCGCTGTATTATAATATCGCATGCCTGTATTCAAAACAGAACAAGATACAGGAATCCCTGGACTGGCTTCGGACTGCAATCCGGAATGGATATAATAAATGGTCCCTGATTAAAACCGACAAGGATCTCGACAACATTCGGGGTTCATCCGGCTATCGGAAAATCATATCCGAAATTCAGGGATTGGAAACCGGTTGAAGAACCAGTTCAGACTTCCCATGTTCTTTGATGGCCTGATCGCTGAACCACCAGTAACGTTTCTCGCCGTTCATGTACGGCTCAACCTGATCCTTCACGTGGGGATCAAAAAGCCGCCCGGAAACCCCTCCGGGCAAAACCGCGAGAATTTTTTTATCATCGCCAAGATCCGAAACCATTCTGAGTGATGCCGGTATCAGCACCATATAGGGCTCACTGAATTTATATACTCCCCGATAAAGAGTTTCACCCGAGCCCGCGGCTGGATGCGAACCGCCTCCCAGCAATCCCTTTCCGAACCCGCTTCGCCTGATCGGACTGACAAACTCCATTTGATGAACCATTCCCCACTTCCATTCCGAAAGATCATCACCAAGGGTTTCAGACAGCTTCTCTTTTGCCTTAAGGGCGGCTTCATGAAAAAGATCTTCGAGAGATTCTGTTTTATCTTTCGTGTCGATCTTGTCAAACCATGGGGAATTTCCTTTAATCACCATTTGAGCAAGTCTTTCCTGCCAGAAATACCAGGTATCAAGCATGGTCAATGCAAGGTCTTCGCCCATCTCATCCTGGAAAACAAGAAGTGCAAACTCCCGGTAGACGGATTGGAAAACTAACGGACCGGTGCGATCGGCATCATCATGATAATCCCAGTTGGAAAGAGCCTCCCCCATCTCCTGCGTGTCATCATGGAGATGCAGCGCCCGAGCCATAATCGGAGCGATATCCGCTGCCATCAGATTCAATGTGTCTCTCTGAAACTGCCAGTGGTCATCCACATTTTTTCTGCCGGGCGCCTGTATCAACTGCTTCATTCTCCGGTACCGGTATGAAGGTGAAAGGTGTGAAGAATAGTAATAAGGATATTGAGACGTTATCGTTTTATGGTTGCAGGTTCCAACCCATCCTCTTTCCGGATTATAGCTGGAAGGCATCTCTTCAAAAGGGATCCACCTCTCCCAGTTGTCCCTGCTGTCTTTTACCGGATATGGGATGAGGCCTTCCCCTTGTGAACGAACAGGAAGCCTTCCGGTTGTCTGCCACCCGACATTCCCGTTTTTATCCGCAAATACGAAATTAAGCGCGGTTGTGGTGACTTCCTTAAGGGATTCGCGTATATCATCAACTGTTTTGCTCTTCAGCAGACTGGTAAATCCCAGAGACGGATTCATGCTCTCAAACATCGACCATCTCATGGTAACGACCTTGTCCGTTCTGAAACCTGGAAGCACATGGGATATAACCGGGCCTCGTCGTGAAAGTCGGATTGTAATTTTTTCTTCTCTGTATCCGGAATCAGCGTCGCTGTCCTTTATTTTCAGGGTCTCAGGGATTATTTCAAACGGGATGGATTGTTCCCCTTCCAGATAGTGATCCGGATTTTCAGGATCAACGGTTTCAATATAAAGATCCTGTGTGTCGCCATAAGCGTTTGTAACACCGATTGCAAAATGATCTGTCCTCCCGATCACCATTCCGGGCAAACCGGGAATCATCACGCCCACATATCTTCCTTCGGGTGTTATCAGGCCGCTGGGATACCAGGGTCCCGGCAGGATACTGGATTTCAGGTGGGGGTCGTTTGCGACAATAGGCATGTTGCTTTGGGTAAACATTCCGGCAACCGCCCAGTTGTTGCTGCCGATGTGAAAGCTCTCATCACCGGCATAGGATAAAATCGATCTATCCCGCGCAAGGCCTATATTTTCAGGCTGGACAGAGGTTATTATCATATCGGTCTGAATTCCGTTCTCATCCGGATTGATGTTGAGGGGAAAAATCTCCTGAGCCTTTTCAAGGCCGAGCTTTTCAATCAGCATCTGAGCGATAATCTCACCCGTAAGATTTGCCGCCGAGTTCCAGCCCATGTAGTACATGATCGCGAGGGAATCCTCGATGCTCCATAATTCAGGCTTTATACCGGCGAGCTTGAATTCCAGAGGGTGATACGCTTTTCGCGTTTCAATATATGCGTTCACCCCGTTCACGTAGGACTGCAGGAGCCTCTTGTCTTCTTCCTGCAATATTGCAGCATGCTTCTTTGCATTTCGGTAGAATCCGATCGTTCGCATCTGGATATCGAGTTCTCTGGTTTTATCCCCGCCGAGTTCGGAAAGCCGCCCTTTTACCAGAAGTTTTATCACCTCCATGATGAACAGCCTGTCCTGAGCCGTAACAAAGCCCTGGGCGGTAACCAGATCGTCCGTATTTTTCGCATAGATAAAGGGCATTCCCTTTTCATCCCGCACAACCTTCACGGGCTCTTGCAAACAATTGAGCGTGATATTCCCGTCTTTTTGATATCTGTTCAGATAAGAACAGCCGCAAAACGCAACAGTCATGATCAAAAAAAATGCCAGGCCCGCCATCCGGATTGCTGAAATTTTCATGTTCACTCCGTATTTGAATTGTGATCGTTATTGCACCAGCGCTTTTGTTTACATATATTCCGCCATATCTGATGTAAAGCTCTTTTCCATTTCATGTTTTCAAATGCTTTGCCTCGCCATTTTTCACCTTTTTGCACGTTCTCTTCAAGAACCCGCCATCCTTTTTCATAATTAAATCCCCGCCACATTGTACCTGCTTTGTAAATATATTCGGGCTCCCCAAATGAAATCAGGGCTTCAGCGCCCTTTTCCTCGTCGAATTCTTTCCAGTGGGCCCCGGCATAAAACAGAAACTCGCTCTCCTTGATCCGGATCAGTGCATCCAGGCCCTTGTTGAAATCGAATCTTTTCCATTCAAGCCCTGAATAATAAATATATCTCGCGCTTTTAAACGATATCAGGGCATCTATTCCCCGGGAATAATCAAATTCAGCCCAGAATTTACCGGCACGATAGATGAACTCCGGAGTGCCGGATTGAACAAGCGCTTCCAGTCCGCTTCGATAATTGAATTCCGGCCAATATACTCCAGCCTTGTAAATGGTTTCACAATTTTTATGACCGATCAGCTGTTGAAATCCTTTTTGAAAGTCAAATCGGTCATTTTCCCTCCCTTCTTTCAATATCAGCTCGGCCTCCGCATGCTTTATCTGTTTTCTCATGATCCTGCCCTGTTCACTTTTGGTGAGCCGATTTTATCCGTACTACCTTTCCAAAGGGAGGCTCGAACGGTTCTTTTCTGTTTTCGGATATGACCCACAACGTAAGCGTGTATGGTTTCAATCGATCAAGATCATAAATAAACCCGTCTGTAATGACAAGAAGCGGCTCATGGCGGCCCTTCATAAACCTGTCAAAAAGAGGTGAAAAAAAAGTGGTTCCGGAGCTTCCGGTTTTGATATATCGCCAGTCCCCTTTTTGATATTGGTAAGGCACGGTAAGATTTCCGGAATCAACAAACCGATCTTCTTTTTTGTGAGGAATGAACACGTTTTCATCGATGCAAAGCAGGTGTACGCTGTATTTCTTTAACAGGGTTTCAACAACACCAAACGCCGCTTCGATTTCTCCGGGTTTCATAACCATTGATCCGGACACATCGACAGCCACGGTAATGATCTTTGATTTTTTGTAGAATCTCCCCGGAGCATATATCCCGGAAGCGAAATATCTCCGATTGAATCTTCCGGTCCTGTATTCAAATTCATTCGAATACATGGAATGGTCGGCAAAAGCCGCAATCATTTTCTGCCAGTCCGAAAGATCCACTTTCTGTATTGTTGAGATCAGCCCGGAAACCTTCTGAAAAAATCTTTCTTCACGGCAGGTCTCGTCTCGCTGCGCGAAACTCACGATCCGCCTTTTGATTGCATCAGCGGAATATTGAAAATGATTGTTGCGGACAAGATGGATGCCGGTTGGAAGGCTTTTCGACCTGCTGTCTGAAACCTCAAAACCTTCTTCGATTGATTCCGGATTCCCATCCTTTTCATGCTTCTGGAACTCAACAGGGTTGATTCTGTACCCGAACAGCCTTTCCGTATCGATTCCGCCGCTGTCGGAGATCGCCGCTTTCCTTCTGTTTTTCATCCATATGAAAACCGCCTCCCAGGTGGTGTCTCCTTTTTTTTGAATCGTATTTTCCAGATAAAAGTCCTCGGGAATCATCGGAAGGCCCGCCGGAAGGATGAGCTTTGAAACATCACGCAGGCCCCGCCCCTTTTTTGAAAAAAACGTCTCCGTATGATCCGCGATATAGGTATTGATGACCATATCCTGAGCCAGATTCTGCAAAGCCGGATCTTCGCCTGAAAATCCCCTGTGATCATGATTCAGGATAACATGAAGCATCTCATGAATGAGAAGGCCGATCAGCTCTTCCTGATCCAGGCTGTTTATGAATTCCGGATTATATAAAAGTGAAAAACGCATCCCGGAAAGGATAAGCGCGATGGTGGGCAGATTGGTACCGGGGATGACCTGTACGGACTGGTAAAAGTAGGAGGCGAATCTGCTTCTATTCCATAGCTCCTGAAGGGTTGTTTCCAGTTTTGAATCCATCATTCAGATTCCCCTTCATCGGTGGCTATTCGTCCCGGGGTTTCAGGAGAGATTCATATTTCTGCAATAAAAACCCGGATACCGTATCATCTTCGATGTTTTCAAGCGCATGGGGTATGGAAGTCAACAGGCCGCATTCCTTGATCAGCAGAAAAAAAAACGACATTGTAATGTCCGATCTTGCATATCCGATAAATTTCAGGACATTCCCAAGAAGATGCAAATCGATCGAGCCGCCCCCTTCCCTGGCGCTGCGATTCAGATCTCTCAGGTGTGTTACGGCTCCGGCAAGAGACCAGAGAAGATCTTCTGAAGGAATCTCATCATGTTTCAGTTTTTCGAGCTTTTCAGAATCACCCGCAAGGATCTGTGAGGTCGTAAGTTCACGTGGAACCGTGTACTGAAGGAGGAAGTCGCTTCCCGCCTCAATGCCCAAAAGGGAGCAGATTACTTTTTTCAGCGAGGTTTCCGGATTGACATGAAGATATCTTGAAAAATCTTCCTCATCCCGTATGTTATAGGAAATAAAGAGCGCCTGGGATACCTGGTGCCATCCTCTTGGATTGGGATTGATGTTCTGTTCATCCCACAGCTTTTCAGGGAACAACGAGATATATTGCTTAACGGCTGGTTGTATTTTTTCCTGATCCGCCCATTGAAGCCAGTCCCGGGCATTTGGTTTCAGATGAAAAACCGCCAGTCTTCCATCAAGAGCGGAATCATCGAATTCCGTGACAACCGTCTGATCGGTTTCACCCAGGTTCCCGGAAAGCACGATGGCGGTTTTTTCCGGTAGATCATGCTCTCCGCATCTTCTTTCGGTTATAATCTGGAAAAGCGTTTGAATCACCGTCGGGTGCGCTCTGTTGGCTTCGTCCAGAAACCACAGGACACCCCTTCGGCCTTTGGGGATCTTTCCCGGAGGAATGAACTTGGGACGATAGTATATCATCCGCTTGTCTTCATGATCCGGAACCGGATATCCGCCAAGATCAATATTTTCCTTAAAGGCAAGCCTGGTATCGATAAAATGATAATTTTTTGCGATGGCCGCCTGTTTTACAATCTCGGATTTCCCGATTCCCGGATGTCCCACGATTTTAATCGCGTAGTTGATGCGGGAACCTGCTTCAAGGTATTTATCCAGAATGTCTTCCAGATCTCGTATACTCACTTCAACCGGCTGTTTCATTCTTTTTTCACAACCTGTTTCATCCGGCGATTGAAAACCAGTTTAAGGATTCATTTGATAGGCGTCAATCAATGAATACACATGATTCTTCAAGACCCTTTCGAATTTTTCCATATTGACCAAGGGTTTCTTGATCATTTTAAGACATATCTGCTGCTGCTGCGCTGTTGCCGAGTTTCTCGAGTAGATATCGAGACCGTACCTGGAAAAATCCCTGACCATAAAATCAAAAATCAGATCCAGCAATTCATCGTCGATCTTCTCGATGGCTGCGCTTTCGATGATGAGCTGACCATATGCGACGAGGGTGAATATCTCACCTACGGCCAGCAGAAAATCAAAATCATTCAGCATCTGATCTCCGAGTTCCATCCCGGAAGCCATGAGGAACTCCTCATAAACCTTAATCTGTTCCTTGAAAACTTCGATATTCGGAAGGCTTTTGGTGCTGAAGGTTTTTCTGAAATCATGGAACTGAATTTTAGCATATCCTTTTGTGGGCCCCTGTTGAAAGAGAAAATCATCATTTTCTCCTCCATTCATTTTAGGAACTTCCGGAAACTCTTTTGCATTGAAGAAATAGCTTGGAATCAGTTTTGCGATAAGCGCCATGTTCACGTGCCGTGTTCCCTCCAGTTTCGGGAATCCCTTCAATTCAACCACAGCCTGTTCAAAATACATATCCTTTTCAAACCCGCGGGCGGAGATGATGTCCCATAACATTTCATGGACTTCTTCCCCCTGAATGGCAACCTTCATTTTCATGACGGGATTGAACAGAAGATACCGTTTGTCATCCGGCGAAGCAGCCCTCATGTAATCGGTTGCACGCAGCCCGAACAGC
Organism: Desulfobacterales bacterium; assembly: GCA_046484745.1. Taxonomy (GTDB): domain Bacteria; phylum Desulfobacterota; class Desulfobacteria; order Desulfobacterales; family SURF-7; genus JAQYVL01. The sequence continues at coordinate 56,561 of JAWOIJ010000102.1, read as the reverse complement.
TTCATTGCCGCCAGCCTGCAGAATGAATCCAGAAACAGTCTTTTGACATGAGGGAATTCGGTTACATATTTACCATACAGGTTTCTGTGAGCGGCATGGTTCAGGGCTTCATAAAAGGAATGGGTCACAATACCGATGGCTCCGGACCCGATATTGAACTTGCAGATATTGATCGTATTCAGCATATCATCCCAGGCTTTTTTCCCCCGGGAGGTAATTTCCGCGTCGGTAATGGGATAATCATGGAGCGCGAATTCTGAAACAAAATGCTGCCCATTGATGACATTCTGGACACATTCATATTTTTCATGTTTTGAATCCACAATGAAAAATACATATTCATCGGTATCCGCAATCTTGCCGAAGACCGAGACCATACCGGCTTCATTACCGTTGCCGATATAGTATTTGGTTCCGTTTGCCAGATAGGTTCCGTCTTCCTGGGGGTACAGCTTCATTTCACTTGAATAGATGTCCGCCCCATGCTCCTTTTCCGAAAGTCCGAATGCGCAAAGCGGGTTTTTCTTCAGCTTCTGGACTGCCTTGTGTTTGAATTCCTCATTGTCACCCAAAAAAACCGGATCAAGCCCCAGGGTGGAAACATGATACATGTACCAGTATGCGGTGCCATAAAAGCCGCAGATTTCGGAAAACTCAAACATCCTGTAGGTGCTGTAATACTGGTCCTCATCCCCATAGCCTTTGGGAAGGAAAAGACTCTCAAAAATTCTTTCTTTTTTTACAAATTCCGCGAAATCATACGTAAATTCACAAGACCTGTGATCCTCTTTTATTTTTTTCAACCCCTTGTTTTCAAACCATTCAATGGTTTTCCGCATGATCTCTTTTGACCGTTCGTCCGGGTAGTTGCGATCCTGGTATTTTTTTGGATTCAGTAAAAGCATTTTAATTCCTCATTGATTTTTTTTATTGTGATAACCTGGAGGGATATTCGTATATCCGATTTTGAATTCAATGTGTTGTAAATGGTTTTCAACATTCAACCGTTGTGAATATATTCTGTGAAGCGCATTTCTGTCAAGACGATTCTGGGTTCAGCAAGGGACAATCCTGTTCCATTTTCCTTTTTTTTGCAAATGAAATCGAATCATTTCGGTTGTAAACACCGATTGCCTCAAAAACAGGCACGATAATAAAACGGTTCAAACGGATTTGCCCTGTTCATCAAAACGATCTATCCCATATCACGAGCCTGGCATTATGCTTTTCGGCTGACCCGCAGGGTTTCCTGAAAAATCGCATTGGACGCCCTGTTGGCACAGAACTCCCCGCACATGGTACAGACGTTTGGATCACAATCCGGCGAGCGTTCATTCCGTATTCTCAAGGCATCCTCCGGAAACAGAGCGTTTTTAAACTGACCCTCCCAGTCCAGATCACGTCTTGCCCTGCTCATGGCCATATCGCGCGATTTTGTTTTTTCGGGAAGCTTTCCTAAATCTCCAATATGCGCGGCCAGCCGGGAGACTTTCACGCCCTCGACCACATCATCGATGTTGGGCAGGGCAAGATGTTCCGCCGGCGTGATATAGCATACAAGATCCGCACCGTATCGGGCTGATTGCGCCGCGCCGATTGCCGCCGACACATGATCGTAAGCCGCGCCGATATCGGTCGGCAAAGGCCCCAGCATATAATAGGGGGCATTGTTGCTCATTCGTTTTTGCAGGACGATGTTCGCTTCGATCTCGTCCATAGGTACATGCCCCGGGCCTTCGACCATAATCTGACAGCCCATACGCCTTCCCTCTTCCGCCAGTTCGCAGTTAATCACCAGTTCCTGGATCATCGCACGGTCAAAGGAGTCCGCAATGGATCCGGAACGCAACCCGTTTCCAAGAGACAGCACCACATCATATTTTTTCAGTATTTCAACAACCCGGTCAAATTTTTCGTAAAGCGGATTTTCTTTCCGGTTGGCCTTCATCCAGGCAACCATGGATGCCCCGCCCTTGCTTACCAGTCCGCCATATCGGTATCCCTGTTTTTCCAGCCGTTCAATCGTGTAACGGGTAATGCCGCAATGGACTGCCATAAAGCTGATACCGTCCTCGCACTGGCGTTCAATAAGATCGAAAAGCATCTCTTCATCCAGCCTGTTCGGATCTCCATATTTATCGGCGGCCTCACAAAATGCCTGGTAAAGGGGAACATTACCCACCGGAAGATTCACGGCGGAAAGAACCTCTTTTCGGACACGATTCAGATCCCCGCCGACAGACAGCTCCATAAGCGTATCTGCACCGGCTCGTTCCGCTGCGACGGCCTTTTCGATTTCCGCGTCAATATCGGCAATATCGGTCGAGGTTCCGATGGATGCGTTGATTTTCGTTGAAAGTCCCATGCCGATTCCCACAACAGCGCATCTGCGATTCCTGTTCAGCGGCATGACGATCTGCCCCTGGGCAACCCTTTCCAGAACCCGTTCCAGTTCCATGCCTTCCTTCTCGACAATTTCATTCATCTCTGAGGTGATTATTCCTTCTGCAGCATATTCCACCTGTGTCTTTTTCATGCCTGTTTTCTCCTTTACACGTTAAAGTTGATCGTTATCATAATATTTCGATTCGGACCGATGATTTGACAAAAGCCCTAAAACAAAAAATCCCCATGCTGATATGGATCAGCCTGGGGATTTACCTTCTCCGCCAAATTGTGTGTCACGGCTGCACGGCAGGTCTTCTGGCTCGTGAATCTTTCTACTTCCCGGGCCTTCCCATACGGTTTCGGAAATCGTCTGACACCGTACAGTGGCAAATGCGGGTTTCGTCCTCACTTACAGCGGCGGGTCCGCGCCGGATTCTCACCGGGCTTCCCTTTTCAGCCCCGAATGGGGCCACCTTGCAGTTTTCTATTTTTCAGTCAAAGTGAATAACACGGGAATTTTTCAGTTGTCAATAAAAGATTCGGTCCGCCACTTCCCTCTCAATGTGGGCAACCGCAATGCAGTGGACAGTTCCTTTAAAAAAAGTTTTCGGGGAATCTCTCTCGCACCGGAACGCATTAAATGATCTGTCGTAACCTGGCAGTCAATCAGCTCAAAGGATCTCTTTCGTAAAAAATCGACAAGAGAAATCAAAGCAACTTTGGACGAGTTGCTTTGATGGGAAAACATGGATTCTCCGAAAAAACATTTTCCTATAGATACGCCGTAAAGCCCTCCTGCCAGATCTCCATCTTTCCATGCTTCAAATGAATGGGCAAACCCGGATTCGTGCAGCCGGCAATAGGCATCGATCATATCTTCTACGAGCCAGGTTTCTTCATCGTTTTCAGTTCTTATTTCCGCACATGATCGGATCACTCTCTCAAAGGCCGTGTCAATCGTAACCTGAAAAACCTTTTTCCGGATAATTTTTTTAAGGCTTCTTGAAATAATAATTTCAGCGGGATAAAGAACAAGCCGGGGATCAGGGGACCACCACATGATCGGCTCCTTTTCGGAATACCAGGGAAAAATACCCATTTGATACGCAAGCAGCAGACGTTTCTCACACAAATCACCGCCGATTGCAAGCAAACCTTCCTTTTCGGCAAGATAGGGAGGGGGAAAGGCAATTTTATCTGAAAGCAGAAAAATCGTCATGCAGCTGGATCCGTGTCAGGCATAAGAAAACATGAGCTGGTCTTTCTCAAGGCCTATCGAAACATTTCCTCCTTTTACGAGGTTTCCGAACAGGATTTCGTCTGAAAGCTTATCCTTGATCTCAACCTGGATCAACCGTGCAAGGGGCCTTGCACCATTACCCGGATCATATCCTTTCCGGGCAAGCCATGCTCTTGCCGAATCTGAAAGCGCAAGATCTATCTTTTTCGCTGAAAGCTGCTCTTTCAGCTCCTGGATGAATTTATCGACCACTCTTTCCATAATGTCATGGGTCAGGGGGTTGAAGGTTATGATCGCATCGAGACGGTTCCGGAATTCCGGATTGAAAAACCTTTCAATAGCCTTCCTGCCTTTGCTTTCAGCCCCCCCCTTGGGATCGCCAAAGCCGATGGTCTGAGAACTCATCTCTCTGCTTCCGGCATTAGAGGTCATAATCACAATTACATTTCGAAAATCAGCCTTTTTACCATTGTTGTCGGTCAGGGTGGCATGATCCATGATCTGAAGAAGAATATTGAACAGGTCCGGATGCGCTTTTTCAATTTCATCCAGCAGAAGCACGCTGTAAGGGTTTTTCCGTATACTGTCTGTCAGAAGTCCTGCCTGCTCAAAGCCGATATATCCGGGAGGCGCACCAATCAGTCTCGCAACCGTATGTTTTTCCATATATTCGCTCATATCGAAACGAATGAACTCAACCCCTAAAATCGCTGCGATCTGTTTGGAAGCTTCGGTCTTGCCGACGCCGGTGGGCCCGGTAAACAGAAAAGAGCCGATTGGTTTTTCAGGAGATCCAAGTCCCGCCCTTGATCGTTTTATCGATGTGACGAGGGATAATATGGCTGAATCCTGGCCAAACACTTTCTCCCGCACCTTTTCATCGAGAAATTCCAGCCTGGATCTGTCATTTGTTGAAACACTCCGGGTTGGTATTCGCGCCATCTTGGCAACAATTTTTTCGATATCGGCACTGTGTATCTTTTTTCTTCGGGATTCTCCTTTCAACCGGACAAACGCGCCTGCCTCGTCAATCACGTCAATCGCCTTGTCCGGCAGATACCTGTCGTTCAGGTGTTTGGAAGATAATTCAACCGCTGCTTTCAAGGCTTTTTCCGTGTATGTAATTCCGTGATGCTCCTCGTAACGGGTTTTCAAGCCTTTTAAAATTTTTACTGTCTGCGGGATGTCCGGTTCTGATATTTCGATTTTTTCAAACCTTCTGGACAACGCCCTGTCTTTTTCAAAATGGCTGTTATATTCTTCGTATGTACTGGAGCCGATACACCGTAAATCACCGGATGTCAGTACCGGCTTCAATATATTCGATGCATCCATGGACCCGCTGCTTGTAGCCCCTGCGCCGACAATGGTATGAATTTCGTCGATAAACAGAATCGCATCTTCCTTTTTTTTCAATGCCGTGATAATCCGTTTCAAACGCTGTTCAAAATCCCCTCTGAATTTTGTGCCGGCCAGGATTCCTCCAAGATCAAGCGCATAGATATGGGTGTTTTTAAGAAGATCCGGAATGTCGCCGGAAACGATTTTTCCGGCCAGTCCCTCTGCCATAGCGGTTTTCCCGACACCCGGTTCACCAACGAAAACCGGATTGTGTTTTCTTCTTCTGCAAAGCACTTGAATCGTTCTTTCCAATTCAATTTCACGACCGATCAGCGGGTCCAGCTTCCCGAGTACAGCCTGTTCAACAAGGTCAACGGTAAACAGCTCCAATGGATCGGTTTTTTTCTTTTTATCCGGTCTGTCGACTCTTCTCTCCGGATCAATCTGTGCCCCATGCTCAAACTCATCCGGATCATTGTGCGAAACATATCGAAGGATATCAAGCCGTGTAATGCCCTCCTTTTTTAAAAAAAAAGCGGCATGGGAATCCATCTCCTGAAAAATGGATGCGATGATGTCTCCCAGGGATACCGAATTCTTTTCAGCTGATCTCGCATGATTTACGGAACGCTGTATCACACGCTGAAACCCGATTGTCTGTTGAAGGACATACTCTCCATCTTCAGGAACACTTTCAACCTGCTCGTTCAGGAACCTGTCCAGATTATTTTTCAAATTCTCAGCGCTGCCGCCACAATTTTCTATAATTTCAGCTCCTCTTGGATCGTGAAGAACGGCAAAAAGTACATGCTCCAGACAGACATATTCATGCCGTCTTTTTTTTGCTTCACGGACGGCAAAGCCCAATGCAGCGCTCAATTCCTTGCTTATCATTGTTTTATTCCTTTTCCATGGTGCATTTTAAAGGATACCCGTTTTCAGCGGCGAGTGAATGGACTGTCGCAACTTTTGTTTCAGCCACTTCATGCGTATAAACCCCGCATATCCCGATTCCCTTTCGATGAACGTTAAGCATGATATGGATCGCTTCGGTCTCGGATTTTTTAAAAACCATCATCAGTACATCCACCACAAAATCCATTGCGGTATAATCGTCATTATGAATTAGAACCCGATATAATGGCGGCTCGATAACGGTTATTCTGGTTTTAACCGATTCCTCTGTTTCAGAAACAGGGCCGGACTTACGACTCATGGTTAACCTCCAAACCGGCACTAAACGCTGCTGCAGTTTTACAGATATCAAGGGGAAAATAGACCTGAATCAACCGTGAAATTCGAAAGCGAGATGTTGAGACCGACGGCAACATAAGAGCCTTTCCGGTTATGAAATCTCCGTTTAATCAAGAGCTCAGGTTATGTTCCCACCTTAAATAGTAAGGTTTCCTGCAAAAAAAATCAAGACAGAAATAATCCGTCGGATCCGGTTCCATCTATTAACATATCAAAATCGTTAACATTAAAATGGTAAGACCACTTACTGTCCACAACATTTTTTAAATTTTTTACCGCTGCCGCATGGGCAGGGCGCATTTCTTCCGACTTTCATGCCTTCCCTTTTTACAGGCTCATTTTTCGGGGGCTCTTCGCCATGCGAAAAAACAAGATTGGCAGCCTGTTCTTCTCTCATATCATCAAGTTTTTCAGGTGTTACGACTTGAATCCTAAACATGATTTTAAGAGTTTCCTCTTTAACCCTTGAAATCATGTCATTAAACATATTAAAACCTTCTCTTTTGTAAACAATTAACGGATTTTGCTGGGCATATCCTCGAAGACCGATACCCTCCTTCAAATGATCCATTGCCAGCAGATGATCCTTCCATAGATTATCTACCGTCTGCAGCATAAAAAACCGTTCCATCTGTCTTAAATCTTCTTCGCCGATCGCGTTCTCTTTCTGCTCATATCTCTCCTGCGATGCGTCAAAAATCATCTGGGCCAGCCCCTCACCGGTAAGGCCATCCAGTGTGTCATCATCAAACGTGAGCCTGAAATTAAACTGGTCAAAAACAGCCTCGTTAAGGGCTTTCAGGTCCCACTCCTCAGCCGGTGCCTTGATGTCCGCGAATCGTGCCGAGATCTTTTCAGCCTGTTCCTCGATCATATCGATAATAACCGGCTTCAGATCTTCTCCGCTTAACGCCTCCTGTCTCTGCCGATAGATTACCTCCCGCTGCTGATTCATTACATCATCATATTCAATGAGCTGCTTTCTGATATCAAAATTATGCCCCTCCACCTTGCGCTGGGCATTTTCGATCGCCCTGCTGATGAGATTGTGTTCAATGGGCTCCCCCTCTTCCATCCCAAGCTTCTCCATGATGTTCGAGATCCGCTCACCCCCGAATATTCTAAGCAGATCATCGTCGAGAGCCATGTAAAATCTGGATGATCCAGGATCTCCCTGTCTGCCCGAACGACCCCGAAGCTGATTGTCGATTCGGCGGCTCTCATGTCTTTCGGTTCCTAAAATATGAAGCCCTCCAAGGTCGGTGACGCCCTCTCCAAGCACAATATCCGTACCACGCCCCGCCATGTTGGTGGATATGGTAACCGCCCCTTTCTGGCCTGCGAGAGAGACGATTTCCGCCTCCTGGCTATGGTGTTTGGCATTCAAAACCGAATGTTTTATTCCTCTTTTTTTCAACTTTTTGCTCAGACTTTCCGACACATCGATGGAAATGGTTCCAACCAGAACGGGTTGTCCTTTTTCATGAAGTTCTTCAATCTCATCCAGGGCTGCTTCATATTTTTCAAACTTCGTCTTATAGATCACATCCGGATAATCTTTCCGGATCATGGGCTGGTTTGTCGGAATAATGATGACGTCAAGGTCATATATCTTTTTGAATTCAGCAGCTTCCGTATCTGCGGTACCGGTCATTCCAGACAGTTTTTCATACATTCTGAAATAATTCTGAAAGGTTATCGTTGCCAGCGTCTGATTCTCATTTTCGATCTTCACATTTTCTTTCGCCTCCAGAGCCTGATGCAGGCCGTCACTGTATCTCCTGCCGGGCATCAGTCTTCCGGTAAACTCGTCAACAATAATAACTTCTCCGTTTTTCACGATATAATCGACATCCCGCTTAAAAAGGGTGTGCGCCTTGAGAGCTTGATTCGTATGATGAAGCAATTCGATATGTTTGGGATCATACAAATTGTCAACCTGCAGTTTTCTTTCAGTTTTTGCGACCCCTTTTTCAGTCAGAACGGCTGAACGGGCTTTTTCGTCAATGGTGTAATCTACGTCCCGTTCAAAGGAAGGAATGATGCTGTTTACATGATAATAAAGACTGGTTGATTTCTCCGCGGGCCCTGAAATGATAAGCGGAGTCCTGGCCTCATCAACCAGTATGCTGTCAACCTCATCGACAATCGCGAAATTAAGGGGCCCCTGAACAATTGATTCTTTTGAAAACTTCATGTTATCGCGAAGATAATCAAAACCGAATTCATTGTTGGTTCCATAGGTTATATCCGCCCGATATGCTTCCTGACGCTGTTCGTCATCAAGATCGTGCAGAACGGTTCCGGTTCTCAACCCCAGAAAGCCGTAAACGCTGCCCATCCATTCGGAATCACGCCTTGCAAGATAATCGTTTACCGTGACCACATGAACCCCTTTTCCGGTCAACGCGTTCAGATATGCGGGAAGTGTCGCAGCCAGTGTCTTTCCTTCACCGGTCTTCATTTCAGCTATCCTGCCCTGGTGCAGAACAATCCCTCCAATGAGCTGACAGTCAAAATGCCGCATCTTCAGAATGCGTTTTGACGCCTCTCTGACAACGGAAAAAGCATCCGGAAGCAGGTCATCCAGGGTTTCGCCTTGTTCCAGCCGTTTTTTAAATACGGCTGTCTGCGAACGGAGTTTTTCATCACTCATCTGAGAGACGGAAGCCTCTCTTGCATTAATTTCTTCCACAATCGGATTGAGTATTTTAAGAACCCGATCATTTTTGCTGCCAAAAATTTTTGTTAAAATCATTGAAATCATCTATCAGACTTTCCTCTCAAGCGTATTCCCGTTTATTTTTCAGATCCATCCGGATTTTTCATAGATCACACAACGCATTACTATCGTCGGTAGCATTATCATAATTGGGGGATACACAAAACAGTAAACTTAAAGAAGCTTTAAGAAATCCAAGCCGGACGAAAGAGTGGGCAATATTATTGAGATGCCTGCGATACGGGGAAAATTGTATATCAAAATCCGGGAAGAACTGAATTCCCGTATAAAGGACTTCCATCAGTTTAATATATATTTTTCCGGATTAACGGAGATCCCGTTCAGACGCACATCATAATGAAGATGAGGACCGGTACTCCTTCCTGAATTGCCGACCAGCCCGATTATATCTCCCCGTTTAACCCGGTTACCCTTTTTTTTCAACAATTTACTCAGATGTGCGTACCGGGTAACCATACCGTGACCATGATCGATGACCACGATTTCCCCCATAAAACCTTTTGATCCGCTGAAAGCAACGACTCCATCCGCAGTAGCCTGAACAGGGGTTTTCATCCTTGACGCAATATCCAAACCTTTGTGAAATTCTTTCAGACCGGTAAAGGGGGACTTTCGATAACCGAATCTGGAAGTGATCCAGCCTTTAACCGGTGATATCGCGGGTGTAGAAGAAAGAAGAATTTTCTGTTTATTCAAATGGTTAAGCAACGAATCCAAGCCTTCGATCTGATGCATCGAGAGTTGATTCAGCTGTGTGACCTGCTCATGCATTTCCCGAACAAGGCCGCTGTGATTCCGGGTAAGGGAAAGCGTTACATCAAGATCTTCCGGGGCAGGTCCGCCAATGCCGGATACGCCGTTCTGCTCATCAGGGTCATTCAGGTTGGCGATGATTCTGATTTTTTTTTCAAAACGATAGAACTTCATCATTTCTGACTTCAATTGATTGATTTCGACAGCTTGTTCTTGAATCTGTTTCCGTTGCGTTTTTATTTCATTCCCCTGATGCGCGATTTTCTCTTGCAGATCATCTTCACTTGTAAAACCGATTTTCAACTCACGATAGTCAGCCGCCACCATACCCAGCACGACCAGCCCCATTAAAAACAGGACACATAAGGAGACAAGGCAAATTCCGGATACCGTTATCTTTTTAACGGAGCCGGCGGTGTTGCTTGCAATAAAAAAAGTGAAATTTTTTGGCATGGATGGAATAGTGTATTTCTGCCTTTTATTCATTTGCTGCAGTGACCAATCGAATGGTGAACCGGTTGTTATTTATCACAACATATGGGTTTTTGTCAAACTTTGTCGAATTTACCCTGCGCATAAAAAAAAGAGGATAGAGTTCTCTATCCTCTTTTCTGATTACGAGTAAGATCGAACCGCATTCTACAAGGCATTCATGTTGAACCGCCCTGCAGAGAGAATATCAGTTGATCCCGAGTTTAAATTTAAGAGATCGGAGCGTGTTCAGCATCAGCATGGTAATGGTCATCGGGCCGACTCCGCCGGGAACCGGCGTGATGGATCCGGCAATCTCCTTTGCGGCATCAAAATCGACATCCCCTTTGAGAATGGCGACTTTCTTTCCGGTTTTTTCACTGATCTTTTCCCCAACACGATTTACCCCGACATCGATTACACATGACCCGGGTTTGATCCATTCCGGTTTTACCAGTCCGGGCACACCGGCTGCTACAATCAGGATGTCCGCGCGTTGACAATGGCTTGCAAGATCTTTTGTACCTGTATGTACAACCGTTACCGTTGAATTCGCGCCTACTCCTTTTTGAAGCATCATGTTTGCAATCGGTTTTCCGACGATGTTTGAACGTCCGACAACAACGACTTCCGCGCCCTTTGTTTCAACGCCGGCCCTGACGATCATTTCCTGGATTCCGGCAGGGGTGCAGGGCGGGAATTTGACTTCATTACCGCCGATCATCAACCGGCCCACATTAACCGGATGAAATCCATCCACATCTTTATCAGGATCAATGGCATTCAAAACCTTTTTTTCATTGATCTGTTTGGGTAGTGGAAGCTGTACGAGAATTCCGTTAATGGAATCGTCTTTGTTGTATTTGTCAATCAGCGCCAGCAGATCTTCTTCCGAAATATCCACAGGCTGCGTATCCTGGATTTCATGAAAACCAACCCGGTGAGCGGTTTGAATTTTAAGGGTGACATAGGATATCGATGCCGGATTTTCACCCACGAGAATGGTTACAAGGCCCGGGACTTTTCCGTATTTCTCTTTTATTTCTGACACGTTAGCGGTGATTTCCTCGAGAATTTCCTCTCGAATTTCAGTTCCTTTAATTAATTTTGCAGACATTCTCCGTCTCCTTTCATAAAAAATGTTAAAAAGTATAAAAAACACATTCCCTGATATTTTTGTGCATGTCCATCAAAAAAAGATCCATCTCAAAGCGTATCGCTAAAAACCCATCTGTCTCGGCAGCCAGAGTACTACTGATGGAATATACGTCATCAATAAAAGAACAACAATCTGAATCAGAACAAATGGAGCAACCGCCTTTGATACATAAATGAGATCACGATTGGCGATAGCGCCGGTTATATACAAACTGACACCCATGGGCGGTGTACAATATCCGATTGCGAGGTTAACCGTCAGAATCAGTCCGAAATGCATGGGATCGATGCCGAACGGTACCAGCATCGGCAAAAATACCGGCCCGAGAATTAACGTTGCCGATATGATATCCATAAACATTCCCACGATCAGAAGTAGCACATTCATCGCGAGTAAAAATACAACCGGAGAATGAATACTGGACAGGACCGCTTCCGTGATCTTTCCGGGTATGTCTTCAAGCGTGAGCAATCGACCGAAGCAGGTCGCTCCTGCAACAATGATCAACAAGGTGGCGGATGTAACGGCGGAACTTACCGTCACCTTTTTTACATCACGGATTTTCATGGATTTATGGATAAAAAGCTCAACAATAAAAGCATACACACAAGCCACAACTGCGGCTTCGTTTGCGGTGAAAGCGCCTGAAAAAATACCGCCGAAAATGATGACCGGAAGCATCAGCGACCAGAAGCCCTCCTTCAGTACCGCGAGCATTTCCACCGTCGTGGGTATGGGTTTGCGAACGATCGTCGTGTTTTTTCGATAATAAAAATAGGTATAGATACAAACCCCTAGCATAATCAGGATACCGGGAAGGAACCCTGTCAAAAAGAGTCCTTCAAGAGAAACATTGCTGATCATGCTGTACAATATCATGCCGATGCTGGGAGGTATGATTACACCAAGATTGGGTGAGGTGGTCATGAGTCCCAGGGTATATTTTTCATCATACCCGTTATCCAGAAGTGCGGGAATCATGAATCCGCCCAGAGCAACAACCGTTGCTACTGTCGAACCGGAAATGGCTCCGAAAAGGCCGCAAGCAAGGACACCGGCCATGCCAAGGCCTCCGGGAAGCCAGCTGACAACCGAATTGGCCACTTTAATGAGCTTTTCAACGATGCTCCCGGCCGTCATAATGTTCCCACAGAGGATAAAAAACAGTACGACCACGAGTGCGAATTTATCCAGGCTGCGGAAAAGAGTCTGGGCAAGCAGCAGCAGAGGCAGATCGGTGAAAAACAGGAAACTCAATACAGCCGTAAAAAACAGGCACATGAAAACAGGAATATAGGCGGCCATGGTCCCGAGAAGTATCAGCAGGATGATGATGTGGTTTAATTCCATTAAAAAAACTCCTCATGTATGGATCAGGAATCGGCAGCCTCTGACCCGGCCCTGCCTAACTGGTCTAGGATATCTGCATAAACAATCTGAATCGTTCGAATAAACATCATTATCCCCATCAAAGGCAATATCGCGTAGAGATAAACAAGCGGTATCTGCATGATAATGGTTTTTTGGTTTGTCACAACCTGCAGGTCTGCCATCTGCCAGCCGTAATATACCATCATAATCGAGAAAATAAGTGTCACCATATTGCTGAAATAGTTTAGCGGGGTTTTTAATGCGGGCACGAGCTGTACCAGCGCGTCGATTTTGATCATGGAACGATTTTTGACCGCTGCGCTGCATCCGATAAGGGTGGTATAAATGATAACATCCCGGACAAGCTCCTCAGACCATGCCAGTGAATAGTTAAACCCATAACGGAGTACAACATTTAAAAACAGCGATAAAAGTGCCGCCATGACGCTGATGAACAGGGTCCATTCTTCAAAAAAAGTTAAAACCCTGTCAAGGTAGCCAAGTATTTTCCCAAACATTCAGGTTATCCCCCGCCTTTCCGATAATGAAAAAGGGGCCTTTCGCATGACGCGTGATGAAAAGCCCCCTGAATATATGGCAAGCCGATTGTTTTACGGCTTATATCCTAATAAATCCTGCACTTCTTTCAAGTAATTTTCGAACTTGTACGTATCGCCGGGATAACTCTTGTTGATCTCATCCGCATATTTCTGATGCGTCACATCACCCTGCTTTCTGAGGATGGCGATCTCTTCATCCGGCAACTTAAAAAACTGGATGCCGTTGCTTTTTGCCGCGGCAATCTGATCGATTTCCTGCTGTCGGCTTTCTTCGCGAATCTTTGCGCATACTTCATTCACCACTTCTTTGAAGGTTGTCTGCAATTCCGGCGGAAGGTTGTTAAACCAGGCCTTGTTGAAGATCCAGATAAAAAGGCCCTGGGCGTAATTGATCTGGGTAAAATATTTGGCAACCTCAAATTTTTTGGTGATGTTACAAACAGTCGGTGTATGGTCAAGGCCTGTAATAACGCCCTGTTTTAATGCGATAGGTACATCCGGCCAAGGCATAACAACCGGATTAAATCCCCATTGTGTGTAATTCAGCTGGTTGACTGCTGCTTCCGCGATTCTGAATTTTACTTTCTTGGCATCTGCAATCGTTTTTACAGGAACGGTCGTAGCCCACCCATAATTGCCGTAACCGGTAATATCAAGCCCGATGATTCCCTGATGATCCATGGCCATCAGAAAATGGTTGAAAAGCTTTTTGTCGGCAATAAACTGATCCAGTTTGTCAAAAGAATTGATCAGAAACGGAAGGTTTACAACCCCGAATCGCGGTCCCAGGTTGGTCGAAGCTACAGAACTTACTCCCATTCCCTGTATGGCTCCCATCTGGAGCTGGTTCAACACTTCCACTTCACCACCGAGCTGGGATAACGGCTTATAGTCGAAGAAAATCCGGCCATTGGTTCTTTTCCACAATTCATCCCGGATCGCGATCCCCGCATAAACGCCTTTAATTACCGGATGTGAAACATTGGATACGATACACTTGTATTTTGCCCCTGATGGATCAAAGGCGGGTTTCCATTGATCGGTTGCAGGTTTTTCTGCTGCAGCCGTTCCGACAATTCCGAGGCTGAAAATGGATAACAATAAAAAAATAAGCAGTTTCCTCGCAGTCATTTAGGACCTCCTTGATTTAAAAAGTAGGTTTGTTGGATTTCACATCTAAACTTAAAGTGAATACAAATCAGCTTGAAGTCTGTCAAGAATTTATTTTAATTTTACATATTTCAGCGGGATAAAAAAGCTGAATAAACAGCCATCCGCAAGCGGACGGCTTCGCAAAAAGCCAGGTTTCGACGGTTGCGCCGCTGCCTGGCTTTTTGCGAGACTGTCAACAGTGGATGGTTGCCATTTCATCACATCGAAATGTCAGACATTTGCAATATCTTCCATCTTGACAAGTGAAACCTTCTCAACATCAAATATGCGAATTGCCTTGTCAAGATCATCAAATCGCATAATGAGTATTGCATGATTCTGATAATTCTGGGTTAACCCATAAACATATTCGATATTGAGTCCATTTTTTTCGATCAGTTTGAGCAATTTGCCCAGTTCACCCGGTCTGTCCGGAATTTTGACCAGAAGCACCTCTGTCAAGGTGACGGTAAAACCACGGTCTTTCAACATTTTTCCGGCGTTTTTCGGATCATCGACAACCAGCCTCAGTATTCCAAAGTCAGACGTATCAACCAGCGACATCGCTCTGATGTTGATTCCGATTTCACCTAGATTCAAGGCGATATTTGCAAGTCTGCCAAATTTGTTTTCAACAAAAACGGAAAGCTGTTCTATTTTCATTTTTCTCTCCCCGACGTTGACGGCTTTGATAACACTCCACAATCAAGCGTTCAATTTGATCATACTGGAAACGGAGGGTTGTCCAGGCCCGTGGTTTCTTCGATTCCCGTCATTATATTCATATTTTGCACGGCCTGTCCAGCAGCGCCTTTAACAAGATTGTCGATCGCCGACACCAGTATGATTCGATTGTTGCGCGCATCGGCTTTTACACCGATGTCACAAAAATTGGTTGCCCGGACATAGGAGACATCCGGGAAGGTGTTCTCCGGACAGATTCGAATAAACCGGTGGCCTGCATAGAAGGATTCAAGGCATTCACGGATTTCAGCTTCGTTTGCCGTATCCGACATATCCGCGTATGCCGTTGTAAGCATCCCCCTTGTCATCGGTACGAGATGAGGAACAAAAGTGATCTTGACAGGCACTCCGGCTGCTTCGCTTAAAACCTCTTCCATTTCAGGTGCATGCCTGTGCGCCGATACTTTATATGCCTTAAAGGATTCGTTGGCCTCGCAAAAGTGCGTTCCAAGAGAAAGGGAACGCCCCGCTCCGCTGACCCCGGATTTTGAATCCACAATAATAGACCGGGTATGGATCAATCCGTTTTGAATCAGCGGTACAAGAGGCAGAAGAAGACTGGTGGGATAACAGCCCGGATTCCCGATTAAACGCGCCTTTTTGATTTTGCTGAAGTTGATTTCGGAAAGACCATATACAGCCTCCTCTTCCGATAATTTTCCAGATGTGTGGGGTTGATAAAATTTCTCGTAAACCGATACATCTCTAAATCGAAAGTCAGCTGAAAGATCGATTACCTTGATCCCATCCGCAAGCAAACCGGGAACAAATGCCATCGGCAATTTATGCGGCAATGCCGTAAACGCGACATCAACCCGTCCTGCAAAACTTCCCGCGTTGTATTCCTCGCAATCGATATCCGCGAAGCCTTTCATGGAAGGAAAAATATTGCTGAAAGTGACTCCGGCATACTGCCGGGAAGTAAGCGCTTCAATTTTGACCTCAGGATGCCCCAAGAGTATCCGGACAAGCTCTGCTCCGGCATATCCGGTTGCACCCAAAACACCGACTCGAATCATGAACTCTCCTTTTCGGGCAATCCTTGCTTGTCTTTCAATGAACACATTGGCCACCCGGGCCATGACCTTTACAGGTCATACCCGGTAAAAATTCCGGCAGTTTTCCGGATTTGATCAGCTCCAGATTCTCAAGTACCGTGCCTTCTACCGCATGAAAAACACGGATTTTGGAAGCGTTCAATTTTTGCAGCGCCCCGATTCCGATTCCACCCACAACTACCGCATCAACCACCTCTCCGTCAAGCGCTTTCAAGGGTTGACATCGGCCTATGCTATGGTCGATATCTTTATTTGTAACGGTTTTCATCTCATCTGTTTCCGTATCAACGATAATAAAAACCGTTGCGCTTCCAAAATGATTGAAAACAAAGCTTTCGATTCCATTGTTCTCATTTACCGGGAAAGCAACTCTCACGTCTATTTCTCCTGCTCCTCATTATCAGGCAACCGGATTGATTAAAGCGGCAAGTTCGAAAAGGCCGCTTAATACTTTGACATATTAAGGTAAAATTAAATGTTGTCAAGAGCATTTTCCGATAACGGACGGATTCATTTTCCAGAATCGAACCGCCTGCTCGATACGATTTTCTTGACATTGGAATTAAATTAGGATAAGCCATGTGTTATCTGAGAGTTGGACAGGAATCCTGATATCTTCTTAACTGCCTTGCAGAAATTTTTCATACCACAACATCGCTCGTCCGGGATTACGATTATAACGAATAAAAAGGATATCCCATGATAGATCCCCTTGATCTAACAGCGCCGTCGAATGACCGGGACAGACGATCCGGCAAGGATCGGCGTTTGTTATTCCAGGCTGCCTATCGTCCGGAACAGCGATGCGGAAATGACCGCAGAAAAAATTCCGACAGAAGAAAAAAAAACCTCTCTTTCCTGAAATCGGCGGACTCGAAAAAAAAAAGTTAGCGCCGAATCTCTTGTATGGTTTGAGGAGGAGTGCCGAATTGTTGAAGGAATGCGATGTGTCATGTTCCGAATGAATCAAGGCAGGCTGCCGGATTGCAGGGGGTTCTCCGCCTTTTCAACTGGTTCTATTTGATTTTATATGCCTTCTTTAGATAACTCACGAATTCAGGGTCCTCGCACATCACCCGGTCTTCGGTGTCGCAAATCTTTGCAACCGGCTGCCCATTGCATTCAATCATTTTGATGACAATTTCAGGAGGTATGATCCCGACGTCATTGGTAAGAATCGTACCAACTCCAAAGGACAGATTGATCATTTCAAAAAAAGTCTGATGAAGTTCGACAGCTTTTTCAAAATCAAGCCCGTCAGTGAAAACCGCCGACTTTGTCATGGGATTGATTCCGAGCTTGTCATAGTGTTCAATCAGTTTTACACACCAGGAAACAGAGTCTCCGCTGTCATGCTGACATCCATCGAACAGCTTCGCAAAATACAGGTCAAAATCCCTGAGAAACGCCTTGAATCCGACTACATCTGAAAGGGCGATCCCAAGGTCTCCCCGATATTCCTGCGCCCAGCTTTCAAGCGCCGCCCTCTGGCTGTCTGAAATACGAGCGCCAAGTTGTTGATGCCCCTGAAGCCATTCATGAGACATGGTACCGATCGGCTTCACTTTGAATTTTTTTGCCAGGGCCACATTGCTCGTTCCGACAAAAATGTGCGGTCTGAATTTGCTCTTTAACACTTCGATGATCTTGGTGTGCCAAGCTCTTGAATAACGCTGCCTTGTTCCGATATCGGCAAATTTAAAATTGGGAATCTGTCCTGTTTTTAAAAGCTCGGTTATAAAGCCGATCTTTTCGGTAAGAAGCGAGACCCCTGTCTGCAATGCTTTTTCAGCATCATGCCGGCCGGAATCCGTATTTGCCTCGTTTCTCGAACAGACTTCACTTACGATTGCAAGAACGGGAACCTCATACAGTATTGTCGAGATCCACGGACCTTCAATTTGAATTTGAATACCGGCTTTATCATCCAGTTTGATTTTCAAATATCTCCTGTTGAATTGAAACAGCCTTAAATATTCAATGAAATCGGTCTTTAAAAATGGAATGGAAGACAGATAATCGATCTCATCTTCCTGAAACCTCAGGGTACAGAGATGATCGATCTCCTGTTCAATCTCATCCAGATAGGTAATTTTTTTATTTCGACAGGCAAATTTATATTTGACCGTTACGGCAGGATAGGTATGAAGAACTGCCTGCGCCATTGTGAGCTTGCAAAAGTCGGTATCAAGTAAACTCTTGATAATTGCCATAGTGTTCTTCTCCGGAAGTGCAGAAAGAGTATAGCGGGTTGATGTTTCCCTTCACGACTGAAACGTAATTTCAGACAACGCTATCGGATTCCCTGATTGTTCAATGATAAAAGTTTTAATCCGCTTTTTACGCTTTTTATCTATAAATGATTTTAGGATTTTATGCAAATCATCATTGTTGAAACTGTTGAAACAGTGATCATCTGCGGCAAACAACACGTATTGTCGAATTTCTCCTATCAGCATTTGTTGAAATAATCAACCGGATTAGAGCAATTAATTCAGCAAAAAAGCGTCGTTGATCCAATCGTTATCTCTGTTATCCCCATCAACGGGGTTGTCCGTGGAAAGATTCTCCCGTTCAGCCGACAATATTCTGTTTTATGTAACTTTCTTTATGTTTTAAAACAGTTAAAAAACCAACAAAACCCTTGACAAAGCCCGCTCCCTCTCTTAAGTTAACCTTAACGTCAATAACCTCCTTCGAATGTCTGGTTTGTTCATCCACCATGTGTTTTTTATCCATGACAAAAAAATCATTGAACCGATAAGGAATAACAATATGAGTGACATCAGTTCATCCAGCCATAACGGAAAGGCCCTTTCCGAGCATGAATCAAAACTGTTTTTGCAACAATTCGGAATCCCTGCCGTTATCGGAGAAATTGCCCGGACTCCTGAGGAAGCGGCTTCATGTGCCTTGAAAATCGGACTTCCCGTCGTACTCAAGGGAAACGGCAGAAACCTTCTGCACAAAACCGAAAGAGGACTGGTTCACATTGGATTGACTGACGCGCAGGCGGTAAAACAGGCCGCGGCTGAAATTCAGTCCAATGCGGGAAAGGATCTCGAAGGATTCTCCGTACAACCCTGCATCGAAGGCAAAAGAGAATTTGTCGCCGGACTTTTCCTGGATCAACAGTTCGGCCCGGTCATTATGTTCGGTCTCGGCGGTATTTATACCGAAGTCCTTTCCGATGTATCCTTTCGTCTTGCACCCCTTACCCGAAAAGATGCAATCGGCATGATCGATGAAATCCGATCCGCCTCCCTTCTTGACGATTTTCGAGGCGAAAAAGCTGTTGACCGGGACAAGCTGATCAATGTCCTCCTGGGACTTTCAAAAATCAGTTCAGATCATCCGGAAATTTCCGAAATCGATATCAACCCGATCGTTATCACGCCGAAAGGGGACGTATGCGCGGTTGACGCGCTTGTTATACAAAAAACAAAAGAGCAGCCCCTGGTTTTTCCGCCTCCTGTTCCCCCCGATTCCGTAAAATCCCTTTTTTATCCAAGATCTGTCGCCTTTATCGGAGCGTCCGGCCATATCGGCAAATGGGGCTATACACTCCTGACAAACACGATCAGCGGCGGATATGAAGGAAAAGTTTATCTTGTCAATCAAAAGGGAGGAGAGATTGCCGGAAGGCCGGTATATCAATCGGTCATGGATATCCCGGGAAGTATCGATGTGGCCGTGGTGACGATTCCTGCGGAAGCGGTACCTGAGCTTATCCCGCAATTCCGGAAAAAAGGAATCCGGAACATGCTTCTGATAGCCTCCGGGTTTTCAGAAACCGGAGAAGACGGAAAAGCCAGAGAAAAAGCGCTTGTCAAACAGGCCCGGGATGCCGGCATCAGCATCATCGGTCCCAATACAATGGGAATTTGTAACCCTCATATCAATTTTTACTGTTCCGGAACGCATTTCAGACCCAAACCCGGCTCCACAAGCATTGTCGCGCAATCGGGCAACATGGGCAGCCAGTTGATCGCCTTTGCCGAACTTCAGGGCATCGGCATTCGCGGTTTTTGCGGGTCAGGAAACGAATCCATGATAACCATCGAAGACTACCTGGAAGCGTTTGAGTTGGATGACCTGACAAAAATCGTGATGCTTTACATTGAAAGCGTTAAAAACGGCCGCCGCTTTTTTGAAAGCGCAAAGCGGGTAGGACTCAAAAAACCGATTGTTCTGCTCAAGGGCGGCCAGAGCAAAGCAGGTAGAAAAGCGGCATCCAGCCACACCGGAGCGATCTCTTCGGACACGAAAATTTTTAATGCTGTCTGCAAACAGGCGGGTATCATTAAAGTAGAAAAGCCGATGGATCTGTTAGACCTGTCCGCATGCTTTTCCTCTCTGCCCCTGCCTGAAGGGAACCGGGTAGCGATCATGACGCTTGGCGGCGGATGGGGAGTAGTCACCGCCGACCTTTGTGAGGCGTACGGCCTTTCCGTGCCGGATCTTACACCGGACATCATTAAAAAAATCGACAAGATTCTCCCTTCTTACTGGAGCAAGGCCAATCCCATCGATCTGGTTGGAGAAAAAGATATGTCCATACCCATGACCGTTATGGAAGACCTGATCAAGTGGGACGGATGTGACGCTGTAATCAATCTTGGCATCATGGGACGCCGCCACCTCGTATCCCGCCTTACGGATTCAATTCGCAAATCCGATCCCACCTGTTCACCCGATCTTCTTGAATCCATCAACAAAATGCTGAATGAGTTTGAAATAAACTATGTAAATCACATTGTAAAACTGATGGAACAGCATAAAAAACCTATTGTTGGGGTCTGTATGGTCAAGGACGAAAAGGATCTTTCCGTCCATCCTGTTAATGGCGGAAAATTTAAAGGCGTTTTTTTTCCAACCCCGGAGCAGGCAGTGAAATCACTGGCAAAGATGTATGAATATCATCGATTTCTTGAACGGGAAAGGGAGTAGATGGTGAGGATAGGGATTCATTTTTTTCAGCAAAATAGAAAATCAGGTCGATGTATGAATAACGGCACCAAACTATTAACTTTTGACTGAGTTTTCGATCACATCCCTGACTATTGAATGAGACCCTCATTGTGCCTCGCCTCGAGTTGAAAAATGATGAATCCTTACAAAAGTATATTCCTGCTATTTTGCTTGCAAAAATAAATCCCCATCCCCCCCTTTCGTCTCTTTTTGCGTCCGGTGTGTCCCCTTTTTTTTGAAAGGTAAGGGTGGGAGTTTGTTTTTTGAAAGCAAAATCCTGAGAAGGGTCGTTTGATGGTAAATTGATTACGCATGTCGATGACAGGCACAGGGAGGGTCTATGCAGACCGCTCAGGAGGGGATATTACGAACGAATCCAACGCTACAGATTGGTGCCGTAATCGAAGCCACGGCCTCATTAAAGGATTTTGCTGAAAAAAAACAAATCCCCACCCTTGCCAGGAGCTTTACTTTTTCAGGATTTCAGGAGCAGCCCGATCGGCAGGGATTCTCCAAAAATATCGCTCTGCTCCTTTTTCTCGATCGGAACGACTTCCTTCAAAACCCGTATCTGGGTTTCGAACATATCGTACCGGCTGAGCCAGGATAGGGTCTCATCGATAATTTCAGGTCCAAGGTCCCTTGCCCTGTCTCCTGTCTTTCGTGCAAGCTGAACCAGAGCCGTTCCCACCGGTTTTGGATTTTCCCACTCTTCTTTCAGGATGGTCCTGATCCAGGTGTGGATCTCATCCGGAGGTACAACCCGGTCTGAAGACCCATACAACAGCTCTCTTGCACCGATTCTTGAAAAAGACCAGAAAAGCTGCGGGGATGCTGTTTTCGGCTTAAGCACAGACAGAAGCTGCCGGCCCCATTTTATCTTGTCCTTTACAAGCAGCTTTTCCATGTTTGCGATGGCCATCCATATTTCTATGACCTGTTGCGGCGGAATCCGGATTTTTCCTCCTTTTCCGGTTATGATCAAGGGTGTCAAATCCTGAATAAACTGCCGCTGCTGCCCGGGTTTCAGACCGCCCGCAACCCTTCTCCACAAAATCCACCATTCAGATCCTACCTGTGAATTTTTTGGGAAAATCGGTCCATTGTTATAAACCTTCCATAAGACTTTGAGTCGCTGCTCATCAAAACCATCGCCGAATCCGGGACGCATTGCAAAACCCGTCAGATTGAGCCAGCGGCTCTCGTGCATTGGCGAAGTTTTTCTCATCGATCTGTTTTTTATGAGTTCATCCGCGATCTTCCGAATAAAAGAAAGCGGCCAGGATTCTTTCGGCCTGTCAACGATATGTGAAATCTTTTTGGGCAGACCGGCAAGTCCGGCTGAATCCTTTTTCTTTGAAAATGCTTTTTCAACAACACGGCATGCCTTCTCTTCCAGCTCGGCAGCAAAAACTTCCGAATCCGTCACGTCAGCGGGTGATTCCATCGGGCGCAGTTGAAACTGAAGCCGCCATCTGTGATTACTGACTGTTGAAGCGCACCAGAGAGAAAGTGTCCCGATTTCCGTGTATTCCGCTTCAATTTGAACGGGTATGGAAGTCTTTATTCCCTTTTTCCCGAATTGGACAACGGTCTGTATGGGGGGAAGCTCGGTAAACGACTCATCGATCTCGACCAGATCTCCTTTCCGGTCACCCGACCGGAAGCTCGAACTGTAAACATCAAAGATCACCGGCTGGTTGGCAAGGACTTCGATTTTTTTGCCTGTGAGCTCGATATGAGACCCTTCCTCCAGCCCCCTCTCCACCAGACAAACCGCCTGTGCCATTCCTCTTTCTGTTGATCCGGCATTCTGTGTCGCGACACCGATATAATATCCCCGGGGACTGCCGCTGCCGACTCGAACCCCTTTTCCGGTCTTGACAAGACCATAATAGGAAGCACCGAGTGCCACCGAGAGATCAGGTTCCGGAACTTCAAGAACCCTTGGAATGCCATCCTCTTTGATTCCGAACCAGTTCTGGATCGCATGACGGATTCTCGTCTGGATCACCCTGGATTTCAGGGAACCGCCGTTAAAAAGGATCAGATCCGGAAGCGGTGCTTTATGTAAAATCCTTTCCACATCCGTTGAGTGCCGCTGGAGAAATCTCCCCAGGTGGCGGGTGACGGCCGGTTCCTGTTCGTAGGGAAGGCCGGACTCCGTGATCCCCCGGGGAATCTCCCGTGTTTCCCCTTCGTCTCTATCCACAATCGGGAAGAACTCCTCAAGGATTGTCCTTTCAAGGTCTTTTCGATTTAATAGAGCGGAAACCGTTCCGGCAATCAGGCTGCCTCCTTCTCCCATTACGGTAATTCTCACGGATTCGGTCAAATTGTTGAGGATGTCTTCTTTGGCCTGACGGCATTGATGACAAAGGGCCTTCCACCGATCCGTATTGAGCGACAGCTTTTTTCTACCGGAAGCGATTTCCACCTGTCCTGCGAGTGCGAGATCAATGTTGTCCCCCCCTAAAATCAGATGATCCCCGACCGCAATACGCTCAAACCTGGGACTGCCGTCAACCTCTTTCAACGAGATCAGCGTAAAATCAGTGGTTCCTCCGCCCACATCACAAACCAGGATCAGTTCGTCCGGATTCACATACCCCTGCCAGTCATCTTCATGCTGGATCAGCCAGCTATAGAATGCGGCGAGCGGTTCCTCGATCAGGGTTACCTGGTTCAACCCTGCCAGTCTCGCGGCTTCTATCGTCAAATCCCTCGCAACTTCATCAAAAGATGCCGGTACGGTAATAATGATCATCTGATTTTCAAGATGATCCTCTTCATCCTCTTTCTGGATAAAATTCCATGACTGTTTAATATGATTCAGATATGCCCCGGTAGCCTCTACAGGAGACATCTTGAGAACATCGTCACCGGATCCCCAGGGCAGAATTTTCGCTTTGCGGTCTACATCTCCGTGACAGAGCCAGCTTTTTGCCGATGCAACCAGTCTGGCAGGAACCTTTGATCCGTGATCCCGTGCAAAAGCTCCGGCAAAATGCGACGCAGCGGTTTCCCATGGAATTGAGACCGCAGACTCGGAAATATCATATTTCCCGGGAATGTATAGAAAAGACGGGAGCATGTTCCGTCTGGAAAACTCTCCGGGACCGGTAGGCTGCGGTATCTTGAAAAGATGAATCTCCGGCTTGCTGTTCTGGTCCGAATTCTTCAGATCAACGTATGAAACAGCCGAATTCGTGGTTCCCAGATCAATTCCGATAATAAATTTAAATTCCGACAAATCAACTACTCCTCGAGATCCAATCAGGATATCTCTACCTCGGCAGGATACAATGTTTTTGGCTGGCTGGTAATGGAGAGCTTCGGCAGTTCCATGTTCGCGACCTGCCATCCCTTGTGACGCAAAACGCCTTTGAAGGGTGGCTCACCAGTTACCTTGCCCGTCAGGTTAACGGCCCCGGGATCGAATCCCGGTTCAACCGTCACCTCATCGCCTTCGTTTTGGTCGATAACCGCTTTAAGAGAAATATATTTTTGAATCGCCTTGTTACAGTTTTCATGAATATTTCTTACCGCGGCTCCAATCTGTGAATCCTCATGATGATCCAGATTCTCGGAAAAAAAATCAAGAAGCCGTCCCTCCCTCTGAAGAACCGACAGAAGGTGCAGAAAAAGCCGATGATCGTATAGCTCCCGGTTTCTTTTTTCTTCTGCTGTCTGATCTGCTGAAGCCTCTTTTTTGTTGAAGCTTCCGGAATCCGCCCGGCTGACAAGCTTTTTCAGAGTCGCTCGCAGAACCACCCAGAGCATCAAGCCGAAAAAAAGAAAAATTCCGGTTGACAGGGGCAGATAATAGATCCGCAGATGATGCTGGAGCTGCGAAATCCTTTCAATCAGTTGGGCAACCCGGGGAATGCTCCCCTCACCTGCCGCGGTTATCGTCATTTTTGTAAAAATTACATTGATTCCATAATAAAAAGCCGCATCAACCATCAGCATCAATAACAGAATCATACAGAAAATCACCAGAAAGGAAGATCTGGAATATGATTTTATGATATCCATATGGTGTATTCTCCTAACCCGGACATGCCGGAGTAAACCGAATTAAAACAGGCTGCTTTGTTTTTTGCCGAAATTTAAGAGTTCAATCACAAACTGTCAAGAAACAATTCAGGGATGAACGGCAACGAATTTTCTTCTGACATCAACCCGTTTTTTTTGCCTTGTGATAACGCAGGTGATATGGTATTTTTTGGTCTGGTACAGATATTACATGGTAAAATGCCCGCTGTACGTCAAGGACTCTCTTGTGAACCGCCTGGAGTGGACTGCGCATAACCATTTAATTTTTAAAACTTAAATTCCGGAAAAACTCCCATAATTCTTTTTTGCATATGATGGTTAACAGAGACAAATTTGATTTTGAAATCGGTTTTTTCATTAAAAGCCCCTGCAAGAACTGCGATAAAAGAAACCAGTTCCCGAAATGTCATGAAAGCTGCAATATTCTGGATGACATTCGCGGGATCCTGGCAAGAGGGATATCCTGCTCGCGCTCAGCCGCAGAATAATCCGTTTCAAACAAAGTCACTTTCCGGGGAGCGTTCCGGAATACAGATAATACTGGTGTAAAAATTCGTCCCATTGATATGCATTGATAAAGCCTGCTCCTGTTCCTGTCTGCGCGTCATTATCCATATCCATGTAATTCGGATCATAGGTTCGATATTCGAAGGCCTCGGGCAGCTTGAAAAAGACAATGGAAATGCCGTTCGCATTTTCTCTTGCAGCGCCATGATATTCCGCGACAGTCGCCCTGGAAACCAGTGAAGCGATATCGGTGTCCAGGCCCAGCAGCGTGTCCATGTGCACCAGATCGATGTAAACATAAGGCTTGATATACGGATCAATCACCTGCACATTGTCTCTCATAGCGTCAATCAGGCTGATGGTTTCATCACGTGCCGCCGGATCATTCAGTCTTTCCAGCAAATTGACAGCAAGAAAATTCACCTCTTCCGCGAGTTCCATGACAATATCCGTTCGCAGGGCGGAAATCGTATGGCGCTTTTCATACTTTGGATTGGCAGGATAAAACCGGGTTTCATAAAAATTTTCATAAGCATCTACAATGGTTGACGCAAACGTCTCCAGACTCATCCCTGGATCGGCGGCAAGCGCCGATAAAATCACCGTGTATTCCCAGCCATGACTCTCGCCTGCTTCCTGGGAAGTGACGATGATTTTGGTGCCGGGAATGCTGCTGTATTCGTAAAGCGCCTCGATGGTTCCCATGGTGCAGGCGTCAAATCCAATGAGGTCTGCCTGAAGTCCGGAGTGTTCAATTGCTTCCCGGACCATGCGGTTCGAGAGAAAGGAGCTGTCATTATCCTCGTCGATGAACATGGCCTGTGCGGTTTTGATCTGGCCGGATCGATCAAGCCCATCTGCCCTGTCCCATCCATTACCGTGATTCCAGAGAATCAGCACGGTATTGTCCGCGGGATAATTTTCCTTTGCCCATGTTAAAAACGATGTCAGGGTTTCAGGATTTGCCGAATCAAGCTCTCCGAGATCTTCAAGAAGCACGGATGAATTGTTTTGAATCCAATACCGCTTCGCGGAGATATCGTTTCTGAGGTCAAGCTGAACGATAACGGTAACATACGGGGAGGCAGCCGCATCTTCCATCTCCTTTAAATCCGCGAGCGCAGCGTTGTCCAGATCATTGTCACCGTCAAGGTAGGCAAGAATTGTCCATGTTCTGGGCGGCAGTGGGCTTGAATCATTTCCGCGGCAACAGGATACCAGCAGTGCGACACAGACAACACCGGCAACAAATCTCATCCAGAAAAAGGTAAAGGGCGGGATGAACAATCCCGCCCTTTTGAAAGTTCTCACGTTTGATTTTAACTCAATCCGATTAATTTTTATCCATTCCCAGAAAATTCCGAATCCAGGATACAGCGGTTTTACAGGAAAAACTCTTTCCAACGCTTCCGATAAAGCAGGTGCCGTCATCATCTCCGGAGTCGTCGTTCAGGTTGTCAAGTTCCGCAATAACGTTTTCAGCCTCATTCTGGGGGTCTGTCGCCTGATCCTCTTTGAGCCCGGCAAAATAGGTGGAGAGTTCATTGGATGGGGTTCCGACATATTTCAGTCCGCCGATCGTACTATACGGGGCAATCCGGAAATAGACCACCGGCACCCCGTTCATGCCCCATTCCTGGTCAATGTATCCGCTCCTGTCCACGGTGTTGGTGATATCGAGAAACGCGTCATAATCGTTGATGGAAGTCCCGGAGGAAGCCCCGTAATACACCCGGAAGCCTTCTGTTGCCGGATCCAGAGGGCCTGCGCTAAACTCGTAATACGCGGTGCCGAACTCAACTCCCGGCCCTGCCCCGGTTGCCGTTACCGGGCCGTCGTTCACTGCGGGGTTGGTACCGTTCGCGACTTCGTCGCCGTCAGTTACACCATCATTATCCGTGTCCGGATCAAAGGGGTTGGTGTTGTATGCGTATTCTTCCGTCCAGTCCAGCCCGTCCCCATCCACGTCCTCGGTGGCAACCGGATCTTCAGGGTCATCCGGATCAGTACCATAGGTGATCTCCCAGTAATTCGGAAATCCATCCCCGTCCGTATCGGAATCCGTGCTGATTTGAATTGCAAGACCGTTGGTTACGCTCCCGGCAGCATTGTATGAATATTTCAGCCCGGCCGTGCCGGATCCATTTTCAATACCGATGGTGGCGGAATTTCCCGAGCCCCGGCTTGCATTCGTCGAAAGCATATCCTGGTATTGGAAGGTGATGGAGCCGTCTGTTTCGGAAAGAATCGCCTGAAACGTCAGGTTTCCGTTATTGACGCCGCAACACCAATCGACATCATAAAAGGTAACCACGAATTTCCGGTTCGGTGCGGTCCCGATGGTCGCGGCGTAAATTTTCGCACCAGCTCCGGATGTATATAAATCATCCCAGAAGGGGGCGATGTAGTTATTGGGAGTGTTGGTATTCGGAATATCGTAATTGGAATAGTGCCAATAGCCTGCGCCAAACGACAGGTATCCATTTGAACTGATATACACACCGGAATAAATAGTCCCATAGTGATTAAAATTGAAACCGATCGATCTATACCCGCTGCAGTCGTCACAGTCTATGAATGTGTCATTGCCGGGATTCGCAATATCGATCCAGCTATAGGTGGCTGGTATGAACTGGTAATCCGGAACCGGAGGCGGGGCAACAGCTAATGCATTCCCCGCTAAAAACATGATGGATAGAAGAATTAAAAACCTGCTTCTCATTATCGTGCCCCCTGTTTGATTGTAAAATTGTGTTATATGGATGTAACTTTTTGTAAATTTTATTCCTTTTTTACGAAAGCACTCAACGGGCTATGTTCTGCTTTTGAGCGCCTTCGTAAAAAAGGTCAGGGAAGAGGGAGATCCCTCTCCCCTGACCGGTACCATGTTTACGTGTTATATGGCGTGTTACCCATGATGACTACTGTATGGCAAGAGCCTCATTGTTCCACACGTCAGCATCTTGATCAACAGCGTTACCCGCAACATCGGTTACAGCGGAGGTTGCTCCGAGATACCAGAAGCCGGAGTAAGTTTCAGCGCCACCCTCCGGATTTTCCAGCGTGACCGTCAATTGAACCTCGGTCGCAGTAGTCTGCAGAACTGAATCAATCACCGGAATGATATCATCGGCTGTTCCATTATCGGTTTTCGCCAAAATCCAACTGGCCAGCGCTTCAACCGCAGCTTCATCCATCGGCTCACTGAAAGTGAAGGTGATGGTTTCTGTCTGGGATTCTCCATCTGCCGGAAGAGCGAGTACACCGCTAATCACATAATTGGTGATAAGAGGTCCATTCACATCCGCAGCGACAACTTCATTGCTCTCATCTGACTGCACGGTATCGGAGTTCACCGCGGTAACCGTGTACGTGTAGGTTACCGGAAGTTCACCGTCGACAAATGAAACAGTGTCGTCCAGATATAATGAAGACGTGGTGCCATCCAGGAATATAGCTTGTCCATCAACACCATCTACGGTGGTTGTACGCCAGACATAATATTCCACTGCACCGGAAACCGGCAGCCAGTCAAGAACCACTGCAGTACTGTTGTAATCGATGCTTACAGCGTTGGCGATAACGATTTGCGGAGCAGCTACATCCAGCCCGCCATTGGTGGTGAAGTAAATTGCCGGGTCATCGTCACCGGCATTGGGTACTAAACCAAGAGCGGCTGCTGCAACAGAGTCATCCGGGCATACCCCGCGATCCGCGGGCAGTAAATTTTCATCCGTAAACCAGTCACCAATATTTCTGATCCTCACGGCGTATTTTCCGGAAGCCGCGGTTTTAAACGTAACCGTCAACTGCGTAAAGGCGGCATTCCAGGCGGCTGAGTACGCAATGAGATCCGCCTTGTTGCCCACAAAGATAACATTGAGATGGTCAAACAGGTTGTCGAACCCGCTGGGATCTGTTGATGTTGCGGGAGTCTGCCTGATAGGCTCGTTGAAGGTGAAGATCACTTCCTGTGTTCCAGGAGCCAGGTCGCTTCCAGGTTCCGGTGAGACGGCAATGATCGTTGGGCCAAGCACATCGCTTGAGCAGACATGAAGTGCCGTGTCTGCCTTTATTGAGAGCGTTTCCGTCATCATATGGCCGATGCCATCGACGTGGACCGAGTCTCTCATGGTTCCATCCGGACTCTTGGCCAGAACAGTCCAGTCCTGACCCGCTTCAATATTGGCAAACGTAAACGCACCGTTCGCGTCCGTTACGGTTGAACCAGCGATATTGTAGTCATAACCGGACGCGGTATCACCATCATCATTGTATGGGGTCAGAAGTACCGTATAGCCTGCTCCGACAGGAGTAAAAAAATCATCTTCAAATCCGGGTTCATCACATCCCGCGACAACCCCGGTGAGGGTTGCGGACATCTGTCCAACCTTGAAGTCAACATTCGCGACCAGGCCGGTTACCGGGGTATCGTGATTGGATCCGGAACCGCCTCCCGCGTTATCCGCGTTGGTATCATCCAGCGTGCTGAAATAGGCCATGGCTGTTTTGAAATAAAAATCACCATACTTGGCCGTGGCATTCGGGTCATTCATTTTGACCGGGCTGACAACATTCCGCATATCAATGGTAGCATTGTAGTACCCGGTGCTGCAGGTGTCACAGTCTCCGGTTCGTGTTACCGGTACGTTATACAGAACGAACTGACCGGTTGCCGATGTTACAGCCCTTGCAACACCGATGTCAACTACCGCATTTACGACTGGCTCCAGTGTTGATGCATCCCGCAAAAGCCCCTGAATGTGTCCGGTCGGAACCAGCGGATTTGGGTTTGGATTCGTTACAGCCGTGGTTGTTGAATCATCGCCGCAGCCGACTATTCCAAAAGCCAGAATCAATACAAGGCCGAGCAGTGAAACAGTTTTAAATTTCCTGATTAATTTCATGTTGTGTTATCCTCCTTATGTTTTGCCTGTACATGTTGGGTATGATTAACTTCAAACAAAAACGTTTCCCTATGAAATGATAATCCCCTCCTTTTTCAGCTGTTTAAAAGTTAGTGATTTAAAAAAAAACGACTGAACCTGATTAATCGTCTCTAAAATGCAATTCACCCTTCCACAGGCCGAATTGCATGGACATCCTTTTTCCTGACATCCCTGTAAACCTTGTTACAACTTTGATGGATTGCTTTGATTAAATATCGTAATGTTTCTACCAAGCTGAAATAGTACTGTTTATTCTTCTTTCCTGACGGGAGCCAGCCAATATCAATATGGGATAGGCCTTTACCATGGCTGGTTAGATCTTTAGACAATTCGCTCATAATTTCTTTTAACATTTCAAATAGATAGCAACTTCGACCCGTAAATTAAAGCTTAAAGATCCTTTATTTGCAGGACTATGTCATAAAAAATTATTGCATGTCAAGTATTAATTCCTTCTTTATACAATGCTTTTTATAATGTTATCCAAAAAAAAAGGAAAAAAAACTCATTTTTTAATAACTACATATTGTTATCTGAGATTTTAAAGTAACAATATGTAGCTGTCTGAAATTGGACTTTTCAGGTCTTTTACAGAAATTTCAAATTTTTAAAATCAAACGAAAGTACTTTCAGCCTGTGTGTAGTGAACCGATATCAACGCATTCAACTTGCAGAACATCCGGATTCTTTATCCGCTGAAATGGCCGAAGAGCAAACTCTTTACGGTTTCACCCAGGCTTTCCTTCCACGGTTTCGGCTGGATCCCGAAATGCTTCTCGATCAGAGAACAGTCCAGCACCGAATAGGCCGGTCTTTTGGCAGGCGTCGGATAGTCTTTTGTGCCAATCGGCTTTATTGAACGCGTCTTGATGCGCTGATCGTCGCGGGCGAATTCGACGATCTGTCTTGCAAAATCATACCAGGTTGTTTCTCCCCGGCCGCAGTAATGGTAGGTACCCCAGGGGATCTCTTTTTTCCGGCGAACCTGACCGGCGATATTCAGAATCGCTTCGGCAAGGTCCGGAGCAAAGGTGGGGCATCCAACCTGATCTGAAACGACACGGATGCTTTCCTGTTCAATCGCGAGCCTGAGAATGGTTTTGACAAAGTTTTTTCCATGAACGCTGCACAGCCATGAAGTCCGGATAATGACATGCCGATCCAGCCTGCCGCGGACTTCGGAATCCCCTTCTGCCTTGCTTCTGCCGTAAACACCGATGGGCGAAATCGGATCGTCCTCGACATAAGGCCTTTTCCGGCTACCATCAAACACGTAGTCGGTTGAAATATGGATCAGGGGTATTCCCGCTTCAGCGCAGGAAGAAGCCAGATGAGCCGGCCCATCCCGGTTCACGGCAAACGCCGTATCCGGGTCCGACTCGGCCATGTCAACCGCTGTATACGCGGCCGCATTGATAACCAGAAAAGGGTTCTCCTGTTTTACCGCCGCATCCACCGCCTTTTTGTCCGTGATGTCAAACTCCGGCAAATCCAACGGACGAATATGAAACGCTGCTTCTTTGCCGAGCCTGCAAAGCTCTCTGCCCACCTGTCCGTTGCATCCGATCACCAGAATCCTCACTGAACACCTCCATAAGAAGGAAGATCTTTTGGATTTACATCCTGAAGGCAGGGATATTTCGTGTCTTTTTCCGACAGGATCGGCGCTGCAATCGGCCATTCGATATCCAGATCCGGATCATTCCAGACAATCCCCTTTTCACTGTGGGGCGTGTAAAAATCACTGCATTTGTATGAAAAAATCGCTTCGCTGCTGAGAACGGCAAAGCCATGCGCAAAGCCTTCGGGTATAAACAACTGTCTGCGGTTTGTTTCGCTCAGAATAACACCGGTCCATTTTCCAAACGCGGGTGATCCTTTCCGGATATCAACCGCGACATCAAAAACCTCTCCTTTCAATACCTGCACCAGCTTCTTCTGCGCATTCGGGAACTGATAATGAAGTCCTCTCAGGGTTCCCTGAACAGAGCAGGAAAAGTTGTCCTGAACAAACACGGCATCCATCCCGTTCCGCTCATACCGGTCTTTGTGATAGGTTTCCATGAAAAAACCGCGGCTGTCTGAAAAAACCTGCGGTTCAACGATCAGCACCTCTTCAAGGGGGGTTTTCAACACCTTCATGTTAGCGGCCTTTCATCATATTTCAGCATATCCATCAAATACTGCCCGTAACTGTTTTTCATTAATGTGCGGGCCAGCTTCTCGACCTGCCCCGCATCGATATACCCCTTCTTGTACGCGATTTCATCGATGCATGACACCTTCAAGCCCTGTCGCTGCTCAATGGCTTCAATGAAGCTGGATGCCTGCATCAGGCTTTCATGTGTTCCCGTATCCAGCCAGGCGATTCCCCTGCCCAGTTTTTCCACATACAGATCATTCATTTCAAGGTATGCAAGATTCACGTCGGTTATTTCCAACTCTCCCCGTGCAGAGGGTTTCAGGCCGGCGGCGATATCCAGTACCCGATTGTCATAAAAGTACAAACCGGTTACCGCCCAGTTGGATAAAAATTTCTTCGGCTTTTCGACGATGTTCTCCGCCTTCCCGTCTTTATTGAAGGAAACAACGCCATACCGCTCCGGGTCTTTTACCCAGTAGCCGAAAACCGTTGCCCCCCTTTTCGCCTCAACCGCTTCCAGCAGCTGTTTTGTCAGTCCCTGCCCATAGAAAATATTATCGCCCAGAATCAGGCATACACTCGTATCCCCGACAAAATTCCGACCAATGGTAAAAGCCTGTGCAAGGCCTTCCGGTTTTGGCTGCTCGGCATAGCTGAACGATATCCCCCACTGTGAGCCATCTCCCAGCAGTTTTGAAAAATTCGGAAGATCTTCGGGAGTCGATATGATCAGGATGTCCCGGATGCCTGTCAGCATGAGAACGGAAAGCGGATAATAGATCATCGGCTTGTCATATACCGGAAGAAGCTGCTTGCTTACAACGCGTGTGATCGGATACAGTCTTGTTCCTGATCCGCCGGCAAGGATGATGCCTTTCATTCTGACATTACGTTGATTCATGAGAAGTTTCTGTCTCCTTGTGATTTTTCATCGGCAGGCCCCTGCCTGCCTGTTGATCTCCGGCTGATCGTCCAGTCACTTGAAACATGCAATCCATCATTCCGATCGTTCCGTATAATTTTTCTGAATCCAGTTTCTGTATTCGCCGCTTCTGACTGAATTCACCCACTCCATGTTTGCGAGATACCAGTTGACCGTTTCACCGATCGCTTCTTCAAACCGGTAGGATGCCTCCCATCCCAGCTCGTTTTTGATCTTTGAGGCATCGATCGCATACCTCCGGTCATGACCGGGACGATCCGTTACAAACCGTATCAGATTCCGGCTGGAATTTCCATGAGAACGTTTCAGGCGCTCGTCAAGAAGATCGCAGAGAAGATAAACAATCTCGATGTTCTGAAGTTCGGTACCGCCTCCCACATTGTATGTCTGACCGGGCCGCCCTTTTTCAAAAACAGTAAGAAGCGCGTCACAATGATCCATGACATAAAGCCAGTCGCGAACATTTTTCCCATCCCCGTATACGGGGAGTTCCTTGTTTTCGATAATATT
Source organism: Desulfobacterales bacterium (assembly GCA_046484745.1). Classification (GTDB taxonomy): domain Bacteria; phylum Desulfobacterota; class Desulfobacteria; order Desulfobacterales; family SURF-7; genus JAQYVL01. The sequence continues at coordinate 22,245 of JAWOIJ010000102.1, read as the reverse complement.
CAATATCATCAGAGGAATCAGTTTTTCCGGAAACTGGTACGGGCCGTAATTGTTCGAGCAGTTTGTGATCAGAGCCGGAAGGCCGAATGTTCGAAAGTAAGCCTTTACGAGATGATCGGATGCCGCCTTGGAAGCGGAATAGGGACTGGAAGGATCATAGGGAGTGGTCTCCGTGAAACAGCCTTCCGGTCCAAGGCTTCCGTACACTTCATCCGTCGAGATATGCAGGAACCGGAACCCTCCGGGCTTGTTTTCATTTCTCCACCGTTCAAGGCCGGCCTCCAGAAGGTTGAAGGTGCCGTTGACATTGGTTTGAATAAACGCCTCCGGTTTCAGGATGGATCGGTCTACATGAGATTCCGCCGCGAAATGGATCACACCCCCGAACTTCTCCTGTTCAAACAGATTCGACAACAACCGGGTGTCACAGATATCGCCGTGAACAAACTGGTATCGCCTGCCATGCGGTTCCGGCAGATTATCAAGATTCGTGGGATTTCCCGCGTAGGTGAGCGAATCGAGATTGAACAGCTGCCAGTCCGGTCGAAGCGCAAGCGCGTGACGAATAAAATTGGACCCAATAAAACCGGCTCCCCCGGTAACGAGAATTTTTTTCATTTTAAGATTCACGACTCATCAAAAGGTTTATATTCCGGAACGATTTCCTGCAGTTTCTGCTTTATTTTTTCATGATCCTGCTCTTTTGCAAAAACAACCAGTTCATCAATATTTTTCCGCAAATCCGCCGGAGAAGGCTCCCGGTTCCGTAAAACCATGATTTTATCATGGCTGGTCGGCACAATGCCCTCACCGTCCGTTATCAACTCTTCAAAAAGTTTCTCCCCCGGCCTTAAGCCGATATATTCAATCCGGATCTCTTCATCAGGAACAAATCCGGAAAAACGGATCAGATCCCGCGCCATATCGTCTATCCGGATGGGTGTGCCCATATCCAGTATGTATATTGCGACTCCGCTGTTTCCCTCGCCCAAAGCCCCTGCCTGCAAAATAAGCTGGCACGCCTCGGGAATCATCATAAAATACCGGTTTACATCCGGGTGGGTTACCGTTACCGGTCCACCCGCGGCGATTTGCTTCTTGAAAAGGGGAACGACACTCCCGACACTCCCGACAACATTGCCGAATCGGACAATCATAAACCGGGTCTTCAATGCTTCCCGCTCCCCGATGTGCTGGACCACCATTTCCGCTACGCGTTTGGAAGAGCCCATCACGTTTGCCGGTCGCACCGCTTTGTCCGTGGAGACAAAAACAAACCGTTCAACATCAAATTTCCCGGCGGCTTCAATCACATTCATGGTGCCGCGAATGTTATTCTCAACCGCCTTCCAGGGGTGCAGCTCCAGCATCGGTACGTGTTTATAGGCAGCGGCATGAAAAACGATTTGCGGGTGATGCGCATGGAATGTCGTGCTGATTGCCGGCAGGTCCTGGATATCGGACAGAACCGGAATGATCGAAATATCCGGAAAATCTCTTTTGAGTTCAAGTTCAATCTCATAGAGAGGGCTTTCGGCTCTTTCGAAAAGCAACAGGCTGCTCGGGTTGAACCGACAGATCTGTCTGCAAAGTTCAGAGCCTATTGAACCGCCCGCGCCTGTAACCAGAATCGTTTTTCCTTCGATATAGGATCCGATCCCCTTTTCATCCAGATGAACGATCTCACGGCGCAACAGATCCTGATAGGCGACTTCCCGTATCGCATTTACCGTAACATTTCCGTTGATCAATTCCCCGAAGCCGGGAATTGTTTTAAATCCGAGCCCGCTTTCTTTGCAGTAGCCCACAATTTTTCTCATCTGATCAGTCGTTGCCGATGGAATCGCAATCAACGCTTCATCCGCCCCAATACTTTCCGCGATCAGCCTGATCTCTTCTATCGAACCCAGCACAGGGATACCATGAATTTTCCGGCCGTGCTTGACCGGATTATCATCTAAAAATCCGACAACCTCATAGCCGATTTTTGAATTATCACAAATCTCCCTGTAAATTTTCTCTCCGCAGTCGCCGGCTCCGATAATAAGAAGCTTTCTGAACCTGGTTTTCCGGGTTTTGAAAATAACCGACAAAAAACCCTTTTTATCAGCCGAAGCGGTTTCAGAACCTTTTCTCTCAAAATAAAACCGCACGGCCAGCCGAAACCAGGCAACCAGCAGGACCGTAAAACACAGATCAATGATAAAAATAGAACGGGAGTATCCAAGAAAGCGGTTGCTTAAAACAACGATACTGACGATTAATACCGTACCGGTCACCGATGCTTTCACAATATTGAACAGATCGGAAAAACCGGTATACCGCCACATCCCCCTGTACAGATCGAAATAGTTGAACACACAAAGCTTTATGAAAATCGTGAGCAGGACAACCCGCTTGAAACCCTCCCAGAATTCTTTTGGGATATCAAAATCAAACCGGATCAGATAGGCCATATAAAGAGATACAACCATCAGAACAAGATCGATCAGGATCACAAAAACAACATTTTTATAGATTTTGGGAAATTTCAAATTACGGGTAATGGCTTTCATATTTAGCAAACCATTTCACTTCAGTTAAGAAGCTGGTTATTGTTACACATCCTGTTTTTTCTTATCGAGCCCTTTTGCATGAGTTTACACGATATAGTATAAAATTATCCATGATGCTAAACTCCCCGGCCCCTGAGATATATATCCTCTAAGGAAAAAATCGGCGTAAATCCGGTTTCAAGCATCCTTTTATTGTCAAAAATCAAGCTGGATGCAAGCTTTTTATAACATGCGTGCATCCACTCTTTTCTGGAAGGGTAACCGTAACCGGCGAGCGTTGTCGCTAACAAAATCAATGGAAGCGGAACCCTGAATACGGGTCGGGACGGATACCGTTCCGATCTCCTGAACGTGTCCAACACTTCATGAAACGTATAAGGCTTCATATCACAACTATTCAAAATCACAACTCGATCGTCAACAGGAAATTCATGATCGATCAGGAATTGAATAAAATCGATCAGATTGGGCCTCGCGAGCGCGGACATCTCCTGATTCCCGGAGCCGATTTTCAGATAAGCCATCCGAAACGGAGCCATTACCCTGCGGTCAAAATTCAAACTCCATTCCCGGTCATAAACCGGTGCAAGGCGAAGTATGATTGTTTTTTTCAATCGGCCTTTTTCATTCAGACTCATCAAACGCTTTTCCGCATCCAGTTTACTTGAGCCATAGTCACTGGTTGGATGGCAGGGATGCGTTTCCGAAACAGGAAGGTTCAGGCTCTCTTCTCCATACACGGAAACCGAAGATAAAAAAATGAATTGAACCCGAGGATTGGCTTTGCCGGAAGCCCTGGCAAGATTTTCCGTTGCGCTGCTGTTGATTTGAAAATAAGTATTTCGGTTTATGGAACCTGCTTTCTGATGAGCGATGCCGGCGCAGTGAATTACAACATCCGGTTTGACGTTCATGCAGATCTCGCTGATCAGGCCGTGATCCGCGAGATCCGCCGCAAACCGTTGCTGAAGATCCGGGCAGCCGGCTTTTCCCCGGTTGTAGAGGCCCGCGACACGATGTTCTGATTGGAGGCGATTGCACAATGCGCTTCCGATAAATCCGGAGACCCCTGTTATCAAAATTTTTTTCATATGGTATGCTGTTCTTTCCATGCCTGAAACATCAGCACATCCCACAACGGATACTGCAGGTTCTGTTTTCTGGACAAATGATCTTTCCAGGCATTTCGGACAAGAACCGGATTTAAAATATCTTCTGACTTCAGCCTGTCCTCATCCAGCAGCTCTTCAGCCCATTCTTTCAGGGGGCCCCGCAGCCATGAGTCAATGGGTATGGAAAACCCGGTCTTGGGTCTTTCAATCAATTCTCTGGGCAGATGTTTGTACAACACCTGCCGAAGAATCCATTTGCCCTGGTTGCCCCGTATTTTCATGGATAACGGCAGATTCCATGCATATTCCACCACGCGATGATCCAGCAGGGGCACCCTGGATTCCAGGCCGACCCCCATGCTCGCGCGATCGATCTTTGTTAAAATATCATCCGGAAGATAGGTTGCCAAGTCCAGATACATCATCTTACTGGTGTAATCATCCAGCTCCGGCTGAAGATTCAAGTCGGTGACAATCGTTGCCGGTTCCCGGCTCTGCCTGACCAGATTTTCCGGTGAAAGCCAATGGGAAGTCATGCAGCGATACATTTCCTCGGGAGTACGTGTTTGAATCACCTGGGCAAATTTATGAATCCGGTCTCCGGGTGTATCCATTCGATATCGCCGGGGGAGACAGGAGAGAATCCGATACAAAAACGAATCCCACCGGAAAGGAGGGATGGCTTTCAGCCCCCGGGCGGCCAGGTTCCTCAGCGATAAAGGGAAAAACCGGCTGAACTTCTGGATATTCCTGCCCCAGAAATACCGGTTGTATCCTCCGAAAAGTTCATCGCCCCCATCTCCGGAAAGGCTGACGGTAACAAACTCCCGGGTAAGTCTGGAAAGCAGGCAGGTCGGTATCTGTGAAGAATCGGAAAAAGGCTCATCGTATAAGTATGGCAGATCCGGAATAACATTCATGGCCTCCCGGGGGCTGACATAAAGCTCCGTGTGATCCGCACCCAGGTAGTTCGCGACCTGTTTTGCGTATTCCGCTTCATTGTAGCCTTCTTCATGGAATCCAATGGAAAAGGTCTTTACCTTCCTTCCGCTCTGTTCCTGCATCAAAGCCACAACCATGCTGGAATCAATACCGCCGGAAAGAAATGCGCCCAGCGGGACATCACTGATCATCCGCATCTTGACGGAATCTCTTAAAAGTGTTTCCAGTTCTTTAACCGCTTCTGCGGGATGGATCTGCGTTGTTTTGTTTTGACCGGCCTCCACGATCTGCCGGATATGCCAATAGCAGGATGGCTGTGGAAGTTCTTTTTTCTCCTGAAAATACGTTAAGGGTATTTTCAGGATGTGACCCGGTTTCAGTTTCCATGCATCCCGGTATATGCAGTATGGGGCGGGAATACAATTGTGCCGGAAATATAATGCCAGGGCGTCACGATCGATAACCGGCGTAAAATCCGGGTATGCCATAAGTGCTTTCAGTTCAGAACCAAAGATAAGCCCCTTATTGATCCGGGCATAGTAGACAGGTTTGATTCCGACCCGGTCCCGGCACAGAATCAGCTCCTTTTCCTTCCTGTCAAAAAGCGCGAAGGCAAACATGCCGATAAAGCGATTCACCGCGGGCTCGAGGCCCCACTTCTCAATCGCGGCCAGCATGACCTCGGTATCGGAATAGCCGCGCCAGGGAATATCCTCTTTTGCAAGTTCATGCCGCAATTCATGAAAATTATAAACCTCTCCATTGTAAGAGATCACATAGCGCCCTGAATGCGATATCATTGGCTGGCGGCCTTCTTTGGAGAGATCGATGATGGACAGCCTTCGATGGCACAGCCCGATGCCCTCCTTTGCATCAAACCAGATCCCCTCATCATCGGGCCCTCGGTGAGTCAGGGTGTCACTGATTCGTTTCAGAGAATCCTGCCATTGTTCGGCTGAAGATGAAAAATGAATAAGACCGGCGATTCCGCACATGATCGGTTCTCGGCTTTCAGGAAATATTGGTTTTAAATTGATAGGGAAACAGATGAAGTTTTGCGACACGAACACCATGTTTCAAAAGGGAAAAAAAGATCAATGAGAAATAGGCGGTAAAAGGCAGAAGACCCTTTTGATGAAGTCTTCTGAAGGTGTCCAGTTCTCCCTTTTCCATGTTCCATAGATTTCCGCTCAACCCCTTCTCCCCGAATGGCGCTTTGTGTATATAGGCCAGCGGCAGATTCAGAGACCAGGCATGGAGTCCGTTTAAAACGATTTCAAGCCATAAAAGATAATCTTCCGAATGCCTTTTTTCATCATTGAAACGATAAGGGAGATCCCTTTTGATCATTACAGAAGGTGTTGAAAAATAATTTGAAAGCAAAAATTTCCAGGCGACTGCCCGGCGTGCCCGCCATTTTCCGGTCACCGTTTCTGCGGACTGCTGATCGGATGCCTGAACACAACTGTGACCGGTTAATACAACCTCCGGATGGTCTATCATCCAGCTATACTGGATCTCGATTTTGCGCGGATGCCATGAGTCATCGCTATCCAGGAATGCGATAAAATCGCCGGAAGCCGCCTCCCATGCAAGATTGCGAGTCCTGGAAGGGCCATGATTTTTATCCAGATGGATTACCTTGATGATATCGCCGTGCCGGTGCTGCAATTCAACCAGCAGGGCAGGTGTAGAATCATGGCTTCCGTCATTCACAAGAATGATTTCAAGCGGCATAGAAGTCTGGTTCATCACCGAACCGACCGCTCTTGCTATTGTATCCTGAGAATTAAAACAGGGAATGATGACGCTAACAGACGCATGTTTCATGATGATGTCTATCCGGAAAGAGAATCAGTCCCTTTTTTCAACAGGTGAATACCGATTGCCATGCACCAGAATGCATAAATTACTCCTGCTATCCCTATTCCTGCAACAACGCCCGGTGGGCCGAATTCGGATGACAGATAAAAAGTTGCAATCGTGGCGCAGATTCCCGCAACAACGGCCGGCGCAATGTAAAGCCTGGACTTGTTGGCCAGAAAACCGAATCCGGAAAGCATTTGTCCCAGGTAGTAAAATGACCAGGAAAGGGAAAGCCACGGCAATAAGCTGGAAAATTCCGTATACCTTTCATTGCTGATCAGAACAACAATCCAGTTGTGATAAAAAGTGAAAATGAGGATTAAAATTAAAGCCCCGAGCGCATAGATGCCGGTCATGAGATAAATAATCATGTTGGCTGATTGAAGCGATTTGGCCGGATGAAGAGCCCCTGCCCTGTCATATGCGATGGGAGTGAAAAAAACGTTTAGAAAATTGGCCCCGAATATAAGAGGATAAACAGCCAGTTGACTGATTACGGCATATGCGCCAACCACATCCGCGCCATGAAATGCCATAACGGACCATCGGTCACAAAACTGGTGAATCCATCCGAATATACCCCATAAAAAAAACGGCAGGGAGAAGGAGAGGATTTCTCTTCCAAAGGAACCGGGTTGTGCTCCGAGTTGCTGATCCTTGGTTCGGGAAGGAATTTTCTTTTCACAGACAGTTGTTTTATATATTTTTTCCGTTACAATGGATGAAACAACCCCGGCAGCAAGATACCCTGCAACAACCCAATCCGCCTTGACAAAAAAAAACCAGGCAATGACGCCACCCGATAAAGGCTTTACAAAAGCAGTGGCAGTGTTGATTATCGCAACCGCCTTTCTTTTCCTGGCCGCCATTAAAACATAAATCCTGACATTGGCCCAACCGGCAATCCCGCCCGTAATGATTGAGGCACAAAACAAGAATGCCCAATCGTTCCATGAACTCATAACCAATATGCATGAGCCGATCACGGCAATCAAAAAGACCGCACAAAGTAAAACAATAATATATTGTCTGGAGACACGCAGGAAAGTCTCCAGTTCTCCTCTTTCCTGAGCAATAGACCAGAAACGCATCAATCCCTGGCCAAGTGGATTAAAGAGACTAAGCCCGATAAGCAGGATAATCGTGTTTGCAAGTGAAAAACGTCCGAACTCGGATTGACTGAGAAGATAGGTCAAAATTTTTATTCCAAATAAACTGCCGGCTACAATCCCCACTTGTCCGGCAAATACCCAAAGGGCTTCCGTACCTGCCTTGAAAAATCTTTCCCTGATTCCTTTTTCAATATAAAATAGACTCATAGTTTCAGATGAAAACCCTTTTTAGAATGGCCGGGCTGACAATATCGGATATCAGGATTCAAACCTCAGATCAGGAAACATCCGGAAGAAATATCTATGGATAGTGAACAGACCGGCGAAGAGGAATGATAAATCAGTCTGTGGGAAATCTTGGCATGCCATCTATTTTTTCAAGAAGACGATTGTAAACTTCCATCGTTTTTTCAACCACAATGTCTTCGGAAAACTCTTTTTCGACAATCATGCGCCCCCTTTTTCCCATACTCATTCGAAAATCGCTATCGTGTATCAATTTCAAAATCGCATCCGCCAGCGCTTTTGAATCATATGGTGGAACAAGAAGCCCATTGACACCATTTCTTACGATTTCTCTGCATCCGGGGACATCGGTAGCCACAATGGCTCGTCCGCATGAGGCCGCTTCCAGTAAAACTTTTGGAAGCCCTTCTCGATAGGAAGGCAACACAACGATATTTGATTCAGCAAAAATATCCGGTATTTTTTCGCTGTGATTCCACCATTCCACAATCTTGTCATCATTCCACTTTTTTAAAATCTCTACGGGGATCGACATCGGGTTCTCGGGATCAGGGTCTCCGACCAGTATAAAACGGCTTTCAACACCTTTTTTGTGTATCTGTTTCGCCGCATCGACGAATTCTCCGACGCCTTTATCCCACAACATTCTCGATGCCAGAATAATGCGGGGGACACCGTTCTTTTCCGGCCTATCAAGATATACCGATGTGTCGACACCGGAACCTCGAATAATAATCGCTCTTTTTTTCTTTGTAACACCGGAATTTGTAAAAAGATTCAGGTCATCCGGATTCTGAAATATTCCAATCGTATTTCTGGGAAAAAATGCTGTTTTATACGCCAGCTGAACCATTTTTCTGATAATCGATGATTTTTTCCCTTGCGCAACAAATACAAATCCAAGCCCGGCAATGGCATTCACGACAAGCGGTATGCCGGATATTTTCGCCGCCCAGGAACCATACAGCACCGGCTTGATCGCCACATGATGAACGATATCCGGCTTTTCCCTCCGATAAATCCTGACAATTTCGATAAAATCATGAAGTTCTTTTAACAGCTTTCTGCTTTTCCTTTCCAAGCTGATCGGAATGAGTTTAAACCCCTCCTTCTGAATATTTTCCTTATGCTTATGCACCCGGGTTGCAATCAAAACTTCAAATCCGGCCTTTTTCGCGGCACGGGCAAGCGGCAGACGATGCGACCAGAAGTACCAGTCTTCGGTAATTAAAAACAGAACCTTCCGCTTATCGTGCCTGACCTTACACTGTTCCCGCTCACGGCAAAAAAGGAACAATACCGTTAAAAAAAGAAATCGGGAGGAAAGTCCCAGAAAAGTTAACGGCTTCAAGATGGAAGAAGGCCATGTCTGATATTTTACAAAATACAGGTAGCAGCTTTTGTGGAATTCATACATCGACCTGACTGGTCTTTTATTGCTGCTTCCACCGACAAAGTGCACAATGCTTGCCATTGGATAATAATCGATTTTCCACCCCTTCATCCACATGCGCCTGCACCAGTCAACATCCTCCCAGTAAATGTAAAAACGTTCATCCATCAATCCAACATCATTCAAGGCAGATCTTCTGATCAGCATGCAGGCTCCGGACACCCAATCCACATTGATGGCGTGTGTTCCATCGATTATTGTTGTAAGGATATTTTTCCGGGTGATCCAGTTGTTTGGAAACCATTTGGTCAGAAAAGAGGTCCGGCCGAAAAAACCGCTGAACGGAGTGGGAAAAGCCCTGGCTGACCCCTGAACAGATCCGTCCTGATTTAAAATTTTAGGCCCCAGAATACCGACATCCTGATTTTCTTCCATGTACTCCAATACCGTGTCAAAAAAACCCTCCTTGACGATCGTATCCGGATTGACAATCATGATGTAAGGTGAACTGCTCTGCTGTATCGTGTTGTTGATCGCCTTTGCAAAGCCGATGTTCCTTTTGTTTATTGTGATATGCACATTTGGAAATTCTTCTCTGATTCTTTCCACACCATCGTTAGAGGCATTATCCTGAATGAATATTTGCACGGGAAAATTCTTGAAGTCCGCAACCATCGATCTCAGGCTGTCGAATAAAAAATTTGTGCTTTTGTAGTTTACGATAATGATATCCAGCCGGTTTTTATTGTATTCCATTTTTTTATCCTGTATAAAGCGGCACGCGGCACATCCGCCGAGTTTTGGGTCAACCCGCCATAACGCTGACAACCCGTTCACCTTTTCATCAGCCGGATAGAAGCGCCTTGGTAAAAACTCTAAATTGATTCCAATGCCCAAAAAAGATCATCGTGCATCGTTCTTATTGAATTTTCTCTTTTTTTAAAACAAAAATTAATGTTTCCCGCAACAGACGAACTGCTGTCATCGGAACAGCAATACCGTACAGACATATTGTTTCAAAAATTTTAAGTTCCTGGTGTTTGTTAAAATATATCATCATTGACGTAATAGATTGAAAAACCTTCCGAAAAGGATGCCGGTTCATGCTCATGCCATGCACATGACTCACGGTGGCTTCGGGAACGAACAAACACTTCAGCCGCAACCGCTTGAATCGATGAAACCAGTCCACATCGTTAAAAAGCAAAGGAAATTTCTCGTCCATCTCCCCTACCTGTAACCAGGTATTTCTTCTCATCATCAAGGCAGAAAACATCGGCTGCTCGACCAACTGCTTTTTCTCATAGTCCATGTGTCTCATAAACCAGGTGTCAAGTTTCTCAAAGAGATAATGCAGCCCGAAAGTGGCTGAGAGCAAATTGGCCAAGGTCGGGAATCCTCGAATGGAGTATTGCTGTCTTCCATCCGGATATAACATTTTCGGAACGACCGCATCCACTCTTTCCGCTTCGAGATTTTGAATAAGAGATTCTAAACCGCCTTGCTGTAAAATGATATCATTATTCAGGAAATACAGGCAATCCCCTTTGGAGGCTCTTACGCCCTGATTGGTTCCTGCGGCGAATCCAACATTTTTTTTGTTTTTAAACAGTTTGAGATTCGGAATTGAAAGTATCCATTTTTCATCAAGATCATGAGAGTTGTTATCGATAACGATAATCTCATAATCCGGATTTTTGATCAGGATGACATTTCGTGCAATGGAATGGACGCACTGTTTAAAAACCTCTCCGCCATTCCAGTTTACAATGATAAACGAAAGCATGCTTCGCGCTATTGTTCCGTATGGTTTTGCTTGAATCGCATCTGTATCATGAAACATCTGCCAAATAATGGACAAAAGGATATATGCATTGCAGAAAAATTATCGACAATAACGATGCGGGTAACGTTCTTTTGATTCTTTCGGAGTGTCTTGTGATCAGGGAAGCGTCATATCGTGTATAATTTTTGAGAACATCCTGATAGTTCGAAATATTGATTGTGCCGGGATTCTCTCTGATCAGTTCTGCTTTTAAAAAAGGCATGCGGTGCCTTTTAACCAGTTCTTCCCAGAACATATGTGATTTGTTAATCTGTTTTACATCCCAGCGGCTTCTGGTGAAAGGCTTTTTCTCTTTAAAGTCTCTTACAACTCTTTTAATGCCACGATTTTTTATCTGTATTCCTCTCGCGCAAATCAATCGAAACAGGCTGTTCAGAGACGGCATATAAACACCAGCTTTGAAGTTGCTCCGGAGCAGGGTTTGTGTCAGAGCCACCTCGCATTTTATGATGATCTCATCCTTACAGTGCCCGACAATGAGGTTTTTGAAAAAAGATTTAAACTCCCTTGACGTGAAGACCATTCTACCAAATACGATAAAATAACTCTGCAAATGATAGTTGAAGGAATGACTGTCCGTAATTCCCCAGAAGTCACATCCGGCACCGGACATCTTCTCAAACATTTCCCGCAGGGGGAACAATGGTCCGTATGCACTGTCATTGCAGATGACGAGTTCGTCATATTGATCGATATCAGGAACGTTTTCCATCCCGACATGCCAACTGAAAAAATCATACCCGATATTCTCTCTGATCATGAGCTTATCGCAAAACAACTTTCCTTTTTCAACTTCCGCGGGGGGTAATGGAGAAGTCGAAACAAAAACCAGATAATCAGCGTATTTCCTGATTTCCTGGAGATAATATATCACATAGTCGTCAATGATATTTCCCAGATCAAAGTGGGCGAAAAAAACAATTCGTTTCCTGGTATTCCAATCCATCACAATAACTTATTGCTGCAGTTGGGTAGAAGTGTTGACTCTTTTCAATTTTATTTTAAATAATGAGACCGTCTCTATGTTTCAAGGAGTATCAAATGGCCGATGCTGTAGAAAACATTTCCGGTAACCGGAAAAATCAGTATCCTGCTGTAACCCTGTTTATATATTTTTTCGGGGACATCTATTGTAAAGAGGTGTAACCCTCCGCCTGACCTGTTTTTGGTTTCAACAAGAATCTCCCCAGCAGGCAACTCACCAGAAAAAAATATCATTTTGTAGATACCGCTGCCTGCAAGGCTTGCTTCAAGGCGCTTCGCATGGCTTTTTTCTCCGATATCAATCCGCAGATTTTGTTCCCCAAATACAATATTTCCGGGTTCGCACCATGGCGTGCCCTCAGACTTGGGCTCGGCCATTTCAGCCACCTTTTTTTCAATAATTTCTCTATCCAGATACAACTTTTCCACTTCTTCTCTGCTCAATTCGACGACCCGATTTTGAGTTGCGTCATAATTGAAATATTTTACCTGATTTCCGTTTTCAGGAATCAAATACAGATTTTTATAAACATTGCCATCAAACCGATTATACATTCTTTTTACCGCGCTATCAAAATATGAAATAAAAACACCTGCGGATTGATAGGTATCGGGTATATTATAGAAGGCGAAATCAACCCCTGATAAATTTTGGGGGTACATTTTTTTTACCTGTTCGGGAATAGACTTTGCTATCTCACCCGCCTTCTTCCAGTCGCCTGCCTGGGAATAGCTCAGTTTGATATTCGCCAGTATGATGACAAAAACGACAAAACCGGTGAAGGCTTTGATCAGGATTTTATCCGATTTCAACCAGAACATCAGCGCGCCGGCAATCAACAGAAGATAGGGGATTTGAACCATGTAAAAAAATCGAATCGCGACACCCTCAACCATTGAAAAGGGCAGATACAGAATCGCAAGTGCCGAAAGAATAAAAATGATATTTTTCACCGATGTCCATTTTTGTTTCAGGAAAAGGAAGATCAGTGTAAGGATGAGCAGCGGTACGATAATGGTATCTTTTTGAAAATGTGATTTAAAAAGAGCGTATACAGTCGAGATGTTGTGAATCAAGCCGATGAAGTAGTCCGGAGAGTGCCCGGCTACCCCGCCAATGGATTTTCCAAGCGCATGGTAGCGGAAAACAAGAAAGCCGGCCTGCCATCCCCCGAACAGAGCAAGCAGCAAGAGTAGATGCCTGAGTTTCAGGTCTGTGCACTTTCCATGCGAGATCATGACCAGACCCAGCAGAAGCGGAAAGGAAACAACCGCTTCGTAAGTCATTAAACCGATCGTAAAGAGAATAAATGAGGCAACTAAAAACCCTTTTGGATGCCTCTTGCCATTTCGCGAGTTTTCTGAAATTCGTTTTTCATTGTGGTTGAAACTCTTTATTTCAAGCTCCTGCCTGGCCCCGGGTAAAAAATATATTAAAAAACAGCAGAATGCCGATAAATAAAAAAATGATCCCAATGAGTTCACTCTTGCGGAAATCCAAACCACATTTTCATAACCCAGGGGAGAGACGATAAAAAATACCGAAGTCAATCCCGCTAACGTCCAGTTTCTGCTCAGCAGTTGCACAATGACAAGCAGAAAAATCGCATTAAAAGCGTGAATGAGATAGCTGTGCAGATGCCATCCAAGCGGATTCTCGCCGAATAACAGAAGGTCGGAAAAAAAACTGACCCTCATGACCGGACGATATGCAACTCCATGGCCCCATGAGCCATGGAAGAAAGAAATTAATGTACCAGGGGATACTTTCTCCAGCCATTTATAATCGTCCAGAACGAACCATGCATTGATGGATGGTGCAAATAGAATGCAGCTAATCACCAGAGCGGTTAAGACCGCAATGGAAAATATGATCCACGATTTTTTTATAATCGTTTTCATCATTTCCGGTTTTAAAACGCTATATCAGCAACGAAAAATCTTCTTTGTCTGTTGTCAGATTTGGATTGTAATACGGGTCCTTCTCTATCATGTCTTTCCATTTCCCGATCATGTAATCCCGATCATCCTGGGTTGACATGTGGGTTTTAACTTCTGCCCGGTCATGGCAAAGTACTGCAAAAGGAGTATAAATATTGACCAGTTTCTGCTGCAGCAGGCGGAGACAAAGATCCACATCGCTGTATACCCACGGCAGATTGATTTCATCAAAACCACCTGCTTTTATAAAAGCCTCTTTTTTAATCATCAGGCATGCATGTGAAACCGCGGAATAGTTTTTAACAATATTTAAATGACCGAAATAGTGTTCCGTGTGATCCAGACTGTTATGATATGCATTACCGGCCACGCCATGAATTCCGAGGATGATGCCCGCGTGTTCGATACGGTGATTCGGGTAAATCAATTTTGCCCCGACCGCCCCGACATCCGTACGCTGAGAATGCTCAAGCATACGGTGCAGCCATTCTTTTGAGTATACCGTCACATCGTCATGCAGAAAAACAATATGTTCTCCCCTGGCGTGCTTTGCTCCAATATTATATGCCGCTGAAAGCGAAATGATCTGACGGTCTGAAAAGACCCGGCATGACTCAAGCGCTTCTGTCGCGCAAATACTTTCTGTATCGGCCATCTCCTTGTTTGCGGTAATAATAATTTCATATGGAGACCAGGTTGTATTTTTCCGGATACTGGTTATGCATCGTTTTAAAAAGTCCGGATTCCCCAGAGCGGATATGACGATGGTGATGAGGGGCTTGTGAAGAATTTCTCTCCTGACAACATAATACCCCACACCCTGTCCCAACAGGATGTCACCTGATATCTTCCTTCGGTGCAGCGCATCTTTCAATGCTTTTTGAGCGGAAACATACGCATAATTTTTTGCATCCGCCGATGCCGCTGCCGAACCTTCGATTTTTCTCCAGTGATACAGAATTTTACAGACATGATGTATTTTATCCGTCTTTTCCGTAAATCGTAAAGCCAGATCGTAATCCTGACTCCCCTCGTAACCGATTCGAAATCCGCCGATCTCATCGACAATCGTCTTTCGGTATACGGCAAAATGAGTAATGTAATTGCCGGAAAGCAAGGTATCCGGAGACCAGTCCGGTTTAAAATAGGGATTTAAACGCCCGCCTTCTTTATCCAGCATATCCTCATCACTATAGACCATGTCGGCGTCAGGATTTTCATTCAAAGCGATTGTAATTTCAAACAGCGCGTCATGGGAAATTTCATCATCATTGTCCAGCAGACCGATAAAATCTCCTGTCGCAAGAGACAGTGCTTCATTCGAAGCCCCTGAAATTCCCTTATTCGTTTTTAAAAATACGGCTTTTATTCGAGCATCTCTATTTATCCATTTTTCGATCACCTCTCGTATATGGGGTCTGGTTGAAGCATCGTCTGCGATACACAATTCCCAGTTTTGATAAAGCTGGCTCCAGACCGATTCGATTGCTTTCTCCAGCCATATTTCATCGACATTATACACCGGCATGATAATACTGATCCGGGGTGTAACGGTGAGCTGTTTCAGCTTGCTTTTTTTGACCAGGAGGAGTTCCGGGCCGGCCTCGTTCTGATCGATCCATTTTTGATAATCACTTGGAAAAATTCCCCATTTTGATCCATACGCCTTCCGATTGAAATAGGATTTCGTTCTCATGAAAAAGGAGCCAAAACCCTCCTGTGTGATGCTCAGGAATCCCTTCTGAATCAATGGAAACTTATCCAGCAGCTTCTCATAAAAAAAACTTCTTAAAAAAACGATCAGCCGCCATGATTTGGATCTTTTTATCTCATCCAGTTCGGATTCCATTTCCACAATTTTCCGCTCCTTCTCCTGAAGGAGCAGTACAAGGTCTCTCGCATCCAAGTGATTGAGGTTTTTCTCTGGTTTCATCAATGATAGCAACTATTCTATAGGTATGGTCAAACGATCCAGTAAGCAGCGACGCCTTGCAGGATAAAAAGAAACATCACGGTTGGCCCTCAGGATACAATCTGATTAATTGCCGTTTCCCATTCTTTGAGATACCGGTCATGATTAAATATATCCATTGCCAGCCTTCGGCCGGCCATACCGATCTTTTTTGCAATTGCCGGGTTTTTTGCGAGAGACAGAAGAATATCCCGCAACTCTTCCGGATCATTGGAATAAAAACCGTTAATCCCATTGTCGAGAAACATGTTTACATCATGGTTATCCGCGCAGACCAACGCCAGTCCGCACATCATGGCCTCACCGCGGCATCTGGGCATTGGCGATCGCAATGTGGGATTGAAATAAATTGAAAACTTTCGGATTGCATCAACATAATTCCTGAATTTTGCAGCCGCGTATGCATTGGTCT
This sequence comes from Desulfobacterales bacterium, assembly GCA_046484745.1. Lineage (GTDB taxonomy): Bacteria > Desulfobacterota > Desulfobacteria > Desulfobacterales > SURF-7 > JAQYVL01. Next base: position 5,864 of record JAWOIJ010000102.1, on the reverse strand, counting down.
TTTTTGGATACCGTGGATCCGGATCATGCGGTGGAATGGATCCCGGCATGTATTGTTCAGGAAAATTTTCCATGACCTTCTGATAGAGATGATAGCCCCGGTAATGAGCTCTTTCCCGCATATTTTTACCAAGCGATAAAATGCCTTTTTCATAAACAGATGGAAAAAATTCCGTGGGATCAAATCCATGCCAGATTACCTTTGATTGATTAAACCCCCACTCTTTCTCTGCCTGGTGAGAATTGCATATTACAAGGATATCCCCCAGATAATCCACGATCTGTTTCCGTTCACTTTCAATCTCAGTCATTAAATCCGGCCCATCGTATAAGGCATCATACTGGCCATAGAATTGGGGGGTTCCATGACAGACCGCTATCATGGGCAGATTGAAGTTCTCTTTAAAAAATCTGAAATTAATTCCCCAATCCGGACCGATCACGTTGTTGGTATTCTCCGGCGCCAGGATATTCTCATCAAAATGCAAAACAGCCAGATCATACTCATCCGGATTGATTTCACGAAGGTGTTTAAATACGGCATTCTCCGGCAATGGTCTATGCTCGAAATCCCACTCATGGGCGAATTCAGTGATAAGCCCGCTGACGAGTGTGAACTCATGGGGAAGTTTATACAGCTCATATTGGTGTGAACAATGCCATCTGTAGGTCAATATCCGAAGTTTTTTCGATCGGCGAACCTGAAACGGATAAGGCAGCATATCCTTGAAAATATGACGCACAGTCTTATGGTCATTGTTTTCCTCAACACCGCATCGTGTCATCCATTCCGATATCTCCTGATAGGTATGCATCGTCCATCTCCGGCTGATCAGGGCAAGATCCGGATGTTTTTCAAACAGCCTTCTGAAATTCAACATGGACCGGCACACCATCCTGTTTTCCCCCTCGCCCGGAGGGTGAGAAATATGAAGAGAAAACGCCTGAGGGATAAACTTGATTCTAGCCCCCCTGTTATACAAGCGATATCCCATCTCAACATCTTCCCAGCCAAAACCGGAGGCCGGGTCAAGCGAATAGGAGAAAAGAGTGTCAAAAAGTTCCTCCTCCTGGATAAATTCCCTTTTAATGGAAAAATTACGCGTGATACAATTCAAGAAACTGCTGGTGTTGATTTTATCCTGCAAATTCTGCTCGCGAAGCGCCATTGAAGGCTCCAGCTCAAATCGCGTTAATACTTCAAGCGGATCTTCCATACCGGTTTCGATATTGAAAGGACCGATGGCCGCGTCACAGTCTCCATATGAAAACGCAAGGGCATGGAATAGCAGAAAATCCGCATTGATGACACAATCCGCATCGATAATAACGACAATATCTCCTTCTGCCTTTTTAACACCGATGTTCCTTGAGCTGCAGTTACCGCAATTGACATCGTTTTTCAGGATCGTCCATTTCGGAATCCGGGTATATTCTGCAGATTTTGCCGCATTGTTAAAAAATCCTTCGGCAACTGGAACTGAATGATCGATGGCACAGTCATCGACCAGAATGATTTCAAATTCTCCCGGATAACTCTGGCGCAAAACAGATTCAAGAAAGAATGAAACTTCTCTCTCTTTATTATAGAGTACGCTTACGATACTGATTTTCGGCAGCTTTTTATCCAGATGCTCATATAGAAGGGAGATGCATTTTTCACGGTAGTCAAAAAGCGCGGCTTGAGAATTGTGCGCGTTCTCCATATTCCAATTTTCAGCAGGGCTGTCCGGGGCAATTGGAATGGTTGCGTTGTCTCCGGTTTTTAAAGCACCGCTGGAGGGACTGAAATTCAAAACACGAAGCGATCTCGCGAAATCCATGATGAACTTTTTAACATGCCCGGCGAAAATTCTTCTCCGGCTGCACAGCGGCAGAAGAGTGACCGAGAGCTTTTGAAAAAATTGCGCGATTTTCCAGGTATTCGAAGACAGTATCCCGTTGACCTGGATTGCAAGCTGATCGATTTCGATTGACTGCTTTTTTTTCTCAAAGGTCAGCCTCTCAATTGTATGTTTCTGATCCTGAATTTCAAAATCTTTAACCCGGCCCTTTAATTCACAGAGAAGCTTTTCCTGGGATCGTATATGGTTTTTCATCTTCTGATCAATCGATTCACTTTTTAATGGCATTTAAATTTACCCTGACCTTTTTTTATGATGTTTCTCGATTTGCCTGGATGGGTGAAAAATCGATTACTTGCTCTTCAGTAAAAAGTATTTCGAGCAAAATAATTTTATATAATGAAGCAAAAGTAGATTACCGAATAAAATGATTGTTATTGAAGGTTCAAACATACGCGGGTAACTGATCATGATTGCGCCATTGATCCATGGCAGAATAGATATAATAGGTAAAGAAAGGCACCACAAAGACATTCTCCAGCTCCATAGAAAAAAACCGATTATTCCACAGCACATCAAAAAGGATGTTTTGTCGATAAGAATATTATTCCTCCAATCTGAAAAGAGCTTGTCTCTCGAAACCTTTGTAAGGGATATATTTGAGTCCGTTAATGATTTTTCAATGTTTAGAGGAATACGAGATAAGAAATAACGCCAGTTGGTTTTAAGCCATTTACGAACAAGATAATTTCCATAAACATATGCTTGGTAGTCGTTTTTAAATTTACTTCCAGCTTCAGCCTGAAGGGTTTGTGTTGAGAATTTTATTGTTTCCCCATTATCATCACTTATCGTCTGTTCTCCATGCTCCCAAAAGAAGCTGTATGGTGCTTGAGTTGACAGAAGGACAGGATGTCCATAAAGCTTGTAAGTATGTAGTACCCAAGGCCCCCAGATCAGGGCAAGACCCAAGAGGAATGCTGCAAGATAACCAAACGTTATTTTAGCTGTCTGTAATTTTTTATTTTGCTCTTTTGAAAAAATATTTACAATCAGAATTAACAAGACAAAGGCTGGAATCGCTAAAAAAAAATTGGGCCTGTTCAGAAGTGATAAGCCAAAGAATATTCCTGTGAACAGAAAATAAATTTTTCGGCTGGTTCTGAAGGAAGCAAAACTTGATGCGATAGTAATGTATATAAATGCTTCCGCCAAACTTTCCCGTGCGACTTTGAGGCTCCAAAAAATTGATGGTTTCGACAGAGAAACAATTAAAAAAAAACCCAAAGCAAGCCATGTGGAAAGCGAGATCTTAAAAATTTCATAAGCAAGCCATAATGCACCGGCAAACAAGATGATGGTTTGAAAATAGCGCCAGGCAAGCAGACTCTCTCCAAAAAGTATACATTGAAATGCGCGAAAGGCAGGCATGGTGGGAGTAACATATGATTGCCAAAAAGGCTCCCACGAAAAATTAAAATGTTGACGAATATTTTTAGCCATTCTTTCATAATCAGCCATATCTGAAAAAGGGTATTCTACGGTTAAGTGCCAATAACTTATACGAAGGAACCAAAACGTTAAAATTGCTATCAGAAGAACCAAAAGGGGGAAATAGAATTTAAAATTTTTATATCCGGATAATTTATTCATTTAAGCTTTATACTTTCTAATTCCTTTACCTGGATCGATTTGGATTAAATGCTACTGCATCAGATAGCTGAGCATTTCATGCGAATGGGTCGTTTTCGCTTTTGGATCCGGAAAAAATTCATCGATTACATTATCATTTTCATCACAATGGATTATTGCTACAACCCCAAAGATTGTATTGTATGAGGTTCCAACGAAAAGAAGCTTTTTTCCTTGGAGCCCATGCGTCAGTCTGCCTGGAAAAACACACCAGCGGCCCGGATACATTCGAAAAACGGTATAAGGATAAGGTCGAGTTGAAAAAACAGAGGACCAGTGGTCTGATTTTTCATTCGCTATTACGTGAAGCAGCAATCCCGGGGTGATTTCTCCGGTATAGACCTTTAAGGATGCTTTAATCGGAAGGTATTCCATTAAATTTTCTTTTTCATAAACATACGATATCCACTTATCCGCTTCTGTTCTGCTTAATGGTTTCCGGTTATAGTCAGGCCCGGAAGCTTTTCCCGAAGACACTGATTTGATCAGGCCGGCCGAAAACAAAAGGAAACATCCGGCTGCAATCACCAAGACCGCTTTTCCTGTTTTCCCCCATGAACTCCTTGTTGTTGAAAATTCTTTACGGGTTAAGCTAAGTTCCCGATTTCCATAAAAAATAAGATCCAGCATCATCCAGATGGACCAGGCCGTAACCCCGTCCATCAGCCAGCCCAGAGAGTAGTATAGACGCTCTGAAGCCCATCCGGTCAGTGAAATGGACAAAACGGAAAACAGAAGAAAAAGAGTCAGTACCAGGCTGTTATCCTGCTTCCAGAGAATGACTGCACACCCTATCAGCCACAGGCACAGCATCATGGAATTTGGAAAGTAAAAAACGATCAATGCGAAAACAAAGGTTCCCAGAACCTTGTACCTGTAAAGGATAATTTTTTGTTTATTTGAAAAAGAGATGGATAAAAATACGGTCAGCAGGAATAGAAATATCACTTCCGAAGAACGAATTTTTTGAATGATTATAATAAAAGTCTTTGCCACATTGGAAAGATAATACGTTGGATTATCCCTGAGATTTTTTTTGATTTCGTTACTGTAAAACTCGGACCGTTCTTTGATTGAAAGCCCCTTTGGCGGTAATGCGCCGACTTCTGAAACCCAGGAACCGTATTTTGGAGAGGTTGCCGCATACAGCATTTCACTGCTGTTATCGGAAACAGACAATATCCCATGAACAGAATATTGCCGGGCTATCCATGGTGCCAGAGCCGCGCTTATCCCGAAAAAATAAATTCCTGTCAGAATGACCATTCCGCGTTTCAGCCTTGAGTGCCTTGTCTTTTTTATCCACAGCAGCGATACGATCAGCAGGCTTATTCCGGCCGGAAGGTTCAGAGGCCGTGCAAGATTGGAAAGGGCGAGCAGTATCCCACTTACCAACAGGAATACTGCCGGTTTTTTCAATCCGGCATTCTGTGCAACTGTTTTTTGCCGGAACTGTTCAAGACCGTAAACCAGAAACCAGAGAGACAGAACCGTCAGAAAATGGCCCAGTGTTTCCGTCAGCGTTTCCAGACTCATGCGGCTGTCATACAAATTAAGCGCCAGAAGAATCGCGGTAACCAATGCGACAAACGTATTGCTGACACGCCTGAACATGTCAAATACCAGTCCCACAGACAGGGTACTCAGCAGTATATGGATGGATTGATTGATCAGGACAGATGCGCCGGTAAGTGAGAATATGGACCCCATGAAAATATAATAAAACGGCCGGCGTGCGGACCATAAAGCCCAACTCACATCTAGGAATTGCCCCTTGGCAAAGTCTTTGGCCATGATATACCATGCCGAGGCATCGGAAAACGGCATCCCGTTAACGCTGGAATAAAAGCTCACCTCACCGAACTTATCGAATACAAACAAACGATAACCCAGCGCGAGAAGCATCAGGGCAAAACAGGGAAAAGCCGGATGCCTGCTGCCCACGCGATTCAGCCTGAAAATGATGGCATTGAATAACCGGACATTGAGGATGACGGTCAGAACGAGCAATCCATAAAAGATCTCCGTCGCCGGTATCCATGGATAATGTATGACATACTCCCGCTGATTCTCTCTGGGATTTGAATTATCCGAAGCTGAAAAATAAAAGTAGTGATTCCAGTATGCGAATTTACCCAATCCTTCCTGTCTGATGTGGTCATGCAAATTATCAACCGGACCGAGGGGATGATCGTTTTCCAGGATAATGGCAGAGGAAAGGCTGCCATCGTCACAAAAAAAAGGAAGCTTTGCATAAACCGTATAGGCATGTCCACTGTCGTGCATAATTTTATGGTTGACGATCGATTCATCAAACCAGATGTTTAGC
>JAWOIJ010000030.1:0-101764 GCA_046484745.1 Desulfobacterales bacterium | reverse complement strand
CGGTGCAGCGGATGAAACCGGTGAGATCGAGACGGAAGCACTGACAATCCGGGTGACCTCCCTGCTGTCCGGAAAAAAAGAAGATCTGAAGCTTCACGAGATTAAACCTCCGGTGGAAATTCCCGGTTCAGATGTTTTGTTGATATGGATCGGTATCGCTGCCATTGCTGTTGCGGCTGTGATTGTTATCGTTGTGTTACGCCGCCGGGTAAGGGGCAGCCGGAGCAAAGTTGATGCGGTTTTGCCTGCTCATGCCATTGCGTTTGGCGAACTGGAAGATCTCGCAGGAGACAGGCTTCCGGAAAAGGGCGAGGTAAAGATTTTTTATCAGCGTATATCCGATATCCTTCGAAGGTATATTGAAAATCGATTTGGTCTGAGGGCTCCGGAACAGACAACAGAGGAGTTTCTGGTCGGGCTTGATGCTGAAACAACCCTCGACAAAAGCTTTAAACCGCTTCTTCGAAAGTTTCTGGTGCAGTGCGATCTCGTGAAATTCGCGGAGCACAGGCCGGATCGTGAGGATATCGATAAAACCTTTGAAAATTGCAGGGCGTTTATAGAAAAAACAAGAGAAGACAATATCGAACAACTTCAGTAGCGGGTGAATGGCGCGCATCTCTGCCGCTGCTGATTGAACCCTGACACTCTATTTTTTGTCCTATGCATTTTGAATCACCATGGTCGTTTCTTTTACTGCTGGGTATACCGTTCCTGATATGGTTCCGGCATATCCGGGTAAAACCTGGAACAATCCGATTTCCAACAGTCCGGAACGCGGCAGCAGCCGGAAAATCGATCCGTCAACGGTTTGCGTGGCTGCCGGTTTTTCTCCGAATTTTTGCATTGATCTGCCTGACGATTGCTCTTGCGCGTCCTCAGACAGGCATCGAGCAGATCCGTGAAATTACCCAGGGAATCGCCATTGAGATGGTGGTGGACCGGTCCGGAAGCATGGGGGCCGAAATGCGGTATCAAGGCGAACAGATGAATCGGCTCGAGGTTGTCAAAAATGTATTTACGGAATTCGCGCTTGGAAACGGGCAAGATCTGCCCGGACGATCAACCGATCTTATCGGAATTATCTCTTTTGCGCGATACCCGGACACAACCTGCCCGCTGACCCTGGCGCATGGTGCACTGGCGCCATTTATCGAAAGCATTAAACTGGTTCAGGACCGTGCTGAAGACGGAACCGCGATTGGAGACGCACTGGCTCTTGCTGCGGCCCGTCTGAAAACGGCTGACGAGACAACTGCTCTTCAAAAAAAGATGGGAATCGAGCCATACCGGATTAAAAGCAAGGTCATCATACTGCTTTCGGATGGGAAAAATAACAGTGGACGCCGTGATCCGCTTCAGGCCGCGGAGATCGCTGCAGAATGGGGAATCCGGATTTACGCGATTGGAATCGGAGGGGGTGAAGCCGCCACTTCCATACGAACGCCATTCGGTGTATACAAGCTGCCGATGAGACAGGGGGTGGATGTGAATACCCTGGAAGCGGTTGCAAAAAAAACAGGGGGATTTTTCAGGATGGCTGAAGACGATCAATCGCTTCGTGAAATTTATGAAGAGATTGACAGGATGGAAAAGACCGAAATTGAATCTTTTAAATTTGTCAATTACAAGGAAGCATTTCTTCCTTTCATCGTTGCCGTGCTTTTTCTGACAGGGCTTGAGATTCTTTTAACCGAAACGATATTTCGAAAGATTCCGTAACCGATATGAAGCTGCAGCATATCAACATGCTCTATTTTTTATGGCTGATTCCGGTCTTGGCTGTTGTATATGCCTATGGCTGGCGAAAACGCAGAAAAAATCTCGAGGCCTTTATCGAAGCCGGAGTGCTCAACAAAATAAAAATCTCCGGAGGCAATGCCCGGCGGTATCGAAAGGCGTTGGTATTGCTTGCCGCATTTGTATTTCTGGTACTGGCAATGACCAGGCCGGCATGGAATTTTAAATCCGAAACCGTTGAGCGGAAGGGAAGGGATGTTGTTTTCCTCCTCGATGTATCAAAGAGCATGCTGGCCGAGGATCTGGTTCCAAACCGGCTGGAAAGGGCAAAGATTGCCATCATGGATTGTGTCGAACAGTTGCGGGGAGACAGGGTCGGACTGGTTGCCTTTGCGGGAACCGCCGCCGTCAAATGCCCGCTCACGCTGGATTATGGTTTTTTTCAAATGATGCTGCACGGAATTTCAACCGACAGCATTTCAAGAGGCGGCACAATGATCGGCGATGCCATCCGAAAGACCGTAACGGAAGTTTTTGATGATCAGGCAAAGGAGTTTAGGGATATCATTCTGATTACAGATGGTGAGGATCATGAAAGCTTTCCGGTTGAAGCGGCAAAAAATGCCGGCGAGAAGGGGGTGCGGCTGATCGCAATCGGTCTTGGCGATGAAAATGAAGGAAAGCGTATTCCGATAACCAATGAAAAGGGTCAGAAGACATTCCTGAAATATAAAGGCATGGAAATCTGGAGCCGGCTCGATGCCGGAACCCTGAGGCAAATGGTGATTGAAACCCCCGGTGGAAAATATTTGAATGTTTCGACCGGCACGATCGATCTTGGGAAGGTGTATCTGGATCTTGTCGCATCCGCTTCCAAAAAGGAACTTGAATCCGAAACCATTAAAAAATATGAAGAAAAATTTCAGATTTTCCTTGGGGTGGCTTTTGCGCTGCTCTGTATTGAAATGATCATGCGCGAACAAGTGAGAAATTTTAAAAATGGCTGATAAATGGTTTTACCTGATACTGTTTTTTCTGCTTTTTGTTCATTCATACCCTGCCGGGGCTGGTTCTGTCGAAGAATTTGTAGCCAAAGGCAATGAAGCCTATGAGAAGGGGAACTATGACGAGGCTCTTGCAGCGTATGAAAAAGCCGCGAAAGAATCTCCTGAATCAGCTCGGGTTTTTTTTAATCTGGGAACAGCCTATTATCAGAAAGGTGAATATGCAAAAGCGATAGAGGTTTTTAAACAGGCTGCCCTGAAAAGCAAAGACGCGGAGCTTGAAGCAGACAGCCAATACAATCTTGGAAACAGCAGCTTTCGTGCAGCAGAGCAGCAAAAAACGGGTGATTTGCATCAGGCACTTGAGTCATATGGGAAAAGCATCGAATTTTACCGGGAAGCCCTTGAACGCTCCCCGGATTTTACCGAGGCTGCGGAGAATCTTGAAATGGCGCGCCTTGTGATGAAATCGATTATCGAGGAGATTCAACAGAAGGAAGAGGCATCTGAAAAACAGCAGCAGGCCCGCAAGGAGGCAGTTGATAAACTAGAACAGTTGATTGAAAGACAAAAACAGCTGAAAGAACGGACCGGAGAGTTCACGGATCAGGCGGTACAGTCAGGAGATACCAACGACAGAGAAAAAAAGGGTGATGCGCTTGCGGACAATCAGAAAAAACTTTCCCAAGAGACAAAAGAGCTTGCGGAAAAACTGCCCGCTCCGGAGCATAATCAGCCGCCGGAAGAACATCCTTCAAAAAGTCATATCTCACAAGCCGCTGATCAGCAGGAGATGGCGGTTGAAAAGCTGAATGCAGATCAGGCAGCCAAGGCGATGGAGAATCAGCAAAAGGCGCTTGATGAGCTGCAAAAAGCCCTTGATTCGTTGCAGGATAATCGGGAAAATGATCAGCAGCAGGAACAAAAACCGGATGAGGATGGCAAGGAAAATAACGATCAGGATGATGGAGAGGCCATGCAGGGGCAACAGGAAGAACCTGGAAAAGAGTCTGAATCGCAGGAGCAGGACACTCCGGAAGGGGTGGATGCGGCGGCAATTATTGATGAGGAAAGAGAAAATATGAAAAACAGAAGGCAGCGTTCTGCCGCTGGATACAAGGGAGTCGAACGAGACTGGTGATGAAAACATACTGTCTGATTCTATTTTATCTATTGCTTTTGGGGTTCGGGTTTATTCACGATGGCAGGGCGGAGGCTAAACCGCTTCATGCAGAGGCGGTTCTTGAAAAAAAGAACTTGTTTATCGGTGAACCGGTACCTTTTCAAATTCAGGTGACCGGAAGTGAAAACCCGGAAAAACCGGATATCCCGGGGATTGAAGGCCTGGATCTTGTGTATCAGGGAGGGCAGCTGAACAGCAGCAGTTCCATAACCATTATCAACGGGCGCGTTACAAAAAATGTCAAACAAGGGTATACGTTTTCATATCAGGTGACACCCAAAAGGGCGGGAAGGATTGTCATTCCGGAAATCGCTGTTCATGCGGATGGAAGCACTGTTTTAACCAGGCCGGTGATTATCAATGCTCAAAAGCCGGCGGAAACCGATGATTATAAACTTCGGCTGCAGCTTTCCAAAACCGATTGTTATGTGGGAGAGCCGGTAACGCTGACCGTTGTCTGGTACATTGGAAAAGAGGTTCGCGGTTTTCATTTTAACCTGCCTCTTCTGGAAAATTCCAAATTTTATTTTGAAGATCAGAAAGTCGATACCGGCGATGGCAAAAAGTATTATCGCATTCCGGTCGGTGACAAGGAAGCGATTGGGGTTAAGGGGCGAGGAAGGATTGATGGGAGGGAATTTTCAACCTTAAGCTTTCAGATGATTCTGATTCCAAAAGAATCCGGAGAGGTTGTCATCGAACCGGCAACGGTTGCCGCTGAAGCGCTTTCCGGGTACAGGCGCAGACAGAATCCCTTTGGGGAGGATTTTTTTTCCAACTTTTTTGCCGATGATTTTTTCGGAAAAACCCGCAGCGGCATTTACCGAAAAGTCGTGGTCCCATCCAACTCTCTTGCGCTGAAGATCGATGACCTGCCGCTCGAGGGAAAACCCGATAACTTTTCAGGCCATGTCGGAGAGTATACGATTCAGACCGAAGCTTCTCCGACAGAGGTAAGTGTCGGAGATCCGGTCACCTTGAAAATCGCCCTCAGCGGTCCGGAATATCTTGAAAAGATTGAACTGCCTCCCCTTGACCAACAGGAGGCCCTGATCCGGAATTTTAAAATTCCAAAAGAACGGGCTGTTGGTGAAATCGTTGATAATTCAAAGGTTTTCACACAGACGATCCGAGCGCTGCGGCCTGGAATCAAGGAGATTCCTGCCATGACACTTTCTTATTTTGACACAAAAGAAGGACGATACAAGGTTGCAAAGAGCCGGCCCATTCCCATATCCGTAAAGGCGGCGCATATTGTTACCGCAAAGGATGCAGAAGGGGTGCCTGTCCTGCCCGCGCTGTCCGGCAGCCGGGTTGAAACATGGGGCGCCGGTATTGACTATAATTATGACGATATGAGCGTCCTTGAAAATAAACGGCTCGGGCTTGCTCAATGGTTGAAGTCGCCCATATGGATCAGTATCATAGGGATTCCGCCGATGCTGTATCTGATCCTGTTTGCCGGTGTAACTTACAAGAGACGGATCGATTCAGATCCCGTTGCACAGCGTGCAAAAGGTGCGTATTCACGTTTTCAAAAAACCGTGAAAACGATTCGAAAAGATGTCCCTGAAAATCGGCACAGCCGGATTGTTCTGGAGGGTTTCCGAAGATATCTGGAAGCTAAATTGAGGATCAAGGGAAGGGTGGTCACCTTCAATGATGTAAAGGACCGGCTTGAGGCAAAAGGGGTTGATCCCCGGACACGTGATCAGCTAAAAGATCTTTTTGAAAAATGCGAAGCAGACAGTTATGCCGGTCATGTGGTTCGCATCGAATCCATCTCCCTCGCAGACCTGGCGATCGATCTGGCAAAGAGGCTGGAAAAACAGTTATAGGGGAGTGTTGGTTTCAACCGTTTTTTAGAGCGGTTGTCAGAAAAACGTTCCGTTTTGATGCGCCGAAGATGATGAATCTCATTTGCTGGTTTATGGATGTTTTATCAAATAGATATTGAAAAACAATGAGTTATAATAAAAAATTAATGTTGTGCATAAGCATTTTAACGCTGCTGGCGATTGCTGTTTATGCCCAGCCGCTGCATGCTTCCACACTGGACCGTGCAGAGATCATGGAGCTTTACAACCAGGCAAGGGAGTCATTTCGACAGGCGAATGAACTCTCATCAACCAATCCGGAAGCCGCGGACGATCTTTATCGAAAAGCCGTGATGCGATTTGAAACCATTGTCCGGAAAGGAGGCATTCAAAACGGCGAGCTGTTTTACAATATCGGGAATGTCTATTTTAAAATGGGGGATATCGGCCGGGCCATACTGAATTATAAACGCGCAGGTCATTTTATTCCAAATGATCCAAACCTGATTCAGAACTATCGGTCCGCAAAGGCCCGGCGCATGGACAGGATTGAAGAACCTCAACAAAAACGTGTTTTAAAAACCCTTTTTTTCTGGCATTACGATTTTTCGACAGCAACCCGGGTCATTATCTTTACGGTTTTTTTTGTTTTTTTATGGCTGGCGGCAATTCTTAAATTGTTCATATCCCGGCAATATCTCACCTGGTTGATTGTTTTTGCTTCGATTGTTTCGATTCTTTTTTCCGGATCGCTGTTAACCGATTTTCTGTATCAGCAGAAATACCGGCAAGGTGTCATTATAAGTCCCGAGGTTATTGCACGGAAGGGGAACAGCATTGCCTATGAACAAAGCTTTAAGGAGCCTTTGCATGCGGGAACGGAATTTATTCTGATAGAGGAGCGGGAAAACAACTGGTATCAGATCGAACTGACCGATTCAAGGAGGTGCTGGATACCTGCCGAAGATGCCGAGTTTGTAATTCTTTCGCAATAAAACCGGCCGGCTGCGCTGCAACAGGGCGTTAATCCCATTTTACGCCTTTGAATATGATATCTTCTTTTATATTGTCTTTGTAACGGCTTACCGTATCCAGCATGTCGGCGATGGTATCGTCCGTGAGGTAATGGGGCTGAAGTCCAAGATCCAGCAGACCGGTGTGGACCGGATTATAATAGTGTTCTTCTGTTTCGATACGGGGATTTTGAACGGACGAGATTGTCACATTCAATCCCTTCTGGTTTCCCACCCGCTGAATGTTTTCAGCAAGCTCATTAACGGAAAATGTTTCGACAAACTGGTTGAAAATTTTCAACTCGCCGGCTTCGGCAGGATTTTCGATTGATAAACGCACACATTGAAGGGTGTCTCGGATATCAAGATATCCCCTGATCTGGCTGCCTTTTCCATAAACCGTCAGCGGGTATCCGGCAACCGCCTGAACAACAAAGCGGTTTAATACGGTTCCGAAAAGCTCATCATAGTTATAAAAAGGAAAAAGATCAGGGAGTTCTTTGTTTTCATCTGTTTTTAAGCCATAAACCGGTCCCTGCATCAGATCCGTTACTTTCAAATTCCACACGCGGACATAGAACCAGAGAAGATCGGTATCCATTATTTTGGTCGTATGATAGAGGCTGCCTGCCTGCCTCGGATATAGAAACCGCTGTTTGCGGTTTTGATGCGTAATATCGATCCAGCCTTCTTCAATATCGATATTGGGCGTCCCATACTCTCCCATTGTCCCGAGTTTGATGATATGTGCTTCAGGCGCAAACTGGTGAACGGCGAAGATTACATTGGAAGTTACGGACAGGTTGTTTTGAATTGTGAGGGTCGCGGCCCGGCGATTCAGCATCGAATATGGAGCAGATGGTTGTTCTGCATAATGAATGATAACATCCGGCTGAAAGGATTCAAAGACCCCGGCAATAAAATCCCATTGCGTAAGGTCACCTATATAAAGTTGAATCTTGTGACCGGAAATTTTTTCCCATCGTCCCGCTCTTTCATGGAGGTTCGGTACGTTGAAAAGAGGTTCAACATTCTCATCCCTGCAGAGGTTTCGACGCAAATAATTGTCTGCCACCGCGACGTTGTAACCATACGCAGTTAAATGCATTGCCGTAGGCCATCCCAGATAGCCATCACCACCTAAAATTAATACGCGCATCAGATTTCCTTCATTCTGTGTCGATTCAATTTTCCTGAGAAAACAATACCGGGTTGAAAAATCTTTTTTTGATCTGATCCGTCAACCCGTGATGTCTGATCGAAGGTGTCAAAACCATTTCCAGAGCGTGCAGCCGTGAATTGGCTACAAAGCCCCATCTTCATACAACAGATTGCTTTCTTTTAAAAGTTTTTTCAGTTGTTCCTTTGAAATGGTGGGCTCATTGCCGGAATTATATAACTGCGTCACGGTTTTCGAGATGATATTCGGATACTCATAATTGATGCCGCGATAAATATCCCTGAAAGCGGGAAGGATAACAAAATATTTTGCCAATTCATATGCCCGGCGGGTTTCTTCATGATTCATCAGCTCTTCATACATTTTTTCTCCGGGCTTTATGCCGATCGTCTTGATCGTAATGTCGTCCGGGGCGTAGCCATAAGCCGGGGCCAATTCCTGAATCATTATTTCAGCCAGATCCAGTATACTGGTAGCCGGCATCTTGGTAATAAATACTTCTCCGCCCCGGATATGAAAAGCCGAATCAATAACCAGCTGGACCGCCTCCTTAATGCTCATGATGAAACGGGTCATGGCCGAATCCGTCAATGTTACCGGTCCTCCTCTTTGGATCTGCTCGCGAAAAACAGGAATTACCGAACCTCTTGAACCCAGAACATTTCCGAAACGTGTAGAGGAAAACAGGGGTCCGTCTCCTCGCAGATTGCTGTTCGCGGCTGTCATAAGGCGTTCGCCCATCAATTTGGAAGTTCCCATCACATTGGTCGGGTTTACCGCTTTGTCGGAACTCGTAAAAATGACACGCTCCACCTGATTTTCCTGAGCCGCGGTGATGATGTTCTGGACGCCGACGATGTTGGTCTGGACGGCCTCAAAAGGAGATTTTTCACATAACGTCACATGTTTCAATGCCGCAGCATGAAAAACAATGTGAACATGTTTCATTTTTCGGATCAATTTGTCTTTATCCCGGATATCCGCGATAAAAAAATGTGCGTTATGGCAGTCGGAATGTTTTTGTTCTAAAAAAAAGAGTTCACTCTCATTGTTGTCAATTCCGATAAGCTCCTCCACTTCATAATTTTCAAGAAGCTGTTGAACCAGTTCACTTCCGATGGTGCCACAGGCGCCGGTAACGAGAACGCGTTTGTTTTTGAAAAAAGATTTCATATATCATCCCATTTGACGTTATTGATTTGCTTTAAAACTCTCTTGACAGGATTTAAGTATTGCATCTATCTCGATCTGTCAATTTGGATGTTCATTTCCGAGGGTTTTTACCTCCTGGTACTCCGATCTTTTATTTTGTCTTTGTATACGCTGTCACTCTTGAAGCGGTCAATCAGGATCAATCTGCGAAAAGTTATCCTGCATTCACTAAAACCTCAAAATTATTCTTGAATAATAAACCCTTTTGCAATAAGAAAAATATGAGACAGATATGCAGATGGTTCGTTGATTGACAAAAATTTCAAAAACATACTGCCTGACCGTATCATTCTGTTTCGAAAATTGCCGACTAAAGCGTTTTATCAGGACGAATGGGATAAAAATATGGCTGAACATGACGAGTTTCGTAAAATTTTGAAGGTTGGCGAATTACTGCGTAAAGAGGGTTTTATCAACGATGAGGATATACAAAAGGCGCTTCAGGTTCAGAAAGCTGAACATGAGATTGCCGGCCTGCCTGTTGAACAATATATGCTGAAAAAAAATCTGTTATTACCCACTCAACTGGAAAATCTCAAAGAACATCCGGAGTACGGTAAACTAGAAACGGATAGCCTTGCCTTCAAGTTGAATATCATCAGCAAAAAAAATCTGAATGACATTCGAAACCGGCGGGAGGACCAAAGAAGCATTGGTGAAATACTCTGCAACATGGGTATTATCACCATAAATGACCTGAATTATATTCTTCACAAATACAGCAAGCAGCTCCGGTTTGGTGAAATTCTCCTCAGGCAGAATTACATTGATGAAGCCCGGCTCAATATCGCTCTTCAGGAACAAATCCACAGAACCGATCCGCTTGGTAAAATTCTGGTGGAAAAAAATGTGATTACAACCGACCAGCTTTACCAGGTGCTGTCCAAGCAGCATAATATTCCATACAGAAAACTGGAAGATTTCGTTATCTATGACAATATGATTGAGAAACTAACCAATGTCATTGCTTGCCGTTACGCGAAAAGGCATCTGGTTCTTCCATTGACCATCGACGGGAGAGATCTTACCATCGCGGTTTCTTCTCCGGAAAGGCTCTCGGTTATTCATGAACTGGGATCGGTCTATACACACCTGAATATCAAATGCGTTTTTATTTCGGATGATAAGTTTAATGCGGTTTTTAAAAATCTTTATGGGGTTTCCCTGTCCAGTACCATATCTGAAGCGGATAATAAAACAGGAGCGGATACCGCAAGCCTTATCGACATCGATCTTGGTGAAGATGTCAGTGATACGAGGGAAAATAAAAAAGGCACCATTTATGGAATGACATCCATGGAAGCCGAAGAAGTTGTTAACTTTATTATCAAATACGGAATCATAAACAATGCCAGTGATATTCATATCGAGCAGAATCGAAAAAAACCCAAGATACGATATCGCATAGACGGTGTTCTGCATACCCTGAAGCTGACATGGCTGGATGAACGAATCAACGATATGATTGGTGCAATCGTTTCCAGAATCAAGGTTATTTCAAACCTTGATATCGCGGAAAGAAGGCTGCCTCAGGACGGCGTTTTCAGGGTTAATTATTTTGACCGTGAAAAAAAACAAAATTTTGATCTTGATTTTCGTGTTGCTACGTGTCCGGCGATTATCGGGGAGAATATAACACTTCGAATTCTTGATTCAAGAAAAGCGGATGTGGGCCTTGAAAATCTGAATCATTCCCCGTATGTCCTGGAGCCATTTAAAGAGATGATGAAAAGTTCCGCGGGCATGGTGCTTGTTTCAGGGCCGACCGGAAGTGGTAAAACTTCCACCCTGTATGGTGCGTTATTGCATGTTTATCATCCTGGCATCAAGATTATTACGGCTGAAGACCCGATTGAATACAGTTTCCCGGATATCATGCAGACCCAGATCAATCCGAAAATCAATCTGACATTCGCAAAGCTTTTAAGATCATTTCTGCGTCTGGATCCGGATATTATTCTGGTTGGTGAGATGCGGGATCAGGAAACCGCAAGCATCGGTTTTGATGCCGCCCTGACCGGACATCTGCTTTTAAGTACGATTCATACGAACGATGCGGTAAGCGCAGTGACAAGGCTTCTTGACCTCGGTATCGAATACAACCAGATTGCCTCCAGTCTTATGGGGGTTCTCGCTCAGCGGCTTGTGAGAAAAATCTGCCCGTCATGCAAAAAGAAATATACCCCGCTGAAAGAGGAGTGGAGCGTGTTGTTTGACAGGCACCCGGAGCATCTGGATTTTTATATCGGAGATGGATGCTCGGAGTGTAAGTTTACCGGATACAGGGAGAGAACACTGATTTCGGAGATTTTTATAATCGACAGAACGATTTCTACAGCTCTGAACCGAGGGGAAAGTGAAAACGAAATTCGACGGCTTGCCTTAAAAGGGGGGATGAAGACAATGCTTGATGACGGCATGATGAAGCTTGATCAGACGACTCTGTCTGAACTGATACGGGTCGTGCCGCATGAAATGCTGAAAGAGTTTAAAACGAGAAAGTAATCGATTTCGAATTTCAAATTCCCTATGATGAAGATTGTCACCACACATAAGGGCACCGACTTTGACGGGTTTGCCTCTTTAATCGCGGGAACTTTATTGTATCCTGGTGCGGTTCCGGTAATTCCGAAAAGTATCAATCCAAATGTAAAGGCTTTTCTGGCGATTCATAAAGAGCTTTTCAAAGTTCGCGTCTCCGAAGATATTCCTTTTGACACGGTAACCCAACTGATCATCGTAGATACAAACACCTGGAACCGACTGGATCATATCAAACCGCTCAAAAGCCGGAAGGATATCGAGATTATCCTGTGGGATCATCATCCTGGAGGAGATATCGTTCCTGCCTGGAAATGCCTTGAAAAAATCGGTGCAACGATTTCACTGATGATCAGGCAGATACAACAGGAAAAAATAGAGCTCACTCCAATTCTGGCAACACTTTTTCTGGCCGGAATTTATGAGGATACCGGGAGCCTTTCTTTTCCGTCAACGACCCCGTTGGACGCCTATTCTGCAGCATATCTTCTGGAACAGCATGCTGATCTCAATGTGATTAACTCTTTTTTGAAACCCGCCTATAATGCGGAACAAAAAGATGTCCTGTTTGACATGCTGAGATCGGCTGAAAGAATCAAAGTAAACCGATACTATATCAGCTGCAACATCATTGCAATTGAAGGCCATGTGGGCAATCTTTCCGTAGTTGTCAACATGTACCGGGAACTGCTGAATGTCAGTGCGGCTTTTGGGGTTTTTGTTGATAAAAGACGCAACATGAGCGTTGTGATCGGCAGAAGTATTATCGATGAGGTAAATATCGGTGAAATTATGCGCCGCATGGGCGGAGGGGGGCATCCGGGAGCGGGCTCCGTAATGCTGAAATCCATCGAGCCGGAAGCCGTTAAAGAGATGCTTGTCGAACTTGTCAAAAATGAAAACAAGGTCTCTTCTCTCGGAGATTTAATGTCTTATCCAATCATCTCTGTAACGTCCGACACTCCGATGAAGCAAGTTGCCTTACTATTGCGTAAAAAAGGTTTCACGGGGTTGCCTGTGGTGGACGATAACAAGCTTGTCGGCATTATTTCCAGAAAAGATTTTCAAAAACTTAAAAAAGACAGGCAAATGGAAGCACCGGTCAAAGCATTTATGAGCAGAGACAAGATTATCACCGTCTCTTCCGATAGAAGCCCGCTGGAAGTTGCCCAGCTTATTGTAAAGCATGATATCGGCAGGATACCGGTTATAGAGAATGGTGATATGATTGGAATTGTAACGCGTACAGATGTGATGAGATATTTTTATGATCTGTTGCCGGAGTGAACAGAATACCGACATCTCACGGATTATGGGTTTGATTTTTCCGGTACTCAACAACGCATAGACACATGCACTGCCTGTGCAGGGCTTTGCCCGTAAAATCAAGCTGCCCGATATCCGAACGGCTGGTTGAAACCAGGTCTACTCAACCTCAATGGGATGATGCGTGAGCCATTCTTTGAGCAAACGAAGTCCTTCCTCTATCGATATGTTCGGTTCGTATCCGAGATCCTTTTTAGCCGCACTGATATCAAACCAGTGAGCCGTACCCAGCTCATTTGCGACAAACCGGGTCATTTTCGGTTCACCGGAAAAGCGGAAAACCTTGTAAACAAATTCAAGAAACGCTCCGATGAGCCAGACCGACCAGAGGGGCATGGTTTTTGAGACCGGATCAAGACCTCCTGCATCCAATATCCCATTGATCATGTCCCACATGGGTATCGGACTATCCTGGCTGATAAAGTAGATGCTGCCCGACAATGAAGGATCCGCAATCAGTTTATCTGCTGCGAGAATATGCGCATCCGCGGCATTATCGATGTAGATTGTATCCACGAGATTGTTTTTTTTGCCTACACGGACCAGTTTTCTGGATCTCGCGATAACCCTTGGAACCAGATGAGGATCACCCGGCCCCCATATCAGGTGCGGGCGGAGTATAATTACGTTCAGGCCTTCTTTTGCGGCGGCTCTGACGGCCTGCTCCGCCATGGCTTTTGTTTTTGTGTAGTGTGTGTGGAATTTTTCGGGATAGGGGACTGATTCATCCATTCCTTCCATATCTCTGCCTGTAAAAATGACACTGGGAGAGCTCGTATGGATGAGAGTCGGGATTCGGTTCACCTTGCAGGCATGGATGACATTTTGTGTCCCAAGGACATTCGGCCGGTAGTATTCATCATACGTTCCCCAGACACCCGGTTTAGCGGCAACATGAAAAACAACATCCATTCCTTTGAATGTATTTTCAACAAAAGCCCGATCTGCGAGGTCGCCCTGAATCTGTTTCACACCACGGGCTTCAAGCTCCGAATAGGTTTTTCGGGAAAAACTCCATACCTGTTCCCCTCTTTGAATCAATTTTCGGATAATGGCGCTGCCTAAAAATCCCCCCCCACCGGTGACCAGAATTTTTTGTTTTTTCGGTTTCTCCATAAGATCTCCAGATTTCATTTCAGCTGTTCTTCAGCCCATACGGCCAGCTTTTCACGAAAAATTTTAGAATTATGACGAATGTCCACCGGGAAAGATTTATGAAAAAGGAAAATGTTAATGTCCTGCGTGATCACATTTTTTTTTGCAAGCGACAGCAGATCGATTTCAATTTGTTGTTTGTCCTGGGTGTTGTCTTCTTCCAGCTCAATACAAATAACCGGTTTCTGATTCCCGGAAGGCCCGATGCCCACCAGTGCGCTTCGATACACGCTTTTGTGGGTATTAAAAATCGCTTCACAGGGAATGGTATACAACGTTCCTCCCTTGGTGATCACGCGATGGCTTTTTCTACCGCAGAACCAGAAGCGGTTGTTTTTGTCCTGCCATCCAAGATCGCCCATGCGGTGCCATATCTCATCCCCTTCCTTTATTTTGTGCAGTGCGTTATGTTTGGGCTTTTTATAATAGCTTTTGGATACCAGATCGCCTTTGACGATGAATTCACCAATTTCTCCCTGCGGAACAAGCAAATCTTCGGAAAAGGTTTCAATGGGTGAATCCGATATGCGGATCAAGCGGATATTGATGTTGTTTATCGGACGGCCAATACAGTTACCGAATCCCTGATCGCTCAGATCCCTGGTTTCTCCAAGTATTTCGTTGCTGCTGATCGATATGATCGGCACCGCCTCAGTCGCGCCATAGGGGGTGTGCACTTCGGCGGTTTCGGACAGCATTTTGGCAAACCGTTCAATATTGACAGGAGGAACCGGAGCACCTGCGGAAACCACTCTTTTCAGCGAAGGGACTTTTATTTTGTTTTTTTCTCCAAAGCGTCCTACCCGGTTTAGCAGGGCAGGGGAGGCAAACATATTGGTTACACCCTGATTAATGATCGCTTCAATAATTTTTCTGGGGTCTACAAGAGCCGGTTTGGTCGGGTCCATATCGGGAATTACGGCAGTCATGCCAAGAGCAGGATCAAACAGCGCAAACAAAGGAAAAGTAGGCAGATCGATTTCATCCGGCGTAATTTCAAAATGAGCCTTGATTTGCTTAATCTGGGCGTCGAAATTGCCATGGGTGTACACAACGCCTTTGGCTGGGCCTGTACTGCCGGATGTAAACAAGATGGCGGCTGTTTCATTCTTTTTTGTTTTCGCAATTGAATGGGATGCCCAGGGAACTTTTTTGATATGACTCATGTTGAGCCCGCCCCAGAAGAGGCGTCTGCCCACCGTAACAAATGTTTTTACGGTTTTAAAATAACCTGGACAAAACGTTCGAAGGAGATGCGCCAGCGGAATTCCGATGAAAGCTTCCGGCGCGCTTTCCTGCATACAGGAAAGCATGCGTTTGATCCCCATGCCCGGATCGACGACGACGGGAACCGCTCCCGCCTTGAACAGCGCAAAGGTGATCGCAAAGAAATCAAGGCATGGTTTGACCATCAGAATGGTTTTTGTTCCGCGAACAATTCCCACTCTTTCAAGACCTGCGGCAATACAATCCGACTCCTGGTCGAGTTGTCGAAATGTCATATGGGCATATGCGATACGGTCATTCCGGTCTCTTGAAACCGGAGCGACTACAGCTCTTTTATAGGGCTGTCTCCTGGCCATGTCTTTAAGGTAATAGGCGACATTGACAACGTCTTCATTGGATGTATTGTTTTCCATATTCATATCATTCAATCAATTTTTCTTTCTCGTTGCATTTAAACCGGATGCTTTATCAAAAAATCCTTCACAAGAGGCAGGATTTTCTGCGGAACATCTTCAAAAAGGTAATGTCCGGCATCC
The DNA here is from genome assembly GCA_046484745.1 of Desulfobacterales bacterium. Taxonomy (GTDB): domain Bacteria; phylum Desulfobacterota; class Desulfobacteria; order Desulfobacterales; family SURF-7; genus JAQYVL01. The sequence continues at coordinate 85,830 of JAWOIJ010000030.1, read as the reverse complement.
GGGAAAAGATGCGTTTCCGCATCCGGAAAACGAAGCCGCCATTCATCTAAAAATGAAATCGAGAAAACAAAATCATGTTTACCCCATAAAATCAGTTTGGGGATGTCCGAAAGCCTGTGAAGGTTTTTGTCCACATACTGTCCAAGTTCGTAACTCGGATCTGTGGTTTTTATCGGAATATCCTGTACGAATTTCAGGGTGGCAATCCGATTTTTCCACGAGTTGTATGGCGCGGCAAGACCTTTTTTTACCTCTCCTGGAAGGGGTTTATGGGGGCACATATAGAGTGCGGCTTTTGAAAAAAGATTGAAGCCAAGTACACCGATCGTCGCAAACGGGCTGATATGCCGTATAAGCCACAGCCGCAACGGAAGCCTTTTTCCACCAGGGGTGAAGAAGCCGGTGGTATTTGTAATGACCAGTCTTGCAATCTTTTCGGGATTTCTCAGGGCAAACGCCAGCCCGATCATACCTCCCCAGTCATGGAGAACAAGCGTTATCTTGTTTTTGATATTCAGGTGATCGATCAGTGCTTCAAGATCTTCAACCCTGCTCCGGTATCTGTAGTCATATCGATCAATACCCGGTTTATCGGAAAGACCACATCCGATGTGGTCCGGAACGATTGTTCTGTAGTCAGGAGACAAGCCTTTTACAAGGCTTCTGTAGTAAAAAGACCAGGTTGGATTGCCGTGAAGCATGACAATCGGATCCCCGGAACCTTCGTCCAGATAGTGATAATTCAAGCCGTTTCTATCCATAAAATGGGATTTAAATGGATAAAGATGCCTGAAAGGTGTCATGTCGATCTGGTTCTGGTTGCTCATAGCCATCACTTTCCGGGAAAAATGAAATTATTTTAATGTCTAAAACTCCGAATTTCGGAATTTTCTCAGAGAACGAATACCTTTTTAATAGAAACGAAGCAAGACGTTTTCTATCGGCTCTCCTGATAATCACACAAGGGGTTCAGGCATTTCCAGAAGGTTCCTTGCTTTTTCGTTTGCTTCTCGACCAGAAATTTTGCTCCGCACTTCGGGCATTCCTGGTTGACAGGTCTGTCCCATGTTGCATAGGAGCAATCGGGATATCGGCTGCAGCTGTAAAAAATTTTTCCCCTTCTTGATTTCCGTTCAAGAAGCTCACCTTCACAACCGTTTTCCGGGCACTTGACCCCTGTTTGAGTACCGGAGGAACCTCCGTTAATGGATTGTGTGTTTTTACAATCAGGATATCCGGAGCATGCCAGAAATTCGCCGTAACGGCCCTGCTTGAGAACCATGGGTTTTTGACATTTATCGCATATTTTGCCTTCGACGATTTCAAAAGAAGGTTCAACCGGTTTAACGTTTCCTTTTTCATCGCGTGTAAAATTGCGGGAATAGGAACATTCCGGATATCCATTGCACGCGAGAAACAGTCCATTTTTTCCAACCTTGATATGCAGCTTTTTACTGCAGTCCGGGCACGTCAAGTCTGTAGGAACGCCGACGCCCTTAATGCTGAGCATATTTTCTTTCGCGGATTCAAGCTTTTTGGAAAACTGATCGTAAAAACTGTTGAGGACGGCCAGGTATGGGAGTTCACCGATTTCAATCCGGTCAAGATTGTTTTCAAATTTTGCCGTAAATTCGACATCAAGGATATCCGGAAAATTTTCTACCAGAAGATCATTTACAATAAATCCCAGTTCACTTGGCCTGAAGTATCTGTTTATAAGCTCCACATATCCTTTGTCCCTGATTGTCGTAAGGATTGTCGCGTAGGTGCTTGGTCGCCCGATTCCGTTTTCTTCGAGCTCCTTGACAAGAGAAGCTTCGGAAAACCTTGGAGGAGGCTGCGTGAAATGCTGTTTGGGAGACAGTTTGTGCAGTTTCAATTTCAACCCTTCGGATAGATCGGGAAGGGGCTGTTTTTTCTGTTCATCCTCGATCGTATCTTCAGATGATATGTATAACGTCATGAAGCCTGGAAATTTAACGGTAGATCCACTGACATTGAATGTATATGCTCCGGCCCGGATGGACACTGACTTCTGGTCGATCAGCGCCTGGGCCATTTGTGACGCCATAAAGCGTTTCCATATCAGCGTATAGAGTGCAAGCTGATCTTTTGAAAGATGCGGGGCAAGCTTTTCAGGCGTATTGTATACAGAAGTCGGTCTGATGGCTTCATGCGCATCCTGCGCTTTATTTTTATTTTTAAAAATTCGGGGCTCGGATATTCCATAACTTTCACCAAATTGATCCAGAATCATTTTTTGTGCTTCCAGAGCCGCCTCTTCTGCGATTCTGATGGAGTCGGTTCGCATATAGGTAATCAAGCCGGATGGCTCACCCGGACTTAGCTCAACCCCTTCATATAGCTGCTGGGCAACGACCATGGTTTTTTTCGCAGAAAATCTCAGCCTTCGTATTGCCTCCTGCTGCAGCTTGCTTGTGATGAAAGGCGGAAGGGGATTTCTTTTGGTCGTTTTTTTAATAATTTTATCAACGATAAAATCGGAACCCGCAAGCTCGTCGAGAATTTCATTCGCTTTGTTTTCATGTGGGATTTCAATTTTTTTATTGTCTTTTTTTGCCAGTTTTGCCTCAAAAGGAGGGGGGGAATTTCCTTCAAGGTTTGCCGTAATCGACCAGTATTCTTCGGGCTCAAAAGCCTGAATTTCGCGTTCTCTTTCACATATGATTCGGACGGTGACCGACTGGACGCGTCCGGCACTCAGACCTCCCTGAACCTTGCGCCATAGAAGCGGTGATATCTGATACCCCACAATCCGGTCCAGGATGCGGCGGGTCTGCTGGGCGTCATATTTATCCTGATTCAGTTCCTGGGGAGAATTTATCCTCTCATTGATTCCGCTTTTTGTAAGTTCATGAAACAGAACCCGGAAAAACCTGCGACCCTTCTTTTTCATAATTTCCGCGGTGTGATACGCGATGGCTTCACCCTCCCTGTCCGGGTCCGGGGCAAGATAGATATCTGAAGCATTTTCAGCCGCCGCTTTAAGTGATTTTATAACTCTCTGTTTTCCTTTGATGTTGACATATTTGGGCTTGAAGCTATTTTCGATATCAATACCGATTTCCTTTGGTGGAAGATCCTTGATGTGTCCGGATGTGGCGGTGACATTAAACTGATTTCCAACAAATTTTTTAATGGTTTTTACTTTGGTTGGAGACTCTACGACAATTAAAGGTTTCGGCACTTCTATTCCTCACAAGTTGAAAAAAAATTACCGGGAGACTGATTTACAACTCCCTCAAGTTCAAGTTTTAAAAGAATTCCAGCTAACTTCCCCGGGTTAAGCCCGGTGGAACGCAGAATGTCATCAATGTGAACCGGATAGGGTTCAAGGGCTTTAAACACAATTGTTTCATCCGAGTCAAGTGTTGGATGGTTTTTTTTTGGAGCATCCTGATTTTCGGTTTTACCCGATGAGCGATCCTGTAGCAGCGGTAAAAGCTCTTCAATGATATCATTTGCATGCTCAACCAGCTTTGCGCCCTGCTTCAGAAGGTTGTGCGTTCCGGTACTTTTAAATGACCGGACGGAACCGGGAACCGCGAAAACTTCCCGTCCCTGTTCAGCCGCCAGTCTTGCCGTGATAAGGGAACCACTTTTCATGCCGGCTTCCACAACCACCGTTCCAAGGGACATACCACAGATGATTCTGTTTCGTAAGGGAAAACGAAAAGGCTCCGGTCCGGTTCCAAAAGGAAATTCTGAAATAACCGCACCCATTTCAGCAATTTCATGAAAAAGTTTTTTGTTCTCGGAAGGATAAATAACATCGATCCCGGTTCCAAGAATCGCAAACGTTTTGCCATCCCCGGCAAGTGCACCCAGGTGGGCCGCTGTATCAATTCCTTTTGCCATGCCGCTTACGACATTAAGTTTGCGATGAGCAAGATCACGGCACAGTTGTTTCGCAACGGCTATCCCGTATTGGGTAGCATTTCTTGAACCGACGACAGCGATATTGTCTGTTGCCGGTTCCAATGTCCCCGATACGTATAAAACCGGAGGCGGATCCGGAATGTGATGTAAAAGAGGGGGGTAGGACCTGTCAGCCATGGTGATGATATGGATCCCTTTTTGACATGCGATTTCGAGATCTTTTTTTGCCTTGTTTTCACCTTTGTTGTGTTTTATTTCCCTGGCAAGAGCAGCAGATATTCCCTCAACCCCCATCAGTTCCTGTATGGAGGCATTGAATACACTGTCCGGGGTATGAAAGCATTCAATAAGCTTTTTAAACAGATGGTTTCCAACACCGTTTACATTTTTCAAGGCCATCCACGGCAGTTTGTTTTTCATGGCAGGGTTATGATGTTTTCAGGTACGGTTCTGTCATGATTTTCAGATTCTCGCTTGTTTATTTTTTTTGCCAGGCAAGGAGAATCGGACTTGCCACATATATGGAGGAATATGTCCCGATGAGAATGCCCACGATCAAGGCAAAGGCAAAATCATGTATAATACCGCCGCCAAAAATGAAAAGAGTCGTAACGACAACCAGAGTGGTTCCGGAAGTGAGAATCGTTCGACTCAAGGTTTCATTGATGCTTCTGTTAATATTCGTATTGAGGGGGCTCTTGTGATGTTTTTTGAGATTTTCACGAATCCGGTCAAAAACAATGATGGTATCGTTCAGTGAATAACCGATAATCGTGAGAAGAGCCGCAATGATCGGTAAGGTAAACTCCTTGTCAAAGATGGAGAAAACACCGACGGTGATCAGTACATCGTGCACGATGGCGACAATCGCTCCCATGGCGTACTTGAGTTCAAGAAACCAGAACAGAATGATGGTTACAATCAGCGCGGCCGCGATAAGAAAGGGAATGCTCACATTAAAGAGGGAGAGCACGTATATGGCAAAGATAATTGCGGCAGCCATCACGCCACTCAAAATCCATTTCAGTTCGAACCGTCCTGAAATATAAATGGTAATAAATAAGAGCGAGAAAAACATCGCAAAAAGGGCTTTCTCTCGGAGATCTTTACCGACCTGGGGGCCGACCATCTCAACACGCTGTGTTGTTGCCTTGCCGCTGGTTGATTTGTTTAATGCTTTTTCCAGATCGGATGTAAAATCTTCGCTTGTTGTTATTGGCTGATTGGTCCGGATCAGATATTCATTTTCACTTTTTTCTCCGAATCGTTGAATGGAAGTTTTTTGGAGTCCGATCGTGTTCAGACCCGATTTGATATCCGCAATGTTTGCCTGGTTTTCAAATGAGACCTGAATCAGTGTTCCACCGGCAAAATCGACACCATACTTTGGTCCTTTTTTCACGACAAGCGATCCGATGCTGATAACAAGGAGGACCAGGGAGATCAGGGCGGCGACTTTTATTTTACCTGTAAAATTTATATTAATGTCGGGTTTGATAAACTGCATCTGTTCATTCCTTTGTCATATTCTGGAACTGTTTTAGTCAATTTTCGTTGTGTAAGACCATTTTTTAAATACTTATCGTTTTTACCCGGCGTATGATCAGAAAATAATCAAATATCAGCCGTGAAAGAATGAGGGCGGTAAAGAGGCTTGCTAAAATTCCAAGGCTCAGGGTTACCGCAAAGCCTTTAACCGGGCCGGTTCCAAATTGAAAGAGAACGAGTGCCACGATAAGGGTTGTTACATTGGCATCCAAAATGGTCAGCGTGGCACGGTCATAGCCCGCGGTGACTGCCGCGAGAGGAGTCTTCCCCAGCAACATTTCTTCCCGGATGCGTTCAAAGATGAGAACATTCGCATCTACGGCCATACCAATCGTCAGGATTATACCGGCTATACCCGGAAGGGTGAGTGTGGCCTGGAATGCGGCAAGTCCGCCTCCGATCATGATGATATTGGCGATAAGCGCTAAATCGGCTATCAGGCCGGAGCGTTTATAGTATACAACCATGAAGAGAACGACAAGCAGACCTCCGAGATACATGGAAAACAAACCTTTTTTGATTGAATCTTGACCAAGGGATGGGCCTACGGTTCTTTCCTCGATGATATTGACGGGCGCGGGCAAGGCGCCGGCCCGCAGGACGATAGCCAGATCACGGGCATCTTCCATGGTAAAGCTGCCCTCGATAATTGCATTTCCTCCTGCAATTTTTGATCGGATGTTCGGAGCGGAATAAACCGTATTGTCCAGTACGATTGCGAGACGTTTGTTGACATTGTCACCGGTCAGTCTTTCAAAGACCCTTCCTCCTTTTTTGTTGAATTTCATGGCGACATAGGGTTCATTATACTGGGAGTCAATTTGAACTCTGGCGTCTGTCAGGTCGGCGCCGGTAAGTGGTGTTCGTTTTTTGATCAGAAAAGGAACCTTGCTGATATGGCCGGTTTCCTTGTTTTTAATCGTCTGGTAGAGGAGCTCGCTTCCGGGAGGTAGGTTCCCCCTTTGTGCTTTACTGACATCATTTTCTTCGTCAACCAGTCTGAATTCCAGCAGCGCGGTTTTCCCGATCAGGTTTTTCGCGCGTTTTGTGTCTTTTATCCCAGGCAGTTGTATCAGTATTCTGTTGTCACCCTGAAGGCGAATATCCGGTTCGCTTACACCAAACTCATCGATACGGTTTCGTATGGTTTCAATGGCCTGCTCGACAGCCATTTTTTTGATGAATTCAACCTCTTTTTCAGGCAGTGTAAGGAGAAAAGTCGTGATGCCGTTTTCAGTTTCCGTATCGATTTTTAATTCCCTGAAATCCCTGTTCAGGAATTCATAAAAGGAATCAACGATTTCTTCCGCGACTTTTACTGAAAAACCATTTTTCCCGATGGGCCGCATGCCTTGTTGTTTTATGCCTTCTTTTCGAATAAGGCTTTTCATATCATCTGCCATTCTTTCGATCTGGCCCTCAACCGCCTTTTCCGTTTCCACCTCAAGCACGAGATGCATGCCGCCCTGCAGATCAAGACCCAGGTTGATTTGCCTGTTGGGCCATAATGTGGGCTGTTGTTGATCGTTTATTTTCATGTGGATTGTCGGAAACAGATAGACCAGTGCGACAACAATCACAACAGGAACAACGTAGAGTCTCCATGAAAGCTTCTTCAATGCTCATATCCTTTCTTGAATCGATGTTTCTTGATGGCTTCGTAAAAAGTCCAATTTCTGTGTTGCGCTGCATCTCTCGTCAGTACCGTGCACGACAGTGCAGCGGTAGCCGGAGGCGTGAGTAGGCTACCTACACACGCCTACGGCTACCGCTGGCGCAGTATTCCTCGAGATTTGCGCGCCTTGAACTTGAACTTTTTTCTTTGCCATCAAAATTTTGACTTTTTACGGTTTCATCTTTCTTAATTACAGTAAAAAGTTGATTTTTCATTGTTGTCAGGATTTCTCTTTTTTATCCGATGGCGGGGGAGGAGACTGGTGTGTCGTTGCGATGTTTCCCCGAACAACCTTTATCCTCACCTTGTCCGCGATTTCAAGGGTTACCGTGGTATCGTCTACAGCGGTTATTCTGCCGTGGATACCACCGGATGTAATCACTCTGTCACCCTTGTTCAGCGCCTTGATCATCTCCTGATGCAGTTTTGCTTTCTTCTGCTGGGGCCTGATCAGTAAAAAATAGAAAATACCAAACATCAAAATTAATGGAATGAAAGCCGTAAAGCTGCCGCCGTCTGATCCTCCCTGTGCGCCGCTTCCCATCGCATATGCTATATTAAACAAAATACTTCCTCCTTGTTCGGGTTTTTAAAACGTTTAAGTCATGATCGACATTTCTGTTTTTATTGCTCCTGGGGCATCCAGAGGGTGTCTCCGTCAAATTGTATCTTATCTATATTTTTAAAATCAATCTGGTCAATCAGGGAAAAAACCTCATCCATGTGGTACACAACAATTTTACTCAATGGCTCGATAAGATGGATATCCGAGGATAGTTTGCGTTCCTCCAGGTTATAAATAGAAACCATTTTTTCGGAAAATTTCAGAATTTTCCCCACACCTGAACTCCGGCCGTTTTTTCCGGGCTCATCCGCAACAGGCGAAAGGGTTATCTGCCGGCTGTCAAAACGGTTTTTAAGCAAATTGAAATGGATATCCCAGATGTTTTCGCCCGGCAGAACCACATGGATTCCGAAATTCTCTGTTTTTTTCGAGGCGCCGCCATCCATATCCTTCTCAATCACTTCACCTCGCCGGAGGCGTGTTTCATTGATAATCTCTTCCATCGAGATCGTTTTATCCCCTACCTTAAGGGATTCATCTGATTTGACAATCATATCGACACCGGAATCGATTCCATATTGTGCCTTCCGCTCCTGCATCAGGGAGGAAAGGGCTTTATCGTTTTCAAGGTTGTTATAATCCATAACCGCTTTGGATTTTTCCGGCAGTCTGATTGTTTTCAACTCCGCATCCGAAACGCCATCCGGTAATTTCCGGTCGGAAAGATACTTCAAACCGGCGATGGTGATCGCAATCCCAAGAATCAAAAAGATAGCAATTCCAATATGTTTTTTTGAACCATTCATCGTTTTTTTGGGCATAAGATCCTCTCCACCCTGATCTATGATTGACACAACTGATACAGCAATCGTGCCCGGGTGTCAATACAGGGCAGTCATATTCCTGATGAAGGGGATACGGGATCGAGGACTCGGGCGTAATCACAGATGAAACTGCTTTCGCCGGGCATCATGTTGATATCTCCTTCAATTGTTATCCGAATATGTATTCTGGATTCAAGATCGTGTATTTCATTTCGTTTTTTATTTAAAAGATAAGATGAAACCGCCATTGGAACCGTTACGTTTATGTTTGAAACATTATCTTTCATGGTTTCGAGTCTTAGTTTCCGAAGGACGCCTATCCCCAGCATTTCGATTGAGGGGGTAAGGCCTTTGCCCTTGCAGTGGGGGCATTTTACAAAGCTTCCGGATTCAATGGAGGGGCTTATTCGCTGCCGGGACATCTCCAGGAGGCCGAATTTTGAAATCACACCGACCTTGGTTCTGGCCTTATCCTCTTTCAGAAATAATTTTATGGCGTTTTGCACTTTTATTTTGTTTTTCTGATCCCGCATATCAATAAAATCGATTACAATAAGACCGCCAAGATCTCTGAGCCTGAGCTGACGTGCAATTTCTTCTGCCGCTTCCAGATTGGCCTGCAGAGCGGTTTCTTCGATGGATTCTTTTTTTGTGGCCTTGCCGGAATTTACGTCGATCGCCACAAGCGCTTCCGCAGGATCAAGAACAATGGAACCTCCTGATTTTAACTTTACATGGTTTTCAAAAATAGAGGTGATCTGTGTTTCCAGCTGGTACTTTGAAAAGATGGGTTTGTCACTTTTGTACAGTTTGACCATGTTTACATGTTTTGGAGAAATGATATTGATGAAATTTTTTACGTCTCTGTATACCGAAGGGTCATCAATAAGGATTTCGTTGATTTCGGGCGTAAAATAATCTCTTATGGACCGTACCGCGAGGTTTCGGTCTTTATAAAGAAGTTGCGGAGCTTTCCCGGTTATTCCTTTTTGCTTGATGTTCTTCCAGAGGCGCAGCAGGTAACGAATATCCTTTGCGATGAGGGAGGTTGTGCATCCCTCTCCGGCAGTGCGGAGAATCAGGCCAAAATCTTCCGGCAATTGTTTTCCAATGATTTCTTTAAGCCTTATTCGTTCCTTCTCGTTCTCAATTTTTCTTGAAATCCCAATATTTTTGCTTCCCGGCATGAGGACGGTATGCCTGCCCGGCAGGGATATAAATGTGCTGAGCATGGCCCCCTTGTTCATAATCGGATCTTTTATGATCTGCACGACAAGCTCCTGGCCCCTTCGAACAATTTTTTTTAAGGACCTGTCGCCTGATGCATTATCGATAAAGTAGTCGCTGTGAATTTCATGTTTTTGAAGAAAACCATGCCGTTCAGCCCCATAATCCACAAAAACAGCCTGAAGGCTTGGTTCGACCCGTGTAATGATACCTTTGTATATGTTACTTCGGGTAATGGCTTTTGAAGCAGTTTCGATGTGAAATTCTTCAAGCTTTTCGTTTTTTACTTTTGCGATACGGCATTCTTCCTGATCTACCGCATTGATAAGAATTTTGCTGCTCATCGTTTTTCCTGTTTGTCTCCGATTGTGACGAATTTTTTGTGTAGCCCTGAATTCCAGTGGTGAAGATTTAAAATTAAATAAAGAATTTAAATATATAAGTCAAATGGTTTTTGATTGAATTACGCCTTGCCAATCCGGATGTTTATTTGTATTGTAGCTGCGTGTTACGCGGTTTCCGGATATGCGGTTAATGGGTACAGGAATGAAATATAGAGATTTGGTGAGGAAAAAAGAAGATGGACGAACGCTATAATCCCAGGTCGATTGAAGACAAATGGCAGTCATTCTGGGAGAAAACAGAACTTTTCAGAGTCGTTGAAAATGAGAAGAAAGAAAAATATTACCTGCTTGAAATGTTTCCCTATCCTTCCGGGAAGATCCATATGGGCCATGTTCGAAATTATACAATAGGCGATGTCGTGGCTCGGTACAAGCGGATGCAGGGGTTGAATGTACTCCATCCCATGGGCTGGGATGCGTTTGGCATGCCTGCCGAAAATGCGGCAATTGCGAATAAAACACACCCGGCCGCATGGACTTACGATAATATCGACACGATGCGCCTGCAGCTTAAAAAGATGGGGTTCAGCTACGACTGGGATCGAGAGATCGCAACCTGCAGACCTGAATATTACAGATGGGAACAATGGCTTTTTATCAAGATGTTTGAAAAAGATATGGCCTACCGCAAGGAATCCTCCGTCAACTGGTGTGAGCCATGCCAAACGGTGCTCGCCAATGAGCAGGTAGAGGCTGGGATGTGCTGGAGATGCGGAAAGCCGGTACGTCAGAAAAAACTGGAGCAGTGGTTTTTCAGGATAACCGACTTTGCCGAAGACCTGCTGGTCCATTGTGACAGGCTTCCGGGATGGCCTGAGAAAGTTACGACAATGCAGAAGAACTGGATCGGCAAAAGCATCGGCGCTGAAATCCGATTTCCGATTGAAGATTCAGATGAATCGATACCGGTCTTTACAACCCGTCAGGACACGGTTTATGGGGCAACTTTCATGTGTCTTGCACCGGAACACCCCCTGGTGCTTAAATTATCCGAGAAAACACCGGAGCGGGACAACGTGATCTCTTTTGTTGAAAAGATGTCCATGCAGGACCGTTCAAGCAAGGCGGTTGAACTATATGAAAAAGAAGGAGTCTATATCGGGGTAAACTGTATCAATCCGTTAAGCGGCAGGAAGATGCCCGTTTATACGGCAAATTTTGCTTTAATGGAATATGGAACCGGCGCAGTGATGTCCGTACCTGCCCATGATCAGCGGGATTTTGATTTTGCCGAAAAATATGGGCTCGAAAGGGTCGTGGTCGTGAATCCGCACAGCGAAGACCTTGATGCGCAAACAATGACCGAGGCTTACATCGGAGAGGGGTTTCTCGTTAATTCAGAAAAATTTAACGGCCTTGAAAACAAAAAAGCACTGGATGCGATTGCAGCTTATCTTGAACAGAAAAACCTTGGGAAAAAAACCGTCAGCTTCAGGCTCAGAGACTGGGGGATATCGCGACAGCGCTACTGGGGGACACCCATTCCCATGATCCACTGTGATTCATGCGGCCTGGTGCCTGTACCGGAGCAAGATCTTCCGGTTCTTCTCCCTGAAGATGTTGAAATGCTTGAAGGGGGAAGATCGCCATTGCCGTCGCTGGAGTATTTTAAACATACAACATGCCCGAAATGCGGCAGTTCAAGCGCAAAAAGAGATATGGACACGATGGATACCTTTATGGAATCCTCCTGGTATTTTGAGCGCTACTGCAGTCCCAGGGAGAATGAGGGGATGTTCGACCGGAAAGCCGTAAAATACTGGATGCCCGTTGATCAATACATAGGCGGCGTTGAGCATGCGATCCTTCACCTCCTTTATTCAAGATATTTTACACGCGTCCTGAAGGAATTCGGCCTTGTTGAATTCAAGGAACCGTTCACAAGACTTTTAACCCAGGGTATGGTTTGCAAAGAAACCGTTTCATGTCCGCGGCACGGTTTTCTTTATCCGGAAGAGATCGAGATGGAGGGCAACGAAAAGATGATCTGCAAGGACTGTGGAAGCCCGGTAAGTCTCGGCCGTGTTGAAAAAATGTCGAAATCCAAAAAAAATGTAATTGATCCAAACCTTCTTCTTGAAAAATATGGTGCAGACACAACAAGGCTTTTTTGCCTGTTTGCGGCACCGCCGGAAAGAGATCTGGAGTGGAGCGAACAGGGGGTGGATGGAAGTTACCGCTTTTTAAACCGGATATGGAGAATCGCTCAAAACAGCATGAGAGAAATTGGATCGGCGGAGCCTTATACGGGGGCACTGAGCGATCTGGATGAAAACCTTAAGGATTTATACCGGAAGTCACACCAGACCATTAAAAAGGTCACCGGCGACATCGAAGACCGGTTCCATTTCAATACCGCCATCAGCGCAATCATGGAGCTTGTGAATATGATGTACAGTGTCGAAGAATTTGATAAAATTCCTCAGGGCCCTTCCGTGATGCGTTTTGCCATGGAAACCGCTGTTCTGCTGCTATCACCCATTGTTCCTCATTTCGCAGAAGAACTCTGGGAAACGATGGGGCATGAACCCAGCATCCTTACTGTCGCATGGCCGCGATACCGGGAAGATGCCCTTTCTTATGATGAGATTCTGGTTGTTATTCAAGTCAATGGAAAGCTGAGAGGAAAATTCAATATCGATGCAAGCGCTGATGACGACATGATTAAAAAAACAGCGCTTTCCGATCCGTTAGCTCAAAAATTTATTAAGGATAAACCCATTAAAAAAGTTATTGTAGTGAAAAAGAAACTTGTCAATATTGTGGTGTAGACGAATTGAAAAAAAACAAAATCATAATTTCTGTTTCACTGATTTTTCTTTCAGCCTGCGGGTATCACTTCTCAGGTGCCGGAAAACTCCCCACGGGTGTTCAAAAGATTTGCATAACCATGCTTAAAAACAATACCGGTGAGTTCGGAGTTGAGGTGATCGCCACAAACGCCCTTATCTATGAATTTTCAAGAAACGGTGTTGCGGTTGTGCGAGATGCCGATATGGCGGATGCGGTGCTATCGGGAAGTGTTTCTTCCCTGCGTACCGAAACCATTGCACGAAAAACTTCAAATATTTCAACGGAAAGAAGGGTCTATGTGAATCTTGATTTGAAAATGATGACCAGCAGCGGTCGGATTATATGGTCGGGCAGGGGAATAACGGACCGTGAAACCTATCGAGCCACATCGGGAAGTGATTCCCCTACGGATATGAACAAGAAGAGAGCTGTTGAAGATCTGCTGAACCGTTTATCTGAGACTGTTTATCAGCGGATAACAGATGATTTTTAGCAATATAAGATTCCGGTCTTTCCCACGAGAAAAAAAACAGGGCGCAAGAATCACAAAAGAAGCGGGCTATTGGAAAACGCAGTGTCCCATGATCCTTTCCGGGAGAATAACCGCACTTCGGTCACCGTCTGCAACCCTTCAGAGAATTGCCCTGCCGGCTGTTGCTTAAACAGATTTTGAGTTGACCAGCTTTGACAGTCTTGAGATTTTTCTGGCTGCTGAACGTTTATGAATGACTCCTTTTTTTGCAGCTTTATCGATAACGGATTTTGCCGAATCCAGGGTTTTGGATGGATCGCTTCCTGCCTCAGCGTCAAGACGGATTTTTTTGATCGCATTCTTTACGGTTGTTTTGACTGCCTTATTACGTAAGTTTTTAACTTCATTCTGCTTTGCGCGTTTTTTCGCGGATTTATGATTCGCCAACGTACTCGCTCCTTGTTTGGTTTTAATTTTTGAATAATCTTATAAAAAGAACTGATATTTATAAAAAAAAATAGAATAGATGTCAAGTAAATATTTTACAATTTATATACCTGATCCCCGTCAATTACGGTTACATCGTTTTCTTTTAAAATTTTTATTGCCTTGTCAAGCTGTTCAAACCGGAAAATCATCACGGCTTGATTGGTATTCGGCCTTACAAAAGCATACATGTATTCCACATTCAAGCCAGCCTTGAACAGGATGTCCATAATTCTGTGCAGGCCTCCGGGCTGATCTGCAACCTCCACTGCGACAACAAAGGTTTTTCCAACTGTAACATTTTGTTTTTTAAGGGCTTCTTCTGCTTTTTGGTTGTCATCCACAATGAGGCGAAGAATACCGAAGTCCGAAGTATCGGCGATTGACAAAGCGCGGATGTTCACACCTGCGTCTGCCAAGATTCCGGTAACCTCAGCGATACGCCCTGATTTATTTTCCAGAAAAATTGAGATCTGTTCCACTTTCATCTCCAGCCTCCTTTTAGAGCCCTTAAAGTATTGTTTTAAGAATGAGCTTTAAAGATACTCTTTTTATTGCTATAATTTCCGGTTATCAATTACGCGCACCGCTTTGCCCTGGCTTCGCGCGATCGTTTTGGGCTCGACCAGTTTGACTGACGCGGATACGCCTAACAGCTCTTTGATATCTTTGGATATTCTTTTTTCAAGTTCCTGAAGCTTTTTTACCTCATCGGAAAAAAGACGTTCACCGACTTCAACAAGCACGGAAAGTGTATCCAGATTGTCTTTCCGGTCCACAAGAAGTTGATAGTGGGGTTCTACCTCATCAATCTGCATCAGAACACTCTCAATCTGTGACGGGAAAACATTAACACCCCGTATGATGAGCATGTCATCGGTGCGGCCACTGACGCGGTTCATCCTGACATGCGTCCTTCCACAGATGCAGGGCTGGATCGTTAAGCCTGAAATATCTCTTGTCCGATACCGGATTACCGGAAATGCTTCCTTGGTAATTGAAGTAAAAACAAGCTCGCCGCTTTCGCCGTAAGGCAGAACCTCACCGGTTTCCGGGTTAATGATCTCAGGAATGAAATGATCTTCGAAAACGTGAAGACCGGCCTTTGCTTCATGGCATTCGATTGCAACTCCGGGACCCATAACTTCGCTCAGTCCATATATATCAACCGCATTCATGTGAAGTTTGTTTTCGATTTCCTGGCGCATATTTTCAGACCAGGGTTCTGCGCCAAAAATACCGAATTTAAACTTTAGATCTCCGAAGGAGACGCCCATTTCTTCTGCGACTTCCGCAAGGTGGAGGGCATAGGATGGGGTCGCCGTCAAAATGGTTGGACCAAAGTCCTTCATAATGATGATCTGTCTTTTGGTATTTCCGCCGGACACCGGAATAATGGATGCTCCAAGCTTTTCAGCTCCATAATGAACTCCAAGCCCTCCGGTGAAAAGACCGTAGCCGTAAGCATTGTGGATGATATCTCCGGGAGTGGCTCCTCCTGCAACCAGTGAGCGGGCCATGAGCCTTGACCACGTATCGATGTCCCGTGCCGTGTATCCGACCACTGTTGGTTGACCCGTTGTCCCGGAAGACGCGTGAATTCGAACCACATTGTCCATTGGGACCGCAAACATGCCAAAGGGGTAATTGTCGCGAAGATCCTGCTTGGTTGTAAAGGGAACTTTACGCAAATCCTGAAGAGATTTGATATCCGAAGGGACCAAGCCTGCTTCTTCGAATTTTTTCTGGTAAAAGGGGACTGTCGCATAGACACGTTCAAGAGTGGCCTGGAGACGTCTCAGCTGTATTGCCTCAAGCCCTTCCCTTGGCATGGTTTCATAATCCATGTTGAAAATCATTTTATCTCCTCCTGAACAATAACCCAAAAAGTTTGCCGAGGTTAACAGGGTGTATTGTTTATTGGTTCAGCGAACCCTTAAATTCCGGTTTTCGTTTTTCGAGGAAGGCGTTTGTGCCCTCTCTTGCATCTTCTCCGGCGAAACAGAGAGAAAATGCATCCACTTCAATTTTACAACCTGTCGCAAGGTCTGAATTCATTCCACTGTTAATGGCCTGTTTTGCGGCACGAATGGATACCTTTCCTTTTGAAGCGATCATGCCGGCCGTTTTCAGCACCTCTTGCATAAGGGATTCAGAAGGTACGACTTTGTTGACCATTCCAATTTCATAGGCTTCTGAAGCTGAGATCATTTTCCCTGTAAATATCAACTCTTTGGCTTTATTCTTTCCGATCAGTCTGGGGAGACGCTGGGTCCCTCCATATCCCGGGATCAAACCCAGGGTGATCTCCGGAAGACCGAATTTTGCGTTATCCGACGCGTAAATGAAATCACAGGCAAGCGCTATTTCACTTCCCCCTCCAAGGGCAAAGCCGTTAACAGCCGCAATAACCGGAATCTGAAGCTCCTGCAGTTTGTTTATGGTATGATGACCCAACTCTGAAAGTTTTTTGGCCTGAAGCGCGTTAAATGTTGCCAGCTCTGTAATATCGGCTCCGGCAACAAATGATTTTTCACCTGAACCGGTCAGAACGAGCACTCGTAATTCTTCATTCTGATCGACCTTGCCGAGCGCTTCTGAAAATTCCGTCATCAGTTCACGGTTGAGTGCATTCAGCGCTTTGGGACGGTTAAAGGTTATGGTTGCGATGTTATTTTCAACGACAAAGATAATATGCTCATATTCCATGCTTTCCCTCCAGTTATGATGAAATAAAAAAATTTCAGTCAGGTGTTTCACAGGTTCGTTTCAGGGTCGATTATTGGATCTTTTTCTCCATAAATGCAGTTGGGTTTGTTTCCTGGATATAATATTTGATTCCATGGACGATGGAGTCGCACAAGCGCTCTTGATAGGCTGAATCCATGAGCCTTTTGCATTCTCTCGGGTTGCTGATGAAAGCAGTTTCAATTAAAATAGCCGGCATCTGGGCCCCAAGAAGCACATAAAAGGGAGCCTGTTTGACACCTTTGCTTTTTATCTGGCCATAGCTTTTTTTCATTGTTGTGTACATTGAATCCTGGACATAGGTCGCCAGCCTGCTGGATTCATTTATTTTGGCATTCTGCATCAGGTCGAGGAGGATAGACTGAAGATCACTGATATTTTTGGTGGATGTGGCATTTTCCCATGCCGCAACGCGGATCGCATCATCATCGGTGGCAAGATTGAGAAAATAGGTTTCGATGCCATAGGCCCTTCTATCCCGGGATGCATTCGTGTGAAGTGAAATAAAAAGATCCGCATTTTGGGTATTGGCAATAGCGGTTCGTTCTTCCAAAGTCAGAAAGCGGTCTTCGGTTCGCGTCAGAACCACTTCACAATGTAATGTTTTTCTGATTTTTGAAGCCAGTTTTTTAGCGATGCTGAGTACGATGTATTTTTCATGGGCTCCCCGAATATATCCCGGCGCTCCATAATCATGCCCGCCGTGCCCCGGATCGATAACAATACGCCTGACGCATAACGAAAGCTGTTTTGCAATGGCGCTGGGGGGTATTTTTTTGCCGTTTTTTGAGACATAGGCGTCTTTCTGTGGTGTTTTCTCTGCATGAGCGGCCGAACTGCCCGCTTCCCCCCAGACATCGATTACGATTCTAAACGGATTTTTTAATGAAAAGACTTTGTAGTTCTTAAAAGATTTAATGTCGATGACAACCCGCACGGTTTCAGCAGAATACTGCCCGGCCCGGGCATTCTTCAGAAGGTTGTCATTGATGGGGATGATTTTTTCAAATGCCTTTCCAAGACGGCTCCGGTCAAGATCGATATATAAGCGCTGGGGCTTTTTGATGGCGGG
The DNA here is from genome assembly GCA_046484745.1 of Desulfobacterales bacterium. Taxonomy (GTDB): domain Bacteria; phylum Desulfobacterota; class Desulfobacteria; order Desulfobacterales; family SURF-7; genus JAQYVL01. Next base: position 68,116 of record JAWOIJ010000030.1, on the reverse strand, counting down.
GTCCTTTTTGAGAAGGCGATGCGTATAGGTTGTTTCACTATCTGCATCAATTACAATCCGTGTGTAGTTGGGATTCGACCAGTATCTTATATCGGTAACGGTTGTAACCCAGGAAGAAGGACGAGAGGCAGCGGTTTTTATCTCCCGGATTTTTTCAACGGTTGCTGCCGGATCTTTTTTTCCGATCAGGTCCGGCGTTCTTTTTTTATAATAGGTACTCACCTGGGCCGCTTCAGCAGCTTTTTCCGGTGCAATGCGACGGATTTCTTCCAGGGCTTTCGGCCTGTATGCGCTTTTAGGATGATTCTGTATGATTGATTTGTAAATGTTAAGCGCTTCCTCTTTGTCGGATTTTTTATTGGACCACTTATAGAGCCCGTAATAAAGCATTCCCGTCTTATACTTTCCCGCGGCAGCCCATGGGCCGGTGGGATCAGAATTGTAAACCCCCTGGTATTTTTTTATGCAGGCAATCCAGTTTGACCGGTATTTCTGTTTTTTTGAATTTTTTAGAAGGTTGTTATAGGCCGCCTCGGCCTTCATATATTTATTTTTGGCCGGCTCTGCTGCCGCGACTGATGAAAGAAACAGCAGGACGATGCATGCGGTGAACCCGGATCGTATTAAATTTTTTTTATTTATCATGATTTAACTGGAAACGCTGTCAGCCTTTTCTTTAAGCCTGTTAAGGTAGTTGATTGCATCGATTGGCGTCATGTTGGAGATATCCAGCTCCTTTAACATTCTGATGATGATTTCATCCGGCTTTTGAAAGAGGCCTAACTGTATTTGCTCCTTTTTCTGCTTTATCTTGTTTTCCCGGGAAGACACGGCCTTTCCATAATGGTGGCTGCCATTTTCAATATTGGAGAGCACCTTTTTCGCACGCCGTATTATTGATTCCGGTATTCCGGCGAGGCGTGCGACCTGTATACCATAGCTCCTGTTCGTGCTGCCTTCAACAAGTTTTCGAAGAAAAATGATTTCATCGTTCCACTCCTTTACGGCGATATTCAAATTTTTGACTCTCGGCTTGACGCTCGCAAGGTCCGTAAGCTCATGATAATGAGTCGCAAAAAGTGTTTTAACTCCGGTCCCTCCCAGATCATGCAGATATTCCGCCACAGCCCAGGCAATGCTCAGACCGTCATAGGTGCTTGTGCCTCTTCCAATCTCATCCATGATCACAAGGCTTTGCGGGCCTGCATTGTTCATGATATTTGCGGTTTCTTCCATTTCAACCATAAACGTGCTCTGGCCGGAAGAGAGGTTGTCCAGAGCACCGACTCTTGTAAAAATACGGTCTGTAACACATATCGAGGCGCTTTCGGCCGGGACAAAAGAACCCATTTGCGCCATGATGACCAAAATGGCCACCTGACGCAGAACGGTTGATTTTCCGGCCATGTTCGGACCTGTAATAATCAAAAGCTGGTTGTCCGAGTCATCCAGCCGGATGGTATTGGGGATGTACCTCTCGGCGGTGATCATTTTTTCAACAACGGGATGACGGCCCTCTTTGATGGTTATATACCCTTCGGTATTGATTTCCGGCATGCAATAATGATGTTGCTCGGCAATTTCCGAAAGGGTGAAAATGCAGTCAAGACAGGCGAGATATCCTGCAATTTTTGAGAGACGGTCGCTGTTTTGGACAATCTCTTCCCTGATTTCATTAAACAGTTTATATTCAAGCTCCGCCATAAGTTCCTGGGCGCTCAGCACTTTTGTTTCGAATGTTTTCAATTCGTCGGTTATATACCGCTCGGCATTGACCAGCGTCTGTTTCCGAACGTAGTTTATCGGAGCGGCTTCGGCATGTGCTTTTGGAATTTCGATATAATAACCGAACACCTTGTTGTATTTCACCTTGAGCGAGTTGATTCCGGTTTTTTGTTTCTCTTCGGCTTCGAGCCTGGCCAGCCAGCCCTTGCCATCCCGGCTTATTTTTAACAGGTCGTCCAGTTCGCTGTTATAATTTGCCTTGATGATCCCTCCTTCATTTATCGTAGGAGGTGCATCTTCACGGATGGCTCTTTCGATCAGTTCCGCCAGTTCGGAGAGGTGATCTAAAAATTTTTCATCTGTTGAACAATTGAATCGAAACAGCGCTGCTTCAAGGGTTTCAATGGAGGAGAGAATTCCGGGAATGGCCATCAGGGAATGTTTCAGTGCGACAAGATCCCTTGCATTGGCTCGTCCCATGATGATCTTGCTGGACAGTCTTTCAAGATCATAAACCAATTTTAAATTTTCACGAACCGTGATCCGGCATTCCACTTTGTTTTTTGCCTCGCTTACCGCATCGAGTCTCAGCAGGATCTGTCTTTTTTCGATCAGTGGATATCGAAGCCACTGTTTTAGAAGCCTGCTCCCCATTGATGTCATGGTTTGGTCAATGATTCCCAGAAGGGACCCTTTTCGTTTGCCGGTTCTGGTGTTTTCGGTGAGTTCCAGATTCCTGCAGCTCATCTCATCAACCAAAAGGAAATTATCCAGAAAATAGTGTTCAATTGTGTTCAGGTGTTCTATTTTCTGCATCTGGGTTTCCCGGACATAGGAAAGCAGGGCACCGGCGGCTCCAATTCCGACTGTGGCTTTTTCACATCCAAACCCTTCGAGGCTTCTGGTATTAAAGTGTTCGATCAAGAGTTCTCTTCCGGCTTTCGGGTCAAACTTTCTGTCCGGAAGATAGGAGACCAGTTTGTCGGGAAACGCATTGGTAATCCGGGAATAAGCAGGATCATTCTGAAGGGATTCCGGAAAAAGAATTTCGCTGGGAGAAATTCGAAGCAATTCATCAAGAATCGCATTCAGTTTGTCTGATTCTGTAATTCGAAAGCTGCCTGTCGAAATATCAAGCAGTGAAATTCCCGCGATCATATGGTTTGTTGAAAAAGAAAGGATATAATTGTTTGATTCTTCATCCAGCAGGTTGTTGTCAATGATCATGCCCGGTGTAATGACCCGTACAACATCTCTTTTTACAATGCCTTTGGCAAGGGCTGGATTCTCGATTTGCTCGCATATGGCTACTTTATAACCGTTGCTGATGAGACGTCCCACATAAGCGTCTGCTGCTCGCACGGGAACGCCGCACATTGGAATAGCGGCCTCATCTTGTTTGTTTCTGGATGTCAGCGTGATTTCAAGAACTTTTGATGCGGTGACGGCATCATCGAAGAACATTTCATAAAAATCACCCATCCGGTAAAAAAGTATTGAATCGCTGTACTTCTCTTTTATGGAGAGGTACTGCCTGACCATCGGTGTTGCTTTGGGGGAGCTCATATAAATGCTGACTGTCTTTTTGATTATTTAAATCGTGATGTTTGTTTTTTGTTCAATTATTTTTTTTCAGGTTTTTGATTTCATTTTCAAGCTGTTGTATTGTTTCAGCCTTGCTTTTGCCATCATGTGTCAATTTCTTTATGGTCACATTGTTTTTAAACTGGGTCTTCAGGTTGAATAGCAGGGCAAGAAGGGTTCCGGATAGAAAAACAGCGATAAAAAGAAGCCCGATCGGCATTTCCGGTAATGAATAGGCGTAAAAGTAAAAGTCGAAGGTCATGCTTTGCGTTGTCAGTAAAAAATCTCTGTTTTGATGCCCAAGAACAGCTACGAGAATCAGAATAACCAGGAAGAAGATAACCTTGAGGGTTTTCATTGAAATTCTCCTGAAATTTTTAAAAAACCGTTCAAAAAAGTAAGACTTTTTCCATGAATCAACTGTCGAAACCGAAATTCCTGATTTTGAATCAGCTTCTACTCTGTTACCCGTTAAAACTCAACCCTTTTTTCCACCTCCTGCTAATCCCGTGAGCGGAACGACTTCTACGTTTCCCCAAAGACCGATTTGATTGTCCTTTATGGCAACCGCGCCCAAAAGGCCTTTTATTGTTCTGCATTTTAATACAGCCTTTTGGATATCGGATTTTGATTGAATACAGTTTCCGATTGCAGTGGCAGCGGCATCCGCCAGGGCGCTTGATCGAGAAACGATGCAGACTGCATCGGATTTTCCATAACTGAAAGAGTGGCCGACCGTGCCGGATGATGTGCAGATGGAAAACGGGTCGCCTTGCGGATCGAACCGCAGACCGAGTTTCATGCTCAGGGGCGATCTTCCGGCATAGATTCCGATCGTTACAGGGCTATTGAGCTTCATAAAGATATCACCGCCATTTTCAACCACCACTTCATTTGAATACGCGAGTAAATCTTTTCCAACATATTCTGCTATCGCACCTGCAACTGCAGCCATCGGTCCGACCCCGGCTGTTGCACCGGCACGGATCATATCGGAAATGATTATCGGGGCCGGACCATCGTCATGCCATGGTATCATTGATTTCGCAAACGCCGGATATCTTTGAATATAGGCTTCGATATGGCCCCGATATTTCAATATCGATTCTTTTGTGATGTCCTGAAGCGGTTTTTCAGCCTGGACGGCAATATCACTTTCCTGGACAACCACCTTAAAGGATAACAGGTCAATCCGGTTTACAAATTTTCGGTATTGCTGATCTCGGTCCATTGCATCATGTTTTCGGTTGCGTCTCTTTTGGGGTATACAATCACTCCGGACAGGGGACAACTTTTATATGATATGATAATTTTATTATATATTAAAAGCAGATAGGACATTTTTTATAATATATACTTTAACTTTGACAGCAGTTTGTCCGGACATAAATCAAGAAAATATCTATCTGTCATGCCTGCAATAAAATCTCGAACAATTTCTGCATTGGAGGAGGTTTCAAGATAGGATTCAGACATATCCTTCAGGAAACCGGAATAGATCACCGAAGAATGATTTTCCTGTTCAAGGTCGTGAAGGAACGTTTCAAACATATACTCAAACATCTGCCGGATGACATCGGAGTTCACTTTAATTTTACGATTCAGGTAAATATTTGTATAATTAAATTTTTTCAGTATCCGCAGCGCTTCGGAAATTTCAGAACCAAAGGCAATACAGGATTTGTTCAAACTGTTTCGAATCAAATCGGTGACAAGCCGGTATACAATCGTTCCGTTCGTATCTCCAAGCACACCCACGCATTCAGAGGGCAGATCCTTCCGTTTTATCAGACCGAGCCGAATGCCGTCCTCAATGTCACGTCCGATATAACTTATCGTATCCGCCATTCTAACAACGCAGCCTTCAAGTGTCATCGGTATGACGGTTTTTTTTGTTTCTCCGGTTATTTCAACGATGTCCCTGTCCAGGGTTGAAAATGTTTTGTTTTCTGCCGGCTCAAGCTGATTGCTGTGGGTTTCACCATCATGGCAGAGGATGCCGTCAAGGGTCTGAAGGCAGAGATTCCATCCCCGACCTTTTCTTTCAACCCGATCCAGAAAAAGGACGCTCTGAACATTGTGGTGAAAATTTCCAATTCCGGACACCCGGCAAAGCCCGGATAAGTAGGTTTCCCCTTCGTGACCAAACGGGGCGTGTCCAATATCGTGCCCAAGTGCAATGGCCTCTATCAGATCTTCATTTAATCCCAGAAATCTTCCGATGGTTCTTGCAACCTTGGATACGATCTGAACATGAAGCACCCGGTGTGTGATATGATCATTTTTGACAAGATAAAAAACCTGCGTTTTATCGATGTAGCGGGTGTAGGAAAGAGAATGAAGGATCCTGTCGATATCCACGGAAAATGCCTGGCGATATCCGGTTTCAAGCGCTGCTTCATGATTTCGGCGAAAACCTTTGCTGCTGCGTGTTGAATCGGGTGACAACATCCTGTTCTCCCGATTGTCCAATACATTTTTCCAGTCTTCAAGGTTATGATTCATAATGGTTCTTCCTGTGAAAAGTGTCTCCTGTCAGATTTCGCCGGATTTGATTTTCTGCTCCATCAAACGGATATAGTCGATTCCAGCCTTCCTGAAACCTTCCTTGCCGTATTTCATATTTGCTTCAAGTACATAATATTCATTTTTATAAGCAATGATATCGATTCCGACATCATCCCATCCACATTTTGTGCCTGCAAATAAAGCAAGATCGAGAGCTTCTTTCGGAACCGGCGACAAACTGATTTCACCGCCTTTCGCAACGTTGCTTCTGAACTCTCCGTTCGCGGCAATCCGCCAGTAGGCATGCGCGATCTGTTTGCCGATAATAACAACCCGTATATCCCGGTCGATCTGTAGAAATTCCTGAATATAGGCAACATTTACGATATCGCAGTACTGCATTAGCTCTTCTTGGTTGTTGATCAGGAAAACCCCTCTCCCCATGGCGGAACCTCTTGGAATTTTAGCAATAAATGGGAAGCGAAAGAAATCCGTAATTCTTTTTTTCTGAAGTTTTCCATAATATACGCGGGTTTTTGGATGAGGGATGCCGATCAGATTGAAAAGCGCTGTCTGTTTAATCTTATCCTGAACGAATTTATACGTATTATAGCTGGGGAAAATTTTTTTCCCTATGGATTCAAACAGCTCGGCATAAAATGTACCGGGATAATAGATTTTTGACGTTTCCTGTATTTGCTTTGCTTCATTTTCACTGTAATCGGAAAAATTCGGTCGTATGCCCAGGGTGATTACGCTTGGGCAGTTCCTTAACCGGGAACCTAAGGCAATTACTTTTTTTGAGTGTGTCATCACTGGATCAGAACTTTTTTAATGATCACCCGGCGGAGATTCCAGCACAAAAACAGAGGATGAAACCGGCATGTTTTTTAGGAATCGGTCAATTCTTAAGCGAAGCGATGTACCGTTATCGTCTGTCAGATTCAGCTTTGAAGGGGGCTCCATGCTTTCAATTTCCATACCGCCGTCAAACACAGCCCGGTAGGTCAGCCCACCGGTCAGTCCGAAGATTTCGATTTTAAAAATTTTCGTATTCTTTTCATCCAGATACAATTTTTCACAAACACCGGTCCATTTGCGTTTTAAAACAAGAATCAGACCCGTTTCCGGAGAATCTTCTATGATTTCGAAATCGAAATGCTCATAAACAGGAATCCGTCCGGTTAGAAGTTTCATGATATCGTCTAGTTTTACCGGTATCGCAATGAGGTCTTCAAGGTCTGCATCCGTATCCTTGCTGTGGTAAAATGTTTTATCGGTATGCGATATAAAAAATTGTTCCTCTTTGTTGAAGGAAAAGCTGAGTATTGGATGCCCGCCAATCCCAAGAATTTCAAACCTGAGTTGATCCGGATAAGAGCCGACCCACGCGGCTCTGGCATTCAGGAATTCTCCGTTATTGACCAGTTCGATTTTTCCCAATCCTTTGAAGGTCTGAATGGAGCTGTTTCTCTTCTTGATGGCTGAGATAAGTGAAATGGCCTTGTCCTGCAGAAAGGGGTCTACTGGCTTTTTCCGGTTTTCAAAAAGTCTGGTGTGAATACTTGTGCAGGAAGCGGAGAACATCAGAAAGAATATCAGGAAAAAAAAAACGGTTTTCATGGGATCACTCATCCGGGGGAGTCAATTCGTTAATTTTTTTCATAAGCGTTTCCGTATCCTTTTTTTTCTCCGAAAGAGCACGCTTGTAAAATTCAAGAGCCTTTTCCGAATTGTTCATTTTGATGTGAACATCCCCTAAATGTTCCAGGATTATCGGATCATCCGGGACAAGGGCTGCCGCTTTTTCAAGTGTGGCGAGCGCTTCCTGAAATTGACCTTTTTTATAGAAAAGCCAGCCGAGGCTATCGGTTATATATCCATCCTTGGGTTCGAGTTCAATGGCATTCCGGATCAGCCTTTCAGCCTCTTCCAGATTTTGATCTAATTCCAAATAGGTATAGCCAAGGTAGTTAAGAGCGTGTGCATCCTGTGGATCAATCTCGACCACCTTTTTCATTTGTTCAATGGATTCATGCTTTTTTCCCCATTTGTCATATACGACACCTAATCGAAAAAGAAGTTTTGAATTCTCAGGTGATTTTTCAATACCCTGTTTAAGGATTTTCTCCGCATTTTCATAATCCTCAAGCTCCTCATAGCAATATCCGAGGTGAAATAAGAACTCGGGATTTTCCGGTACCCTTTCGATTGCACTTTTCAAATGCGCAATTGCTTTCTCCGGCTTGTTCAGATTCTTATAAATATAGGAGATATAAATTGTCGCTGTTTCAAAGAATTTTGAATTTTCTTTGACTTTTTTAAAATGATTGAGTGCCATTGTGTAGTCTTCAGCGCCGTCATACGCGGCACCGGCAAGATAATTCATGTCGGAATTTTCCGGTATTTTTTTGAGTATCCCTTTCAGGACGATGATGGCTTCATCATATTTTTTCGGATCAACAAAATGAAAGATAATTTTTCCAGCAATATCCCTGTCGTTTAAGGACTTGTCAGCAAGCACGCTGAAAATTTTTTCAGCTTTTTCTTTGTAGCCTTTTTTAAAATAAAAGATACCCAACTCCATGTTCGCTCTGGTGTCATCCGGATAATTTTCCAGTATTTCCGTATAAAGCTGAATGATTTTTTTTATATTCGCTTCTGTGTCGACTGATTTTTTTTTGCTTTCTTCATCTTTTTGTTTATAGATTTTTAGAAGTTCGAAGCGAGGCTCCAAAAGCATGGGTTCAATATCGAGTGCTTTGCGAAACTCTTTTTCCGCACTTTCATCGTTTTTCATTTTCGCATGGGTTTTCCCGAGAAAAAAATAACCGGTATAGGATTCCGGAAAATTTTTTACCATTTCTTCATAGACCTGAAGCGCTTTTTCATATTCTCCTTCTTCAAAATAGATTGAACCGAGAAACAGGTAGATGTTTCTTTTTTTCGGCTCCATGGAAAGCACTTTTTCGTATATATTTTTGGCTTTTTCTTTTTGTTTCAAATACATACTGATGTTTCCGATAAAAATCAGAGCCTCCAGGTCCTCTGGGTCTTTTTCCAGTATTTCTTCGATAAGAGCGAGAGCCTCCTCGTACAAATTCTGATTCATATACAGAAACGCAAGTTCTTTTTTCAGAAAAGAGGATTCCGGATCTTTTTTAATCGCCATTTTCATGTAGAAGATCGCATTATCGATATTACCTTGCTGCTTTTGAAATTGAGCCGCAGTATAATAGTAATAATGATTCTCAGAGGAAGATGTATCCGACCATCTGCTTTCCGATTCTGTTGAACCGGTTTTTTGCATGGCGGAGCATCCTGCCAGGATCAGCAGCGACGAAAACAGGCAAGCCCGTGTCAGGGTCATTTTTTTTATCATCGTTAACATCACTCAAACATCATTATTCGTGTATGCGTTGTAGTCCGGCAGCTCTTTCTTGAAATACGCTTTCATTTTTTTGATAACGTTTCTTTCCACCTGTCTTACACGCTCTCTTGAGATCTTATATTTATCGCCAAGTTCCTGCAGGGTGACAGGGCTGTCTGAAAAAATTCTAATGTCGAATATCTCAAGTTCCCGTTTGGTTAACCCTTTTTTAAATTCCGTTATCTTGTCATGAAGAATGCTTTCCATTTCCTTTTTGGCTACCTGATCTTCTATGGAATCTGCAGAGGTTTTCAGAAATTCTATTCTTTCCGTATCAGAGTCGTTTTTCACCGGGGCATCGAGAGAGACATCCCAGCTGTCAAGTCTCTGATCCATGTCAACTATTTCACGTTCAGTGACCCCCAGTCGCTCTGAAAGCAGTTTTGGCTTGGGATCAAAACCCTCTTCAATCAATTTCTGTTTTTCTTTTTTTAATCTGAAAAAGAGCTTTCGCTGGCCCTGGGTAGTGCCTATCTTCACAAGCCGCCAGTTATCCATTATGAATTTAAGGATGTAGGCCTTTATCCAGAAGGATGCATAATATGAAAATTTAACGTTTTTATAGGGGTCAAATTTTTTCACGGCCTGCATCAACCCGATATTGCCTTCCTGAATAAGATCTAAAAGGTTTTGCATCCAGACACGCTGAAATTCAAGCGCGATTTTTACAACCAACCGAAGATTTGCAGTGACGAGCGTGTAAGCCGCTTCAGGATCGTCATCTTCCTGAACTCGTTTGCCCAACTCAATCTCCTGCTCTCTTTTGAGCAGCTCATATTGGCTGATTTCAGCAAGATAACGCTGAAGGGGATCAAATTTAACCAGGCTTTTCCCACTAGATCCAGATGGGATTTCAGGCTTGATGTCTTTTACTGCGGACTCATCTTCAGCGTTCTGTTCAGCGGAAGGTCTTTCCGTTTTGTTTATACCCATAGTTAATTTCAAATCTGTAAATATGCAGAATCATATTCTGTTATATGGTTTTTATTTTTTTCGATTGATAACCATATCAATCTACGATAGAGAGCAAAAAAATATTCAGTATTTTGATGAGAAATAAATAGACAACAGGAATAACCTATGTTAGCAATACGGTTTACGCGCCTGTAGCTCAGATGGATAGAGCAACGGACTTCTAATCCGTAGGTCAGGGGTTCGAATCCCTTCAGGCGTACCATACTTTAAAAGGCTGGACAGCATTCCGGCCTTTTTTATTTTTTTGAAATATACTGTCGGTTTCAATATGATTTTACGATAAACGCCATATTTCAACTAAAAGTTCCTTCCATGAGGTTCCAATAACTCGGAAAAGATTTTTTCCTGCCGATACCATTATCAAATAAATGATTTAACACTGTAAGATATCATCATTTTGTTTTTAAAGTCAAAGAAATTCAGGATTACGGGTTAATGATATGTTTTTCTTGATGAAACAGCAAAAATTTCTTATTTTTTTCATTATCATCGCTCGCAAAGCCCGTGATTTTGATGCCGCATGACAGCCTTCAATGAAGACAATACCATATATTGTGTTTTTTCTTTACTTGACATACAAGAAATATTCATTTAATATCCGGTCCCAACTGACAGGTTCAGAAGATGGATGATGAAAGCGATTGTCGATAACGGCGAAGGATATTTCAGGCATTTCAACTTGATTTTTACCGGAAGATATCATTCGTTAGAAAAGGAATGGAAAATGACATATGTGGAACAAAGAGCCTATAAGCGCTATAATTGCGTAACACCCGTCACATATGAATACTTCAGTACGAATACGTATTTTGGCGCTGTAATGCATAACCACTGCATGGGCGGAATGTGTTTTGAGACCAATTATGCAATCCCGAAAGGCGTTGAGATTTATATCAAAATGACAAATTATTCCCCGGATTCCGCCGCCCCTGAATGCCGCAAGGGGTACCGTGCCGAGGTCAGATGGTGCCAGGCCAGAAGAGCAGGGGACCCGTCCACTTACAGAATCGGCGTAAATTATTTCGAGCCTGTTCTATTGTAGCCTGGTTTTTCAAAAAAATTTCTGGAAAATGAAGAAGCCGCAGCTTTATGTTGCGGCTTTCTGGTTGGTGCATCGGATCTGATTGTTTTTTTCGTTTATCAATCCGGGTCAAATGGAATTCGAAGAGAATAGGTTCCATATTCAAGCTTCGCTTTGACCGGCCCTCCTTTTTCGAAAACTTTCATCATGGCGGTGTTTGAAGCGAGCACATCTGCGGTAAAGCCGTGGATTCCGCGATCTTTGGCAAGGCGGATGAGCATTTTATAGAGATATGTAGCGATTCCGAGTCCATGGTATTCTTCATCGACAACAAACGCGACATCTGCAAATTGGGGTATGTTTTTGTCCTTGATAAATCGGGCCTCAGCTATGAGACGACCGTGCCCCGGGTTTCCGATCAGACCGACAATGGACATTGTTGTGCGGTAGTCGACATTGACATATGCCTGCATTTTGGAGTGCGGCATCGCCTTGATAGAGGCGAAGTATCGATAATATACCGTTTCATCGGAAAAGCGATAGAAAAGCCTTCTCATTTCCTCTTCATCAGAAGGTTTGATCGCCCTGAAACGGACTTCAACATTGCCTTTGAACGTATGTTTTGTCGCCACCTCTGAAGGATAAAGGCTTGTCGCCTCAGCAAGAAAGATCTGATCTTCATATATCATCTTTTCTGCCTTGGCTTGCTCAACAAGTTCCATTCGATCATCCGGATGTGCGATTTCGATCAGGGCTTGCGCTCGTTCTCTAACGGTTCGGCCTATCAGGTTCGCGACGCCGTATTCTGTGACCACCATATTTACAGATTCCCGGAGGCTGAATTGATTGTGATAGTTCTCTACAGATATTTTGATATTGGGTTCCTTTTTCAGGTTCCTGCTGGGGAGTGCAAATATGGTATAACCGCCTTCTGAAATTTCAGCTCCATTAAAAAAATCCATTGCTTCACCCGGTCCGGCTGTTACATTTCCTTTGCCGTAGTGCAGCGCTATCCTTCCGGAAAGATCGACTTTTCTTGCCGGCAGGATACATACAAATTTTTTATTTTTTCCGATTTGCCTTGAATCAAAAACCTTGTCAACACTTTGGAATTCAACAAGGGGATTGCGATGCAGCCAGGAAAACAGCTCGGATGTTCCAAAAGCATAGGAGGTTACGGATTTTCCACGCCATATCACTTTATTTCGGTTTGTAACCGCTCCGCTTTTTACAAGATCCATCAGTGCATCTGTAAAAAACGGGGTATGGATACCCAGATTGTGTTTATGCGTCAGGTGGCGGCTCAAGGCTTCATACAACGGGCCGATGGAAAAAAGGAGGCAGCTGCCGTCCGTTATAATCGAGGCGACATTTTCAGCAACCCGGTCATAAATTTCATCAACCGGCCATCTGTCAAAATAGATCGGGAGATCTTCCGAACGGATGAACATATCAAAATCGGAAAGGGGCAGAAAGGTGTCTCCGTGGGTTATCGGAATGTTTGTATTAATTTCTCCTACTACAAAAGAAGCCTGCGCGATAGCCTCGTGGGCAACATCCACTGAGGCGCCAAGGCTGCAGTAACCTGCTTCATTCGGAGGCGTGATCTGAACAAAGGCTACATCGACTGGAATCTGACGGGATTCCAGAAGGCGGGGGATGCTGGAAAAACGGCTTGGAATCAGATCAACTCTTCCTGTTGTGATTGCTTCACTTGCCACCCACCCCGAGAAAAAGGTTTTCAGCCGAAACTTCTGGTTGCGGAGCTCTTTTATTGATATCGCATCGCCCAGACTGACAACCTGGATCAGTTCCAGATCCTGCAGGTTGCCCCCGGTGGATGACATCAGTTTCTTAACCAGTGTTCGTGGTTCAGAAACACCCGTACCAATGAATATACTCATTCCCGGAGAAATTTTAGAAAGCACCTTTTCCGGTGGGACGACCAGATCCTCCCAGTTTTTTTTGTTTTGATCGTTCATTTCTTTTCCAGTTCGGTACCGGTCTTTTCGGGTTCCTTTTTATCTCCTGCCAACTGGCAGGCATCTCTCATTCAAGTTGAAATACCCAATTTGGGAAGGATATATGCCTGCAAAACAAACCAGGCAGCCAAGATAACGAATACGATAAGTATTTCTTTCATATGTACACCATTTTTATTACAGTTAATGTTCTTTTGTAAAAAACCCCGCTGTTTCAATATAACCATTCTATTCAGAAATCAAAGTGTGATATTCAGGATATCATGAAAATCGATAACAATCGTTATAAAAATGAAAGATTGAATCCGTATTAAAACAAGTAACCGGACATCTGCGATCCTCCGGAGGCAATCCGTTCTATCGGTTGATATTATATTTGTTCATCCGTTTCCAGACAGTCACCCGGCTGACACCTAATAATTTTGCTGTTTCGGTCTGGTTGCCACCGCATTCTTTGAGGGCTTCGAGAAGCATCTGCTTCTCTTTCTGAAACCGAGGGGCGTCAGGAACATCATCACGATTTTTTCTCGAATCCGCAGAAATTTTTGCCGGCAGATGTCTGGCTTCGATCAATCCTCCGTGGCACAGCACCAGTGCATATTCTATCGTATTTCTCAGCTCTCGAACATTACCAGGCCATGAATAATTGGTGAGTATTTCCATAGCCTCAGGTGTTAGTCCGAGAATTTTTTTCCCTCCTTTCCGGGCACCGTGTTGAATGAAATTTTGAGTCAGCATTGGAATATCTTCAGCGCGCTCCCTGAGTGAAGGACAGTATATAGGAAACACATTGATTCTGAAAAACAGGTCCTCTCGGAAAAGTCCTTTTAATATCAGGTAGTCGAGATTTTTATTGGTGGCGGTTATAATTCGAACATCTATTGGGATGGGGCGATGATCGCCGACCCTTTCGATCACATTGGACTCTAAAACCCTCAGGAGTTTGACTTGAGTTGCCGGAGGTATGTCCCCGATTTCATCCAGGAAAATGCTTCCTCCATCCGCTGCTTCAAACCGTCCGATTCTGGATCGGTCTGCGCCTGTAAAAGCGCCTTTTACATGACCGAACAGTTCGCTTTCAAGAAGGTTTTCATTCAGGGCGGCACAATTCACTTTAATAAAAGATTTATCCTGTCTGGGGCTTGTTTCATGGATAGCCATTGCTGCAAGCTCTTTTCCTGTGCCGCTTTGTCCATGGATCATCACCGGTGCATCAGACTGCGCAACATTTTCGATAAGCTCAAACATGTGCTGCATGACCGCGGATTTCCCGATGAGATCGTGATACCCATCTTCCAGATTAAGGTTTTTCCGTAAAGAAAGAATTTTATTATGCTGGCGTATGCTCTCTGAAATATCGGTCAGAATTTCCACAGCTCCGATTACATTGCCCTTCCGGTCATGTATCAGAGATGCGTTTTTAAGAATGTATACATGTTTGTTATCTTTACTGGTAATCGTACACCTTTTTGATTTTACTTTTTGTTGTGCAAAAAGGCCGCACCAGTTATGGTCGCTTCTTTTTTTGTATTTACAGCCGGTACAGTTCAATATCCTGCATGAGCTGCCGACAAGCTCTTCAGCCGAATAGCCCGTGAGCCTTTCAGCCGATGCGTTGACAGCCGAAATTCTGCCCTGGGTGTCAACAATCATGACGCCATCCTGGAGCGTATCGATGATTGTTTCCAGGTGATCTGAATAGTCCATTCTGAAATTTCCTTGTGTAAACAGCTTCGGGTTAACATATGTTAACATGTGGTTAACATATCATTAACAGTGTTGCGGGTCAAGAGATTTAATTGCCATGAAATTGTTGATAACAACTTGTTATGATGAATGTTTTTAAAGATCGATTTTTTTGGCACCCTCTTTGCTAACCCTTTTTCTGCGTTATGCGTTTTATCATATCGGTATAGAAACTTAATCAATTCAGTCAGGAGGGGGATAACATGAAAAAAGCCCGGAGGCGGATGGAAAAAAAACTGATTTTTATTTTTGGAATGATTTTTTTTGTATCTTTAGTCATGCCGTTGAATCTTTATGCTGCGGATACAGACGAGAACCGGAAATTGAAACATGAGATCGAAAAATTTCAGGAGCAACTGGATGAACTGGAAGAGAGACTGGACCAAACCGAACTCCATTCAGCCACCGATAGGGTGTCACTTGGATTAGAACTCAGAACCAGGGTCGATTCCATCCGGTACAGTGATATCAGCGCAGCACCATCATGGCTGATGGCCGGATTTTTCACTCCGGTGGGCACAAACCCCAATACCGGTGCTGCATGGACGGCAGCGGAGATGAATGCCATAACACCGGGTGATGTTCTTTCCATGATGAGCAGCATGCCTCCCGGAACAACGCTGCAGGATATGCTGGCGACAAACGGGTTCAACGGCGCCACGAAAAATTACATTCAGTCGATGATGGCAGCCTTGGCCGCGGCCGGAGCTGTGCCGGATGCTGAAACTTACAATGCCAAAAATGATATGATCTATACCAATAAATTTCGTTTAAACATGAATGCCAAGGTTAATCAGAACCTCAGTTTCTCTGGCAGGCTTGCCATGTACAAAGTGTTCGGAGACAGTTCAGAGGTAAAAATGATGAACGGCAGCCTTGGAGACATAAATCTTGACGGCAACACTTCAAGTGTTCCTCACGGGGATACCGTCCATGTTGAAAGGGCTTATTTTAATTATACGAAAGATGTCGGTGATGTGCCGATTAATTTTTCCCTTGGAAGGCGTCCGGCAACCGAGGGCCCACCGCGGGAGTACGGGAATTACAGCCTTGAAGGCGGATCACCGGTTGCGACAATCATTAACTGGCAGTTTGATGGCGCTTCTCTCAGCTTCGGTCTGGAAGATGTTACCGGCATTCCAGGAGCAGCATTCAAGCTATGCTATGGCGTCGGTTTTGAAAGCGGCTACGGCAACAGTTATTCTCTAAGCGGCAGTTCCATCGTTGACGATGCAACCTTCGGCGGTTTTATTGCTACCCTTTATGACAACGATGAAACCAGTGTTGTGTTAAATTATGCACATGCCTGGGATATAACCGACGGATTTTCCGGAACGGTTGTCATGCCGTTTATTCCATATAAGGACGGCGAAGGCGTATATACATTCACCCCCAACACCGGTGGCTATATAAGCAGAATGGAAGCATCCACCAACATCGGTGATTTTGATATCGCCAGCCTTGTACTCAGGACGAATTTTTCCGAATACTTTTCCGATATCGATCTGTTCGTCGCTCCTTCCTGGAGCCGTACCCATCCTTCAGAGATATCTAGAAATCCTTACTATGAGATGATGGGTCAGGGACTGGTATCGACTGCGGATTCGGAGGGAAAACTGGAATCACATGACGGGTACAGCATTTATGCAGGCGTGCTTTTTCCGATGCCTTTTGATGCAAGGCTTGGGTTTGAATACAACTGGGGATCCGAGTACTGGTTTAATATGACGGGTGCCGAAGATTCGCTTATCGCAAGCAAGCTTGCCGCACGAGGGCAGGTATATGAAGCCTATTATATTCAACCGGTTTATCGGGATAATTTTTTTGTCAAGCTGGGCAGCCAGTATTATGACTATGAATATACCGGAAGCGGCAACCCTCTGGGGGCACCGGTTAAGATTGATGATCTGACCGCCTTTGATGCATTTTTCCCTGTCGTTGATACCGCCTGGAATACGTATCTTTCAGCAACCGTTCGTTTTTAGAACAGAAAAGTCGTTAACGGAAGCAAAGACAGCTAAATTCATAGAGGGCTCAAGATGAATCCGGAAGAAATTAAATCAGACAAAGTGTTGGATACAAGGGGACTGTCAAGCCCTATGCCTGTAATTAAAATGATCAATGCGCTCCGGTCTCTTGCCAGAGGAAAAACACTTGAAGTTTGGTGTTCTGATCCGGAGTTTCAAAAGGATTTTAATGAATTGTGTGATAAAGAATTCAATAAATACCTGGGGCGGCTGGATGATCCGGATGGATATATACGGTACTTTATCAAAAAGGTAAACAGACAGAAACAGCGGTAATGCACAACCGGACTGTTTATCGTCGATGAATGATGATTTTCAACCATTAAACCAAAAGGAGTATATCATGTTTAAAAAAATGTTTATTGTTCTGCTTGGAATTGCCATGACAATCGTTTTTTCAGATCAGGTGATGGCAGGTGATGAGGGGGATGAAAGAAAAGGCAAGTTTACCTACAGAAAAATTTATAAGACTTGTTTTGAAAAAGGATTGGTTGAGTCCTCCAAACCGCTTTTAAATCCGGATATGAAAACCCAGGCGCAATGGAAACGGGTTTTTGATAAAAAGAGATTTACAGACTTTGGATGCAAAGAAGAGTGGGATAAGCTTTCAAAAGACCAGTTGGCGAATATTTTTGCTTATTTGCATGCTCATGCGGCTGATTCGCCAACACCTGCAAAATGTAACTAACCCTATTTTCCCGGGCTCTTCAAACCCGGGAAAAAAACATCAGATGAAGCGGAGTTTCTCATGGCAAAAAAGTCTGAAACGGTAATCATTTTTATGTCTATTTTTTCTGTTGTTTTGTTAGGCTTTCATGCAGCAGCAGCAAATGACCTTCAAGACGGCGGTGAACTTTCTCCTGGAAGAACCATGGCAAGGCAGGCTGTGAAAGAACATATAAAATGGAGCACTACGGATCACGCAAAACATGAAATTCTCCGTGAAAAGTTTCAAAATGGCTCTGAAATAACAAAGGCATGTCTCACATGCCATTCAGAAGTGGCTTCACAGTTTCATAAAACCGTTCACTGGACATGGCTTGCAGAAGGAGGCGACAGCGTCGGACAGTATGGGAAAGCCGGGGATTCTATAAACAACTATTGCATTTCGACAAATAAAATGAACGATAAAAGCTGCCAGTCCTGTCATCCCGGATGGAATGACAAGCAGGACGGTATTAATTGCCTGGTATGTCATGGGCAAAAAGAGTTAAAATGGTCGGAAGTTTTTGAGGACCTGAAATATTTTCTGGATGAAGGAGATCCTGAATCGCAGGAGATGGCTGAAGAGCTGCAGCATGATATCATGACTGCAGTAGTAAGTATTGCCAGACCTACCCGTAAAAATTGCGGTTCCTGCCATTTTTATGGTGGAGGAGGAGATGGCGTAAAACATGGCGATCTGGACAGCTCGCTCACTAATCCCGACAAGTCACTGGATGTCCATATGGGTGTGGACGGAGAAGATTTTACCTGCACAAGGTGTCACACTACAAAGCTTCACAACATTGCTGGTCGCGTGTACACCGCACCCGCGTCAATGGATAGAAAAAGTCTTATCGAAAATGATCTCGCATCCAGAATTACCTGTGAATCCTGCCATACGAGTTTGCCTCATCAATCCGGTTCAAAAGTAAATGATCATACCGACAAGGTTGCATGTCAGAGCTGCCATATTTCGGAATTTGCGAGAGTTAATCCAACGAAAATGAAATGGGACTGGTCCAAAGCCGGCAAAACAAAAGACGGTAAACCCTATAAAACCACCGATGAGTTTGGGAAACATGACTATTTATCCATAAAGGGTGAGATGAAATGGGAAAAAAATGTGAAGCCCGAATACTTTTGGTATAATGGAAAAATCAAGTCGTTGACAACAAAACACGTTATTGATCCCTCGCGTCCGGTTTATGTGAGTCATCCGGAAGGAGATCCGGAGGATGCAAATTCAAGAATCTATCCGTTTAAAGTACACAAGGGCGTTCAGCCTTATGATAAAAAGTATAAAACGCTTTTGGCACCGCTTTTGTCGGGAGAGGACGGATTCTGGACAACCCTTGATTTCAACGACGCAATTACAAAAGGCATGAAATATTCCGGCCTGCCGTATTCCGGGCGGTTTGATTTTGTGGAAACAGATTACGTGCTGCCGACAACCCATATGGTTTCACCAAAGGGACAAGCAGTTCGCTGCAATGAGTGTCATACCCGAAATGGAAGCCGGCTGAAAAATTTAAAATCTTTCTATATGCCGGGGCGTGATCGTTTTAGATTTCTTGATCTATCCGGATGGGCTGTTGTCCTGATCTCTGCTTTAGGCGTTTTGATCCATGGAGCAGGCAGGTTCGTTTCCAGAAACAGAAGGAAGGATTACGATAAATGAAAAATATTTATTTTTATACAAGATATGAACGCGGCTGGCACTGGCTCCAGATGCTGATAATTTTTATCCTTCTTGCAACAGGGTTTGAAATACATGGTCTGTATACTTTGTTCGGATTTCAGACCGCAGTTAAAGTTCATAATGTTGCAGGAATTACATGGCTGACAACGTTTTCATTTTTTGTTTTCTGGATTTTTACTACCGGTGAATGGAAACAGTACATCCCAACTACCAGAAAAATGTTTTCGGTGATCCGCTATTATGCCTATGGTATCTTTCATGGAGAGGCACACCCGGTTCCGAAACGGAGAGATGCAAAACACAATCCTCTGCAGCGGATAACCTATCTTTCCATTGCAGCCTTCCTGCTTCCATTTCAGATGGGAAGCGGAGTCCTGTATTGGACTTATAACTCCTGGACAGCCTCTGGATTTGATTTTCTTTCCCTTTCGGTTGTTGCTTTTCTTCACACCGCATGCGCTTTTGCAATCCTGCAATTTTTAATTGTCCATGTTTATATGACAACCACCGGCCATACGATTTTTGCACATCTAAAGGCCATGATTACCGGTTGGGAAAAAGTTGATGACGAGGTTAAAATAGAAGACTGGGAAAGAGCGGAGTAGCGAGGCTCGGCTTTAAAATAAAGTATATTCAAAAATATTTCTATATATTCATATAGTTATCTTTTTTATGCTTCTGCGAAACTGATTTATATTTCCTTTTTTGCGATGGCTTCATCCGGCTTCGGCAACGTACGCTGAATATTTTCCTTGCGATAACTTCGGAGCCCGGGTCATCCGCCTATTGATTTCGATTTAAATTTCTATTATAAATGACGCACGACGATGAGGAGTTGATTCAATCGGTTCCACACGGCATTCATCAATAGGCAAATATGTCAAAAGCATGGGCTGAATGCAATCGGATTCAACGTTTTTCATGCATATAGCAACAGATTTCCATCTCAAACAGACCCTTTCCGCAGGTTCTGCATTAACTTCGGGAAAGAAAACACACCTTGAACGATTGAGAAAAGGAGGTTCGCAGATGTCAGAGAAGAAAATCAATCCAAAAGATTTTGAACAGGCATTAAAGATAGGGCGGCCGCCAAACGTGGTTAAACTTTTTCCGAATTCAGCCGCGTTGCTCGTCAGCGGCCGGTTTATTGACAGAGCAATGCTTGCGAAAGGAAAAGCGATAACGATTGCCGCGAATGGCAGGAATCTATTTGTGATAAGAGGAGCCCTGGCAGCTGCCCAGAGGGCCAATGCAGCGATTATTGTTGAAATTGCAAGATCTGAGGGCGGTTCAAATGCCTATTGCGCTGTCAATTACTGGAATATCGCAAGACAGGTGGATGCGGTTTGCAATGAACTCGAGATTACAATACCGGTTGCAATACATGCAGACCATTATGGAATTAAAAAAGAAGATGATCTTGAAGTCTCAAAAATTGAAATCCCATCGATGTTTGATGCAGGAATAACTTCGATCGCCATTGACGCTTCACACATGCCGGATGATAAGAATCTCATCGCAAATATCGAATTATGTCCTTATATACCGGGGTGGGCGGGTCTGGAAACCGAAATTGGTGAGATTAAAGGCAAGCTTGGGCTGTCGACTGTAGAGGAGGCCGTTTTTCTCATTCAGGGGTTGAACGCCCACAGTATTTTTCCAGATTGGATTGCGCTCAATAATGGCACTACCCACGGGATAGAAGAAAGCGGACAGGGCATACAGGTTGAATTGACTTCGGAGATCCACAATGCGCTCTCCAAATATCACGTTTCCGGAGCACAGCACGGCACATCCGGAAACAGCTCCGACCGCCTCAGAGAGATCGCCTCTAAAACAAGAACCACGAAGGCGAATGTCGCAACGGCTCTTCAAATGATTTCATGGGGACTTGAAGTCAATGACTATGGGAATGCCATGCTTGATGATGATGGTAGTTTTATCAAGGTAAAAGGCCAGGGCGTAACAGAAGAGATGTGGGATATGATGCTTGCCTATGCGCTTGAAAAAAATATTAAAGGAGGCGATTTTAAAAAATTGAATCTTCCCTTTGAAAACAAATTACTGGGGCAGGAGAAAGCGGTAAGGGAAAGGATGGCAAAACGGGTAGAGGAGTTTGTCTTTAACATGCTTGTCAATGTATTGAATGCAGCGGATACCGCCCCGCTTGCTATTGAGGCGATCAATGATGCCGGAACCTATGATCCTGGCCCTAAGGCTCAGCGGATCGAAGATCCATCTGAATGGACTCCGGAAATGATTCGAAAACGCGCCGCAGCCATTGAAAGCAATAAAGGGCCGGAAGGGAATTTTGATGATTAATTCGGCCATCGGGGAGTTTATGATCAACGTCGATTCAGCTGTAATCAACGTCGATTCAGCTGTAAGAGGGAATTTTAACAGAAACTCCCCGAAACCTCGATTAATTGCAGTTAACCGCTCCATGAGCATCGTTAAACCTATATGCGCCAAAAAAAATTCTGCCACTACTGTGGAAATCGTTTAATTGATAAACATGTTGAAGGACACGTTCGAAGATACTGCCAGAAGTGCCTTGAACCGCTATATGAGAATCCTGTTCCTGCGACCTGTGTTGTCGTTGCGGATAAACACAACAAGATCTGGCTTGTAAAACGAAGTGTTGAACCGAAGGTGGGTTTCTGGTGCCTTCCCGGGGGATTTATGGAGCTGGATGAAACACCGGAACGGGCTGCATTGCGGGAATTAAAGGAAGAAACCAATATTTCCGGTAAAATCGAACTGTTGCTTGGAATCTCCGCCAATCCCAGCCCATCCTATCAAACGGTTCTCATGGCGGGTTACCTTGTTCGCAACTTTTCCGGTGATCCAGTCGCGGGCGATGATGCATCCGATATCGGCTGTTACGGCCTGGATGATCTCCCTGAAATTGCTTTTGAAAGTCATAAGCAATTTATCCGGATATTTTATTCCGCGTATGCATTGGATTTACAGTAAGGTTTTACAGACGCCCCTCCGATTGCGTTCAAATGGAGAACATATAGATGAAAGTGCCGATCTATCAGATTCATAAAATCATAAGGCTCTATATCAAACAACTGACCCGGAGCGAATCAGCTGAATCGGATAAAAAGCATGGAGAAGAATTTCCTGTTGATCGGATAAGAATCCATACCAGAGAAGAGCGTTGGGAGATTATCAATAAGGTGACTGCAGACATTTTTGAAAAAATTAAAAATTATGGTCCAGGTGATGTGCCTGTCCGTGAGATCGTCGACAGGATTGAAAAAGAGATCCATCTGATTAGGATACAGCAAACCGAGTTCGTGTTCAATACGATTAATGATCAAAACGAAAAAATAAAAAACAAAATTCCGGTGGATGATTCCCGGTTTTTACTGGGAAGAGTTGAAAGCCTTATGAAGGAGGCCATTGACAGCGAAATAAAATTCTGACCGCAACAGGGAAAAATCTTGGTTTCAAAACAGGGTATTCAGTAGAAAGAGCGTTCCGGATTGTTTTTTCACCCTATTTCCATTTTTTTCGCTTTTTCCCACAGTATTTCCAGTTCCTCTCTGGGAACCTCTTCAAGGTGTTTGCCTCTTTTTGAAAGTGTTTTTTCCATATACCTGAATCTTTTTTCGAACTTATCTGTAGAATCTTCAAGCGCGGTTTCAGGATGAAACCCTGCAAACCGGGCAACATTGACCAGGGTGAAAAGAATATCTCCGAATTCAACAGAAGCCTTATCCTTTTCCCCTTTTAAATGAGCGGAATGAAATTCCGCCAGCTCTTCTTTCACTTTTGTCATGACTCCTGTGATATCATCCCAGTCAAATCCGGCACCGGCAGCTCGTTCTGAAATTCTGTAAGCCCGAATGAGCGCGGGAAGTTTGACCGGAACGGAATCCAGAATTGAGCGTTCAGGAGACGGTTCGCTTTCTTTTTTTTTGATTTTCCGCCACTGTTCTTTTACATCCTTGACGGTTTCAATTGTCTTGTCGCCAAAAACGTGAGGATGACGACGAATCATTTTTTCGGTAACGCGTCTGGCAGCAGATTGGATGTCAAAATATTCCAGGTCGTTATACATGCCGGCAATAAAGATAATATGAAACAGAACATCGCCCAACTCTTCACATATCTCTTCCGGAGATCTTGATTTCATGGAGTCGATCAGTTCATAAACCTCTTCGATGAGATAAATTGACATGGATTTCGGGGTCTGCTTTCTGTCCCATGGGCAACCTCCCGGACCGCGCAAGGATTCTACCAGACGAATCAGGCGCTGTATTGAATCAGAGGGTTCTTGCTTTGATTCTGCGTTATGTTTTTCAGATGAAGGGTTTGGCCGTGCGTCTTCCAAAATTTTCGTAATCCTTTATTGTTTATCGTGAACGGTCAATTCAGCTCGTTGATCACAAACCGGAATATCTTTTTAGAAACCATTGATATGTAAGGTGAAATAACAGAGTTTTTGACATAAGAGGAACCTTGGGGCAGAAACGCTGTCAAGGCAAAAATCAAAACAGCGGCAAGTAAAATGCCTTTGACTGCACCAAATCCGGCACCAAAAATACGATCGAACCACCCCATCAATACAATTTCCAGTATACTTTTTATCAATTTCCCCATCAAAGCGATACCGATAAAGACCGCTGTGAAAATGATAAAAAAGCCGGTAATATTCAAATAGGCCGTATCTGTTATCCATTTTGAGAGCGGACCGGCGACTGCGGGGTAATATCGGTATGCGGCAAAGAAACCGCCCAGAACACCAATAATCGATGAAAGTTCACTCACCATTCCCCGAAAAAGGCCCCGTATCAGGCAGAAAGCAAGAATAATGCAGATCAGAATATCAAATGGATTCATAGGTTTTTTCTTTAATTACAAGGCTTCTGCATTAACAGAGCCGGGATGGCGAGTCAAGATCATTTTAGGGGGTAAAACCGCGTCATATCCCATATCCGGTATTCACGCGGTTTTGCTTTGAATGGTTTCAGACAGATAGGAGCATCTTGATTGTGGAACCGATTTTTTTCAAGAAAGACTTGGCTTTCAACTTGTTATTTGTTATTTGCATTCCCTCGAAAACCTATGGTATGAGATGAGATTGAAAATAATTATCCGGAGGGGACGACTGCCGGCGAATAATCCGGAATAGACTGGGTATCCTGAACAAATTCTGAATCTCCCTATGAAAACAAGTGGCATAACTGCGAAAGAACTTTCTTTTGCGGATAACAATTTGACCCGTCAGCTTTTTGGAGAGCATAACTGCCATCTTAAAAGAATTTCAGATGCATTGGAGATTGATATTCATGCAAGGGGAAATACGGTTTTCATTCAGGGAGATGCTATTGAAAATCGTCTTGCCCAGAATGTTTTGAATCAGCTTTACGGGCTGATTGAAGAAAAATATCCGGTTTATCCAACCGATATCGATCATGCCATACGGATACTCAGTGAAAATGACAAGGCAGACCTGAGAGATATTTTTATGGATACGGTCTTTATTACATCCAAAAAGCGTTCCATTGCTCCAAAAGGGTTTGCTCAAAAACAGTATATAGAAGCAATGCGTAGATTTGATATTGTTTTTGGAATCGGACCGGCAGGAACGGGAAAAACTTATCTGGCTATGGCCATGGCTGTTTCCGCTCTTTCAAAAGGGATTGTGAATCGAATTATTTTGACCCGACCCGCTGTCGAGGCAGGGGAGGCTCTTGGTTTTCTGCCGGGTGATCTAGCCGAAAAGGTGGATCCGTATTTAAGACCTCTTTATGATGCCCTCCATGATATGATGCGGTTTGAAAAAGTATCCAATCTCATGGAGCAGGGAGCCATTGAAGTTGCACCGCTGGCTTTTATGCGGGGCAGAACGCTCAATGATTCCTTTATCATTCTGGATGAAGCTCAAAACACAACAGCAGAGCAGATGAAAATGTTTTTAACTCGCATCGGATTCAGTTCCAAGGCCGTTATCACAGGTGATGTAACTCAGATCGATCTTCCCGTCGATCGTTCTTCAGGGCTCATTGAAGCCCGGGATATCCTACAACATATTGAAGGAATCCGGTTTGTGTTTTTTTCGGATAAGGATGTTGTACGCCATAAACTGGTACAACAGATTATTAAAGCTTATGAAGAAAAGGGGGAAAACAGGAATTATTGAACCAATTCCCTGTATAGCTGCTATCAATGGACATATGGTTCGTTTTTAGCAGCATTTGATTATGAATATAGAACTTCAAAAAAAAATGGTAAACCGGTTTATAAGCGAGGGTAAGGGTTTTTCGTGGTTTCTCCTTATATTGGTCAGTGTTGTTTTTACATTGATTCTTTATCCGAACCTGGGGTTAAAACAACATGTCTACAGGCTGGGTGATGTCGCCAAAAGGGATGTAAAAGCGCCCTTTGATTTTTTAATCGAAGATGTGGATGCCACCGCTGAAAAGCGTAAACAGGCTGCAGAGTCGATTCTGACGGTGTATGATCATGATACGATCATGGCCGCAAAGATTACAGACCGTATCCAGAGTATTTTTTCCGAAGTCAGAGAAAAAATCAACGTGTTGAAAAAAAATTCACCAACCGGTGCCGTCAGCATGGAAGACAAGACAGAATTCGGCGACCCGGAAGGAAAACCATCCCATCTGGATGATATCTTACAGATGAAAGAAAAATTTGAGCAAAAGATGGGAATTCAGGTCAGCAATGGTGCCTATAAGATTTTAATGAAAGAGGAGTTTTCGGAGGAGATCGAAAAGCTGATTTGTGAGATCGTAAACAAGATCCTGTCAAACGGGGTTGTAGCTAACAAAGAGGTGCTTCTCTGGGAAAGCGACCGAGGTATCACATTACGGAATGTGGAAACGAAAACGGAAACAACCCTTCGAAATTTAAGGCGATTTTATAGTCTGGATCAGGCGAAAACCATGGTTAGGGTTATCGGTGAACCGCTTCTTGAAGGGTTCGGCTATACACTGAAAAACCTTATTGTTGATTTTTCCCAGCGACTTGTCCATCCCAATATTACCCTTAACCGCAACGAAACAGAGGAGCGAAAAAAAAGGGCCGCAGAAGAGATTAAACAGATTCTTTATGAGATCAAGGAAGGTGAAATGCTCCTTCGAGAAGGGGAGCGTGTTAAAATGTTTCAGCTGAAGAAGCTGGAGTCCATGCAGAAACAGGTGAATAATGAGCAGATATTGACCAGTAAAATTGGTACATTTATGATTGTCATGTGCCTTTTACTGGTCGTCTATATGCTGAATTTAAAAGATCTTACCATCATGGAGCGGGATCGCAATAAAACACTTCTGTTTATCGCGATCGTTCTGGTGGTTTTTCTGGTATTGGTCCGAATATCGGCTTCACTGGCCGATTCTCTTGCTCCATCCGTACCGTTTACGATACCTGCCGTTTCGATGTATTACGGGATACCGATCGCTTCCGGAGCAATGACGGTCTGCCTTTTTATGGGGATGAAAATTGCTTTCCCTTTCGCGGTGGTTACGGCCCTCTGCACCGCCGTCATTTTCAACAACCGGTTTGATTTTTTTCTTTTCTTCCTCCTGAATACCGCTGCAGCGGCATACTGGATGCAACACTGCAGAGAGCGCATCGTTTTTATCAAGGCCGGTGTTAAACTCGGGCTTTTGAATGTCGTTTTTGTGACGGCCGTTAATATGTATATGGCGGATTTTACGATGGTCCAATTTTTCTGGGATTGGGCTTTTGCCTTCCTTGGGGGGGTGATGGCGGGCATTATTACCGCAGGTGTGGCTCCCATCGTAGAGAGTACTTTCGGATATACCACCGATATCAAATTGCTGGAGCTTGTCAACCTGGATCGACCGATACTGAGGCGGCTTATGATTGAAGCTTCCGGAACCTATCACCACTCTGTCATTGTTGGGTCCATGGTTGAAGCCGCGGCATCGGCTATCGGCGCCAACCCGCTTCTTGCACGTGTATGCGGGTATTATCATGATATCGGAAAGATTAAAAAACCTCTCTATTTTATCGAAAACCAGACGAACGGGAAAAACCGGCACGATAAACTCGCACCCTCCATGTCCGCTTTAATCTTGATTTCACATGTTAAAGAAGGGGTTGAGTTTGCAAAGAAAAACAAGCTTGGAAAAGCAATTATCGATACAATCCGGCAGCATCACGGCACCAGCCTTATCAGTTATTTTTATGAGAAATCAAAACAGTTAAAAGGCAAGGAAATGGTCAAGATCGATGACTTCAGATATCCCGGACCCAAGCCGCAAACGCGGGAAGCAGGCCTGGTTATGCTGGCGGATGTGATTGAAGCCGCTTCCCGAACGCTGGATAATCCTACACCTTCCCGAATTCAGGGACTGGTGCAAAATCTGATCAACAAGATATTTTCCGACGGTCAGCTTGATAATTGCGAACTGACGCTTAAGGATCTGCATAATATCGCAAAAAGCTTCATTAAAATATTAGATGGGATTTATCACCACCGGATTGAATACCCGGAAACTCCTGCTTCGATTGGCGGAAAGAGGAAAAATGGGCATTCTGATAAGCAACAGACAGAATCGGCTGAAAGTGTCCGAGGCCAAGATTCAACAGAAGGCGCAAGTCATCTTAAACGCCTTGGGCAGTCCTGAGAGCGAATTGTCTATTGTGATCGTTGATGACCCGCTCATTGCAGAACTGAACTCAGCGTATCTGCATCGAAAAGGCCCTACCAATGTCATTGCGTTTCCCATGCAGGAAGGGGAGTTTACCGGAATTAATCCGAATCTTTTAGGTGATGTGGTCATTTCCATCGATACCGCTGAAAAGGAAGGAAAGGTGGTTGGGATCCGGACCGAGGAAAGATTCGATGAACTTCTTGTCCATGGCATTCTTCATCTTTTTGGATATGACCATGAAGAAAGTGAAGATGAGGCCCAGATCATGGAAGGCAAAACCCGCATGCTGATGGAGATTATAAAAGATTTTTGAATACAGGTTCCAGCGGGAATGGAGTCTTTGTGTTCACGAGCGATGGAGGTAGGAAATCAATGGCTGGATTAGCGGTAAATGTCGATCACATTGCAACCATACGAGAGGCGAGAAAAGCAAGCTACCCCGACCCCGTGGCAGCTGCCCTTATTGCGGAGATCGCCGGTGCAGACGGGATTGTTGTTCATCTAAGGGAAGATAGAAGGCATATCCAGGACCGCGACGTAAGAATTTTGAGAAATGTCGTTCAAACCAAACTCATTCTGGAGATGGCTGCCACTGCGGAGATGGTCGGTATCGCTTTGGATATCCAACCGGATACCGTAACCCTTGTACCGGAAAGTCGTGAGGAATTGACAACGGAAGGCGGGCTGGATCTTATGGTTCATAAAGGCAGCATTGCGGAGACTGTGGACACGTTGCAGAATAGCGGCATACCGGTCAGTATTTTTGTTGATCCCGACCCGGAGCAGATCAAGCTGGCACACCGTGTTAATGCATCCATGGTTGAAATTCACACCGGGACATTCTGTGACGCCGCAACTCCGGTAAAAAAAGAGGCAGCCTTTGATAGGATCGTTGATGCAATTAAATTTGCCCATAAATTGAAACTGGGAATCAATGCAGGCCATGGAATCTGCTATAATACGATTAAAGATTTCCGGGGGCTTCCAGAAATTGACGAATTCAGTATCGGCCATAGTATTGTTTCGCGGGCAGCCCTTGTCGGTATGGAAAAAGCAGTAAAAGAGATGCGTGATTTAATCAAAGATTTGCTGGTGGTATAGGGGAATCAGTCTATGTATCTTGTTACTGCAAAGGAAATGCAGTCAATGGATCGAGAGACCATTCAGTCATTCGGCATTCCCGGACAGGTGTTAATGGAAAATGCCGGCCGAGGCGCAGCCGGAATGCTGATCGAGAAATTTTCTGATCTGCAGAGAAAAAAGGTCGGAATTGCCGCTGGTCCCGGCAATAATGGGGGGGATGGTTTTGTAATTGCGAGATACCTGAAAAAGTATGATATTGAGGCTACCGTTTATCTGCTCTCTGAGAAGAAAAAGGTTCGGGGTGATGCGGAAGCGAACTTGAAATTGCTTTTTCCTCTTGAAATTCCGGTCATAGAAATTCCTGATATGAAAACGCTTGAAAGGCAGATGGATTCAATCCTTGATCAAGACGTATGGGTGGATGCCATATTCGGAACCGGGTTAAAAAAGGAGGTCACCGGTTACTTTTCAGAGATGATCACGGTTATCAATCACTCTGGGAAACCTGTTTTTGCAGTTGATATTCCCTCAGGACTGGATTCCGATACCGGACAGCCTCATGGGGTAAGTATCAAAGCGGATGCCACGGTAACCTTCGCCTTCGCAAAAATCGGTCATATACTATTTCCGGGAGCGGATTGTACAGGCGAATTGGGAATCATTGATATTGGAATCCCGACTCATATTATAGAAAGAAAAACACCCGGACAATCTCTTTTGACGTTAACCTCCGTTCGCGGTGAATATCGACCACGCCCTTCGGATGCTCATAAAGGTACTGCAGGACACCTGCTTGTCATTGCCGGATCGCCCGGAAAGACAGGAGCCGCAGCAATGACAGCCGTGTCCGCCATGCGGGCGGGAGCGGGAATGGTGACACTGGGTGTGCCGGCCGGTTTGCATTCCATTCTCGAATCCCAGGTGCTGGAGGTTATGACAGTACCGCTTATTGAAACCGTCGATGGTATGCTGGACGCCTCATCCGACAAGATGATCATGTCACTTCTCCAGGATAAAAAATGTCTTGCGATCGGCCCGGGGCTGGGAACCGACCTTTCTACTCAAGAGCTTTTTATAAAGATACTTAAAAAGATCAAAGTCCCGCTTGTTATTGATGCCGACGGGCTTAATATGCTTGCCGGAAATACCGAGATATTGAAACAGGTGGATGTCCCTGTCATTTTGACGCCGCATCCAGGTGAAATGTCCAGACTCAGCGGTTTAACCGTTGCAAAAATTCAGGAGGACCGGGTATCTGTTTCAAGAATGTTCGCCAAAGAATTTAACGTGCATCTTGTTCTAAAAGGAGCAAGTACCGTGGTCGCTCATCCGGATGGCAGGATTTTTATCTGCCCGACCGGAAATAAAGGAATGGCGTCCGGGGGCATGGGGGATGCACTTACCGGCGTTATTGCCGGTCTTCTCGCCCAGGGATATTCACCGGAAACATCTACTCATCTCGGCGTCTGGCTTCACGGCGCGTCTGCTGATGCCCTTGCCGGCTCAAAAGGCGTCATCGGTTTTCTCGCTTCAGAGGTGATCTCGGAGATTCCTTCACAGATTTCGATACTGGAAAACGGGGGGGCTTTCGTAACCAATCGGATGCCTGTATTCCGGGGGCTTTCGTGACTTCGGATATTTCGATTACAACGTGTTCTCACAAAGAAACCAGCCTTTTTGGAGAGCTTTTGGGAGAAGTTGTACCAAAAGGGACGGTTTTAACCCTGGAGGGGGATCTTGGAAGTGGAAAAACCACTCTGGTTCAGGGGCTTGCAAAAGGTCTGGGTGTCTCCGACACGTACTATATTACCAGTCCGACATATACCCTGATTCATGAATATACGGGGAAATGTCGATTTTTTCATGTTGATTTATACCGTCTGACAAATTTACTGGAGCTGGAAGAACTTGGATTGGAAGAAATTCTTTCCGGAGACGCCGTCGTAGCCATTGAATGGCCGGACAGGTTACCCCGAAATTATCCGGCGACATGCCTCTCTATCAAATTAGATACGGTGGATGAAGATATCAGAAGAATTATAGTAAGTCTGCGTGGACTTGAGAATCAAGATCTGATAGGAGAGATCGAAAAAAAACTTAAGGAGAGAAAATGGCGCTGATTGTTCAAAAGTACGGCGGCACCTCGGTGGGTGATATCCAGCGTATCCGCAAGGTGGCGGAGCGTGTCGCAAAAACGTATGATAATGGAAATGATGTTGTTATTATTTTATCTGCGATGGCAGGTGTAACGGACAAACTCATTCAGCTGGCTAACGAAGCTTCCTCGTCTCCGGACAAGCGCGAGCTGGACGTGCTTCTTTCAACCGGAGAACAGACAACGGTTGCCCTTCTTGCAATGATGCTGAAGTCGATGGGTTATGCCGCAACCTCTCTTCTGGGCTTTCAGGCAGATATCCGCACGGATGCGCAAGCATGCAGCGCTCGAATTATAAGTATCGGGGCAGACCGCATCCATGACTTGATCAAAAACCGTCAGATCGTTGTTGTAGCCGGGTTTCAGGGCCATGATGAGAACGGCAACATTACCACTCTCGGCAGAGGCGGCTCCGACACATCGGCGGTTGCAATTGCCGCGGCAATCAACGCTGATTCATGCGAAATATACACGGACGTTGATGGAATTTATACGACGGACCCAAATATTTGTGACAGGGCCAGAAAACTGGATCGAATTTCTTATGATGAAATGCTTGAAATGTCCAGTCTGGGAGCCAAGGTGCTTCAGATCCGATCGGTGGAGTTCGCGAAAAAGTATAATGTTCCCGTGCATGTGAGATCATCATTTAACGAGGAGGTAGGAACCATGGTAGTTACTGAAGACGCTGAAATGGAACGCCTTGTGGTATCAGGGGTTACCTGCAATAAAGATCAGGCCAGAATTACGTTAAAAAAGGTTCCGGATCAGCCCGGCATATCTGCAAAAATATTTACTCCTTTAGCGGAAGCGCAAATTCAGGTTGACATGATCATTCAGAATACGCGGACCGGAGGAGAGACGGATCTGACCTTTACGGTTTCAGAAGCTGATTTTAGACGGGCGGAGGAAATTTCCAGAAAAGTGGCGAAAGAGATCGGTGCGGTTGATGTCGTCACAGCCGATGGCATTGCAAAAGTTTCCGTTGTCGGAGTAGGCATGAAAAACCATTCCGGTGTTGCCGCAACTATGTTTTCAGCTCTTGCCAGAGAAAATATAAACATACGGCTGATCAGCACTTCAGAAATCAGAATCTCCTGTATGATCGAAGAAAAGTATTCCGAACTCGCGGTGCGCGTGCTTCACTCCGCTTTTGGCCTGGACAGGGAATCTTGAATCCTGAACGGTAAACGTCCAACACATGTTATCCTGTCATGAAGAGATTTGAAACCGATCAACTGGTTGTTGCGGTCATTTTTGGTGCATTGATTTTATTTTTCGCCCTGCACCGAATGTTTCTATAAAAAGCAGGTATCTTTTTGATCGGGTCGTTATGAACAACAGTTCAGTTGAAAGATTTCTATTCTGTCGATATCAGGCTTCATATTAAATGAATTATAGAAATTTTTTTTAAAACCCTTCGAAACCAGTGTGAATAAAAATTCATTTTGCGGTTTTATTCACTGCATGATGAAAAATCGAACATTCTCTACCAGCGGCAGAGGATATTCGGAATAACTATATGAAATGGTTGGGTTATAATTTAATGTCTATCAACTCGAATAACCTGATTTTCCTTGACATTTAAATTTTATTGTTGATATAAAATAAATTTTGGTTGCAAAACTGAATTGTTATTCATTGTGATTGAATGACGGTTGCGATGGTTTATTGATCACACAAACTCAATAACATGCATATTTATAACAGGAGGAGATTATGGCTAAACGAATTGAAAAAGTAGCTGTTATTGGCTCTGGTATCATGGGGAGCGGAATCGCAGCTCTTTGTGCCGGTGCCGGTATCCCGACATTGCTCTTGGACATTGTTCCATTCGACCTCAAGGAGGAAGAAAAAAATGATCCGGCAGCAAGAAACAGGATTGTCAAGGCAGGGATGGACGCCGCGCTTAAAGCGAAGCCGCCTGTATTTTATGACAAAAAAACAGACTTGAATCTTATTTCAACCGGCAACCTGGAAGACGACTTTCACAAGCTCTCCGAGTGCGATTTGATTTTTGAAGTAGTGGTTGAAAATTTAAAAATTAAACAAGAGCTTTTTTCCCGTATCGAAAAAGTCATGAAAAAAGGGGCTGTAATCGCTTCAAACACCTCCGGGCTTCCCCTGCACAAAATGGCGGAAGGCAGGTCACCGGAATTTAAGCAGCATTTCCTGATTATGCATTTTTTCAATCCGGTTCGATACATGAAAATGCTTGAAATCGTTCCGGGTGAAGAGACACTTCCTGAAGTTACGGAATTCATGGGAACGTGGGGAGAAAAAAATCTTGGCAAAGGTATTGTCTGGGCAAAAGATACACCCAATTTTGTCGGCAACAGAATTGGAATGAACCTGATCTGTAAAACCTTTAAGATGATCGAAGACTCGGATATCATCATACCTGAAATCGATGCGTTGTTTGGACCCAATATGGGAATGCCGAGAACAGCAGTTTTTGCACTGGCGGACCTTGTGGGACTTGATACAATCGGACATGTCGCCGATGGCTCATACGAAAACCTTCCGGATGACGAGGCGAGGGATGTATACCAGCTTCCGCAGTTTGTCCGGGATATGCTGGACAAAAAAATGCTTGGCAAAAAAACCAGCGCTGCCGGCGGCTTTTATAAAACCGAATTTGATGCAGCCACATTTACAAAGAAAAAACTGTATCTCGATCCCAAGTCATTTGAATTCAAGGAGTTTGACAGAAAAGCCGTTGTTCCCGCAATTGCCAAGAAAGCAAAAGAAGGGAAAGACCTTGCGGAAAAACAGCGGATACTGGTTTACGGCGATGACAAGTATTCAAAATTTGCATGGGATCTGATTGCGAATTTACTGGCTTACTCCGCAAATAGAATCCCGGAGATATCGGATACCATCATCGGTATCGATGATGCCATGAGATGGGGATTTGCATGGGAAGTCGGTCCATTCGAGATCTGGGACAATTTAGGTGTTGAAGAATCCGTCAAGAAGATGAAAGCAGACGGAATCGCTGTTCCTCAACATGTTAAAAAGATGCTGGATGCCGGAAACAAGACATTTTACAAGGTTGAGAATGGAAAAGATATGTTTTTTGATTTTTCATCCGGCAGCTACAAAGAAATCAAATTCAGTCCCAAAATGATCTTTCTGAAAACCTTGCGAGCGGATAACAAGGTGGTAAAGTCCAATAACTCTGCATCTCTTATCGATCTTGGTGACGGTGTTTTCAATATTGAGTTCCATTCCAAAATGAATGCGCTGAACAAGGCCATGGTCGAATTCATGTCCGAAGCGTCGCAGTATGTCCTCGCAAATGGTGTTGGCCTTGTTTTTGGAAACCAGGCGCCTGGAATGCCCGGTGCGTTTTCCGCAGGCGGTGATCTTGCTTATATGGGAGGCCTTGCCAAAGAGGGTAAATTTTCAGAAATCGATGACTTCATTAAAGATGTCCATAAAGGAATAATGGAGCTGAAATACTGTAATATCCCTGTTGTTGCGGCGCCTTATGGCATGACACTCGGCGGCGGATGTGAAGTCTGCCTTGCCGCGGACCGTATTGTTGCGCACACCGACCTGATTATGGGCCTTGTTGAAATCGGTGCAGGCCTTGTCCCGGGTGGGTGTGGAATGATGCATCTCTGGCAGAGATACATGGACAGTGTTCCCGGTGATGTTAAACTGGCCGATTATGGTGCCTATATCCTGCCGGCTTTTATGGCTGTTGCTCAGGCGAAAACCTCTATGTCTGCAGCTCAGGCGAGAAGAATGGGCTTTTTAAGACCTTCCGACAGAATCGTTTCAAATAAAGACTACCTGATTGGAGAAGCAAAGAAGGAAGTTCTGAAAATGGTAGACGATGGATATGCGCCACCGGTTAAAAAGAAATATCCGGTTATGGGGCAGGCTGCACAGGGTATGGTCTGGGCGGAAATGTTCAATATGAAATCAGGCGGTTTTATTCCTCCTCACATGGAGTTCATTGCCAAAAAAGCGATTTATTGCATGTCCGGCGGTGAAGCCAGACAGGGCCAGCTTGTTTCTGAGGAATATCTGATGAAACTTGAAAGGGAAGCTTTTGTTGAACTGTGGAAGACAGAAAATACTCAGAAAATGGCAAACCACATCATGACAACCGGAAAACCCTTGATGCTTTAATTTAATCAAACAAAAGGAGGAGATCCTTATGAGAGACGCATATATCGTAAGTGCAGTAAGAACACCAGGCTGCAGAAGAGGCAAAGGTGCTTTGGCTCAGACAAGTCCTGAGAAACTGATCGTTCAGGCATTGAATGCCGCGGTTGAAAAAGCAGGCATTGATAAAGGTGAGGTTGATGATCTGATGCTGGGATGTTCTTTCCCGGAAGCGGAACAGGGGCTTAATATCGGAAGGGTGTCCCTTCAGATGGCCGGTTTTCCGGATCATGTCAGCGGTGCAACCGTCAACAGGTTCTGTGCATCAGGTCTTGAATCCGTTGCCCAGTCCTGTACACGGGTCATGGCCGGATGGTCCGAAGTGACCATGGCAGGAGGTGTTGAGTCCATGTCGATCGTTCCCATGGGTGGAAACTTGCCCCGGCCGCTGGCATCATGGGCAAAGGAAAGCCCGGATGTTTACGTGTCAATGGGAATTACAGCGGAAAATGTTGCAAACCGCTATAAAATTTCAAGAGAACAGCAGGATGAGTTTGCATATCATTCCCAGATGAAAGCCGCTGCCGCTCAGAAGAATGGCCATTTTACAGAAATAATACCGACCACGGCGGACAGGTTTGTGGAGAAGAAAGATGGTACGGTCGTCTGTGAAACATTTATTCAGGACTTTGACGACGGTGTGCGAGATACAACAACGATTGAAGGCCTCGCAAAGCTGAGAACGGTTTTTGCGGCAATGGGTTCGGTTACAGCGGGTAATTCCTCACAGACAACCGATGGTGCTGCCGCATCCGTTATCATGAGTGGTGATGCTGTAAAAAAATATGGTGTGAAGCCGCTGGCAAAACTGGTTTGTTACACAACTGCCGGCTGTAAGGCTGATGAAATGGGTGTTGGTCCTGCCTATGCGGTTCCCAAGCTTCTGAAACTTGCCGGTATGAAAGTCGAAGATATCGGACTCTGGGAACTGAATGAAGCGTTTGCCTCACAGGCCATCTATTGTGCCCAGCAGATCGGGATCAGTGATAAAAAATACTGGGCGTCAGACAGCCCGGACAAGATCGTAAATATCAACGGCGGAGCGATCGCTCTGGGTCATCCCCTCGGATGCACCGGATCAAAACTATTGGCAACCCTGATTGCTAACATGCAGCGACTCGGCGTGAAATACGGTATTGAATCCATGTGTATCGGCGGTGGTATGGGAGCTGCAGCGTTGTTTGAACTTTGTGAATAGATTTTTTTTATATCAGAAAAAATCAAAAGGGGACTGCCTGATGGGGCGGTCCCCTTTTTTTTGCTTTCGGGTTCTCCGACAATATTGACCACGATGATTTGAATGAAATCCTTTGCGTTATCATCAGGATATTGTTTTTATGATTATCTTGACACATATTTACCTTTGATGCATACTCCGACACTAAAATAATATAAATTCTATATAGTACGCCCATAGGCCTGTTAGGTTGCGAAACCTAAATTGAACGCTCGCTTCAGGTAAAAATTTTGTTTGCTTGAAGCTGTTTGAAGAAGGATCAAAAGTGCCTATCAAGATAGCGATCTGTTCGGGATAAAAAATTATTTTACAGGAAAACAGGAGTTCAACCCATGATACGCAGAGTCAGTATCACCTATCCCACAATCGGCATGGCGGTTCTAATTATTTTAAGTGTCACTTTTTCTTTTTATTACATTGAAGTCAAAGCCCTGCGCGACATACTCATGGTAAAAGAAACCACAAAAGCCGAAGATATCTATTATATCGTAGAAAGCCTCATCCAACGCGATAGTGACAAGCTGGTGACCCTGTCGAAAGTGTTAAAGGAGCATAGTGGCCTGATAGAAGGATTAAAATTTTTTGTTTCATCCGATGGTGATATCAAACCGCTGAAGGTGGTAATGAATAACCTGTACTCCCAGATCGGCGTGGATATCTGCCAGATTTTCGATAAGGACAGTAAATTAATTTATGGCGTAACAAAAGGCGGTGATCAGAATTCAGATTTTTCAGACATTGAAATGGATGCGGTTCTGAGCAGTAATGATAAATTGATGGCGGAGCAGATCGGTAAGAGATGGGCGCTCCTCGATTCTGTTCAGATATTCAGTGAAAATCAGCTGTATGGTAAAATCATGATAGGCAAATGGATTGATGATGATTATGCAAACAAGATTGCCTATGAAACAGAAGTACATGTTTCTTTCGGTTCAACAGATGGTGTCATCGCAAGCTCTTTGCCTCCCGGACAAAGAAATCATATCGATAACAAAGCGTTGGAAAATAGTATTCTGGACATAAAATCCATTCGAATCGAGCATGCGAAAAATTTTAAGGTAATCCATTATTCACCCATGGAATTGGCTGAAAAACTTTTTGGCCTGATTGTTGAAATGGATACCAAATCTTCCTATCAGCTTCTTGAATCAAACAAAAACCATATTCTGAGGCTTTCAATTCTGATTTTGATTGTGGCTATTTCGCTGCTGACAGCGGTTATGCTATATACACTGCGCCCCTTGAAAAATCTAAAAAACAAAGCAAAACAGACGGTAAGAGATATTTCAGGTGAAGATTTGAAGGAGAGAAGAGAGAATGAAATCGTAAGCGTAATCAGATTTTTCGATAAAATGGTAAAAACCGTAACCAATCATATCGCAGAACGAACAGAAGCGGAGAATGCCCTGAAAAAACACAAGGAAGATCTTGAAACGCAGATAGAAGAAAGAACTGCCGAATTAAAAAGGGCGAATACAAAACTGGTTCATACGGTTGACGAGCTTGAACAGCGTACACAATTAACGTTGCTTTTTAATCAATTCGGCGATTTGATTCAAGCGTGTGATAGTGAAGAAGAAACTTACAGCCTGTTAATAAAGTTTTGCCGAAAATTATTTCCCACTGATTCGGGCTATCTGAGTATTTTTGACAGACCGAGGAAAGTGTTGAAAGTTGTGGCTTCATGGGGAGATATTGTTGTCGATAATGATGAGTTTAAAAGGAATGCCTGCTGGGCGATACGTCGAGGTCACATACATTTTGTTCAAAATCCCGAAATAGATCCTCTGTGTCCTCACCTGCAGAATAATTCCGAGTATGAGTATCTGTGTGCGCCAATGATCGCAAAGGGAGAGGTTCTGGGAATGCTGCACCTGCGATTGGACCCCGATACGAAGAATCTGATCGATGAAGAAAGAGAACATATCTACAGTGCAAAACAGATGAATATAATAAGCCTTCTTGAACATTATTCATCTCCTCTCATCAATTTGCGCCTCAGAGAAACTTTGAAAATACAGTCTATTCATGATCATTTAACGGGGCTGTACAATCGTCGATACATGAGAGACACGTTGGAGTTTGAGGTGAGACGAGCAAAGCGACACAATTCAACCCTGGGTTTGATTATGGTGGATGTCGATCATTTTAAAAATTTTAACGATACTTACGGGCATGAAGTGGGTGATATTGTATTGCGAGAACTGGGATCCTTTTTAAGAAACAATATTCGGCAGGAAGATATTGCCTGCCGTTATGGCGGAGAAGAATTTATTTTAATACTGCCGAACACATCTTTAGAAAATGCGCGCGCACGGGCAGAGGATTTCAGAGAAAAAATAGAGAAGGAACTCGCAATCAATCACTTGAAAAAAATGCACAGAATAACGGTTTCACTCGGTGTTTCCGCATTTCCGGTTCACGGGCATACCATTGAAGAAACGCTGAATGCCGCAGATGCGGCACTGTATCTGGCAAAAACAAGAGGCCGTAACCGGGTTGAAGTTGGAAACATCTATAAAGTTTCCGTTGCCGGGAAATAGAAATGCTTCTAAACCCTCTTCAAATTATAGAAGCGAAAACAATCACAAGATCAGTCTTATAAGGTGATCACAATGAAGAATTCCTCTTTGTATGATTCATTACCAATACAGTTGATAAGCAATATCCGGGAAACCCGCTGCATCCAGATCGGCCGATTCACCGGGGAAAAAATTACGATTATTTCATTGATTATTCTATGCCTGACAACTGGAGCGTTTCATGCTTCTGCGCAGGATATCGTTCCGTCCCGGATTAAAGCCGTGACCCTTTTCCCCGATCAGGCTCTGATAACGCGTGAAGCAAATGTCAAGGTGCACAAAGGATTAAATGAGATTCTGATTGATATTGAAGCTTTTGAGGTTGATTCTGATTCCGTTTCCGCAAAGGTTTTTGGAAAAGGGGAACTTTACAGCGTTCAATTTAAAGAAATTTTTTTGCAGGCTGCTCCTCAGAAAAATATCCAGGCTTTGGAAGAAAAACTTCAGCAACTCAAAGCATCGCGTGTGGCCATGGAAGACAACAGGATAATGCTGCAAAATCAGGAGCGGTTTCTTTTATCGGTCATGGACTTTTCAAAAATACAGCTTCCG
The DNA here is from genome assembly GCA_046484745.1 of Desulfobacterales bacterium. GTDB lineage: Bacteria > Desulfobacterota > Desulfobacteria > Desulfobacterales > SURF-7 > JAQYVL01. The sequence goes on along the minus strand of JAWOIJ010000030.1, from coordinate 28,269 downwards.
CAGGATATCATGACCACCTTTCCGAAAATTCAGGATCTGGAAAACACGTTAACGTTTCTGGGAACGAATTTTAAAAAGATCAATGAAGCAAAACAGGTGTTGAATGCAAAAGTCGACTCCATTAAACAGGAGATCCAAACCGTCGAAAAACAACTGGCATCTCTTACCATATATCGAAAAAAAGAAAAGAAAGCGGTTGAGATCCTGTTTAACACAGCAGAAGACCAGCATATTAAAATTGAACCCAGCTATCTCATTCCAAACGCATCTTGGAATCCGGTTTATAAAGTTGATGTGGCTCCGAATCTGAACACGGTAAATTTGACCATGTTTTCAAAAATTCTTCAAAAAACAGGAGAAGATTGGAACAACATAACCCTGACAGTCTCAAACGCCATTCCCGCCAAAGGCGCCAGACTTCCTGAAATTGCAACCTGGGATTTGGATATTGCCAGGCCTCAGCCAATTGCTGATCGCAGCAAACGTTTTCTCCATAGCCAGGAGGCTGATGCTCCGGTTCATGCCCTTGCAATGAAAGAAGTAGAAGCCGAGATGGAGGAAGTTGGATTTGCCGGCGCCCTGAAAAAGGAAATGCCTTTTTCAGTCGAGTATAAACTGAACCAAAAGCTTCGTATTGAATCAAAGGATGAAGTCACGCTGCTGCCTGTTTTTAACAAGATTCTGACAGGAGAGTTCTCATACCTTGCCGTACCCAAAACATCCCCTTTTGCATTTCTAATATGCAAAACGAAAATTGACATGGAAATTCTGGACGGACCGATGAATGTACATTTTGGTTCACAATTTATTGGAAAGACCTTTCTGGAAGAGAAAAGAGCAGGTGAGGCTTTTGATATCAATATCGGTGTAGATCGTTCGGTGAAAATAAAACGGGAAAAAGTAAAAGACAAGATCCAGGAAACCTTTTTCGGTTCGTTTGAAAGAAACACAATTGTTCGGGAAATGGCCTTTACGGTCGTTGCCGAAAATTTGAAACATGAACCGATAACCGTAACGATTCTTGACTGTATTCCTGTTTCGCGGACGGATAAGATCAAAGTCGAGAACGTAAACATTCAACCGAAACCAAGTGAAAAAAATTATCAGGGCAGGGAAGGCGTACTGCTATGGTCATTTGTCTTGCAACCTGCTGAGGTAAAAAAAATAAATATATCTTTTTCCATAATTTACCCCAAAGATGAGCCTGTCGTGGGATTATAACGCGGATGAATGAAAAAACACCGCTTGTCAGTGTCATTATCCCCACTTTCAATCGTGGATGGATCGTAGAAGAAGCGATAGAATCAGTCTGTTCTCAGACATACCGGAATTTCGAGTGTGTTGTCGTTGATGACGGTTCCACGGACAATACTCGGGACATTCTTGAAAAGTTTAAAGACGATATTATTGTTATCCGACAGTCAAATCAAGGCGTGAGCGCGGCAAGGAACAAAGGAGTTTCCTCCTCGAGAGGGACTCTTATTTCATTTCTGGATTCCGACGATCTCTGGAAACCTGAGAAACTTGCCGTTCAGACGGCATTCTTCGCTTTACATCCGGAAACACAGATTTGTCAAACAGATGAAATATGGATCCGGAGAGGCACCAGAGTCAATCCCAAAAAATGCCATCAGAAACCTTCAGGCATGATTTATGTTCCTTCACTTTCTCTCTGTCTTGTCAGTCCATCAGCGGTGATGATGAAAAAAGATCTGTTCGAGACGACAGGTGGATTTGACGAAAATTTACCTGCATGTGAGGATTATGATCTCTGGCTGCGGATCGGCTGCCGGTATCCGGTTCCGCTGATAGCGCAAAAGCTTGTCATCAAGAGAGGAGGGCATGATGATCAGCTTTCCAGGTCTCCGGGATTGGATAAATATAGAATTCTGTCTCTTAAAAAAAACCTTGAAACCGGGATTCTTACATCAGCGCAATATTGCAAAACCGTAGACAAACTGAAAGAAAAGTGCAGGGTTTACGCAGATGGATGCATGAAAAGGGGAAAAGAGGAAGAAGGTGCTTATTTTAAGAATTTAATGGAGCATTTTTCATAAAGTTTACGACTCAAGCGGTACTTTTATTTTAAATTCGACTCCATTTCCAGGAGAACTTTTACAATCAATCCGACCTTTTAAAGTCTGAGTGACCAGGTTATATACGATGTGCATTCCGAGGCCCATTCCTCCCTGGTTTCGTTTTGTTGTAAAAAAGGGATCAAATATTTTTTCCAGATTGTTTTTATCCATTCCAACTCCATTGTCTTGATAGAAAAGAAGAAGGTTGTTATTTTCAGCGGAAATTCTTATGCGGATGGCGCCTGTTTCTATCCCATCAAATCCATGTATCAGGGAATTCATAAAAAGATTTGTGATGATTTGAGAAAATGCTCCCGGGGAACTGATAATCTCAAGATTTTCAGGGCATTGTATAGAAATTTTATGTCGCATTCTTTGATATTCAGGTCGAAGGCTGATAAGGGTTTCATCAAGACAGGTTTTAAAGCTGAATAATCTTTTTTCATTCCCGGACTGGTCAACTGCTACCTGTTTGAAACTGTTCAACAGTTCCGCTGCCCTGATCAGATTGGAAAGAACCTGTGAGGAGGCTTCCCCTGCTATTTTCGTATATTTCCTTATTTCTGAAAGATTTACGGGAGTGGCAGGCGGTAGACGGTCAGAAAACTCTTTTAGAATATCATTCAGATAAGATGCCGCCATCACCCCGGCACCCAGTGGAGTGCTGATTTCATGAGCAACCCCGGCAACAAGATTCCCCAGAGCGGCAAGCTTTTTGGTTTGAAGCAATTGCTCTGTAATCTGTTTGCGCTCTGTAATATCGCGGCTGACCCCTAAAATCGCTGTAGGCCTTCCTTTCGAATTCCGAAGAAAGCGCACGGTTATTTCAACCCAACCTGACGAACCGTCTTTTCGAAATTGCTCAACTTCAATCGTTCTCGACCGTTCGGCCGGAGAAAAAAGGTCATTTTTTAATTCTCCTGCGAGAAGATTTATGGACAGCTCATACGATGGCGGGGTCAATGTTTCCTGGAGAGGTATTTTCATAGCTTCTTCAGGAGTATATCCACGCTGTTTCATCACGGATGGAGATACGTATATATACTTAAACGATTCGATATCCAATATCCATATGACATCTGATACGTTGTCGGCAAGAAGCCGATATTTCTTTTCAGATTCCCGAAGTGTTCTTTCGATTTTCTTTCGATTTTCAATCTCCTGGGTGAGTAGTATGTTTGCCTGTACGAGCTCGTTGGATGGTCCCCTTTCGCGTGACTCAAGTTCATTGCGAGACAGCCTGTATAATGCTTCCGCTTTTTTCCGGCTTTGAACCGTTTGTTTTAAATTTTTCTTTTTCAGCATTTTTGGCATTGGAATGTCCTGTGATCGAAGAAGTATTGAATCACCTGGGAGCTTTTGGAGCTTACCGGATTGATTCTACTCTTTCTATGGCGTGAAATGAAATGTGTCAATTTGGATAGTTTACTTTATCCTTTTAATTCCGTTAAGTTTTTTCTCAAGCTTCTTGGATGACACCGGAAAAGGAGTTTTAAGTTCCTGGGCAAATATGGAAACCTTGTATTCCTGAATCAGCCAGAAAAAATTTTCGATCTCTCTTCTTCTCTCTTCAGAATCTTCAGCGGAAAGTCCTGCAAGAAGTTCATTCAGACCTTTGATGTATTTTTCTATTCCAATTGTTTTTTCCCGATCTTTCTCAAAATTGTTTAGCGCCCTTTGAATCCTGAGCTCGATTGCCCTGAGATATCTTGGCAGAGCGTCCAGTCTTTCTGTTTCATAAATTGTTATAAATGAATCCGGTACCAGGTTTTTCAGTTCATCTGCCAACGTATTGAAAAAAGAATTCAGATTCTTTGAACGGTTAGTAGCTTTATGGTGCAACAGCGCTGACCGAGTATTATGAAAAGCCGAAATAACGGCGGATACCTTTTCCGATATTTCTTTTCCATGGAGCAACAGCCGTGGTGCAATTGATTCGGTACAGGAAAGAAATTCTTTTCGGGTCCGGATGTTTTTTAAAAAAAGATCGTTTGTGATCTTATTGAAAATCTGCTGTTGAATATGTTCAGCACCGCCAAAACCGGAAGCTATTTTAACATCATTTTTGAAAACAGACAAATTTTTTTTGAGGAACTTTAGATCCTTTGAAAAATAGATCATAAAAAGAGCTTTGATACCCTCCTGATGAGATCTAAAGGCTTTTTCCATATTTTGAAAAAGGCGAAGATTGATTGTCATCCCTTTCTTTTCAAGGCCCGGGTAAAATATACGGATATTGCCAAGCGTTCCGGTCAATGTAATACTTTCCGGAAGATCGGGGAAATCCCAGGAGATAATCGATTCTTTTTCCCATTTTTGTTTTTCCTCCTGGAATTCTTCTAAATTTGATTCCGCTTTTACCTCTCTTGTTAAAATCTCTCGATCTCTGCTGCAGACAATTGTTTTTCCATCAATGTCTGTTATCGCGATTCTCATTTTCAAATAGTCCGGCAGATCTTTGTCCGGCCATTCCGAAACCGGTATATCGATATTAAATCTTGCCGCAATAAAGTTACTCAGGGAAGTAAGAAGATTTCCTTTATTTCCGGGCATTTCTTTTATGATCGTATCGACAGTATCCGAGACGGGAACCAGCTGTTTTCGATATTCCTTTGGAAGGCTTCGAATAAGATATGTTATTTTTTCTTTGTATAGCCCGGGAACAAGCCAGTCAATCGAATCGGAAGGTACGGCTGATGAAATTGTTGAAGGAATTCTGACGGTGACACCATCTTTTGTATTTCCCGGATTGAAAACATATCGGCATTCATACTTGTGACGGCCCAGGGTTATCTTTTCCGGGAAAAGAGAGAGTTCGGATTCTTCGGGAAGATACTTATAAAGACCTTCCTTGTTCATCTTGAGGAATAGATCCCCTCCCTTTTGTGTAATGAAGCTTTTAAGAGACTTGATATCATAAATATCCGGAAGCCTTTTTTTATAAAATGAGCAGAGATCTGTTGTGTCTATCAGGATATTTCTTCGTCTCAGGCGTGATTCGAGTTTTTTTATTTCTTCAATTTCATGCTGGTTGTGGATCATGAAGGAAAAGGGGGTTTTCAGGTCATTGCCGACAAGTGCATCCCTTATAAATATTTCCGATGCCTCTTCCGGGTTGATATTCCCGTATGATGCCTTTCGCCTGGGAACAATGATCAGGCCAAAAAGGCTGACCTGCTCGATGGCAACAACTTCACCTCGGTTTCTTTCCCAGTGAGGATCAAGGTATGTACTCCGACAAAAAGATTTTCCGGCTTCTTCCAGCCACTCGCAGTCAATGGCCGCGACGGTTCTGATGAAAAGTCTCGACGTTTCGATAAATTCTGCTGCAACAATCCATGTTTTTGAATTGTTAAACAAGGAAGAGCCGGGAAACAACATTACTTCTCTGTCCTTTGCGGCTTTGTAAATATTTTTTTCTTTTTTTACGGCAATGTTGGAAAGGAATCCACGAATAATGGATTTGTGGATTGCCGTATACAAAGGGTTGAAAGCCTCCTCTCTCTTGGTTCCGGCTTGCTTTTTCAGTTCTGTTTTTTGTTGCAGCCCGGCTTCTTTGATGATTTCGGAAACTTGTCTGTGGATATCCTGCCATTCTTTCATCCTTCGAAAAGAAAGAAAATACTGCTTGCAGAATTTTTTTAATTTTCCGGTGGTATTTTCATTCTTTAGAACATGATGGCATTCGGTCCATATGTTTAATAATGTCATGAAATCTGAAAGCGGATCTGAAAAAAAAGCCTGTGCCTGATCTGCTTCTTTTGTTTTGTCGGCAGGCCTTTCCCTTGGATCTTGTATGCTGAGAGCGGAAGCAATTATGGAAACTTCCGCAAGACAGCCTTGATGCGTTGCTTCGATAAGCATTGCGGAAAGACGAGGATCAAGTGGGATTCTGGCCATCATCCTGCCCTTGCGGCTCAGATCATATTGTTGTGACTTTTTGCCTCTTTTTACAGTCAGCGCATCCAGTTCCCGAAGCAGGTTATAGCCATCCTTGATGCTGTTCTCGGAAGGCCTGTCAATGAATGGGAATTCCGATATCTCGCCAAGATTCAATGAAATCATTCTCAAGATGACATCCGCAAGGTTTGCTCTTCGGATCTCAGGAAGGGTATAAAGGGAGCGGGATTCATAATCCTCTTCAGAAAACAAACGGATACAAGTTCCATTTTCAACACGTCCGCATCGTCCTTTCCGCTGGTCAGCGCTGCTTTTGGAGACTGGAACAATCGGAAGGGATGTGATTCTCGAACGGGGTGAATAACTGGAAATGCGTGCAAGCCCGGTATCAACGACATATCGGATACCCGGTATTGTAATCGAGGTTTCCGCGATATTTGTTGATACAATTATTTTTCGGTCTGGAATTTTTTTGAAAATTTTTTTCTGTTCTTCCGCGGAAAGCCTTGCAAAAAGTGGTAAAACCGCCACACCTTTATCGTGTCTCCCGTTGATCAAGTCACAGGTTTCACGAATATCCTGCTCGGTTGGCATAAAAATCAGGATATCGCCGATTGTACTTTCATGGCAGATCCCGTCTACCGCTTTTGCTGCCTGTTCTGTATAGGAGACCTCTTCTTTCTGATTTTTATCGGAGCTTTCCGGGACATAGTTGACTTCAACCGGGTATAATCTTCCAGACACTTCAAGAATCGGAGCATTATGAAATGCTTTTGAGAATTTATCGGTATCAATGGTTGCGGAGGTAATGATTATTTTCAGATCTTTTCTTTTTTTCTGAAGAGATTTCAGGATTCCAAGTATAAAATCGATATTAAGACTTCTTTCATGCGCTTCATCAACGATGATGGTGTCATATTCATTCAGAAATCGGTCTTTTTGGGTTTCTGCCAGCAGAATACCGTCCGTCATCATTTTTATGTGCGAATTTTTGCTGCCCTGATCTTTGAATCTTATTTTAAATCCTACGGTTTGTCCTATATTTTCTCCAAGTTCTTCCGCGATTCTTCCGGCAATCGAAACCGCGGCGATTCTTCTTGGCTGGGTGCAACCGATCTTTCCAAAAATCCCCCTACCGGCTTCCAGGCAGAATTTTGGGATCTGAGTTGTTTTCCCCGAGCCGGTCTCACCGGATATGATTAAAATCTGATGCTGTTTGATTGACCGAATGATTTCGTCTTTGTATTTTGTTATTGGAAGGGAGCGGTTATACGAAATTCTCGGTACACTGCGCCTCCTGTTATTCACAATGATCTTTGAACGCGCGATGATTGATTCTAGTTCCGTAATCTGTTTCTGAATTTCTTCTTCGCTCATCTGGTTCGCTTTTGAGCGAATCCGGCTGATTTTGCGAACAATTCGGGGTCGGTCCGAACAGATCGTTTTCGGAAGATGAAATATAAGTGTTTTAAGTTGTTTATCAGTAATCGACAAGTACGTTTCCACCAGAGAGAATTGTAAAACGATTCTTTATCAACCAGTTATGTATTCAATCCTTGAATCGGTTGAACGGTTTTAAATTGTTTCCTTCTTTTTAGGGTATTTTAGCATATTAAAAAAAAAATCAAAAGGACCGAGAAGCTTGAGTGTTTTCCCTTATAACCTCTTTTCAAAAGCGTCAAAAGGGGATTGACAGTGAAGGTTTTCTTGATTAAATATGAAGTTTATCTTGACTGACATGGTCAAGAAAGACTTCTGAAAAATTAAAATCGATACAGCGGGTTTAACGAATCAAGTTCAAAAGTCATTTGCGTTAACAAGGGACAGCATATGAAGAATGGAAAATCATCGCGAACCATTTTATTTTTCGGAATCGCGATACTCTCTTTAATAACCGGAATTCACGTTTACGGGATCGAAAAATTTTCAGAGCCTCCGGAGTCCGGCAGGGCTGATCTGATTCGGATTGAGTCAATGGCGCGTTTTGGCGACCTTGAACGCCCTCCGGTTACTTTTCTGCATGATCGGCATACAACCGCATTGGAGAAACAGGCAAAGGATTGTTCAGCCTGCCATTTAACCTCCGAAAATCGTATGGTTCTTCAATTTAAACACATTGGAGAAGATATCGGCAAAAAAGACCTGATGAACCTTTATCATGAAGAATGTATCGGGTGCCATAAGGCAACAGAGAAGCTTCGTTTTGAAACAGGGCCTGTAGAATGCGGCGGTTGTCACACAAAACAACCGATAAACTCATCCCGACAGCCGATGCAGTTCGACAAGTCTCTCCATTATCGGCATTCGATGGCACAGGACAACAAATGCGAAAAGTGTCATCACGAATACAATGCGACAACAAAAAAGTTATTTTATAAAAAGGGGAATGAAGGCTCTTGTCGATACTGTCATTTAAGCCGGGCGCATGAGAATAGAGAGGCAATGTCCAGTGTATCTCACCTGTCCTGTATTGATTGTCATCAAAAGACCGTACAAAGAAATAAAAAATCAGGGCCGGTAACATGCCGGGGCTGTCATGATTTGAAATACCAGAAAAAAATTGAAAGAGTTGTTGAAGTTCCGCGAATAGACCGAAATCAGCCTGATGCGGTATTTGTCAAAAACGAAGATGTCAAAGAGAGCGGTCGGATGGACAGGGTGCCGTTCGACCATAAAGCGCATGAAAAATATAGTGACAGGTGTATTGATTGCCACCATAAAAATTTATCCACCTGCAACTCCTGCCACATCCTGAAAGGCAAGGAAGAAGGTGACTGGGTCAAACTTTTTCAGGCAATGCATCAACCGGACAGCAATCGAAGCTGTATGGGCTGCCATGTTACGCGCCAGGAGGTAAAGGAGTGCCGGGGCTGTCACGGCTTTCTTGAAAAATCACGAAGACAGGATGATCAGTCTTGTCAACAATGTCACCGCGAACTCATCCGTGAAGATCAAGATGCCGTTGCATCTGAAGCGGGTCAAACCATTGCACTGAAAATTCTTTCAGAGCGTTCATCCATAAGAGAAACGGTTTCCAGAGAGGATATACCGGAAAAAATTGTTTTGAACAAACAGTCGGATACCTATAAAGCGTTTGAGATGCCTCACCGAAAAATTGTTTTTTCTTTGATGGAGAAAATTAAAAACAACAACCTGGCTGCATTTTTTCATCGTGAAAAGGGGACCATTTGCAAGGGATGCCATCATAACAGCCCGGTATCTCTGAAACCTCCGAAATGCGGCAGTTGCCATGGCAAACCGTTTGACGACAAAGACAAGTTCAGACCCGGCTTGAAGGGGGCCTATCACATCCAGTGCATGGAGTGTCACCAGAACATGGAAATTGAAGGACTTGGCGGTTGTACGGACTGTCATGAAGAAAAAAAAATATGATCCTGTATTCTGGAAGCCGGAAGCAGAAGATCGGATTTCTTTACATCTGATTCGAGGTACAATATGGGCATAACGCGAAGAAAGTTTTTGGGCTGGATGGGAGCAGGTGCCGCAGCGGTCGGTATCACACCGTGTAAGTCTGCCACTGCTGCATCCGACATTCATTTTAAAGGTTTTCCGGACAGTTTTGGCGTTCTGCATGACATTACAAGGTGTGTGGGGTGCCGATCCTGCGAGGAATCCTGCAATAAAGTTAATGAATTGGCAAAACCGGATAAGCCTTTTAATGATATATCCGTCCTTGATGAGGAAAGAAGGACTACCGCAACGTCCTATACCGTTGTTAACCGGTATGATCATTTTCCGGACTTAAAAAAACCGGTGTTTCTAAAAATTCAGTGCAATCACTGTCTGGAGCCGGCCTGCGCATCTGTTTGTTTTGTCAGAGCTTTCAAAAAAATTCCTTCCGGCCCGGTTGTTTATGATCCGGATGTGTGCGTCGGCTGCCGCTACTGTATGATTGCCTGTCCTTTCGACATACCGGCATATGAGTATGATGAACCGTTCACACCGCGGGTGATGAAATGCAACATGTGCGCTCCAAGGCTTGAAAAACAGCAACTTCCAGGTTGTGTATCGGTTTGCCCCACGGAGGCCCTGACTTTTGGTAAACGAACCGATCTGGTAGAAATCGCAAGAGAGCGTATTCGAAAACACCCTGACCGCTATGTGGATCATATCTACGGGGAACATGAAATGGGCGGCACAAGCTGGCTTTATCTTTCCGGCGTTCCTTTCCACAAAATCGGCATGCGTGAAGACCTGGGCATGAAATCCGCTCCTGAGCTGACGTCCGGTGCGCTGAGTGTTGTGCCGATCGTTGTCGGACTCTGGCCGGTGTTCTTGACCGGAATATATGCGATGACAAAAAGGAAAGAAAAAATTACAGCAAAAGAAAAAGAAACAGCTGTCATTGCCGCAGTTGAAAAAGCAAACAGTGAAGCTGCAAAAAAGCTATCCGCAGCCTTGGATAAAGCGAGGGTTGAAAAGGAACAAGCGTTGGAACATGCGGAAACCGAAAAAGAAAAGGCCGTCAAGATGGCGGTTGAAGAAGCAGCCAGGGATCAATCCGTTCAAGTCAAAGACCCCGAACAGAAATCCGCCAAATCTCAACCTGAAGCAGACAAGACCCAACCCGAGGAGGACTCCTGATGTCCGGAGAAAACACAACGGTCGAAAAATATTCATTGACTCCATTTAACGTTATTGCCGGCATTATCATTCTGATCGGGCTCATTATCACCGCGATTCGATTTACCCATGGGTTGGGGGCCACAACCAATCTTACCGATAACAATCCATGGGGGATTTGGATCGGTTTTGACCTTCTGGTAGGCGTAGCGCTCGCAGCGGGAGGATATGTTACTTCAGCAGCCGTCTATATATTTGGAATGAAAAAATACCATTCGGCTGTCCGTCCTGCCGTCCTGACCGGTTTTTTGGGCTATTTATTTGTTGTTGTCGCGCTTCACTATGATGTCGGGCGACCCTGGCGGCTGCCTTATCCGTTTATCGTAGGGTGGGGAACCACATCCCTTCTGTTCGAGGTCGGTCTCTGCGTTGCCCTTTATCTTACGGTGCTTTTTCTTGAATTCACGCCGGCTCCTCTGGAGTGGCTTGGATTTAAAAAAACCCGGAATCTGGTAGTAAAACTGACAATGGTATTGACTATTTTTGGTGTTGTACTTTCAACGCTTCATCAGTCGTCACTGGGAGCACTTTTTCTCATTGCGCCCTCGAAGCTGCATCCACTGTGGTATTCGTCCTACCTGCCGGTTTTCTTTTTTATTTCAAGTATTATTGCCGGGCTTTCAATGGTTATGTTTGAAGGCATGCTTTCTCATCGCACATTCCATGAAAAAATGGACGCAACACATCTCGCCGAAAGCGATCCGTTGACCATAGGCTTTGGAAAGGCAGCTTCATTTGTTCTTGCCGGATATTTTACAATCAAACTGATCGGTATTTCGGCGGATAATCACTGGGACCTGTTGATAACTCCTTATGGAGTCTGGTTCCTGGTAGAACTTATCGGTTTTGTCGCTTTTCCGTGTTTTCTCTATGCAGTGGGAGTGAGAGATAAAAATTTAAAACTGATTCGATTTACAGCCGCCTGGACGGTATTTGGGATCATTTTGAACCGGCTAAATGTATCTGTCATTGCATTTAACTGGCATTTGCCGCTTCATGAACGATATGTTCCGCACTGGATGGAGATCGGAATTTCGGTTTTTATTGTCACGCTTTTGATTCTTTTTTACAGGTTCATTGTAAACAGAATGCCAGTTCTTTATGAGCATCCTGATTTCAAGAATACCGATGATCAATCATCATGAATGTCGGCTCAAACCTTGAAACCGATGCCCGGTTAACCTTTGCCGGCAGAAAGAGGTGTCCAGATGGGAGAACCTTTTTATACGCTTCATGATTTTTTGCTTTATTCCGAGAGCATTACATATATCCTGATGCTTTTATCCCTGCTGGGGATACTGGGGTTTTGGGTTTTTCTGACAGCAAGGGATGAAGATGACTAGTTTAAGCCGATTTTTCTTTAAACACAAGATAGTCAGGAGAAGGACATGTACGAAATTGTAACCGGTCCGCTGGCATGGTTGTCGTTTTTAATTTTTTTTACCGGGATATTCATCCGAGTGGTCTGCTACATATTCGGCCTGGACTGGAAACTGGACAGAGTAACCTATACCGTTAATACATCTTACGGTATTAAAGGGGCGATCAAATCAATTCTGTTCTGGATTATTCCTTTTGGATCCAGAAGCTGGCGTATTAAACCCGGTTATACAACGGTGATTTTTACTTTTCATATTGGATTGCTGGTGACGCCTCTGTTTTTGATGGGTCATAATATCCTTCTGCAGGAGCGGTGGGGGATCAGCTTGATCACCTTGCCGGAAAAAATTGCGGATATCATGACAATTGCGGTTCTGGTATCCGCACTGCTGATTCTTCTGCGGCGGATTGCGCTTCCTGAGGTTCGTGTTCTTACAACCGCAAACGATATTTTGCTGCTTGTGATTACGGTCGCGCCTTTTATAACCGGTTTTGTGGCTCGTATGCAGCTTTTCGACTATAATTTCTGGCTTATTGTCCACATCCTGAGCGGCGAGGTTTTGTTGATTGCCATACCCTTTACCCGGCTTTCCCATGTGGTACTTTTTTTTATGTCAAGAGCTCAGATCGGCATGGATTACGGAATCAAGCGTGGCGGCATGAAAGGGAGCGGTATTGTGTGGTAATAAACCACCACCATTCGCCTGGCATGGGGTTTGATACCAGACGCTTCGAAAGCCGGGAATTTTATATAAACATCGTTTCATGGACGATTTAATTTTTTTTTGTTTCTATATGCTAACTTATATGTTTCAAGGAAATTGATATGGCCGAAGGAACCCTCTGCAATAAAAAGCCCGTTGATACCAAAGAGCAGCTACAGGCGCTTCTGGCAGACACAAGGGGAACTGTTTATTATCAGGAAATGGAAAAACTGGAGATTGACCGGGACGCTTTATGGGCGAATATTCAAAAAACGCTGAAATCACGGTTGCGCACCTGGCTTGAAATATGTTCCCATTGCGGATTGTGCGCGGACAGCTGTTTTTTTTATCTGTCAAATCATAGAGATCCGAAACAGGTTCCATCCTATAAAATACAGTCGACCCTTGGGGAGATCGTGAAACGAAAGGGGGATGTGGATAACCAATTCATGCGCTATGTCATGGATACAGCATGGGGAAAGTGTACATGCTGTAATCGATGCGGGATGTACTGTCCTCTTGGAATTGATATGGGGGTCATGTTCAGCTATTTGAGAGGGCTCTGTTTTTCTCAGGGATTTGTCCCATGGGAAATGAAAATCGGATCTGGAATGCATCGAATTTACAGGGCTCAGATGGATATTACCACGGAAGACTGGATCGATACTCTCGAATGGATGGCTGAAGAAAATGAGGATGACTGGCCGAATCTTGAAATTCCAATCGACAAGGAAAATGCAGATATTATTTATACCGTGAATGCCCGTGAGCCCAAGCATTATCCAGAGGATCTCGGGGATGCGGCCATACTTTTTCATATTGCCGGAGAGAACTGGACCGTTCCCAGTGAAGGATGGGAAGAAACAAGTCTTGCCATGTTTGCCGGTGACTGGGAAGGGAGTCGACTTCAGGTTGAATCCGTATACCAGGCAATTGACAGACTCAAACCCAAGAGAATGGTTGTTACGGAATGCGGTCATGCCTATCGTGCTACGGTAATTGAGGGGCCATACTGGGCCGGTCGGAAATCGGGAAAGACACCTGTCGAAACCCTTCACTATGTAGAATGGGTGGCGGAAGCGTTGAGGACCGGCAAATTGAAGATTGATCCGGAAAAAAAGATAAAGGAACCGGTAACCTATCAAGATTCCTGCAATTATATCCGGAATGCGGGATTACGCGAATGTACACGGGAAATCATGAAAGCCATTGCCGAAGACTTTAGAGAGATGAAGCCGTGTGGAGAGCATAATTTTTGCTGCGGCGGCGGCGGCGGCTTAAACGGCATCGGCCGATATCGTGAGCAGAGAAATACCGGACAACTGGTCAAGCGTGACCAGATTCTGGCTACCGGAGCAAAATTGGTGATTACTCCGTGTCATAACTGTTGGGATGCCATACGGGATCTTGAAGAAAATTATAAAATCGGTATCCGGTGGTCTTTCCTGAAACCTTTACTGATTAATATGGTTATCGTTCCCGAACATCTGAAACCAAAGGAATAGCGACTGTATCGCATGCCGGACCCGGGCTTGGATAAAATTTTTGTGCAGGCGTTTTTTATAATGCGAGTCGACTGGAAGCCATTTCAGAAATTCGACTTTGTGATCCTGAAGACAACACTCTTTGTCGGATGGTTTGCGTCCTGTGGCATTTAATGAAAAGAGCAGTCAACACGGTCTGGAGCAAAATCCACGACTTCAAGACTATTTTTACCGAGCCTTCTTCCGTCCAGTTTTTCGGCAAGCTCCTCGCTGGTTCCTTTATACCGAAGGTCCAGCACCAATAAGCCACCGGTTTTATTCCAGCCTTCCTGCTTACTGGATACAACCGATTCGATTGATTGGATTTCCGAAGTAGTTCGTTTATAATCCTTAAATGTTTTTACACCGGTTATATGCAGTTTCAGGGGTACTCCGTTGTTCAGATAGCCCTGAAAAGAATTTGTGATGGCATCTACAAGATATTCGTCCGCTGCTTTTTGAACCGAGTTTTTAAGTGATTTGGTCGCTCCGGTAAGGGGGCTGATGTGTGCGGCAACACCGTTTTTAACGACAGACCCTAAAAGCAGTCCGCTTTGACTCTGTATCACCTTCAATTGCAGGCTGGTCTGGATTGATTTCAAACCTGTTCCGGCAAAGGCTTCACCAACATCCTGGACAACTGCTTTGCCAATGATTACATATTGGGCTCCGAATGACAATCCCAGGCTGGATGCCGCGGATACATTGCCTGCCAGCGCCTGCCTGGCCTTGTTCTGCTCTTTGACTTTTTCCACCTGAGCTTTATCCACCAGTTCAAAACCTTTGGCTGCAAGAAGTGAATTGAGTTCCGCCTCCGCAATTCGCATTCCGGGTTTTTTCATGTCAATGTAATCTTCTTCAACGAGAACCATGAGTTTCGGACGTTCCATGCTTTCGAGGAGAATCTTCATGGCAATGAGGTCATCCTTGATTTTATCCAGCGATACGGTTGCCTTGATTTTGACAGTATGTCTGTCGTCTTTTTTTTCTTCCTTTAAAATTTTATAGCTGGTCACATATCCTTCACTTCTCGCAAGGATTTTGTCTTTTTGAAGAACGTAATTCGCGGTTTCGGTCTCGGATTGAACAAAAACCCCGACTCCCTGCTCAACTGCTGCTCGCTGAGCTTGTCGGATCGCATTTTGTTTTGAGCTGAAACTGACTCCTTCTGTTTCGATAACTTTTTCGTTTGAATGGGCGGTACCGGAGGCAAAAATGATAATCACCAGTCCTGACAGCAATAGAATCGCTTTTTTCATGATTCCAACCCCCTTAAATGCAAGCCGCAAACCGATCGTACGATAGACCGGAACTGATTTACCTGTATTTTTTTCGAAAATATGACATGAAAATATCTGAATGATATCGTTTATGTAAACGATTCAATTTAGTCTGAGATTCATCTTGTGTCAAGGTAAATCCTTGTAAAAAAAATCGACAAATCCAATGATAAACAATGGTTGTGCGTTTATGTTTTCTTTGCATTTTAGGAAAAATTACGGTACAGGTTCAAGACCCAAAGAGAACAGGAGATATCGGACGAAAAGGAAACGAACATGAAGAGCTATCGGAAAGAACTCTGGTATGAAATACCTGCGAGGCGAGCGTTTGTTAATATCACGCCGGATGTTGCGGAGTGCCTGAGAGAGAGCGGAATCAAGGAGGGCATTATTCTCGTAAATGCAATGCATATTACCGCGTCGGTCTTTATCAATGACGATGAAGCCGGTCTTCATCACGACTATGATGTCTGGCTGGAAAAACTGGCGCCGCATGAACCGGTGTCACACTACAGACATAATGTGGGTGAGGATAACGCCGATGCTCACATGAAACGCCAGATCATGGGGCGGGAGGTTGTTGTTGCCGTCACGGATGGAAAGCTTGATTTTGGCACATGGGAACAAATTTTCTACGGCGAGTTTGATGGTAAAAGGCGAAAGAGGGTGCTTGTCAAAGTAATCGGGGATTGAGACGGTACTGCTTGAATAAAAAATCCGGCTGAGATATAGATGCAATATCCTGCCGGCATGCTATTTTTTTCAGAAATCGGTTTAAGGATATTTCAGCTTAATTAAAATCTTACCTGATACATCACCATTCAATCCGGAGGATAGGGTAATGAAAGAAAATAAACGTAATGCTGCATCCGGAAAAATCACCGCTAAAAAACAAAAAAAATCTGTGACAAAAAGAAGAAATAAAAGTAATGCGGCAAGCGAAAAAAAAATGCTTGCGCTGATCACGCTGGCATCCGGTATCGCACAGGATTTTAACGAAATACTCGCAACCATTATGGGGTATGTCGAAATGGCCATGCTGGACAGCCCGAAAAACTCTTCAATTCATAAAAATTTAAAACGTGCGTTGCAGGCTGTTGAGAGGGGAAACGACCTGGTGGAAGACCTTCAAATCTTCAGCAGGCAGAAGGAGCAGGAGCGTAAAAAACTTCAAATTTCAGTTTTTATAAAAGACACATTGAACCGTTTTAAAAAATCGTTGCCTGCGCAAATCGATATGAAAGAATACATCGCAGTGGATACCGAGACGGTCAATGCCAATCCCACCCAGATTCAACAGATTGTCATCAATCTCTGCACCAATGCCTGCAATGCAATGCTCGAGAAAGGCGGAACTTTAAAAATCAGTCTTACATCGGTCAGGGGTGATGATGAAAATGACAGACTCCGTGATGACAGCGCAAAGGACTCGTTTATAAAATTGATGGTATCCGATACCGGCAAAGGTATTGCCAAAGAGATCAGAGAAAGAATTTTTGATCCATATTTCACAACCACCCATACCGAACCGGGATATGGAATGGGCCTTGCGCTTGTCCAGAGCATTGTAAATGCGCTGGAAGGATATATTGTTGTAAAAAGCAAAGCGGATAAGGGGACGGATTTTACCGTATATCTGCCGGTGGATAGCGGCGGCAATACCTGAAAAAAATAAGTGTCATGAATCTTTCAGAATCGGATCCTTTTTTTACAGTTTTAGTTCTGTCCATTCTGAGCGCTTTCTTTTTGTTGTATGAAGGGTGTGCCGGAAGGGAAGTGGCACCAAAAGATCAGGACAACCTTTGTAAAATATTTTTTAAAAACAGGCAATGGTATCTGGATGCGGATAACGCGTCCAGAAAATGGGGAATACCCATATCCGTTTTAATGGCGATTATGCATCAGGAGTCAAAGTACGTTGCAGATGCCCGCCCCCCTCGTACGACCTGCCTTTTTATTTTTCCGGGAAGCAGACCTTCTAGTGCCTACGGTTACGCGCAGGCGCTTGACAGCACATGGAAGATGTATCAGCGAGAAACTGAAAACCGAGGCGCGGATCGCGATGATTTCGGTGATTCAATTGATTTTATAGGATGGTACTGCCACAGAAGCCACAAGAGGTGTAACATATCCGTCACGGACACGTATGGCCTTTATCTTGCCTATCATGAAGGGCAGGGGGGTTTTTTGCGGAAGACATACAGCAACAAAGGGTATTTAAAAAAGACAGCGCTTCGTGTAAAGCATAAAGCCGGCATTTATGCATCGCAACTGGCGGAATGCAGAAAAAAATTAAAAGATGCCGGAGGATGCTGTTTATGGCCGTTTTGAAAACAGGAGAACCAACCGTTTCATTTGCATTTTCTTAAAATTCCCTGAAAATCTATTTGATTTTCACGTGGCGTGCAAGCTTGTCAACGATGCCCTAATCAAACTTTTTCTGTTGACTTGAAAGACGTCATGAATTAAAATTGCCTATCAGTAGCGGCCTTTACAGCAGAACGCTCCGCAATCACAGCACAATTTGTTTCAGGCGCCTCATCAGACGATATGCGCGGTTGGCATAAACGCTATCCTGCATTTGAACAATTCAGTTTACTATTTCGACGATACCTTTTTATTGGGTGTGTGGCCATATATACCCTGCGGCAATTCAATAATAAGGAGGTATAAAATGAATGTATTGGCAAATCGTAATTACGCTCGCAGCTACTATCAGAAGCGCATGATGTATTCCGAGGATAAAAAAGGGGAGTATAATTCAGCGACGATGATTAACTACTGTGTGGATGGTATCTGTTTTGAGGCAGATAAAGCGCTGAATCCCGGTTTCGCTGTTTGCATCAAGCTGCTTAACAATTCTCCGGATTCTGAATACAGCCCGGAAGCGTATAAAATTTTCAACGGGAAGGTCAAGTGGTGCAAAGAGCTGGATGATCCTTCTCGCTATGGAATCGGCGTTCAGTTCTGTAAAACACTGAATCAAAAACCTTGCTGAGATTGTAGAAGAAATTGCGGCAAGCGATATAACTATTTTATATTATTATAATTTATTTAAAAAAATCAATAATCAATCGCTTTTTTTGTCAAGTCTTTGACTTTGTCCATTGATTTCTCGGCCTCTTGTACCGTTTTCTCCGCTTTCTCAATCACTTCCTTTTTATTCAAACCATCTGCAGATTCCGTCTGCATCTCCTGGATAACCAGAATTCCGACGATTAACAGTGCGATCAGTGTAATGATGATAAAGGCACCGCGCATTTATCTCCTCCTTTTTGTACGATTCGTCATAATCATTTTTGCTCGCGGTGCGGCCATTCGGTTGATGAGCTTCCGGGGCCCAAAATATGTGAAGCGTTTAAAACAGAACGTTTTGGAATGACCTCGTGTATTAAAAATCAATCTTTCGGGTGACACTCGATGCAACCCGTGGGTACGGATTTGGGTAAATCTGTTTTCGTTTCACGGGTTGACATTGTACGTTCCGTTATCTGCGTTTTCAGCGCCCTGTGGCAGTCTCTGCATTGATTATGATAGGCATATTTATAATATTTTATCGCTTCAGCTGTATACACGCCGTTTTTTAAAGGTTTTGGGGGTATGGTAACCTGATCATGGCAGCCCGAGGTTGTGCATGTCTGAATTTTACCGGCTCCATCCCATTTGTGGTGGCATTTTGTGCAGTTGTAACGAAAGTGTTTTGAATGTGGAAAGTCGACTGAAGCTCTTAACTGATCGACGGATTCCGGGGGTGCGATTTTAAAATTCCCCATTGGAATACAAAGTGGGTCATCTGATCCTTTATATTTCGCTGTTTCATTTTCCTGCTCGGCATTGGCAAAAGGGTTGCTCAATATAATCGCTGCAAGCAGGCATAAAATTGCAATACCGTTTCTGCACATTCCATTCCCCTCCATAGATGAGTAAAAATTAAAACTCTTACCTGTTATTTTTAAAATTTTCAACCATTGTTTTCAAATTGTTAAAAATGGAATCCATTAACATAAATGGGCGAAATCAAAAGTTGACCGGAATCGAAATGATTGTATATAACGTCCGTAAACAACTTTGGCGCCAGCATCAGGAAAGCATTTTTATGAATTATCTGATTGAACATCAATGTCCGCAATCGGGTTCTGCCTGATGAGTACAAATGGGAAAATAAAAGAATATATAGCGTCTCTGCTTGTCTCAAAAAGCATGAAGCATCAGGTCGCTTTTCACACGTTTCTGCAGGGAAGATCCGGGCATTGTAGGTTTACGGAATCACCGCTGCCTCGAGAGTTGATTAACATGCTTCAAACCAGAGGGATTGAAAGGCTCTATTCCCACCAGGCTGAGGCGATTGACAAGATCCGCGCTGGTTGCCATACGGTTGTTGCAACGCCTACTGCAAGCGGTAAAACATTCATTTACAACCTTCCGGTTATTGAAAAAATTGGTAAAGATCAAAACGCAAGAGCGCTTTATATCTTTCCATTAAAAGCGCTTGCCCAGGATCAGCTCAAAAATTTCAGGGAGATTGCCGCATATTTCAAGGAGAAAAGCCCGACTGCCGCAATTTATGATGGAGACACCTCTTCCTGGAACCGGAAAAAAATCAGGCTCTCGCCCCCCAATGTCCTGTTCTCCAACCCCGAGATGGTGCATCTTGCCATTTTACCTCATCATGAAACATGGAAAGAATTTTTATCCGGACTTCAGGTGGTTGTTATTGACGAAGTCCATACATATCGGGGCATTATGGGTTCACACATGGCGCAGGTTTTCAGACGCCTTTCAAGAGTATGCAGCCATTACGGCTCAAAGCCCACTTTTATATTCAGTTCCGCAACCATCGCCAATCCTTCCGAACTTGCCGGTCAACTCACCGGTTTACCGGTCGATGTCATCGAAGATAACGGTGCGCCGCAGGGAAACCGGCATATTGTCTTGCTGGATCCGGAGATCGGACCGGCTCAGAGTGCGATCCTTCTTCTGAAAGCAGCTTTGCACAGAGGGCTTCGAACGATCGTATACACCCAATCCCGTAAACTGACAGAGCTGATCGCGATTTGGGCGGGAAGCCGTTCAGGGCGTTTCAGAGACAAAATCAGCGCATATCGCGCGGGGTTTCTTCCTGAAGAACGGCGTGAAATTGAAGCCAGACTTTCCAGTGGGGAGTTGCTGGCTGTTATATCCACCAGCGCCCTGGAACTGGGTATCGATATCGGTGACCTGGATCTCTGCATCCTTGTCGGATATCCCGGTTCGATCATGGCCACCTGGCAGAGAGGGGGCAGGGTGGGACGTTCCGGTCAGGAATCCGCCCTTGTTCTGATCGCGGGTGAAGATGCCCTGGATCAGTATTTTATCCGGAATCCCCGGGAGTTTATGGCCAAGGAACCGGAAGCTGCCGTAATTAATCCATATAATTTAGAGATTCTGAAAAAACATCTGACATGTGCCGCTTCAGAGATCCCGTTGAAAATCGATGAACCTTTCCTGCAGGATCAATCGGTCAAAAAAGCAGTTCTTTCCCTGGAATTACAGGGAGATCTTTTAAGAAGCGGCGATGGTAACCTGTTTTTTTCCCGCCTTAAAATACCGCATAGACATGTGGATTTAAGGGGAACCGGCAGCCGCTTCAACATCATATGCAGTGAAACCGGAGAAAACAAAGGGGAGATCGATGGCTTCAGAGCTTTTAAAGAGACCCATCCAGGAGCCATATATCTGCACCGGGGTTACACCTTTCTGGTGAAGCAGCTGAATCTTCCTGAAATGACGATTGAGGTGTCATCCATTAACCCGAATTATTATACAAGAGTCCGGGGAAATAAAAACACCGAAATTCTCGAAATCACCGGAGAGAAATCAGTTTGGGGTACAAAGGTCTTTCAGGGACGCCTCAAGGTAACGGATCAGGTAACGGGTTACGAAAAATGGCACATTCACTCCCGCAAGAGATTGAATGTGATTCCTCTGGATTTGCCTCCGCAGATTTTTGAAACAGAAGGCTTCTGGATGACGATTCCGGACCGGATTCAGGAAGATGTGATATCGCGATATCTTCATTTTATGGGCGGGATTCATGCAATCGAACACGCGATGATCGGTGTGGTTCCCTTTTTTGTGATGGCAGACCGGAACGATCTGGGTGGCATATCGATCCCGCTTCACCCTCAGACAAATCAAGCGGCTGTATTTATTTATGATGGTATCCCGGGAGGTGCCGGGTTGAGTATGCTTGCATATCAGCGGGCAGATGACCTGCTTGAACGCACACTGAAAATTATACAAACATGCCCGTGTGATTCCGGATGTCCCTCTTGTGTCCATTCACCAAAATGCGGATCCGGTAATCGGCCGATTGATAAAACTTCTGCATATTACATATTAAATCGGCTCAGGTCCGGCAGGTCAACGGTAATCCATGAGAAGCCCTCTCGTATCCAAAGGGAAAAGAAACGCGTTTTACCTTCTAAAAAGGAAAAAAAGAGAATCCGTTTTGGTGTTTTTGATATTGAAACGAAATATTCGGCTCAGGAAGTAGGCGGCTGGCATAAAGCAGATAAAATGGGAATCAGCTGTGTGGTTCTGTATGACTCGGAATGCGATGACTACCTTGAATTTATGGATGACCGGATTCCGGAGCTGATTCAGCATTTATGTAAACTGGATCTTGTAATCGGATTCAACATCAGGCGGTTCGATTATCTTGTGTTAAGCGGATATTCCGACTTTGATTTCAGCAGGCTGAACACCCTGGATATCCTTGAAAAGGTTCATGAACGTCTGGGATACCGGTTGTCTCTTAATCATCTGGCCCATGCGACCCTCGGCATCCAAAAGAGCGCTGACGGGCTGCAGGCTCTTGAATGGTGGAAAAGAGGAGAGATCCGAAAAATTATAGAATATTGCAAAATAGATGTCCAGATCACCCGGGATCTGTTTTTATTCGGAAGGGAAAAGGGCTATCTGCTGTTTACAAACAAGGCGGGCAACACCGTAAGGGTTCCGGTTGAATGGCAATAGCGATGCTGTCTGCCGTGTCGTTGGCTGAGAACTAAGCGTCCTGTTTTTTTTCCTGCATCCTTACAATTCGGTTTCTTCCCTTTCTTTTTGATTCATACAGGGCATCATCCGCAAGTTTTAAAAGCGCTTCAGCCGAATCAACATCGCCGGTTATCTCGGAAACACCCTGGCTGATGGTGATCCGCAACCGTTTATCCTTGAATTGGAAAATCTCGGTTTCGACGCCGATGCGCAAAAATTCCGCAAGTGCCATGGCGGAATCAATCGTTGTTTCAGGAAGAAGGCAACAAAACTCCTCGCCGCCATAACGAGATGCAATATCGATTGTCCTGATTCTGTTATCAATGAGAGCTGCCAGTTTTTTCAGAATAAAGTCGCCAGCCTGGTGACCATGTAAGTCATTCGTTTTTTTAAAATGATCAATATCAATCATGATCAGGCTGAGAGGCCGGTTATAGCGGATATGTCTGTCAAATTCTTCTGCCAGTTTTGCTTCAAAATGTCTTCGATTAAATATACCGGTTAAGCCGTCTTTGGTGTTCATGGTGATTAATTTTGTTTCATAGGCGGCTATATCCGTGACATCCTGAACGGTGATATAAATATGCTGTATTTGACACTTTTCATCACGCAACGGACCAACGGTGCAGCATTGCTGCATGTAATCGAAGTTGGATCCCAATGTGTTGTAGGCTTTAAACGGAAAACAATATTTATGCAGTTTTTGAGAAAAAAAAGCAAAGTTCCCGAACGTAAAAACAGATTTGCAATTACGTAAAAACCAGGGAGTGTTCAGATCAGGGAAAAAATCAAAAAGCGATTTTCCGATAATCTCTTCCGGGTTGATTTTGCTGTGTATCGTCATCCAGCGGTTCCATTTAAAAACATGTAGATCTCGATCCAGGATAACGATGCCTACATCCAGCATATCAAAAATCTGGGAAAAAATCATTCGTAAGAATCCATAAAATCATTAAGAGATTTTCGCAGCCAGTCAATTGACTCATGATTTGTCAGAATCAAGAGGAAACCGTTGATATCTTTTTCCTTAAAGGTGAAAACGGTTTTCATTACAATGGCTTTCTGCTGGGGATCAAAATGCTCTATGAGACTGTTGAGTTCGTTTTTTTCACCTTGAAGCACTTGAGGCGGTGAATAGGTTACAAAGGTGTTCAGCAACTCCGATACTTTCCCGACACAGGCACCAATCAATATGTTTCCGATTTCGAGCAATCCGCCCCTCTCCAGGGTGGCTGATGCCGAGTCATCATAATCCCTGGATTCCTTATTATCGAGAAATGCAAGTATATCTTGTCCGCTGCCGCTTGGGAAAACCAGTAGTCCTGATCCCTTGAAGTTTCCCCAGAATTTTTGTTCGACAATGCTGTTTTCACTGTCTTCACGGATGACTTTTTTGAGGTATTCAGGCAGGGCGCCGATACCAAAGATCATAATATTCGGGACACTCAGCATTACATATATATCAATCACTTCGGCAAGGTCGGCCGTTGCATTACCAAAGGCAATGTTCATAATTTCCTGAAGGATGTCCTTCTCTTCTTCAGAAAAATCAGTCTCGGCCTCTTGACTCATTGTCATTTCTCCTGAAGCTGGTTTATTTTTAGCTCTACCTTGGTAATGGCTTCCTGAATGGATGATGCTTTTGCAGGTTTTTTAAGAAGGGTAAAAGCGCCAAGTTCCATAACGCTGGCAATGGATTTTGGCTGAATGTCCGCAGTTGTTACAATTATAATGGCATTTTTATCAATTTCTTTAATTTTGGCCGTGGCCTTGTAGCCGTCCATTACAGGCATTGTAAGATCCATAAACACGATATCAGGGTGAAGCTCTTTATATTTTTCAATACCGTCCTGTCCGTTGGAAGCTTCAAAAATTTCATACCCCTTGTCTTTCGGGATACAGGTTTTGAGCATTCTGCGTGCAACAGGCGAATCATCTACGATTAGAATTTTATTGATCATAATAAAACCTACCTTTTCGATTGATTTGGTGTTAATCTGGTTGCGATTGAATGAAATATAACAAAAAAGGCTTCACTTCCGGTAACTCTTGGTAAAACCTTCATTTACAATTCTGGAATACAGTTTCCCCAATTCAGGCCATCACCGATCATTCTGAATAAAACTGTCACAAATTAAGAGATTTAAATCCAAGTGTCAAGTTTAATAATCCTGTTTTTGGAATGAAAATTAAAATTTTTCTCCACATCGTTTTCAATCTGACCCGGATTGATCTGAATTGTCTGTTTCAATATCCGATTCCATCGTCTTCCGTTACATGCGATTTTCAGACATTCAGGTGCCGTGCGTTGCAGCAGCTGTTCAAGGTGAGTTGACATATTCTCCATCATTATTTATAACCATTCTGCGATCCGTTGAGACCTTGATGGATAAAATTCAGAACCCATCGTACGCCTCGCATACCGATTGTGACGGCGTGAGGAAGAACGACCTCTTTTACTCAGTAAGGATACAGGTTGATGGTTGACATCCCAGATATCGATTACGCATCGCTCGACAGGCCGGAAGTGCTTGCCTTCCTTTTTCATCCAAGGTCTGAGAACGAAAATTTTTCCACACCGGGTAATCGCGGGGAGGTCATGATCCCGGTTGACAATAATATCAAAATTGGAGCGGCATTTCATGCAGCCGGGAAGTCTTCCCCGACCATTCTCTTCTTTCATGGTAACGGAGAAATCGTCTCCGACTACGATGACATCGGGATGTTGTATAATAAAATGGATATCAATTTTTTTCCTGTGGATTATCGCGGATATGGCAAATCCAGTGGCAGACCTACGGTAACGGCCATGATGCGCGACAGCCACCGGATATTCAACTTTGTTCAAAACTGGCTTGTTGAAAATCGGTATACAGGGCCCATTACGATTATGGGGCGGTCACTTGGAAGCGCACCAGCTCTTGAAATTGCCGAACACTATCAGAACGAAATCTTCGGCCTTGTTCTTGAAAGTGGTTTTGCGCACTGTGTTCCATTGATGAATCTTCTTGGAATCGATGTGGCGGGACTTGGGATAGATGAAGCCAGGGTGATTAAAAATATTGAAAAAATAAGAAATTTCAAGAAAAAAATCCTGATCATTCATGCGGAATTCGATCATATTATACCATTTTCAGATGGCATCGAACTGTTTGAAGAATGTTCCTCTTCAAAAAAGGAGATGGTTGAAATTAAAGGTGCCGATCACAACACGATCTTTTATCACGGAATCGAACCATATATGCGGGCCATAAAACGATTTGTACAAAACGCTTCCTGATCGTTCATCTCGTCACTTCTGTTGATATCAAAACGAAAGATCGAGATAAACGGGAATATGGGCATACTCGATAAGATTTTTAAAAATACCATGCATCTGGCCGAACTGAGAAAACTCATTTCCAAAGAGTATACCATCAGGTTTCATGAAGACCAGTTAAATAATATGTTTCACAGCGAGAGCATCGCCGGGTTTGTGAAAGCACACGGCATCCGCAATCCTTCTTTCAAGATCGAGAATGATGCCCTGTATCTTGAAGGCACCCGCAATGCAATCGGTGTGAAATTCGACTTCAACATCATGCTGGCTCCGGAAGTTGTATGGGAAAATCATGAGCATCTACTTATTTTTCGATTTGAAGGGCGACCTGCCGAGCATGAGAATTACTTTTATTTTTTGCTTAGCGGAATGATTACCGAACTTTTCGACAGAATCGCAAAGAGCCATGTATACCGGAAACCTGAAATCCTATTCAATGATCATGTCATGATCATCAGGCTTGACGGAGTTCATTCAGACTTTCAATCCATTATAACATCAATGGAAGTTATCGAAATCTCCTGCAGGAATAAAAATATTTCGATAACGTTTAAGATAATTCCTTCTCAGGCATTCAAAAATCCGATCTTGATTTTAACACTCATGAGAAAAATGAAGTAAAGAGAAGATGCGCTCTCCATGCGCCGGAAGCTGGAAAACAAGCAAAAACGGCCTTCCTGTTTTATTCTGATCGCTCTCCCAAGATGCCCGGCGGTCTGGTTTTTTAAAATATAGAAAAGCTTCCACAGACAAATACGAAAAAAAATGATTGTGTTTATTTGGATATTGTAATAATGTTAGGCTCGTAGAACTTAGTAATTGAACAAGAAAAAGATTCAACTCATGTGATTTCCGGACTGACTTTGCGCCGGCTTATCAGCAGGACGACATTCGAATTGACGCAAAGAGCATTATGAGCGCATCGAGGCGGGTCTTGCTTACACACATCTGTCATGGCCATGAAATGCTTATCGGGCATCGAAACTGCCAGAAGTCCACGGGAAAAACCGCGGGGGAAGAATGAAAAAAGAAAAAAAACTTTCAGAAAGTTTAGAAGATTACCTTGAAGTAATACTGGAACTTGAAAATACCATGAAAGTTGCCCGAGCAAAAGATATAGCTGAAAAAACAGGAGTACAGCGAGGGTCTGTCACCAGTGCTTTGAAAAATCTCGAGGAAAAAAAACTTATCAATTATGCGCCTTACAGTTTCATAACGCTGACGGATAAAGGCAGGAAAATTGCCGGAGAGATCAGTTTGCGGCACGCGGTTCTGAAAGATTTTTTTATCAAAATTCTTCAGATCGATGAAGAAGCCGCCGAATCCACTGCCTGCCGAATGGAACATGCTGTTGATAAAAAAACACTGGAACGGCTTATTCAGTTTTTTGACTTTATCCACCAATGTCCGAGAACCGGAAAGGACTGGCTGCAGAACTTTATCAGGCAGTGCTCATCAGGTCTCCCGGGTGTGGAAGCATGCCGGAAATGCATTAATTCTTGTAAAATCAACAACGGATAGCTTTCATTCCATCCTCTTTTCGCAAAATTTAACACCTGAATTCGAATTTATGGTCTTGAAACATCGTGAAATGTGAAATAAGATTTTTCAGGATGCAGGGATTTTGGAAAAGGTGGAAACCGTAATTCAGGAGAAATCAAAAATGCCGCATGTCTTCGTAAATTTTTTGAAATGGTTTTTTGTTTTCATATTATGTTGGATTGCAGCCGTCGGATGCGACAAACCGGATCGCGATCCGACTGCAGTGTCCCGGATGCCGGATTCGTTTCATTTTATGGATATCGGTGTCAATACCGTGATCAATTCGGATGTGCGGGATCAACTTGTCAAAGCCCTTGGCTCCGATGCCATAGACCGAAAAAGCACCATTGATCTGGATTTGAAGTATAAGGGGTTCCTGAAAGCATACTATCCGGATCTGGCGGTTTTGAATCGAAAGCTGAACGTAAATGATGTGGTGCGAAAAGAATATCCGGCAACCCGGCTGACATTTCGAAACACCAGACAGACCGGTTCTTTGTTTTCTTATGTTGAACTTACCTACGCCAATGATTCTGGATGTCCCCTGTTAATCAAAATGATTGCCTTAAACGAGATTCCTGATGTGATCGATGCCGTAACGAAGAAATATGGGGCGCCCCGGAAAATACCCATCGAGGAAGGGCGTGGATTTTCTTTGTCCTGGCAAAAAGAAGGGGATGCCTTTATTATCGCCCGCTTACCCGGGAACTTTGAAAAGCCTGAGTATCATATGATGATTGTGTATGCGAATCGTCTGATGCAATTGATGACTCAGGAAGCGGAAAAACAGCGAAATGGGCAGGGGGCGGAGAAGGTTTTCTAATTGATGGCTTTGTAAAAAGACACGATATCACGCCAAGT
>JAWOIJ010000078.1:0-9218 GCA_046484745.1 Desulfobacterales bacterium | reverse complement strand
TCATCCTCGACGGCATAATTGATAGAAGTTGGTTTAAAATCCGGTGAAGGATTATCTGTACAGTATTGTAAGTATGCGCCTCGCATGTCCTGCGGAGTTGGATCAATCTTTGGGCGACTCCGGGCTACCATCCCCCCTAATCCACCACCATAAACCTCCATCCATATCAAAGGACGCAGTGTTACCCGCGTGATTGCTGCAAGAAGGTTGAAAATCTTTGAATCTGCGGTCGCATCAATAATCACATCACATGACGTCAATCGGTTTAGAGCTCCATTGATTGCGGCATTAGATTCCTGGCCCGTAATGTGCTGACGACTTATGCCGACTTTAGCCCCAGGAGCTATCAAGTCGATTGCAAATTTCATCGCATCTACCTTGTGTTGGACCACTCCTTGCCAGTCCATAGCGTGCCGTTGGAGGTTCTCCGGTAATAACAGGTCATGGTCAATTAGGTAAAAATTTCGGCATCCCATTCTGGCAAGGCTTATTGCTATCTTGCTCCCGACCGAACCCAATCCTACTATACCGATCTTTTTATTATTTAAATCATCCCAATCGGGTGAACGAATCTCAATTGGTTCTTTTCCTGGCCGGACTCTTGAACACTCCAGAACACCTTCATCTTTGAAGACAATAAATAGATTTAATTCCTCATCCTTATCGGAAATTAAAATCCCTGATATCGATTTACCGAAGGCATCAACAGGAGACGATCCATCTGTAGAAAGAAATTTCTCTCCTTCCATGCCCTGAAAAAGCACCCGTAATTCCGTTAATGTTTTTGGGTTTCCGATAGTGCTTTTATCAAAGACCGTCTTGAGCCAGATACCAGTTTTAAGTTCACTTTCCCCTGCCAATGTTGTAGGAATCTGGTCATCCACCCATACGCTACCACCAAAAGGCATAGCCTCATGGACTGTGCATATCCAGATTTCTCCCGTCTGGCGAAGCGAAAATTTAAAGGTGCCAATAGAATGGCTCGGTTGACCAGCCAAATAATCATAAAGTGTTTTTCCTACAAACCAACGAATCCACTTCCGCCGCAACTCTTGACCAATTGTCAATTTATGACGGGAGGGCGCAATTATAGGCACATCAGGCCGATCTTCCCCTAGTGGGTTTTCAATTTCGAACAATCGGTATGCGCTTTCCAACATTTGGGCTGAAGTAACATCGCGATGCCAATTATCAGGTCCCCACTCTAGGCAAAGCGGGCCGTCTGCATCCCCATATTGGTGCGATGAAATCCTTGACTGCATTTTTTTGGGTCGCACTATAATTGGGACGTCGGGATATAAGGTAGGGAATGAAACTCGAACTTCATAGTCATGACCTTTGGCACAAATCACAGCATCAAGCCCAAGACCATCCTCACCTATGCTCCATTCTGTGCCAACTAGCCATTTGGCTGTACGTGATAATTCTTCAACACCAGTACGTTCTAATTTGAGCCGTTCTGGATCTCTCATGAACCAAGGTATCATTTGCTAACCATCCTGGCGAACTTTTCTGGTCTTTTCGGAACAAGAGGTTTATCAGGAAAAGACAATCCAGCCGGAACAGCTGCAGATTTTAAGAGTCCACCTGTCTGATTGCCTCCGATTATAGTGCTGATGGTCTTTATATTGAGCGACGCTCCGACTTTTCTTTCCATGATATCTACTATTATCTCAGGTTTGTGTGCCTTCCAGATGGATTGAAAATCTGTTTGGGCTTGGCGAAGCCATTTTCTAAACTTCGCCTCCAGGTTGAGATGGATAGATCCTGAATCACTCCACCTATCTGCAAAGTCCTCTTCTGGGTTGACAGGGTTTGGCACTCGCGGTGAGGTTGAGTTTATGAACTTCCCCATTGAAAATAGGATAGTCTCTAAAGCACTGCCAATTTCGTTTTCTCCTTGATACGCCATAGCCGAAAGTGTTGTGATAATTATTGATGCTGGTTTACTGTCTTCGTCGTTATAGAAAAATATATCACGGTGGCGCTTCAGCAACTGCACACATCGCTGAAGAGGTGTTTTCCATCGATATGCTGGCAGATCCTCAACTTTAGCCACTTTTTCCCTTAATGCGATGCTCTCCAGCAAAGCCTTTGCCAGCTTCATTCGGGACTCGAACCATAGAGCAAAACCCTCTGAGTTACTTATTCGCCAAGCGTCATCAATTATTTTAAAATTCCACAGTCTATTGTCGGTAATTGCTCCAGTCAAACTGGCAACGAGTGCAGATAATGCTGCTGGTGTTCCGGCACTAACCATTGCCTCATTAATAACACCAATGCGATAGGTATTTTCTGGTATGGATGGTACCGTATCAAGGTGAAACTTCAGTTTATCAGCATATTTCAAACGCCAGCAACGGTGTTTTTCCTCCTTCTTTTCTTTAATTCCCCGTGCGACTCGGTAATCCTCGAGATCGGCTCCGACGAGGGCTTTGAGTTGCTGCTGCGTGTGAGTGTCCTTAGTGATACCATTTCTGAGGCGACATCCCATATCCAAGTCATATTCCCCATCATCATCTATTGGGCGAATTACAGTGCCTAATCTGAATGATCCTTGGGAATAAATGTGAGGATCGAAGGCGTAGCAACGTGCATCCTTCCTACCAAACCATTCTCCCAAGTCCTTGTATCTGATATCCGCTTTTTCATAGGCATACTCGGGAATATCAATTGAATCGACTATTTCCTTTACGATACGGTTTTTGACGGCATCATTCATAATCGTCTCCCCCTATATTTAAAGCGTGTATAAATTTCCCGCAGTTGTTGTTTTGGTCATAAATTTTCCATGGTCCGTCAGCTTTCGGCATTCTAACTCTGCCGAGATCAACCGCACACGCAACTGGCATCGCTGGAAAAATTGCCAAGGACGTATCCTTTCCATGTCTCCTGCCGATCTCGGCAAAAAGCTTCCGCGAAATTTTCCGAAATTGGGATAGCTGTTCCTTGGATTTCAAAAAGTCGTTGTTAGGATTTTCAATCGTGAGTTCCCAGATGGATACGGATTCGCCCAACACTGTAGTAATTCGCGATGGCGCGATGTGATCACTTAAGGATATAACTAATGCAGGCGGGTTACTAAAGGATTCTGGACGGCTGATGATAAACTTAAAATCTTCTGGGTTGGATAGCCACTTCCAAGTCTGAAAAGGTTCCCTATGTAACTGATAAGTCACCACAGGCACCTTGTCAGTCAACAATGAGCCCAATAATATCATTAATGGTATTGGTGCTAAAGCGAACATAGAGAGATGTGAACACTCAGAGCCATTTAACAAGGGTCGGAGTTGGCGATTAAAGGCAGCTTTAAGATTATTGGACTCTGTCTTCCAATATGAAGGGTCGCTGTCCTTTCCTTCCCAGCTCATTGATAGCTGTATAGGATTTTCTTCAGCAGGGTACCAGTCCGGGAACAAAGAATCTTTTGCAGCCTCGGGTTGTAGCTTAGAAGTTTGGTCACTTATATTTGCCCCGTATAAGATGACATGAGACTTTTTGGATGGATTTACGCCTGTAACAATCGCGACACGACTCTCGTGCTCAAACTTCCACTTGATCAGCAGTTCCGCAGAGTAGCGCTCGCCTTCCTTGTCCTGATCGATCGTCTTGTGGCAGTCATGACAGACGAGCATCAGGTTCGCCACCTCGTTGAGTTGTTTTCTGTTCGTGACAAAGGGACCCCAACCCCGCGGCCCATTTTCGGAGAAAGAGTAAATGTGGGCTTTCTCCGATATGTTCACCTGCTCCTGTGTCACCGGGGATTTGAACACGGGGCGATTGCAGCCATCGAACTGGCACCGACCCGCGGCCCGCGCCCATAGCTCCCTCTCAACTTCGCGCTTCACATATCGAGAGACTTCTTTAGCCATAAAATGAATCCTCAGATTTTAGCTCTACTGATATCATGCCCAACGCCGAACTCAGCGGCGCGGCTTTTCGCGTCCGCTGAAGTGAAATGTTGGCTCCTGCTCTGGTGTAAAGGTGAAAAATGATAAACAGCTATCACAATAAATATAACTCTATTCTACATAAGAAATAATGCTCGCAATAAAAAGAAATAGCAATCCTAAATAAAACCGTATTGGATTGAAACGGGCAGTGGTGCTATAATTCGAAGGCTTGATAAATTTCCAGTAAAGGTTTTCTTTAAAAGTATTTCCCAAACCGCTAGTATTGGATCCACTTGAAATT
The DNA here is from genome assembly GCA_046484745.1 of Desulfobacterales bacterium. Taxonomy (GTDB): domain Bacteria; phylum Desulfobacterota; class Desulfobacteria; order Desulfobacterales; family SURF-7; genus JAQYVL01. Next base: position 5,024 of record JAWOIJ010000078.1, on the reverse strand, counting down.
GATCCTGCAAGAATTACTGTACCCTCCAACGATAATAAAAGCCCTGCAAATTTAGAATCTGTCAATGGCTTAAACTGCCATAAAATAACACAAATCGAAAATGCTGCTAACATCATTAAGGGTTGGATATTGAAAATACTCCTAAAAAAACTTAATATTAAGCTTTTCCAATATTCTATTTTATTAGACACAGTTCGTTTCTCCTGCATTTTGATTTGTTCTATTTCATTCTGATCTTTTCCTACATATAAGTTCCAATGCATGTTTAGAACCTGGATGAAAATTGGCCACATTACAAGAATCCCCATTCCCAAGGCAAAATAAATTGTCAAGTACAAATGGCGATACATCTGCCTATGGATGAATGCTTGCGGAGTGTCATAAAAAGAGCTTATCGCACCAACACCACCAAATACAGCTGAAAAGCCAAGAACTAAGGGGATGGAGAGTCGCAGCAAGTCCCATAGCCGCTCATATTGTTCTTTGTCATTAGGGGCGTCTTTAGCTGGGATCAGAAAAACCCTTTGAACAATTATGCTTGTAATAAATACAGATGCAAACCCTGACTCGTATAGAATACGCAAAACACTTGAAGTAATCGCTTGAGATGCGATAATCAGCAAAAAAAGACCTCCCGCACACAATTTTATCGCGCTATCTAATGAGCGCTTATTCTGTTCATGGTGAAAGAAGATCCCAATCACTATAGTAAATAACGAGAGACAGCCTGCCAGTAAAAGGGCTACTGGGATTGACCTATTGAAATCCGTTCCTGAGGATGCGGGAGCGAAGTTAGTCAACCATGTCGCAAGAGATTTTCCGCCTTGGCTCCAGTAGGTTACAGCATGGAACAAGTGGCTAAGAAAAATTCCAAAAGCGAGATAGGCACTATTTTTAATGGCAGTAGGGTTCATTATATGATGAGCCAACATAGATTAGTTGTACGAACAGACGTGATTAAAAACAGCTTGAACAATTATGCTGTTCATTTTGTTCATTGTTTCAAATCCATATAAAACCATTCGACTATATTGAAAAATGAAAAACCGTTCAAACGCGGCCGATTAGGATAGTGCGGCTAATTCGCGATATATCACTCTGCTCAGGTGCGATAACATTTTTTTGTTTATCAATTCGTTATATCGAAAATCACACACTATTGAATTCGACAAAAACAGCTAAAATCGCAAAAATGAAGAAATGCTGTTGGCTTTGCGAAACATTTTTGGCATTTTTTATAAACAAAGAGTTCTGTCAGTTAAACAGCGGCATTTGTCACACCATTTACGGACATGTATGCTATCGGCTTTATTATGATTTGGCAGCCATCGAAATCCACATACCCATAATATTGTTTTATTGTCAAGATGATAGGGGGTTATCCATGATAACTTCTTGATCAGGTTTGTCATGTAATTCGGATGAAGCACTATTCTTCTCGCACGGAAGAGAGCTATGTTAACTGGATAAAACGTTTTATCCGATACCATATATGTTGATTGTTCGATGCGGAAAGGGAAACAAAGACCGTAGAACAATGCTTCCGGATCGCTGTTCAACAGGAACATATTTATGACAACGGCTATATACCTTCAGGGCAAACCACTTATAATGGTTTTGCCGGCAAGCAATGCCGATGTTTCAAGACCGGCCTCCCGGTCTTCGTGAACTTTCAGGTATTCGGGCGTGGAAATCATATCCAGAAATGCTTTCCGGGAAGGGTACTCCACCAGCATCACCCGATCCCACTGGTCGCGAGAATCTCCGATAAACAGATCATCCACATCTCCCAGCCATAAAAGACGTCCTCCGGCCTCATCCAGAAGGGGGGCGACATTCTCCATATATCGATTATAGGCGTTGACTCCAGGCTCGCTGTTTTCATCTCCCTTTTTTTTAAACTTCAGCAGGTTGATCATAACAAACGGCCCTTCATCCTTCTGCAACGAAAACGCTTTCAATTGTTCTTCCGTCGGATTGATATTCGTCATCCTTTTCCTCCCTGTCATTGAATTCTTATGGGATAAGCTGCTCCAAAGCCCTTGATATCTCTTCGTGCACCAGTCCATTACTGCTTTTTTCAAATTTTTCAAGGGCCTGTTCAGCCTTCCGGCCTCCCAGCTTTCCCAGTGCCCATGCAACCATTCCCAGCACGCGTTCATCCGTGTTTTCCTCAAACGCACGAATCAGGTCTTCCGTATACTTCTGATCAACGGTATTTCCCATAACCCGCGCGACATTCATTTTCCAGCGCCATATATCGTTGGAAGACATATAAAACATATGCGGCCAGATTTTTTTTTCAAAATAGTCTGTATCCATATGAATCAGAAGAGAAAGATCGAAATCCTTTTCCTTGGCAACCGCATTCCGGTTCGGACGGAGCTCGTTTGCCAGCCAGGCGCTGTTCCGGGGGCAAACATTCTGACACCGGTCACACCCATACACATAAAGTCCCAATGGCTCCCGCAGTTCGACCGGAGTGAGACCCTCTCCAAAATAGGTAAGGTAGGAGATGCACTTTCGGGGATCGATCGTACCGTTTCCTTTTAACGCCCTGGTGGGGCATGCCGCGATACATGCATTCCGGCACCAGTCCGGACACCCCATCTCGATTGTCGGCTCATCTGCCTCAAATTCATGGTCAATAACAACGGCGATCGGCAAAACCCATGAACCTTTTCGTACCACCTTGTTCGAATAAAACAGACAGTTTTTACCAAATGTTCCCATTCCAGCGCGCGCCGCGGCAACCCGATGAGGGAGGTTGAAGGGGACCTTTGTCTTGATGCCGTGATCCCGAAGAATCCCTGTGAAGGCTCTTACCCTTTTGGTCAGCCCGGTCTGGGTTACCCGGTCATCATCCAGATAACACCGTCCAAAATGGCTTTCCATAACCCGGGGATAAGCCTCCCGAAAATAGGCCTCCATTAAAACAATGATTGTTTTGGCTTCGGGCATAATGGTTTTCGGATCTGTCCCGTTGATCAGATCAAGCCCCACCGCTTCGGCCCAGCCATATTCTTCGGGCCTTTCCTTCAAAAACTCCCGGTGGGATTCAAAAGGCTCCGCCGTGGTAAAACCAACATCTTCAAATCCATTTTGTCTGGCGGCCTGGATAATTTCGTCTCGTGATATCATGAATTCTTTCCTCCTGTTCTATATCGTTCCACGGTTAAACATCAGAGCCCACTGCTTTTCAGGACAACTCTCTTTTTAAGGCTGCACGACGATCTTAATATCATCCGCGTCTTTTGCATCGATTGTATCAAACACCTGCTGAATCTCTTCGAAACCGATCGCTCTGGTGACCATTTTTTCAATCCGCAATCTTTTCTCGGCAAGATAGCCAATGGTCCAATCAAACTCTTCCGGAAAATAGGCAAACGAACCCTTCTGCTCCAGCTCTTTGACCGTATGCAGCAGTGTGGGGACAGATTGGCTGCTGAAGTTAATGCCGGTCAAAACCATCCTGCCGCGCAATCTGAGTGCCGACATTGCTGTATGAATCCCTGCGTCGGAAGCCGATGTCTCAATCGCAACATCAAATCCACCTCCGGAAGCTTTTTTCAGTTTCCGCTGCAAATCAGGATTCGATGCGTCAAAAGCTTCATCCGCGCCTTCCATTTCCATGGCAAAGGCTGTTCGAAATGAATCGACTTCTGTCAACGCCACATACGAGGCGCTGCTGAGCCGAGCCCATGTTGCACATAAAAGCCCTATTGGGCCGCCTCCGGTAACCAGAACACGATCCCCGAGCCCAATGCGCGCCTGACGAACAGCATGCAGCGCGACTGCGGCAGGCTCAATTAAAACAGCCTCCTTGTCACTGACGGAATCCGGCAGTTTCCGCACCATATCGGGTCTAACCCGTATATATTCCGCATAGGCGCCGGGGCTGTTGTTTCCAGGATTCGGTCTTTTCATCCCCTCCATACAGATATTGAGCAGCCCGCTTCGGCAGGATTCACAACTTCCGCATGGATTTAAGGGCAGGGCCGTAACCCTTTCGCCGACAGACAACTCCTTTCGACGGCCTGGATCATCGATACGCCCGCAGAATTCATGCCCCATGATCAATCCCGGCTTCCCGTCCATGCCCACACCGATTTCCCAGTAATGAAGATCTGAGCCGCATATCCCGCAGGCCGACACTTGAATGATCACATTTTCGCCGTCCGGCTCCGGTTTTTCGATTTCCGTTATTTCCAATTGTTTCGGTCCGACCAATGTAACCGCACGCATTTTTTCATCTCCGATTGAATAGGATACAAGGTGATCGATCGCGAAGATCGAAAGCTTTAAACAACTGCTGCATACGCTTCCCGGTTTATTATCGGCATCTCTTAAGACGTTATCTTTTCCACCTTGCACAGCAGCGCCTTGATCGGCACGGATGCCGTTACCGGGCATAGCGGCTTATCGTCCGTAATCATATTGATATTGATGGTCTTCCAGCCTTCATCAACACCATACCAGTAGCCATGAGGAGCGTGTACAACCTTTGGATGAATATCCGGGAAATACTGTGCCCGGATTTTCACCCGGCCTCTGGGTGATGACAGATAAACCCATTCGCCGTCTTCCACCTGGATGGCTTTTGCCGTCTCAGGATGGATCTGAAGCTGAGGATCCGGAGACCGTTTTCGCAGCGAGGGGATGTTCCGGTGGGAAGAGTGATAATAAACAATATTGCGACCCCCGGTTGTTAAAACAAGAGGGTATTCCCTGTATACCCCGGGGCTGCTGACCGGGCTCTCGTCAGGCTCCCGGAAAACCGGCAGCGGAGATATGCCGAGCATGTTGAGATAATCTGCATACAATTCCACTTTCCCCGAAGGTGTTCGGAATGCTCCTTTTTCTTCGTAAATTTTGTACTGGATCGGCAATGAAAATTGACCGATTTTTTTAAATTCTTTAAACGTGAGACCGATGGTTTCCAGCCGGTGATCCAGTGTTTCTTCAACCGAATTCCAATATCCTGCAAGGTTCATTTTTTGAGCGAGATCGACCAGAATCTGTTT
>JAWOIJ010000007.1:0-26464 GCA_046484745.1 Desulfobacterales bacterium | reverse complement strand
GCTACGTAGCAGTTCTGCAACCGCTTCCAGCGTAAATGCTACCACCACAAGAATTTTACTAATGCTGACACAAATAACAAAAGGTGCATGAGATGAAACTTGTTTACAGTGAACTTCACGATAGCCTTGTCTTTCTGGAGAAGGACAGTGCAGTTTTTTATAGTAGTGTATCCAATGCAATCGCTTTAGCGGAAACAGACAAAATGACATGGGGTCAACTTCAAGAGAGATTCCCGAAAGAATATGATTTTATCCTGGGTTGCCTTGGGTGGTATAGATCATTTGAAGACTGGTTCAAGTTTAATGAAGAAGGCTATGATTGGGACACAGTTGAAGTGGCAAAGGTATATTTCATAGCTATATTTAACAGATATGAGGACTATAAACCCCTTCCTGAGTGGCAGTTCCATATTTCTGAAAAGCAGCGAGAACAATTTGTCGAAGGTGTTAACCTCAGCAATTCCCAAAACGAAATACTGCCTGCTTCCATTCGTGATGCTTATTCTTATTGTAGCAGCTTCACAGAACGTTGGGTTATTAACCCAAACGTGGAAAAGGACATTGTCGCAGCCCTTGAATCACTTGGACATCAATGCGAAAGAAACGGGGACCTGATTTGGGACTCCTGCAACATTGTTTAAGCATGCTACGAAAGGAACAATTAGATGAACTATGTCACATTCACAGAACCATGGTATATTTGTCAGGGATTGATCGATAGCTTACTGGAATTTTGATGCTACGTAACCGAATAACTATATAGGCGGGGAGGGGGATACCATGTCAGATAAAACTAAAGATGATCAAGCTGAGGATCAGCCTACAGAGAAAAGGTCAAAGCAACCGGAGATCTGCGAGGCATCAAAACGATTAAGAGCAAGGGGAAAACAAGTACCCCACCCAGGGACGGTAAGAGTGACGATCTTTCCAAATCCGAGGGATTAGGGAATTGAACCGAGGTAATTGTGACGGTTAATGAATTTTATCATTGACAATTAAACTCCGGCAGTGTTTTTTTGTGTAAGACTTACACAAAACACTTACACACATTGAATTTTTGTGGATGAAGTCGGAATTTATTCTTTCATAAAAACAGCTGGTTATAGATTTAGCGGGTTCGACGTGTTCGACTCCCGCCGCCTCCACCATTATATCGATGCAAATTCAATAAGCTCAGTTGAATTTGCATTTTTATTTGGTATCCAACCGGTATCCCATTTTATGCCAAATCAAATTTGAGCTTTTCATCAATTCAGGTTTTTTCAGGTTCCTTTTCAGGCTTAAGTCCAGCAGGAGCCGGGTTGGGTAAAGCGCCCTCCTGCTCCGCCACTTCCTGCTGATAGCGCTGAAACGCCTCGGCGACACCGTCAAACAAATCATTTATATCCATTATATTCTCCTGTGTTCATGTTTCTTTGCATCTTACTTGCCGGGAAAACGGATAACGTGTCGGAGAAGCGTGCAATTTTCTTTTTCACAACCCTTCCGGATGGTACTGGGGGCGCAAGAAATTCGGCTAAACTCGGTTAAATCCGGAAAGAAAACTTGATTTTTTCATTGCATCTATATATCTTTAACCCTGTTTAACCTGATGTAGCCGGATTGTGCCCTGTGGGATGCGGTCCGGTTAAACAATTTGACGAGCCGTTTTGACGGCCCTCAAAGAATGATGGAGTCGAAAATGGAAGACAGATGGTTGTCCGTAGATGAAATTGGAGACTATCTCGGGATCAAACGAGATACCGTCTATAAGTGGATAAGCGAGAAAAGCATGCCTGCCCATAAAATCGGCCGTCTTTGGAAATTCAAAAAAGACGAGGTTGATTCTTGGGTTCGTGACGGAAAAGCAAGAGATTTCAAAGAGGGTGAAGATCAGTGAAGCAATCTGCGGGAATACTAGCTCGATTTATGAGGAAGGCGAGCTCTTGCCGGAGGCAACTGTCAAGAAATACTTGACAGTTCGATTGGAAGGCAAACAGGAGGCAAACATGAATGAAAAATTTTCGTGTATTTCGTGCCTTTCGTGGTTAGAAAACATTTCAGTGCCTTCCGAGTATTCCGTGGTTAAAAATGGGGGTGCATCATGAAAATTCAATTTGATCCGAATCTGGACTTCCAGAAACAGGCCATAGAATCCGTATTACGTTATTAATGAATGTGATAAAATGATGCAGGAGGCTCAATGGAAATCTTCCACACATCAGATTGGCATTTAGGACGTTCTCTTTACGGCAGGAAACGCTACGAAGAGTTTGCGGCGTTTCTGGATTGGCTGGTCCAGACAATCGAAGATGAAAAGATCGATGCTCTTACGAGAATGAATTTAAAACCGGCTGAAGCCCGCGACCTCCTCCTGCCTAAACTGATGGACGGGGAAGTGGTGGTAGAACCGGGATCTGTCAGATTGTTGGGTGCCGGAAAGCGGGAAGACTCCGGTGGACCATTTGGATGGAGTGGACGCTATGAACAGGCTGGACAGGGGAGAGGAGACCTGCCATGTCTGAACTGATCCCGAAGCATGGCGGTTACCGGAAGCTGAAAAGCTTTCAGGTGGCGCAACTGGTGTATGACGTAACGGTTCGGTTTTGCGATAAATATATTGATCGCTTCAGCCGGACAAAGGATCAGATGCTGCAGGCAGCGCGATCCGGGGTCCAGAATATTGCCGAGGGCTCGCAGGCTTCGGCGACCTCGAAAAAGACCGAACTGAAATTGACACAGGTGGCACGGGCCAGCCTGGAAGAGTTGAAGCTGGACTATGAGGATTTTCTGCGCCAGCGGGGACTGGCGCAATGGGAGCGGGAAAACCCGCTCCGTCAGGAGTTGATTAACCGGCGTTGCCAAACGGCCGACGACGTGGCGGGATGGGTCAAGGATGTGAGCCTGTCCTCTGGACAGAGTGGACCTTGTGGACAGATGCCTCAAGAGTCCATATCGTCCACGGTGTCCACACGGTCCACCCAACTTTACCCCGAGATTTCCGCCAATGCCGTGCTGGTTTTAATTGCTGTGGCCTGTTCACTTCTCGACCGCCAGGTTGAACGGCTGGCTCATGATTTCGAAAACGAGGGCGGTTTTACTGAACGGTTATACCGCGTGCGCAGCGCCAAACGAAGGAATAAATCATGACAGCATTTAATCCCAAATTCACCATCACCAACCAGATGACCGCCGCCATCACGCAGATTGAACGGGCGCGCGGTTTTTTGGAAGCCGCCCAACTGTCGGATGACTGGGTACGGGATATGGGAAATCAGGCGCTGATCAAAGAGGCGCACCACACCACCCATATTGAGGGTACCCGGCTCACACTGGACCAGGCGGAACGTTTGTGGAAAGGAGAGGCGGTTCCCGAGGCTGATCCTGACGATGCGCGGGAGCTTTTAAATTACCGCTCCGCCTTTGAATTTGTTTCCGAATGCCTGGACAGTGGTGACCCGATCACAGAGGGACTGATCCGGGAGATTCATCGAAAACTGGTTGAAGGCGTTCGTGGCGGTAAAGCTGATCCGGGTAATTACCGCCGGATTCAGAACTATGTTGCCAACTCTTTGACCGGTGAAGTGATCTATACTCCGCCATCTGCTGTGGATGTGCCGATCATGATGTCGGAGATGGTCAAATGGCTGAACGCTGAACTCAATATCCACCCGGTACTGGTGAGCGGAATCGCCCAGTTTCAGTTGGTGCACATCCATCCGTTTCTGGATGGTAATGGCCGCACATCCCGTCTTCTTTCCACCCTCTGTCTCTACAAGACCGGGTACGACTTCAAGCGTCTTTTTACCATCAGTGAATATTATGACCGGGATCGGCCGACTTTTTATCAATCCATCCAGAGCGTGCGTGAAAACGGAATGGATATGACTGTATGGCTTGATTATTTTGTCACCGGTCTGGAAACCCAGATGATCGAAGTTAAAGAAATAGGCGAACAGGTTATCCGGCGAGATGTTCTGGCACAGAAGCATGGCCTGAACGAGCGTCAGGGTAAGGCGCTGGGGCACCTCATCCAGCACGGCAAGCTGACCATCCAGGATTTTGAGGCGCTCTGCCCGACCGTCAACCGCCGCAGCCTGCAGCGAGACCTGAAGGGGATGCTCGACAAGAACCTGATCACCGCAGAAGGGGCGACTAATCAGCTTGTCTATCGACTTGCGGGGTAACTTGCGACAAACTCGCGACAAAACTTGTGACAGGCTTGCGACAAAACTTGTGACATGGCAAACCCCGAGCGTATTCACCGATCAAGTAACTCCAAACCCCATTCAGGGATTGAATATTAAGGGAAAGGTTCCATGGACACCGACGATTTGACTGAAATGGCATGGGACGTCATCGTCCGCGCCGGCCGCGTTTCTGATACGTTAAAAGTTGAACTTGGTGCAATGGCCCGCCAGTTTAAGTCCGAGGACGAATGGCTTCGAAGGGTTCGGGCCCATCTGGAAGAAATTACCGAAGACCCAGCCGAGTATGTGGTCTCTTGGGACCTTGAAAATGAGGAAGGTATCACGGCAACCATGATTGGGAGTTGTGCGACCGAAATTTGCCTCCGAGTGAATGAAATCTTGACCTTACCTTTGAGCAAGCGAGGTGCAAGGGAATGGTGATCATAAAAATGCCGGAATGCGGCAAGCCTTCTTTCCACCGCTATATCGGCATCGACTATTCCGGAGCGGAAACGCCGGATTCCAGCCTGAAGGGCCTTCGGGTTTATGAAGCCAGCCGCGAGTCTTTGCCGGTGGAAGTCGAGCCTCCGCCCAGCCCCCGCAAGTACTGGACCCGGCGTGGTCTGGCTGAATGTTTGCTTGAATGGCTATCGGAGGATGTGCCGACCCTGGTCAGCATCGACCACGGTTTTTCTTTTCCGTTGCGCTATTTCGAGGTCCATCACATCGAACCGGATTGGCCGACCTTTCTCGAAGACTTTCAGAAGCACTGGCCGACCGACGCCGAACACACCTACGTTGATTTTGTCCGGTACGGTTCGTGGGGCGACGGCGAGGCCCGTTCCGGCAGTGCCCGCTGGCGGCGGATCACCGAGGAGCGTGCCGGGGCCAAGTCGGTTTTTCATTTCGATGTGCCCGGTTCGGTGGCCAAATCGACCCATGCCGGGCTTCCGTGGCTGCGCTATCTGCGGAATCAGATCGGGAATTGTGTTCACTTCTGGCCCTTTGATGGTTGGGAGATGCCTGCGGGCAAATCCGCACTGGTCGAGGTCTATCCATCGCTGTGGAGCAAGAGCTTTCCTCGGGAAGGTCGTACGCCCGACCAGCACGACGCTTATGTCGCCGCCGCCTGGCTGCGGCAAGTGGACAAGGATGGAAGCCTCGGTAAATTTTTCAAACCCGATATGCTGCCCGGCGAATACCAGGTCGCCCGAGTCGAGGGTTGGATTCTCGGCGTGATGTGATGAGAATTCAGATCCGAGTTTTGAGCGTGACACAAGAAGTCCGGTTCTGCTGCAAACTCGTCACCCTCGTCCGGTGTCGGGAAATCGGGTGAGAAAAATGCTTCCGTTGACAGTCAACTCTCTGGATATCGACTGACTGTATTTTTTGTTTAACATCAATATTTTATGTGGAAAGTCGAAGGCGGAGACTGTTTTGCATCAAATCTCCGCCGCCTCCACCACAATATCGATGCAAATTCAGCAAGTTCAGTTGAATTTGCATTTTTATTTGGTATTCTATGAGGCTTCGAGAATCAGTTGGATTATAGGCTATCATTTTTTTTGCACATAAGGAAATCGCTGATGGCAATGTGACTCTGTAAAAAATTGAGCCTATATGCAGGCAATATCCATAAAATTTTCCCCGAGTAACCGTTTTTGAATCTCGATATCAGGAAATAGCCGTTCAATCCTTCGTTTAATAAAACCGTAATCAAAGGTATTGTCCTTCCCGTAAAAACCATACGGTCCATCTGTTCCAAAAACACAACGTTCTTTGCCGAGAAATTTTACAACATCTTTAGTGACTTTATCGCCGACATAACTTGTCTGGGAAAGGTCGACGAAAATATTTTTTTTATCTTTAATCTCTTTCCAGGTGTCAGCATAATAGGGGAATCCTGCATGGCAGAGAATTATTTTCAGTCCGGGGACCTTCCCTGATAAAGCCATAACGTCTCCTTCTTTGTCATAACCGAGATGGATGATAAGTGGTTTGCCTGTTTTGACAAGCTTTTCCGCCACCGGCAGCAGGTCGAGGGGGGTGTGATGATTCCAGAATGGATGGGCTTTTACACCGATAAATCCTGGATGATCTTTATATTTTTCAAATTCTTTAACCGGGTCTTTCTTCCCTTTTGGATTGACAAAAACCCATCCCAAAAGACGATCCGGATAATTTTCAACTGCTTGAAATACAGCAGCGTTATCGGGATCCCTGCAGATTTCATGTTCGCCGTCCAACAACTTTATCCCTTTCTCTGTGAAGCCGGCAATAAACGGCTTGACAAACTTTCTCAACATTCTGCGATGGAGAAAATATTGTAATAAGTTTATGGCATACACGGGCGGCTCAGCGAAAACATCAATTTGACAACCCATCAGGCACAGTCTATCCACATTGGACGCATTCATTCTTTGTATCAGATCTTCCAGGGCAATTGCTTTTTCCTGTAAATGATAGTGACAATCGATGATCATGAATAATCTCCTTTATATTGGTTGACATTTCAGATATCAAAGAAGAGTGGGAATGAATACCGGTATTTTTTCAACTATCAAAAAAAAATGGATATGAAAACCGGAGATCGGTAAGTATCCGGCCTGTTTCAAGAAGAGGATGAATGAGTTCCTATCGCAGGAATAAATTATGTTAACAGCAATATTGGCTTTGATAGCCGGTCTGGCGCTGCTTGTCTGGAGCGCGGACCTTTTTGTGGAAGGCTCAGCTTCCACGGCAAGGCATTTCGGTATGCCGCCGCTGTTGATAGGCATGGTAATCGTTGGGTTTGGAACTTCTGCGCCGGAGATGGTGGTCTCGGCGCTGGCAGCATTGCAGGGCAGTCCGGGGATTGCCCTGGGGAACGCATATGGCTCGAATATAGCCAATATCGCTCTGATTCTGGGTGTTACGGCTTTAATCAGCCCTATCATGGTACATTCGACGGTATTGCGCAAAGAACTGCCCATCCTGACTTTGTTGACCATTCTTTCCGTTGTTCTCATAGCGGACTTGCAGCTGGCGCGATTGGATGCAATTATTCTCTTGCTGGTATTCGGCTGTCTGATGGCATGGACAATCTATCAAGGATTAAAACACAAAACCGACTCTCTGGCAAAAGAGGTTGAAGCAGAAACGGCTGAAAAAGCGATGCCGATCAAACGAGCTGTTTTCCGGCTTGCGGCGGGTCTGGTGCTTCTCATTGTCAGTTCCCGCATCCTTGTGTGGGGTGCCGTTGAACTGGCTCATATTTTCGGGGTAAGCGACATGATTATCGGTTTGACGATAGTCGCGGCAGGCACATCCCTGCCGGAGCTGGCATCTTCGGTAATAGCGGCACGTAAGGGTGAGCATGACATCGCGCTAGGAAATGTACTCGGTTCCAACCTTTTCAATACACTTGCCGTAGTGGGCATAGCCGGGGCAATTCATCCCTTTCAGGTCGAGCCGGAAACATTGTCACGGGATATGGTTGTTATGGGAGCCCTTACCATATCGCTTTTCATACTCGGATATGGATTCAAAGGCGGACAGGGGCGTGTAAATCGGTTTGAAGGTGCTGCACTGCTGGCGGTTTATGTGGGGTATACGGCCTATCTGATCAGCACCGTGATTGCTGTTAAGGCATGATTCAATGTGATGGGGTTTCAAAATGAATTCATATGATTATCGGTATTCAACCCCTTGCCCAGGCATGATATCTTTCAAACCATTTTAAAATTTTTTCCGGTGCATGGGCTTTTTTCCATTCTCCGGCAGCATATTTGTTGGCTTCCGACATGGTCGGATACGTATGGATGGTCCCAAGGATTTTATTCAATCCCAATCCATGCTTCATGGCAAACACATATTCAGCAAGGATATCGCCGGCGTGCGCGCCGACAATGGTGACTCCCAGGATTTTATCCGCGCCGGGTTTTGTCAGAACCTTGATGCAGCCGTGGTCTTCGGAATCCGCAATGGCCCGGTCCAGGTCGTGGATATCATACCGGGTCAGTTCATAGGCGATCCCTTTTTCCTTGGCATCGATTTCATTGAGACCGACCCGGGCAACTTCCGGATCGGTATAGGTGGTCCAGGGGATTGCGCTGTAATCGACTTTAAATGACTTCAATCCGCCGAAAAGCGCGTTGACTGACGCGTACCATGCCTGATGACCGGCCACATGGGTGAATTGATAGGGACCGACCACATCGCCGGCGCAATAAATCGTGGGGATGCTGGTTTGAAGAAACGCATTTGCAGAAATTGTTTTTCGAGGCGTCATTTCAACACCCAGCGCTTCCAAGCCGAATCCGCTGATGTTGGCCGCGCGTCCGACCGCCACCAGGATTTCGTCAAACGGCACGTTTACATCACGGCCGTTATGATCACAAACCAGCATTTTTTCGCTGTTTTCAATTTTCACTTCCCTGGCCCGATGCCCGGTCAGCACGCGGACCCCTTCGCTTTCCAGTTTTTCCTGGATCAGGGTTGCGACATCCGCATCTTCCCGGCCCATGATCTGGGGCATCATCTCCACCTGGGTGACCATCGATCCCAACCGGCAAAACGTCTGGGTCAGCTCGCACCCGATGGGGCCGCCTCCCAGCACCACCAGGCGCTTCGGCAGGTCTTTGATTTCCCAGACCGTATCCGACGTCAGATAGGTCACCTTTTCCAGACCGGGAATGGGCGGCACAAACGGCCGGGCTCCGGAAGCGATTACGATTTTTCTCGTGGTCAATGTTTTTCCATTGACGTCAACCGTATACGGAGAGGTGATGGTCGCCTCTCCGGAAATACATTCCACGCCCAGTTTTGAATACCGTTCCACGGAATCATGGGGTTCAATCTTTCCGATGACCTGATGCACCCGTTCCATGACGCGCGCAAAATTAAAATCAATGTTTCCGCTGTCAAATCCGAACTCTTTGGCCCGTTTCACATAGGAAAGAATTTTTGCCGACCGGATCAGGGCCTTGCTGGGCACGCACCCGGTATTTAAGCAGTCTCCGCCCATTTTGTGCTTTTCGATCAGCGCCACTTTGGCCCGCACTGTTGCCGCGATATAAGAGGTCACCAGCCCGGCAGCGCCGGCTCCGATCACCACCAGGTTATAATCAAATTTTTTCGGCCGGCGGTATTTTCCCAGCGCCTTTTTCGATTGGATCACCGCGGTCATTTTTTTCGCAATGAATGGAAAAATCCCCAGCAGAACAAATGAAAAAATCAGGCCGGGTGACAAAATCCCGGATAATGAGTCGATCTGTGCCAGTTGTGTACCGGCGTTGACATAAACCGCAGTTCCGGCCAGCATGCCCACCTGGCTGACAAGATAAAATATCCCGGTCCGGATGGGCGTGAGTCCCATCACCAGATTGATCACAAAAAAGGGAAAAATGGGCACCAGGCGCAAGGTGAACAAATAAAAGGCCCCGTCCTTTTCAATGCCTTCATTAACGGCTTTCAGCCGGTCTCCAAACTTTTTCTGGACATAATCCTTGAGTAAAAACCGGGCCACCAGAAACGCCAGCGTCGCGCCGATGGTACTGGCAAAAGACACCAGGATCAGGCCGGACCAGAAACCGAAAATCGCTCCGCCGGCCAGCGTCATCACCGCTGCTCCGGGAAGCGACAAGGCAGTGACAAGAATATAACCGGCCACGTAAATCATCATGGTCATCAGCTGATGGTCGGCGTAAAAGGACGCAAGTGCTGATTGCCGGGATTTAAGATAATCAAAGGACAAGTATTGCCCGAGATCAAAGGCAAAGAAAACAGCCACCAGCGCGGCGATGATCAGCACGATCATTATTTTGGAAAAAGTTGATTTCATTTTTTCTCCCATCGGTGTTGAACGGATATTGTTTCATGTATCCGTGATGATGCGGACGGAATCGTTCCGGATTGCCGCCGCTGTTCATGCCGCTGTTTTGAATCCACTGGGTGGCGTTGTTCTCTGAACGGTAAATTCATTCTTTTGCTTTTGAAAAATGAAATATCGAACCATCCAGCAAAAAAAACCTGAACTCAGGTCCTGATGGCGCCGCCTCAGGTGAAGCCGGTTCCGGCCGCGCAGGTATAGCAATAATCCGCCGTGGCGATGGGTGATCCTGACTCCGGCTTCCCCGTTATCTCTGACACATGAACCTTTTTCTTTCCCCCCATGGGGATGCCCCGCGCCAGATTAAAATCACAATCATAGAGATAGCCGTCCCAGGATACAGAGATAAGGGTCCGGCACATCACGCCCGCCAGCGCGCAGGGGTTGAAAGCGGCTGCCAGTTTTTCCATGTAGGCTTCAAAATTTCCGGAAACCGTCAGCCACTCCCGGAACCTGCCGAGGGGCACATTGGCAAAACTGTATAAATGATTGAACCGGATGCCCCACTTTTTTTGCAGCACTTCCCGAAACCGCTTTTCCGAATGCTCCTGGGAAAGCGGAAGAAACGCGCCGGTGGGGTTTACCACCAGGTTGAGTTCCAAGCCGGTTCCGTTCTGTCCGTAACCCATATCATTTAGTTTCTGAAGCGCTTCGAGGCTGGTCTGAAAAATGCCGTCTCCCCGCTGGGAATCGGCCTGGGATTCGTCCAGGGACGGAAAAGACGCGACAATGGCGACACGATGCGCGGCCATTAGATCGATCAGGTCCTCTCCTGTTTTTTTATTCAGGACGGAAAGATTGGACCGGAGCATTATTTTTGATGCAATGTGAGAAAGAGATTCCACCAGATACGGCAGATTGGGATTCAGCTCTGGCGCGCCGCCGGTAATATCGATGGTGTCAAACCCGGTTCTCCGGGCATAGGCAACCACGGCTTCAGCGATTTTCAGGTCCATGTTTTCCCGCTGTCGATCCGGACCGGCATCCAGATGACAATGACGGCATTGCTGATTGCACAGAAGACCGACATTGATCTGTAATATATCTGTCTCCTGCCGGGTTAGCTGAAGACCCTGTTGCGTGAGGATTTTATTGAAATGATCCATATTGTATCTGTTCTTGAAATCAACTCTTGATGGCTTCGTAAAAAGTCCAATTTCTGTGTTGCGCTGCATCTCTCGTCACTGCGGAGTAGGTTAACTACACACGCCTTCGGCTACCGATGCGCTACGCTCCACGGTATTCCTCGGGATTTGCGCGCCTTGAACTTGAACTTTTTTCTTTGCCATCAAAATTTTGACTTTTTACGAAACTGTCAACTCTTGAATATTGATTGATATTCAGAAGGATATTTTTTCAGCAATCGTTCGCATCTGAACGCCATGCACCAGAGAAGCACCGCCCCGGATGGCATTGGCCACATGCACCGCTTCCGTCATTTCAGAAAGGTTTGACCCTTTTTCCAGACAGGCTTTTGTATAGGCGTCAATGCAATACGGGCACTGGACGGCATGGGCTACGGCCAGGGCAATGAGCGATTTTTCCCGTTCCGTGAGCGCGCCATCGGCAAATACGGCTGCATAATAATCAAAAAACTTTTTTGCCAGGTCCGGAGCGTTTTTTCCGATTTCTTCAAACCGGGAGAGGTCGGCCGGGTTATAATAGGTTTCCATGTAACGTCTCCTGTTTCAAAAATGGGTGTTTATCGGCCATTTAACGACCAGTCATAATCCAGGTATTTGATTGTTATGCTGCCTCTTTTTGCTGAAAGCTGTTTTTTCAACTCACCGGAAGCGTATTGATCAAAAAAAGAAAGAACGTCATCATTGAAATCTTCCGCGAACCATTTAAAGATACTGCTGACATACAGGGTGTTGCCGCTGATATAATTTTTATCCCGGTTGTTGACAAATGCCCGGGTAACGTCATTGAGCTGAGTTTCTAAAATAGGGCCCTCATAGGGTACTGAAATCAGCTTCGGGCACCCCTTTGACGCGCAATTGATAGCAAAATGGACCCTGTTATCCTTGAACGTGGGACGAAGAATTTTGTGTTCGATTTCATCCAGGGTCAAAATTTCTCCGTTGATACGGCATATTTTTTTCTTCCAGGGGCTGGAGAAAAAGGAACCCAGATCCTTGATCGATTTAAGGCCGGGATACCCTGTTAAAATCAGTTTGATGGTCCAGGCATTGTAGGCATTGACGTAAAAGGCAAAGCGGTCGGCCCGGGACAGTTTTTCCGGATCAACGGCAGCCAAAACATCGAGATACGCATCCAGTTTTTTTTCTTCCTTTTTAAATCCCTGATAATCGACGACACCCTGGTTGACGTAATCGGATAACAGCGCTGCATACAGGGAATTGTCAACGGTTTCATCAGCAGCCATTGAAAACGGTGTGGTCAGAGGCCCTGCAACTAGAAGCAGCAGAACCAGTATTATTTTTTTCTTCATGTGTATTCCTTTCCATGGGAGTATAACATCCCGGCTATGACAGGATCGCCCGGACATCCACAGTCGATTCCCGGCCAAGTTTATCGTAATGGCCTTTCAGCCATTCCCCAGCGGATTGTCTGCCGATCTCAAACAATTTTTTTAAGAATGCCCATTCGGTATTCATTTTGCTGGATGCATTAAACGGTTTAAAAGCCTGTTCACCCTTGATCATATGGACCAGCATCTGTTTGTACTGATTCGGATCCAGTTTGCCGTCTTTGACCAGCCGCCCGACAAAATCAACTGCCCGCAATTCACTGAGCAGACTGCTGTTGAATGTGATTTCATTCACCCGGTTTAGTATGTCTCTCGCGGTTTTCGGTGTTTCTTGACATCCCAGCGGATTGATCTGAACGATAACGATATCTCGGGATTTGCACTGGTAGAAAAACGGAAACAACACCGGATTGCCCATATACCCGCCATCCCAGTAGGCCTCTCCGCCGATTTCAACGGCCTGGAATACAAACGGCAGACAGGCGGACGCCATAATCGCATCCGCATTCAATTCCTTTCGGTTGAATACCTTGACCTTGCCTGTGCGCACACTTGTTGCGGATATAAAAAGACCCATTCGATCACAGGAACGCACCCGATCAAAATTCACCAGCTCGGCGAGCATGTCTTGAAGCGGATTCATGTTGAACGGGTTTAGTTCATAGGGGGATGCCAGGCGACTGATCAGATCCGTATAAACATATCCCGGCGAATGATCCAGGTTCCAGTTTCCGGTCAACATATCATAGAAGGTTCTCTGAACAGGGCTGGATTGCCCCATTTCGCTGATTTTTTTCCAGAAGCTTTCCAGATTTTCCCGCGCACCGTCACGACCGTTTTTCATTAATCCGTCCGCGACCACCACCGCGTTCATGGCCCCCGCGCTGGTCCCGCTGATGGCTTCAATCCGGACTTTTTCGGATTCCAGCAAACAATCCAGAACTCCCCAGGTAAAGGCCCCATGCGATCCGCCGCCCTGCAACGCAAGGTTGATCTTTTTGGGTGACGCCTGGTTTAACTCATGATGATGACTGAGATTTGTACGTTTATCCGTCGTCATTGCGCTGTCCATCCGCCATCAACAGATATGGCCGCACCATTGATCGAAGCTGCTTTTTCATCCGCAAGAAACACTGCCAGCGCATTTAATTCTTCGAGTGTTACGAATTTCTTGGTTGGCTGGGCCGCCAGAATCACATCCCGGATAACTTCGTCCGATGTCATTTTTCTTGCTTTTGCCTGATCGGCGATCTGACCGTCCACCAGTGGTGTTTTGACATAACCGGGACAAATGGCATTGCATGTAATTCCTTGCTGGGCGACTTCGAGCGCAACGACTTTGGTCAGTCCGATCATCCCGTGCTTGGCCGCAACATAAGCGGATTTAAACGGAGAAGCCACCAGACCATGGGCGGATGCAATATTGATGATCCGCCCCCATTTCTTTGCCTTCATACCCGGAAGAGCCGAGCGGATGGTATGAAACGCGGATGTGAGGTTAATACGGATAATGGCATCCCATTTTTCCGCTGGGAATTCATCAATGGGTGCAACGTGTTGAATCCCGGCGTTGTTGACAAGAATATCCATACCGCCGAATGCGTCCCGCGCCTCTTTAACCATTTTTTCGATCTGATTCGGTTTCTCCATATCCGCATCCGAATATAACGCACGGATATTATAGTTTTTTTCAAGATCTGCTAAAAAAGATTTTATTTCTTTGGCATCACCGAAACCGTTAATCATGATATTACATCCCTCACCGGCAAAAGCCTCTGCAATCCCTTTGCCGATTCCGCTTGTACTGCCGGTAACAAGAACCGATTTTTTTTTCAACATGACGCCCTCCTTGTTTTAGTTGTGATCCATGGGGATCAGGAGTACGAGGCCGGTCATCTGTAAACTTTCGTCCGCTTCCTGGAGGCATCTTTCCTTCACGGCTTTCACAATTCCGGCCGCTGCTGTTTCCTGCCAAAACCATTGGTTAAACGCTGCAATTGAAGGCGGAGACAAACCCGGGCGGGCTGTTACAGCCTCAAAATAGAATGCTTTCAGGTCCTGGACGGCTATCCGTAAAGCTGTTGCAAGGGAAAAATCCGCTTCTGAAAATTCCGGCTGTTCTCCGATACCCAGTGTGCCTGATAATTTCGAAGCGGAATCAGGTGAAAATGCCACCATGGTTGTGCGATCTGTATTATACTTTGCTTTACAATGTTATACAATAATACTCATTATCAGTGATGCCCCGGGATATCCCTCTCACTCCTCATCCATGTCATTTGAATCAGATGGTTTTTGCATTAAAGCGACATCCGCGACCGGAATTTCGCAGGTCCACCCGAGTCGGTGGGCAAGGTGGCGCAGTGTCGTGTCACGGTAAAACACCACATGCGTAGGATCACGGCGGTAATGCCAGGTCTCGAAACGGTCATCGTCGGTTTGAAAACTGGTCATCAGCGCCAGCCATCCCCCGGGTCGCAGCATCCTGTCGAATCGGGCGAATTCCTCGGCCGGCCGATGGAAATGTTCGATGGTCTCGGTGCAGGTAATGAAATCGTAGAGATCTTCGAGTGGTTTTGGATCAGGGAAAAAAAGCGGGTCAAACAATCGCATCCGGTATCCTGCTTCGCGCAGCATGCAGGCAAGGGCCGGTCCTGAACCACATCCATAGTCCAGTCCCTTTGCCTGCGGAGGCAGCCGTTGCAATAACGGATCGGAAAGCTTTGACAAAAACCGGCGATACGCTGTATCCGCGGGATCGTTCCGGTGTTGCCGGTAGCGCGCATGCTCCTCTTCGGTCGGCAGTCTTTGCGCCGGATTCAGAAAGGTCGCCTGGCAAGCACCGCAGCGCCTGTAGTCATCACCGTCCACACGAACAAAAAATTCAGCCGAGAACGCGCCGCATACAATGCAGCGGCGATGTTCCCCATGGCCTGTTTTTTTCATTTTTTTACCACAACGATTTTTTTAGACAATACCAGGGCATGGCCAAACCGTTTTTCCATTTGACCGCGCAACCCATGGCATCATGAGCATGTTCTGTTGAGTGAACAGACATGTTCGTTCAAGTTTTATTTTATAACAGGAATCCTGCTGGAATACAATGCCGATGCCGGTCACAAAATCGGGCAAATTGAGTGCCCGGACGAAACAAAATGGCCTGCGTACTGGGATGTGTTCCATTGCACCCTGCAACCGCGATAATCCACGAAGGAGCAATCAAACGATCAAAAGGTTCGGGCAGCGGGTCTGATCGGGTAATTGCCGGAGCCTTATGGCTGCCGGGATTTGTATTTGAATTAAGACCGGTGATGGGCTATGATTACAGACAACCCAACATAGAAGAAGGAGCGGATTTCATGGCCTTATATCCCGGTGTCAGCACAGGCTGGGAAAGTCTGGATATGATTATCGATAACCTGCGGCGCGGAGACAACGTGGTCTGGCAGGTGGATGCCATCGATGACTATCAGCGGCTGGTGACCGCGTTTGTCAACAGCGCCCTGGCCAACGACGAGCGGGTAGTGTATTTTCGATTTGCCCGCCATGTGCCATTGCTGGAAGAACGCAACAACCTGACCATATACCGGCTCAATGTGGGAAAAGGATTTGAGTCTTTTTCCACGCAGGTGCACAGCATCATTACGCAGGAAGGAAAAAACATCTGCTATGTGTTTGATTCCCTGTCGGACCTGCTGTACGTGTGGGCCACGGATCTGATGATCGGCGATTTTTTTTCCATCACCTGCCCGTATCTCTTCGAGTTAAACACCATCGCTTATTTCGCCATTCTCCGGGACCGGCATTCCTTCAAGGCCATTGCGCGGGTTCGGGAAATCACCCAGGTACTCATTGATGTATACAACTACAAGGGCCGGGTATGCATTCATCCGGTCAAAGTCCAGCACCGGTACTCACCCACCATGTTTTTCCCCCATATCAAGCAGAAAGACAGCCTTCAACCGGTGATCAACAGCGTGGACGCAACGGAGCTTTTCACGCATCTTTCCCGTCATAAAACCGGCGTAGCCCAGCGGCATCTTGATTATTGGGACCGCTTGTTCATGCAGGCCCGAAATATTAATGAATCCGGTGTCCGACCCGAGGAAAAGCAGGATATGGTGGAAGAGCTCAGCCGCCTGCTGCTGACCCGGAACACAAAAATCCTGTCCCTGATCCGGGAACACATGACGCTGGAAGATCTTTTAAGAATCAAGGTGCGGCTTATCGGAACCGGATTTATCGGCGGAAAATCCGTGGGCATGCTGCTGGCGCGAAAAATTCTTTCCGATGACACGACCTTTGACTGGGCCGATGTTCTGGAACAACATGATTCCTTCTACATCGGTTCGGATGTGTTCTATTCTTATATCGTCCAGAACGGCTGGTGGAAGCTGTTCATGGCCCATAAAACCCGGGAAGGATATTTTGATCGGGCCGCGGAGCTTCGGGAACGCATGCTGACCGGCGTGTTTCCGGAGGAGATCACCGAACAGTTTCAACTGATGCTGGAGTATTTCGGGCAGTCTCCCATTATTGTCCGCTCCTCCAGTCTTCTGGAAGACGCTTTCGGCAGCGCGTTTGCCGGAAAATATGAAAGCTGTTTCTGCGTCAATCAGGGTCCTCCGGAAAAACGATACGAAAAATTCGAGGAGGCGGTGCGCCATATCTTTGCCAGCGCCATGAATGAGGATGCCCTGGCCTACCGCTTTCAGCGGGGTCTGGACCAGATGGACGAACAGATGGCCCTCTTGGTGCAGCGGGTTTCCGGAGCCTACCACAAGCAGTATTTTTTTCCCGAAATGGCGGGAGTGGGGCTTTCCCACAATCCGTTTGTGTGGAAAAAAGGGATGGACCCGAAAGCAGGCATGATCCGTCTGGTTTACGGACTGGGAACCCGGGCTGTGGATCGGGTGGAAAATGATTATCCGCGCATCATTGCCATGGATGACCCCCTGGTCAAGCCTCTGGCGGGCATGAAGGAGATCCGGAGATTTTCCCAGCATTCCGTTGACTTGCTGAATCTGGAGGAAAACCGCATCGAAAGCGCGTCCTTGGAATCCCTGATGGAGAAAAACGTTCCTGCCCGTATCGACCTGCTGACCATCCGGGACACGGAAGCGAACCAGGCCCTGCAGGACATGGGCCGGCCGGAAAAAGACCAGCGGATTATGACCTTTGATCCGTTTCTGACCACATCACCGTTTATCGACGTGATGAGCACGATGCTCAACCGGTTGAAAAAGGTTTATAGGCATCCGGTTGATATTGAATTTACAGTGAATTTCAACCAGGCCGAAGAAATTCAGATCAATCTGCTCCAGTGCCGGCCTTTTCAGACTATCGGCATGGGAGGCAAACACCCCCTGCCTGAATCCATCAGGGATCAGGACATTGTCATCCGCATGGACGGCCGGTTCATGGGCGGTAATATCTCGCAGCCAATCTCCGGGATTATCTTTGTGGATTCGGAACCTTACACCCGTCTTTCCCTTTCGGAAAAATACAGCGTGGCCCGCCTCATCGGCAAGCTCAACCGGACCATCGCCGACCAGGAAAAAAATCCTACCCTGCTCCTGGGGCCGGGCCGATGGGGGACCCATACCCCGGCCATGGGCGTGCCCGTTCATTTTTCGGAAATCAATCACATTGCGGCCATGGCGGAGATCAGCTACCGGGACGGAAGCCTGATTCCGGATCTGTCATTTGGCACGCATTTTTTTCATGATCTCATTGAAACGCGGATTTTTTATATGGCCATTTACCCGGAGCAGTCTGAAGTTCTTTTCAACCGCCAGTGGTTCATGGACCAGCCCAACCTTCTGGAAACCATCAGCCCGGTGGACGGCCACCTGGCCCATGTGGTCAAGGTGGCGGATATCCGGAAGGCCGGGATGGTCATTCATTCGGATGTGGCATCACAACTGGTGATGTGTTACCTGGCAGGGACAAAA
The DNA here is from genome assembly GCA_046484745.1 of Desulfobacterales bacterium. Taxonomy (GTDB): domain Bacteria; phylum Desulfobacterota; class Desulfobacteria; order Desulfobacterales; family SURF-7; genus JAQYVL01. The sequence continues at coordinate 7,978 of JAWOIJ010000007.1, read as the reverse complement.
ACAGATTAATTCGATATCGGTATGGGTTCTGCGCTATTCTCATCCAAATCCGACAGACAAGGAGGCCTTTATGAACAGCAAATCGATCATGGGATTTCCGGCAACATCGCAGGATGATTATCAGCTCAATGTCACTAGAATTCTGCAGCATGCGGCAAGGAGCTTCGGAAGACAGGAAGTGGTTTCAATAAAGCTGGATGGCACAAAACTCCGCTTCACGTATACGGAAATTTATAACCGCGTCAAACGCCTTGCCAATGCTCTGATCGGGCTCGGAGCCGGACTCGGGGACCGGATCGGCGTGCTGGACTGGAACTCCAACCGACACCTGGAAGCGTATTACGGGATTCCGGGTATCGGTTCGGTTCTGCTGCTTCTGAACATTCGCCTGACACCCGCGGACTTGGGCTATGTGGTCAACCACGCGGAAACCAAATATATTCTGGTCGACGAAACCCTGATCCCGCTTGCGGAAGCCATTGCCGGGCAATGCCCCTCGGTTAAGGGGTACATCATCCTGACTGACAAGGACCTGTCTGAAATCAAAACCAGTTTGTCCCCGATACATCATTACGAAACCCTGCTTCAGGAAGCCAGTGAAGAGATTGACTGGCCGAACCTTAACGAGCGCTCCGCCTACGGGGCCTGCTATACCACCGGCACCACCGGACGGCCCAAAGGGGTTTATTATTCCCACCGGGATGTGTGCCTGCATGCCATGGCAATCGGAACCAACGCGGAGATGACGAGCCGCGACTGCTTTTATCAGCTTGTGCCCATGTTTCATGCCCTGGGCTGGGGAATGCCGCAGGCGGCCTTTCTCATCGGCGTAAAATACGTGCTGCCCGGCATGTACAATATCGCGGATCTGGGCAGCCTGGCCGAACCGCTGGTCAGCGAAGGGGTAACCGTCAGCGCCGGGGCTCCAGCCCTGTTCATGCCCATGCTGGAATACATTCGCAAACTCGATAAAAAGCCGGATCTTACCGGAGCTCGCTTTCTTTCCGGCGCTTCCGAACCTTCCCTGACCTTGATGAAGGATTATTTCAACCTGACCGGTGCGGAAATCGTCCATGCATATGGTGCAACAGAAACGACTCCCCTCGTGACGATCAATAAATTAAAGCCCTGGTTGGAAAATGAGTTATCTGAAGACGAAAAATTGGATCTCAAACGTAAGCAGGGATATCCGGTTGTCGGGCTGGATGTTAAGATCGTGGACAATACCGGAAAAGAGCTGCCTCACGACGGTACATCACCGGGTGAAATTCTCATCCGGGGGCCCTGGATCACCGGATCCTATTACAATGCCCCGGGCTCGGAAACCCAGTTCACCGAAGACGGATATTGGCGCAGCGGGGATGCAGGCACGATGGATTCGGAAGGATATATAAAGATCACCGACCGGGTAAAAGATCTGATCAAAAGCGGCGGGGAATGGATTTCATCCGTGGACATGGAGAATGAAACCATGGCTCATCCGGCCGTGCTTGAAGCGGCGGTAGCAGGGGTGTCCCATCCCAAATGGGAGGAGCGGCCCCTGGTGCTGGTTGTGCTGAGACCGGAATACAAGGAAAAAATCGCGAAGGCAGATATTGTGGCGCATCTCGCTAAAAAATTCGCCAAATGGCAATTGCCGGACGAAGTGATGTTTGTGGAAACCATCCCAAAAACCAGTGTCGGCAAATTCGATAAGAAAGTGATTCGCGAGCTGTATAAAGATATCTATTTGAAATGATGGTTGGAAGAGATTGTCAAAAATGACGGTTTTTTAAAAACAGCGAATGCCCCATCCTTTTATTGGATGAGGCATTCGCTATCAGCACAACGATATTGTTATACAATCCCGTAAGCCAGCATAGCCTTGGCCACCTTGGTGAACCCGGCGATGTTGGCGCCCATGACGTAATCACCTGTTTTGCCATAGGCGGTCGCCGCATCCAGACAGGATTTGTGAATGCATTTCATGATAATCAGGAGCCGGTTGTCCACTTCTTCCCGGGTCCATGAAAGTTTCAAGCTGTTCTGGCTCATTTCCAGACCGGAAGTGGCAACACCGCCTGCGTTGGCGGCCTTCCCCGGCCCATAGAGAACGTTGTTGTCCTGGAAAATCTTCACAGCTTCGGGGGTGGACGGCATATTGGCGCCTTCGGCAACGCAGATACAGCCGTTTTTCACCAGGGCTGCCGCGTTTTCCGCATCCAGTTCATTCTGGGTGGCGCATGGCAGGGCGATATCCACCTTGATTCCCTGTTCCCGGATCACATCCCAGACATTCTTGCCGTCAAAGCATACGGTTTTATACTTATCCGCGTATTCGCTCACCCGGCCCCTGCGGACATTTTTAAGTTCCATCAGATAGCAGCACTTGTCGTTGTCAATGCCCTGTTCATCGATAATGGTCGCGCTGGAATCGCATGCCGAAATCACCCGCCCCCCCATCTGGTTGACTTTTTCAATCGCATACTGGGCCACATTGCCGGCACCGCTCACCGCCACCACCTTGTTTTTGAAATCCAGCCCCCGGGTCGCCAGCATTTCAGCGGCAAAATAGACCGTGCCATAGCCCGTGGCTTCCGGCCGGACCAGACTGCCGCCGTATTCCAGGCTTTTTCCGGTCAAAACCCCGGTGTGTTCGTTCCTGATTTTCTTGTAATAGCCGAACATGAAGCCGATTTCCCGACCCCCCACGCCGATGTCGCCGGCTGGAACATCTGTTTCCGCGCCGATGTGACGGAAAAGTTCCCGCATGAAGGTCTGGCAAAACCGCATGATTTCGGCGTCGGACTTGCCTTTGGGGTCAAAATCCGACCCTCCCTTGCCGCCGCCCATCGGCAGCGTAGTCAGGGAGTTTTTGAAAATCTGTTCGAATCCCAGGAATTTGATAATAGAGAGATTCACCGACGGATGAAAGCGAATACCGCCTTTAAAGGGACCAATGGCATTGTTGAACTGAACCCGGAAGCCCCGGTTGACCACGACCTCGCCCTTGTCATTCACCCACGGCACCCGGAACATAATGGTTCGCTCCGGCTCTACGATTCTTTCATAAATGCCGGCTTTTACGAATTCCGGGTGCCGTTCTGCAGTTGGCTCCAGGGTTTCCAGTACCTCGGTCACGGCCTGATGAAATTCATTCTGGCCGGGATCCACTTGTTTGACTTTTTCAATTACGCTCTTGATGACTGACATGCATTCGCCTCCTTCGAATTAACAAATTGTGAATTAATCAATCTTTTACAATATAAATTTTGCCCATGGACGACGGCGGAATCTGACCGTACCAGTTTTTCCGGTAAAAATGGAAATCATCGGCTGTCATGCCGTCGATACCGGCAAATTCATTCATCAGCTCTTCCGGGCTGTCATAACCGGCACCAAAAAATGGCAGCTTGGAAAAGTACGGACGGCTGCCGGCTCTGTCCACCACCACCGCGAAATGTTTCGGGAACATCGGATCACCGATCACCAGCAGATATTTTTCCTTTGACGCGGTGATATGATACTCTTCCGGAATTTCACTGAAATCTATCTCTGAAAAATCCGCATTCAAAATTTCGGCGGCTTCACCGGCGGACACGTCCTGAAACGACATGAAGTCCGGGCAGTCAAAAAATCCCAGGACATACAGGGCAACGCTGTAACTGGACACCTGTTCGTAAATGGGATTGTTTCGATCGCATATCATCATGATTTCAGCCATTCTTTCGGAAATCAGAACGCCATCATAATCCATTGTCACCATTCGCGGCTGAAAGGGTTTGGATATCCTGGCTTCTGATGCTTCATATTTTAGATTCTTCTGCATGGGAGAACCTCCTTTTTTTGAATCCTTTAGGTAAACGGAAAAACCAATCCGAGTGAAATAAAAGAATTGCAAGGGGTGTACCAGAAAATTTTACAGGGGGTTTAAAACTTTAACATATTGATTTAAAAGAATAATTTTGTGCAACGCAGTAAGAAAGACCGGACGGGGCGTGCGATCCACACAAAAAAGAACCATCCCGGGTTTTCCAAAACAACGTGATTTGCATGAAATTTATCTTAACAATTTGATTTAAAAAGATTTTTTAGATCTGTATCCATTTTGAACAGGGATTCAAGTTTTGAACAGAATGGTAATGGAGTGAAGGGGGTGTTTCTGAAAGGCGGATCAGCTTTTCGTTTCCTCCCCTGCCTGGCGATCCTGCTGTCTTTTCAATCGATGGCGCAGGGTGTTTCGGCTGATACCGAGCAGTTTGGCGGCCTGTACCTGGTTGTCGGCGCATTCGCGGAGGGCGGCGCGGATAAGGGTTTCCTCCACCAGTTCGATGATGTTGGCATGGATATCCTGATCCGACAGTCGAAGGATGTCCGGGATAATGTTTTCAAGTTTTTCCCGAAGCCGGTCCAGAAGCTGGTCCCGGCTGAATCCCTGAAGCCGCTTTTCTTCTTCCGCGTCCGGAATCATCAGGTCTTTTTCCGCAATGACATTTCCCGCAGACAGCAGCACGGCTCGGCGCAAGCAGTTTTTCAGTTCGCGCACATTGCCAGGCCATGAATAGGCAGACAGTTTTTTCAACGCGCTGTCCTTGATGAAACACTGGGCCCGGCTGTATTCCGCGCAAAAACGTCCCAGAAAATACTCTACCAGGGCGGGAAGGTCTTCATCGCGTTCCCGGAGGGGCGGAATGTGAAGAGAAATCACTTTCAGCCTCCAGTACAGGTCCTGCCGGAACCGGCCTCCTTCCACTTCTTTTTCGATATCCCTGTTGGTGGCGGCCAGAATCCGGACATCCACGGGAATCGTACGATTGCCGCCGACACGCTCGATTTCCTTTTCCTGGATGGCCCGCAGCAGCTTGGCCTGAAGGGGCAGCGACATTTCCGCAATTTCATCCAGAAACAGGGTGCCCTGGTCGCAGCGTTCAATTTTGCCGATGACGGTTCGTTCCGCGCCGGTAAACGCCCCACGCTCATGACCGAAAAGTTCGCTCTCGAAAAGCGATTCCGGAATGGCCGCGCAGTTGATGGCGATAAACGGTTTTTCCTTTCGCAGGCTGTGATGATAAATGGCCCGGGCCACCAGCTCTTTGCCCGTACCGCTTTCACCGGTAATGAAAACAGATACGTCTTTTTCCGCGATCTGACCGATAAGTTTATAGATTTCCTGCATTTTACGACTGTTTCCGATGATTTGAAGCGCGCTTTTTGTCTTTGAAAAAGGCGGCGGAGAAGGATCGGCAGCCGGAAACCCCACCACATCCTTCATCTGGCGGTTTACGGTGAGGGCTTCGCCCACAATGCGTGTCAAATCCATTTGTTCAAAAGGCTTGATCAGATAATCATAGGCCCCCCGCTTCATGGCCTCGATGGCCAGATCCGTGGTGCCGTATGCGGTCATGAGAATCACCGGGGTTTTGGCATCGATCTTCTTGATCTCTTCAAGGGCGTCCAGACCGTTCAGTTCAGGCATTTTGTAGTCGAGCATCACCAGATCGAAATTCTGACGGGAAATGGCATCAATGGCAAGCCGGGCGTTTGCGCACGCGGTGACGTCAAAGCCCTTGCGCAGAAAGAACCGGCTTAAAAAATGAAGCAGACCCTCGTCATCATCAATCAATAATATTTTTTCCATTGAATTCATCCAGATGCGTACCCGATGTCACGGGAAGAAAAAGGGAAAACACCGTTCCCTCTCCGATTTTGCTTTTCACCCGGATTACGCCCCCGTGATTGCGTATGGTCGTGAGTACCAGGGACAGGCCCAGGCCGGTTCCGGTGGCTTTGGTGGTGAAAAACGGTTCAAAAATTTTTTCCATCCGGCCGTCGGCGATGCCGTGGCCGGTATCAGCGATATCAATCCGCACGCAGGGAATGTCCCGGCCGGTTGCGGTGAAAATGTCCCGGACCGCGGACACGGTAAGGGTGCCGCGGGTCGGCATGGCGTCCAGAGCGTTGACCAGCAGATTGATCAGGGCCTCGGCCAGCAGCCGCCGGTCTCCGATGATGGCAGGCATATCATCGGCAAGGGAAACATTTAAAACACATTCCTGGCGGTTGACCTGGGGCCGGACCATGATCAGCAGATCGGCGATGAAACGTTTCAATTCAATTTCTGAAAAAATCAAGTCCTGAGGCTTGGCGAAATCCAGAAACCGGTTGATGGTGGATTCGATGCGGCCGATCTGGTTCATGGCGATATTAAAATCCTCTTCGTATTCCGGGGAGATATCGATTTCCGCCTGAACGGATTCAAGAAACAGTTTGATGGAGGTCAGCGGGGTTCTGATCTCGTGGGCAACGGCCGCGCCCATCCGCCCCATGGCAGCGAATTTCTCTGAACGCTCGGCCATGAGTCGGGTTTTCTGAAGAATCAGATCGGTTTCCTTCAGCTCAGCCTCCTGCTGTCCGACCTTCTTTTCCAGGTGGTTATGCCGTTCCTGAAGACGGGCGGCCATGTCTGCCAAGGCATCAAAAAGCAAGCCGATTTCATCATTGCGGTCAATCTTCTCCACAGCGGCATCAAAACGGGAATCCGCTATCCGGCCGGCATATTGACTCAGTTTTCGGATGGGAGAAACAATATGGTAGGCGACCATCGAAGTCAGCATAAAGGCACTGATGATGCACAAAAGCAAAGTCAGATAAATCACGTTTTTGAGTTTGTCCGCGGCGGCAAAGGCCTCAGCCCGATCCTGTTCCACCACGATAAACCAGTCCGTGCCGCCGACTTGAAGCGAGGCTCCCAGCACTTCAATGCCCCGATAGTCAAGATACACGCTTTTGTGGTCGGTTTTTTCAAAAATTTTGCGAAAGCTGTCTGACTGCGAGATGTTTTCAGAGAGAATCCGATGCGGATCCTTGTGCGCCAGAAACCGTCCATCCCGGTCAACGAGATAGCATTCTCCGGTGGCGCCTAAAGAGACATTGAGGATAAATAAAATGATTTTTTTCGTTCCCACGCTGCCGTAGACCGTGCCGGAAAGGCTGTCGTCAGGTCCTGTGACCGGGGCTGAGATGAGAAAAGATGATTCCTTTTCATCATGGGCATAGGTGATGTCTGAAACAAAAAGGTCTTTGCGCACCAGGTATGGGGTGTAATGAGTTTGTTCCAGATCCCTCTGTTTTTCAGGACTTGCGGCAACAAACCCACCGGTTCCGGAAACCACTACCAGCTCTTTGTAAACACCGTACTTCTCTCGGATCAGATCCAGATATGGTCTGATTCGGTCGGGATCCATGGATTGAACCAGAGACGTTTCCGCCACCATCGTTATGTCCGCCATGCGTTCCCCCAGCCAGCCTTCCAGAAGTGCCGCTTTGTCCTCGGCCACGTTTTCCAGTTGGCGTACGACCATGCTGATGATGAGTTCTTCGGAAAAATGAAAGGAAAAATAACCGATCATCAGCAGGGGGGCGAGCGTCAGCGCTAGAAAAATCAACATCACCTTGGACCGGAGGGTGAACACCCGTTTTCTTTTTTCGGCAGGCACATCCAGGCGTGAGTTTCCCATCAACGGTGTATCCTGTTTTTTTACATGGAGCAGGTCGGTCGTCTGATCCGCCCGGCCTGTAAGCGATAACAGATTATTCTTCAGAACATATAGTTAACTGAATTCGAAAAAACTTCAACCCCAAAAATGGGCCGAGACGATTTCGGCAGATCATCCAGAAAAATGTCCGGGGCTTGGACTGCGCCTTTTTCAACTTAAAAGTCTACCTTTTGTTTTTACGTTTTTCTGTCAGCGTGGATGGTATGGTCATGACATGCTGCGAGCAAAAAAAAGATCAAACCGCATGCGGAATCCGGGTCATGGTATCATGACAAGCCAATGTGTAGAGCATTACAGGTGACGGCATTCGCAAAGCGAAGACGCTTCATCGCCAGATCGGGGTTGGATTTCGGTGCAGCTCCGCCATTCCATCGATGCTCCTCTCACCTGTTCGATGATGCCTTTTTCCCTGAGCGAATAAAACATGCGGCTTGTGTGATGCC
>JAWOIJ010000095.1:0-34758 GCA_046484745.1 Desulfobacterales bacterium | reverse complement strand
TTTTAACTTCCGGATCTATAGCGTTTCCGTCAGCCACATCAACTTGTAATAATAGAAAAATACTTCACTCCGCGCAAGGATGACATTGTTTTTGGCCCGTGACAAATTCAAGACCGCGTCCAGAACTTCGGTTGCGGTTTCGACGCCCTCCTTGAAAGCGGCATCCGTGACCCGCAGATTTTCTTCTGCCTGGGATACGCTGCTTTCTGCAACCTCCAGATTTTTAGAGGCTACCTGAAAATCCATGAGCGTATTTTTTAATTCCGTGGCAAGATTCATTTTCAGTTCGTGGAGATCACTTGAGGTAATGTTGGCTTCCAGCTTTGCCTTATGAATTTGAGCATTATTTTTGAGGCCGTTGAAAAGGTTGAGCGTTACATTCAACTGAAGCCGGGCTTCATCTTCCCAGTTTTCCTCTAAACCAAAAATATATTCTTCTCCAATTTGTTTATAATTTTCTCTATATTTTTTATAACTGGCCACCATGTCCACGGCCGGATAATATGCGGAATTCAGAGACTTCACACCATATGCCTGTGAAGTTCGGATTGACTCCAACGCTTTTATTTCGCTTCGGTTGTTTTCCTGCGCTTCCAGGTAGTAAGCTTCATCCATTACTTCAGGCAGGTGATTGAGTTCATCGAAGTTTAAATCATCGCCTGAAATTTTTACCTCGGTTTCAAACTCTAAATAATTGATGCTTTTTTGAAGCGCAGCTTCCGCTTTTTTCATTTTCTGCAAGGAATCATCCATCTGAACCTTTAACTTTAACAGATCATTTTTTTTAATTAATCCTACATTGTAGCGGCTTTCAGAATCTTGATACCTCTTTCGAAGCAGGGCCACTTCGTCCTGGGAAACTTTCAACTGGTTTTGTGCCCGGAAAATATCCAGGTAGCGAATCGCAATATTGAATCGAATGCTTTGAATAATGCTCTGGAGCTCAAATTCTCTGGCGGTTTTCAATGAATCATAGCTCAGGTTGCTGTAACGGTCCCGGAATCCTGAAAACAGGTTATACGACAGGCTGCCGACAAGTTCATGGTTATAGCTTTTTTCAAATAGAGTAGCTTCATCCAGGGCGGTTCCGGTGTATCTTACATCCAGGCTAGGCCAGAATGGACTGCGGCTGATTTTTATATTCTGCTCCTCCTTTTGAATCGCCAGACGGTGTTTCTCAATTACTTTTCTGCTCGTGACGCCAATATCCTGCAGATCTGAAAGTGATATCGCCCAACTCATATTCGTAAGCCAGAGTATGATTATCAACGTCAATCCGGGGGAACCTAATTTTTTAATATGTCTATTGCTGTGCATCTTGATTTCTGCTCCGTTCAAATTGAATGAAAAAGGAAAGAAGGGCTGGAATCAGGAATACCGTGAAGATGGTTGAAACCGCCAACCCACCCAGCAGAACACTGCCTAACCCCCTGTAAAGTTCGCTTCCGGCACCTGTGGAAAGCACCAGGGGAAGCATACCGAACAAACTGGTCGTCGTACTCATAAAAATGGGTCGGATACGGGTTTTAACCGATTCGACCACGGCATCAATTCCCACCATATTGCTGTATCTCACGTTATTGAGTGCCTGATGAACAATCAGAATGGCGTTATTGACAACCGTGCCCACCAGAATGATGAATCCGAGCATGGTCACAATGTCAAATGACTGGGGAGCGACAAAGGCATCCACCAGTCTGAGTCCGATCAGCCCTCCGGCCGCAGCAAGGGGAACGGAAAACATGATAAACAAGGGATAGAAGAAGTTTTCAAAGAGTGCGGTCATCAGAAGGTAGACGATAACGGCAGCCATGATCAGATTCCACATGGTCGAGTTGAGGGCGGTTGACAATTTATCGGCATTACCTCCCACGGTCACATATACATTGTCCAGCTTGCCCTGGTTGCTTAGAGACTCGATAATATCTTTTTCAACGGTTTCCATTGCCATTTGAAGGGGCATGTCACTTGGCGGCGTGACCTCCAGCTTTATATTTCTTCTCCGCTCAAGGTGGTCCACCTGCATCATTCCCTGGTCATAGTGAAGCTGCGCGACATCCTTGATTCGTATCAGTTTCCCAAGCCGTGTGGCGATCATGCTTTCGGCGATATCTTCCGGGGTTTGAATTTGGGTTTCATCGCTCCTCAAGATCAGGTCAATTTTTTTGGCCTGCTCGGGTTTGAATTCTCCGACCTTCCGGCCGTCCATGATAATATCGATTAAAAATCCAAGCTCTTCTTCTGTGATCTGATTGGCAAGCAGTTTGGAACGGTTCGGAAAGAAGTTCGCTTCCGGATATGAGTTTTCCAGGGATGGAACCGGTCTGACCTGAACTCCGGGTATTTTTTGTTGAATAATTCCGAACAGCATTCTGGAAACCTCGATCAACCGGTCGATGTTTTCGCCGGAAATGTTCACATCCACCGTACGCCCGCGGCCGATATTGTTTTGAAAAATACCTGCCTGCATGCTTACGCCGAATACACCGGGAATGGAGTTGATCATCCGGGTGAAAAGAGGAATCATTTTGGTCGCTTCGGTTTCATGGATACTGGTGGCGCCGAACAGCGTGATACGGTCCGCGGAAACAAAGAAAATGGTTTTGATTTTTGGGACGCCCTCCTTGTAATCCTCTTCAAAATAAGGCTGGGAAGCCTTGAAAATAAACTGGCCGATCTCCTTTCGTTTTTCGAGGGAATACCCAGGCGGTGGAATCATGATATTGAGGATCAGGTTCCGGTTTCCCTGGGGCAGGTATTCGGCCTTGGGAACGAGCAGAACGGCGGTTATAACGGCGATTGTTACCAGACCGATAATAGTGGTCAGGCGGGTAGCTGTGCTTTGAAGTGTGAAACGGGAGACCGCCATGATGAGGTTTGAAAGCTTGTTTCCAACGTCTGCTATCGAGCTCGAACGTTTTTCCTTTCTCCGGGAAAGCCTGAAGAGCTGGTTGGCAAGCGTCGGGATTACCGATACCGAAACGATCAGGCTGATCAGGATGGCGAATGTGATCGCGATGGCAATATCCTTGAAGAGCTGGCCGGATTCTTCCTGCATGAAAATGATCGGCAGGAAAACGGCTATCGTGGTGGTTGTAGACGCAAGAACCGCTCCCCAGACTTCTTTAGTGCCTTCGTAAGCACATTGAAAAGGTCCCTTTCCCATGTTTCGATGACGGTCGATATTTTCCAGCACTACAATTGCGTTGTCCACCAGCATGCCCACCGCAAATGAAATGCCCGCCAGGCTGACAACGTTCAGGCTGCGCTGGAATATCCACATGAAAATGAAGGTTCCGATAACCGATATGGGTATTGCGATGGCCACCGTAAGGGTTGAACTGATGCTCCGCAGAAAAATCAGCAGCACGCAAAGTGCCAGAATACTGCCGATAATCACATTTTTTTTAACCAGGTTTATCGCAGTGTTAATATAAGGTGTCTGTTCATATACAATCTCAAAATAAAGGTTGTTGTCTTTGAGAATGGTGGTGTTTAATTTTTCAACGACTTCTTTCATGCGTTGGGTCAGCTCGATTACGTTGGCCCCCTTTTCTTTTCGAACGCCAACCACGATCATCGGAGTCCCGTTATGCATAACCGCAACGTCTATGGGAGCATATCCCAGGCGGGAGGTTGCCACATCTTTTAAATATACCCGGCGGATTCCGTCATCCCTTAAAACCACCTTCATCGGATCGGTTATCTCCTCGTACTGGCTGACTGTCCGCACCCGATAGTTTTTTTTCTCAAGGCCCATTACACCGGCTGAAACGTTTATATTGGAGGTGACCAGCCGCTCAACGGTCTCGGCAAAAGTCAGGTTGTATTTGGCCAGCTCTCTGGGAGAGGCAACAACCTCCAACTGCTTTTCAGATCCGCCGAACACGAACAGTGACCCAACGCCTTGAACCCGTTCAAGGTATTGTCTAACATCATTTTCAAACAGTGTGCGGTAGGTATTCACCAGATCGGGATCCCCCTCCTTGGTTTTCAACACCATCCAGATTACAGGGGAGCTTTGGGCGCCGGAAGCATCAATTACCGGTTTTTCCACGTTGTCCGGATAGCTTGTCACTTCATTGAGCTTGTTGGAGACGCGCAGCAGTGCGGCATTAACATCTGTATCTGTTTCAAATGTGAGCGTGATATCCGCCCGGCTGTTGTAGCTGGAACTCTCCAGAAGGGTGAGTTTTTGAATACCCTTTAAAACCGCTTCCTGTTCTTCAACGATGTCTTTTTCTACTTCATACGGGGTTGCCCCCGGCCAGACGGTTGTAACGGTGATCTGGGGCTGCTCTACATCCGGCGTGAGCTGAACCGGCAAACGATTGATGCCGATCAGACCAAACAGTACAATCAGAATGACTCCTACGGCCACACTTACCGGTTTACTGATAGAAAATTTTATGATATCCATAAAGTCTTTTAGCCCTTTTGAACGATTTCGACTTCCTGATCTGGTTTGAGGCGGTCATTACCGTCAATGACCACCGGCATGCCCGGAACCACATACGGGTTATCGACTCCGACATATTCACCGGAAAACACGACTATATTAATCGGTAGAATCGTGGCTTTCCCATCTTTAACCGTGTATACGAAATCTTTACCCTGATATTTGATCAGGGCGTCCCGTTTGATCATTTTCAATTTCATTTTATCGCTGACCGGAACATGGACCGTTGCCGACATGTTTTGAATGGCGGATTCAAAATACGGAATGCTGACCTTTATCTGAAAGGTTTTTGTCGAAAGGTCAGCCAGTGGAGCCAGTTTCTGGATGGTTCCTTTAAATTCTTTGTCCAGTGCATGGATGCGAAGGTAGAGGTGGTTCCCGGGAACAATATATTTTACAAGTTCTTCCGCTACTGCCACGTTGACAACGATATCCTCTGTGGATCCGAGCAGACAGATGGCGCTGCCGGGAGATATCCATTCTCCTTCGTCTTTATATTTTTCCAGAATAAGTCCGTCGAAAGGCGCCCGGATATTGAATTTTTCAAGTTCAATCTGCAGTTTTTCAATGTTCAGTTGAATTATTTCGTGCTTTTTCTCATATTCCCTTAGCTGATCTGCAAGATCTTCATAAGATTTTTCCGAAGCAGCCGATTCTTTGAAAAGTTTTTCGTAGCGGTTCAGGTTTTTACGGATATTCTGGATTCGAATGAGAATTTCTTCGGCTTCCCGGGTTCGAATGGCAATGCTTTGCTGAATAAAATCCGTATTCAGGCTCACCAGAACATCACCCTTTTTAACCTTCATCCCCTCAACAAAAGACAGTTTCTTGATCAGTCCTGCAACCTCAGGCGAGATTCCCGAGCGTTTGTCAAACTCAAGAACTCCCAGCAGCTGGTTTGTTTTGGAGATCTCTTCTTCTGTGACGTTCGCAACAACAACTTTGGCCGGCGGCTGGGCATTCACGGAAGCTGTGCTCAACAGGAACAGCATGATTGTCGATATCATTCTCATCTTTCACCTCATCCTGATTTTTTACGAAACGGCTCTCAAGGACCGAAACCGGTTCCACAGATCCGGCAGAATTCGGATGATCATACCGTCTCGGATATTTCCTGGCTTTGTCTTCCCCATCGCTTGCAAAGCGCAGGCACGCGTTTTCGGGCCCGGGTAAAGGTTGCCACCTAATAACACAAGTATCCAAAAGGCGCAATTGGATTTTAAGATACTGATTTAATAAGCCTGATCTGCCCTTATCTGGGGCGAATGGAAACTCGGACTTGACTTTACAATGCGTGTCGTTATACGAGAAACAGGAAATGCGGATAATTCGAATCTGTAAAAACAGGATGTTATATTCAAGGTGATAGGACTATGAAACGCTTGAAAAAGACAACACGAGACACAACTGAAACCAGCATCAGTATGGAGTTGAACCTTGATGGAACCGGTTCAGCCAAGATCGCAACCGGGATTCCGTTTTTGGATCATATGCTGACCCTGTTTTCGGTTCACGGTTTTTTTGATCTGACTCTGAAGGCTCAGGGCGATCTTGAAGTTGATTTTCATCATACGGTTGAGGATGTGGGACTGGTGATGGGGGATCTGCTGCATGATGCTCTTGGCGACCGCAAGGGGATCAGACGATACGGGCATTCCGTTACCCCAATGGATGAGGCACGGGCTGATGTTGCCATTGATCTGTCAAATCGCCCTTTTCTTGTTTATAACGTTCCTTCCATCAAAGCGGTGTGCAGTGGTTTTGATATCCAGCTTGTCGGTGAATTTTTAAGGGCTTTTGCGACAAGGGGGGGTATAACCCTTCATGTCAATGTGGCTTATGGAGAAAATGAACATCATATTATCGAGGCTGTTTTTAAGGCAATGGGAAGGGCGCTTCATGAGGCCGTTTCCATTGATGCGCGGATTACAGGGGTCAGGTCCAGTAAGGGTTGCATGTAACAGCGCTAAAAAAGATTGACATTATTTGAAAAATAAAATATAACTAGTCATTTTTAGATTGGATAATTAAATGATGTGTAATTATATGATTTACAACGTATTTTATACAGGAGCTATCCCGAATCAAGTCCGCAAATAGTGGTATAAAGTTTTAACCGAGTACCTGCGGTTTTTTCAGTCACTTTATCCAATGCGGAGGCGATGCTCCTTGACGTTTTTTATTCCTGAAGAAAAAGTTTCAGAAATTCAAAATGCTGCCGATATTATTGATATCGTATCAGAATCGGTGCTTTTGAAAAGAGCAGGAAAGAATCATGTCGGCCTTTGCCCGTTTCATTCGGAAAAAACCCCCTCATTTACTGTAAACCCTGAAAAACAGATATTTTTTTGTTTTGGCTGCAATGCGGGAGGAAACGTTTTCAGTTTTCTCATGAAGCACGAGGGCATCTCCTTTCCTGAAGCGGTTCGTGTGCTTGCCAGGAGATATGGAATTGAATTGCCGGAAGCAAATACAAGTTCGGCTCAGAAGAGGGTGATGAGTGAAAGGGAGAAGATTTTTGCTGCGAACAAACATGCGGTGGATTATTATCACCATGTGCTTTTGAGAGATTCCGAAGGAAGGAAAGGCTTGAAGTATTTAACGGAGAGGGGGATAACCGGGGATACGCTCGAGAGGTTCGGTATTGGATTCGCGCCGGAAGGCTGGAGCAGTCTTATGCAGCATCTGGCCCGAAAAGGCGTTCCGGAAAGACTTTTGGAAAAATCAGGACTTGTTGTTGAAAACAAACAGAAAAATGGGTTCTATGACAGATTCCGAAATCGGATCATGTTCCCCATATCCAATACCAGGGGGCAGGTGATCGGCTTCGGAGGACGTGTATTGGACAACTCTCTTCCCAAATATCTGAATTCGCCTGAAACACCTGTTTATAACAAGAGCCGTTCACTCTATGGTCTGCATGTTACCAAACAGAAGTGCAGAGAAAAAGGCATGGCATTTATTGTTGAAGGGTACATGGATTTATTGGCCCTTTGGCAGAATGGAATTGAAAATGTCGTTGCGACATTGGGGACCAGCCTTACTTCGGAACATGTCCGGTTATTGAAGGGATATGCGGAACGGGTGATTCTGGTTTATGATTCAGATGATGCCGGGCTCAGGGCAGCGGCTCGAAGCATCGGCATATTTGACAGCGGACATCTTGATTCCAGGATACTGGTTTTGCCTGACGGATATGATCCGGATTCCTATGTGGTTGAATTCGGTGCCGAGGCCTTCCTGAAAATTGCAGAAAAGGCAATCGGCTCTGTTGATTTTTTAATGGAGTCAGCAATCAAAAAATATGGATTAAGCATTGAAGGGAAAGTACGGGTTGTTTCGGCCATGGAGGGGTATCTTGCCGAAATTCAGGACAGTGTCGCACGATCTTTGTATATCAAGAAAATGGCTGAAAAGCTCGGGATTGATGACTCCGCCATCATGGAAAAAGTCAGAAACGCCATGAATGCAAAGCGTTCCGCTGGCAAAACCGAATCATCGTTACAAAGAGGACCAGGAGCTTTCGACAATGACCGCAAAGCATGGAACGGATCCGCGATCCCAACTGATTCATACCAGATGGAAAAAAAGATCATCTCCATGATGCTGCAGTTTCCACAGATCCTTTCTGAAATTCGAAGACAGGAGATTCTGTCTTTTTTTGAAAATGAAGGATTGAAAAAAATAGGGATACCAATCTTGGCGCATCAAGGCGATCCCAACCGAATGGTTTCCGATCTTATTGCAAGGATCGATACGCCCCAAGAGAGGCAGTTGGTTGCGGCGCTGGCGATTGAGGAAGACAAATGGGACATCGAGGGTTGCCTTAAACTGATTAAGCAGTTTAAGGATGGCAGAAAACGAAAACAAAACAATCTGCTGATGAAAATTAAGGCGGCAGAAGCACGAAACGATCAGGAACTGCTTAATGAGCTGCTGATGCAACGGCTTAAAGACCGAAAAAAAATACAGAACAAACTGAAGTCTGCCGGAGGGGAAGCTTTATGACAAAGAAATCTGCAACGAAACAGAAGAAGACGGTTGAGAAATCCACCAAAGCAAAACCCAAAAAAGCAGCTGGCAAATCTGCCAAGACAAAGCCAAAAAATGAAACCGGCAAGCCTGCAAAAACGAAATCCAAAATTGCAGTGAGCAACCCTGCCAAGGCAAAATCCAAAAAGGCAGCTGGTAAACCTGTCAAGGCAAAGCCCAAAAAAGCAGCAGGCAAGCCCGTAAAAGGGATATCTGCCAAAACAGTTCGCAACCCTGTCAAGGCAAAATCCAAAAAGAAAACCGGCAACCCTGCCAAGGCTGCGCCAAAAAAGGCAGTTCGCAACCCTGCCAAGGAGAAATCCAAAAAGGCAGTGAGCAGCCCTGCCAAGGCCGCGCCCAAAAAGGCAGTGAGCAGCCCTGCCAAGCCAAAATCTAAAAAGGAAGCTGGTAAACCTGCCAAGGCCGCGCCAAAAAAGGAAGTTCGTAACCTTGCCAAGGCAAAGCCCAAAAAGGCAGTCGGCAACAATACCATTACAAAACCCCAAAAAACAATTCGCAAAACCGCTAAGGCAAAAGAAAAAACTATGGCTGGCAAACTAACCAAAAAAGAGAAAAAGAACAGAACGCAAAAGCTGGACAAGCTTATAGAAAAGGGTAAACAACAGGGGGAGTTGACATATGACGAAATATACCAAATGCTTCCGGAAGAACTTCTGACTCCTGAAAAGATAGATGATACCCTGATGACATTTGAAGATATGAATATCAAGGTCCGGAACGGTGATATGGATCCAATCAGGCAGACAAAGGAGAAAGAAGACATCGGCAAGGAAGCGGTTGAAGAAAAAACGTCCTTATCCATGGCTGACTTTGGAACAGTTACTGATCCCGTCAAAATGTATCTCAGAGAGATGGGGCTTGTAACACTGCTCAGCCGGGAAGGGGAAATCGAGATTGCAAAAAAGATTGAGATCGGAGAGCAGGAAGTACTTCGCGCCATGCTTGAGACAACCATTGGTATTGAAAGTATTCTTGCACTTGCCGATAATATTGAGATCGGTAATTTGCGTGCCAAGCATATTCTTCGGGATATTGACGAAGGAGATACCTATGTTGACGAGGAAGCGCAGGTCCAAAATTTTTTAAATACAGCGAGTGTCATTAGGGAGCTTGACAAGGAAAACCGGCAATTGCGCAGGAAATTGTTTCTCGATGATTCAGATACGGAAGAACAGCGCCGCACCAGGCGGGCCATCACTCGAAGAATAAATAAGATTTTTGACCTGCTCAAAGAGTGGCGGCTTGAAAGCAGCGTTGTGGATAGAATTGAAGAAATGATAAAAAATCAGATTATCTGGTTTGACGATCAAAATTTCCAAATTGTTAAATGTGCCGAGTCAATTGACGTTCCGGTAACGGAATTCCGGACTCAATTAACCTCAAAAACCGCATTTGTCAAATGGGCAAGAAAAAAGTCCGACAAAAAGAAAAGTGATCTGGCCGACTTCTATGTCGATATGAAGGATATTCAGATGCAGATTGAGGATAGAAGTTATGCCCTTAAGGCGAACAGTCGGACATTGAAGAGAGTCATGACGAATGTCGAAGAAGGCCGGCTCAAAGCGAAATTCGCAAAAAAAGAGCTGATAAGGGCCAATCTGCGTCTGGTCGTAAGCATTGCCAAAAAATACACCAACAGGGGGCTGCAGTTTCTGGATCTGATACAGGAAGGGAACATCGGATTGATGAAAGCTGTTGATAAGTTTGAGTATCGAAGAGGATATAAGTTCAGTACGTATGCCACATGGTGGATACGGCAGGCGATTACCAGAGCGATTGCGGATCAGGCAAGAACCATCCGGATACCGGTTCACATGATTGAAACAATAAACAAGTTGATACGGACGTCCAGGTATCTGGTTCAAGAGCTGGGCCGTGAACCCTCTCCTGAAGAGATTGCCCAGAAGATGGAAATCCCTCTGGACAAGGTAAGAAGAGTTCTCAAAATTGCCAGAGAGCCGATCTCTCTCGAAACACCTATCGGAGAAGAAGAAGACAGCCATCTTGGCGATTTTATTGAAGACAAAAAGTTCATACTTCCTTCGGATGCGGCCGTAAATATGAATCTTGCGGAGCAGACAAGGAAAGTTCTTGCAACACTGACTCCTCGGGAAGAGAAAGTCCTTCGTATGCGATTCGGAATCGGAGAAAAAGCAGACCATACGCTGGAGGAGGTTGGTAAGGATTTTGCCGTAACCCGTGAACGTATTCGTCAAATAGAGGCCAAGGCTCTGCGGAAATTGCGGCATCCGACAAGAAGCAAAAAACTTAAAAGTTTTATCGATACATAGAACTTGACAAAAGCGGAACCAGGCGTTAGATAACCTAATTCAATTTGAGTCACGGGCCCATAGCTCAGTCTGGTAGAGCCACCGGCTCATAACCGGTCGGTCCCTGGTTCGAATCCAGGTGGGCCCATTCGTTTTTCAGGATCAGGATGTTTCTATGAGGGACATGATGAAATGAATCAGATGTGTGATAAGAAAAAACGGTTTGAAACCGAGGGTAAAAGTCCGGCGTGGGTGTATCTATACCACGCCTTTTTTTTTGAACAAATAATGGATTGGGGGTAGTAAACAAAACGTGACCGCAACACTTTCCGATATCATTCAAATAATGGATTCCATCGCTCCTATCAGGCTTGCTGAAAAATGGGACAATTCCGGGCTGCAGATCGGCGATGCCCGCTGGCCGGTGAAATCCATCATGGTTGCACTTGACCCCGCACCGGGTGTCGTTGAAACAGCTTGCCGAAAAAAGAAAGATCTTCTGATCACTCATCATCCTCTTATTTTTAAACCATTATCGAAAATTGACCTTTCATCTCCCATGGGAGGTATAATCAGCAAAGCGATACAGAACAGGCTGGCCCTGTATTCAGCCCATACCAATCTCGACAGTGCGACTGGCGGTATCAATGATATTATTGCCGAAAGGATTGGCCTGAAGAAGCTGACAGTCCTGTCTGAACCGGAAGAGATTGAGATTTTCAAGCTGGTTTTTTTCGTTCCGGCTGATTATGAAAGAAATTTACTGGACGTTCTTTTCAAGACAGAGGCCGGTGTTATCGGTAATTATCAGTGTTGTTCATTTCGGAGCCGAGGAACAGGTACTTATAAGCCAGGGGCATCGGCAAAACCGTTTTCGGGTCGGGTAGGTGAAATAACCCATGCGGAAGAGATTAGAATCGAAGCTGTTGTAAGGAAGGAGAATCTTGACAGTGTTATCACATTATTGAAAGAGCATCATCCCTATGAAACAATGGCTTATGACATATACCCCTTGAGTTCCGAAATCGGTTTGCAGGGAATAGGACGTATCGGGATTATAGCGAAAAGCACACCGCTTGGTCAATTGGCCGATCAGATCCGGCAGAAGCTTAATCTCAAAAACGTCAGAGTCTCGGGCAATTTGGAACTTTTAGTTGAAAAAGTGGCAGTTTGCTCCGGAAGCGGTTCGTCCCTGCTAAGTGACTTCCTTTCCTCCGGTGCAGAGGTTTTTATAAGCGGGGATTTAAAATACCATGATGCAAGGGCTGCAGAAGACGCAGGCGTCGGGCTGATTGATATCGGCCATTTCGGATCTGAACATCTGGTCGTAGAAGTGCTTGCCGAAAAATTGAATAAAGCGATTTCCGCAGCCGAACTGAATGTATCGGTTGAAGCATGCGACCTTGAACAGGATCCCTTTATTGTTTATTCATCTTAACGAAATAAAAACAGGTAGAGAGTATGGTTAGTATTACAAGGGCACAGATAAATACGTTGATAGAACTTCAAAACATTGATCTGGAAACAACTCGAATCCAATTGTTTCTGGAAAATATACCTCCCATAATCGCTCAGCTTGAAGCTCAGCTGAATGAATTTGAGCAGACTATCATTGAGAAGGGGGCCATAATTTCTGATTTGAAGAAAGAATATCGTTCGATGGAATCCGATGTTCAGATGAATCAGGATCGGATTCGGAAAAATAATGAACGACTGGTTTCCGTCAAGACAAACAAGGAGTATCATGCGATTCTGAAGGAGAACGAGGATCTCAGCCGAAAAAATTCCGGGGTTGAAGATGAGATGTTAAAAAAGCTCGATTTTCTGGAGGAGGAGGAAAAAACGATTTTAGAGAGCAGGTCTGAGCTTGAAGAGATGAAACGTCAGACAATTGAAAAAAGGGAGTCCTTAAACAAGGAAGAGGAAGAGGAAAAGAAAAAGCTTGATTCCCTTCTTTTAAGCCGGGAGGATATTGCATCAAAAGTAGATCCTAAAATAATGAAAAGATTCAACCTCTCGAAAGGACAGACCAACGGAAACGGTGTCGCGGCGGTAATAAGTTCGGTCTGCCAGGGATGCAATATGAATATTCCTCCTCAAATGTATAATGAGCTTCAGCGTTGTAACAGCCTGGAACTCTGTCCATGGTGTCATAGAATTATTTACTGGCAGGAGAGTAAATAAGCGGGGTAATACAGCCCGAAATAATGCGGTTGGAGCAGTCTATACGATCGCTGGATCAATCCTGTTGATCCAGAGGAAAGTCCGAACACCGCAGAGCAGGGTGCTCCATAACGTGGAGTCGCGGTAACGTGAAGGAAAGTGCAACAGAAAATATACCGCCATGAGGACTTCGGGTATCCGTACCCGAAATCTTTGAGGTAAGGGTGAAATGGTGCGGTAAGAGCGCACCAGTTTCCCGGGTGACCGGGAAAGCTTTGTAAACCCCACCCGGTGCAAGACCAAATAGGGAAACGTTTGAGGGCTGCTCGCCCAAGTTTCCGGGTAGGTCGCATGAGATGTCGGGCAACCGTCATCCAGAGATGAATGATCGTAGCCCGTTTCAGGGTAACCTGAACCGGATACAGAATTCGGCTTACTGACTGCTTCGACCGTATTTTTTAACTGCAAGGCAAAAGAACATATAAAAACAGCAAGGGCGTAAAAAGTGGACAATCTGGTTTGTGACATTTCCTATGCGGAAAAAGTACGAATTTATTCATACGATTATCTGAAGAGTTGTATGTATATATCGAACTTTGAAGATGCAAAGCATATTTTCACTAAAAAGCTTTATTCGCAACTGATCGCGACTTCTCAGCTTCTTGAGGATTTTCTGGATTTTCATGGCGCAAAAAATAATAAAAATTGGTACTTTTACCGGGAATTGGCTGCCGCTGTCCGTCATTTGAGTCTGGGCGGCTATTCGCAAAAGCACATTTTAAATCGTTTTGCTTTTTATGATCTACCCAATTCAGAAAAGTTCAGAGAAGAAGGCGAAATAACCAGTAATTTTTTGACCAGCGCTCTTGTAAAGCTGGCACCGGTTATTCTGGATGAAGCATCACGGCTTGATATCCCGCTTCCGAAAGACAGGTATGATCAGGAATATTTTCCGGGAGTCTTGACCGGTGAGATGCTCGATTTTGATATAGATGATGATAAAGACCAGCAGAAAAAGAATATCGTAAAAATTGCAAGTGAATTTCTGAGCATTGCCGGAAATTTAGACCAGTTTGGGTTTTACGAACCTTATGACGTGCAGGGCATATTGGAACTTGTACCCGAAAAGGTCAACGAAGTTGAGATAAGGCGTTTCGAAATGCTGGTGCACAATCTTCAATCTTCCTTTGACACGTATGTTATCCACGGAGGCTACCGATATGGCGATCGGAAACTGAAACAGCTCAGGAGCTATTTTTCTGTCGTGTTTCATATCCTGCAGATTGTGGGGCGGCTGCTGCATTTCTATGAACGGCACCTGCTTGCGAGGGATTTTAAGAGCATCCACAAGAAGGTGCGTCAAAATCTTTCAGAGCTTATCAATTCCGAATTGCTTCTGGATAGAACAATCAATTACGGGCTTTACTTTGCGTGTCACTTTCTTGCAGACGGTAAAAAACTTGCTCGTGAAATTTTGAATGAAAATATTGAAAGATCATCCATAACGGTCGGTGTTCCCGTCAAACTGGGTTTTCACAGTCGTCCGAGCCTGCTGGTATCCAAAATTGTTCAGCATTATGGCGGTCAGGTTGAACTCTGTGTGAAAGATAACCGTTTTGATGCAAGCAGTGTTCTTGACATTCAGTGGGCAGGAGGCAAGATCCATAAAGAAAATATAACCCAGGTTGTTTTTAAGGGTGATATCAGAGCGTTAAAAGATATTGAGATTCTGTCCAGTGTCAACTACGGGGAAGATATGATGGGAAAAGGAATTCCGCTTCCAAAGGAATTGAGCTATCTGAAGTAGTGATGGTATCCGTATGACTGTATCAGCTATAATTGTAGCGGGCGGAAAAGGGGTCAGAATGGGGCATCACCTTCGAAAGCAGTATGTCGCGCTTGGTGATCGTCCAATCCTGAGTCATACGGTAGGCGTTTTTACCGCCTGTGATCTGGTCCACGATATCATCCTTGTGATTCCGCATGGTGATGCCGAATACTGCAAAACCGATGTCCTCCCCCATGTCAAGAACGCGGGAAAAGTCAAACTGGTATCGGGTGGAGCGGAACGACAGGATTCTGTTTACTCCGGTTTGATGGCCGTTGAAGACAGGGATGGTATTGTATTGATCCACGATGGTGTGCGGCCCTTTGTCCGTGAAGATTTCATAAAGGCCCTGATCGATGGAGCTGAAAAAGAAGGAGCCTGTATCCCGGGTATTCCCGCATTCGATACCTTGAAAAAAGTGAACCGGTTCGGGATGATTGATGGGACAGCGGAAAGGCAGGGACTCCATCTGGCACAGACCCCCCAGGCATTTCAATATCCTCTCATCCGAAAAGCTCATGACGCGGCAAAGGATGAAAACTTTTCAGGGACGGACGACGCTTCTCTGGCGGAGCGGCTGGGATTTCCAGTCCGCGTGATTCAGGGTCGTCTGGACAACATTAAGATTACCACCAAAGAAGATCTCAAACTTGCCAATGCGATTCTGTTTTCAGGCTTCGATTAATCCTGTTTCGATGGTTTTGATGCTCGGGATATGGTTGGGTTGATGCTGAAAAAAGAATGAATTCCAAGATTCAATATTATCAACCATCTTTTTGGTATCATAAACGTTGTTCGGGGATACATATTTTTCTGTAATTGAAGGGCGGAAAAATTTTTTAATAAATTTAATTATTTTTAATATGTTACTCTATTGCGGCCCTTTTTTTTTAGGATTTTTAATTGACTTTTAAACGAGACTCATTTATAAAAACAGTGTTTACATATTAAAACGGAACCGATATTTTTACATTGTTTCATGACAATCATCATTTCTGTAAATATCCCGGGAAAAGGTTGACGATATACCGCTCGAAACCAAAATTACGGAGGGGATGAAAACGGGAGAATAAAAATGGAGGCACGGAGAGAACGAAGGAAGCATGAAAGGTACAGCGTAAGGCCTGGAGTGCTTGCTGTACTCGGGCCTGATTCATCTCGGATGGGCCAGATAGTTGATATTAGCCCGGATGGACTGGCCTTCCACTACAAGAAAGGCAGGGACAAGCTCGCCGAATCCTATAAGATGTCGATTTTATTTGATGATTCCCTGGACTCAAACTACAGCCCCTTTGTCTTCGATGTAAAAGTTGTTTCCGATATTGAGATTGAAAATGAAAGCCCATTCAGTTCTGCTGTTATCAAGCGGTTCGGTATGCAGTTTAATGATTTGACCTATTATCAGAAAGCCTGGCTGACAGAGTGTATCCGAGATCATACAATCGGTCTGCTTGAATGTAAATGGCCCTTTGAGTGAACCCCCGTCCGGAAGCGGAGGGTATGCAACCCTTTTTTGCAGGCTGTTGAAACCGCATTCCCAGTGGTTTTATCCTTTTGGGAATACAAGCCGTTCCAGGATCAGACCATGAAACGTATCCAATCCTTTTGATCGTACGAAAATCCATCCCACCTGAACCAGGCATTTCCCGCAGACAGCGACTTTCCAGCTAAACCCTTTAAACCAGCTCCATTCCGCTGTTTTCCGGCCGATATATCCGCAGCCTTCCGCCATTTGAAAACATCCGATTTCAAATATCTGGCCATGGGGGTTGGCAAATGTATGCTGATGCTGACCATTGACCTGAATGGCTTCTGCCGGACGGGTGATAATATGGTGGCATTTCCGGCAACATATGTGGTCCTCCTCCTCCGGCTCCATCTCTGCTTTTTCATCTGAAAGAAACCCTTCAGCAATTTCATCACCGAGTTTTCCGAAAGAAGATCGACAAAATATTTCAGTTGAAGGATTCAGAATCATCGCACTGGAAGCCTTTGTTGGGTGAAATTTATTTAACTGCAACTGTGTGGAAAAGTCAATAGGATGCGCAAACTGAATAGGGATCAATAACTTATTTGGGTTTCACCGGACAAACCATTGACATCGGATTGAAATTTCGTCATAACAATTTGGAATGTGAGAAAAACAGATACCAGAGGGCATTTCCCCCGCCCGTTTTTATAATCATTTATTTTCGGGTCTGCAATGGATATGAAAAACACTGCTTTTAAAAAAGGCTTCGGGAGCTGTTTGTCGATTTTTATTCTGATCAGTGTGTTTTTTATCTTTTCACAAGGATATTCCAGGGAGCAATCCGATATCCTTAACGATCAAAGTGAAATCAAAGCCCGCCTTACAAACATGATCATGCTGATGCGGACGATTGACAGTCTGACAGCGGAAATTGAAAAACTCCAGATAGCCCTTCAAGGTCAAAGCGGAATTGGGCGTGAACAGGATCTTCGCAATGCGATTCAGGCTTTAAGCAATAAGAAGGAGGAGATGGAAGCCACGTTTAACCAGCTCGCAACAGATGTGGATCCTCTTAAGGAGACTGAAGATAAAAAGGCTGGAGTTGACTGGCAGAGTGAATTAAAGGAGCTTATCGGACCTCTACTTCGCGAAGTAAAAAAGATCACGGCTCATCCCCGTGAAATAGAAAGACTGAGAGATAAGGTTGAAAAATATGAGACGCAGCTTCCAAAGGTAAAAAAGGCAATTAAAAATATTGATATCCTTCTTCCCATGGCAGAAGAAGAGCAGCTGGTCCAAAAGCTGAAACAGACCCGGCGATTCTGGGAGAACCAGCTCAATGAGATCCAGACCAGAATGAATATCAACAGGCGCTTGCTGGATCAGCGACTGGACCAGAAAAAGACATTTTCAGAATCCGCAAAAGAGATCATGCAGATTTTCTTCAAAAGTCGTGGTCGAAATCTGGTGGTAGCGTTTTTTGCATTTGTTTTTACACTAGGCGTATTTTTCTTTCTGCACCGTCAAATTCGTAAAATCAGCCCGATTCATCGAAACGAAAAGTCCATTTATACCCGTTTGTTCGATGTGGTCTACTACCTGCTGACCGTAATTTTTGCGCTGCTTTCTATTCTTGGGGTGTTGTATGTTTTTGGAGACTGGCTGCTTCTTTCGATTGCCGTAATATTTCTTATCGGAATCGGCTGGGCATCCAAACAGGCGATTCCGCTTGTATGGGTACAGGCAAGGCTTCTGCTGAATCTCGGACCTGTCAGGGAACGGGAGGTGGTTATTTACAATGGGCTTCCGTATGAAGTCGTAACGTTAAATCTTTACACAACACTGGTCAACAAGGCACTTGATGGAGGAAGCATCCGGATTCCCATAAGAGATCTTCTGGATATGAGATCCCGGCCGATTACCGAGGATGAGCCATGGTTTCCCTGTGAGCGGGGTGACTGGGTAAAACTGAACGACGGCACACATGGCAGAGTGATTGTGCAAACACCGGAATCGGTTAAGCTTCAGCTTCTGGGGGGCGCAGAGGTGACACTGAAAACAGGTGACTTCCTGTCATTTTCTCCTGTGAATCTTTCAAATGGCTTCCGGCTCTGGATTTCGTTTGGCCTTGATTATGCCTACATTGATGAAATTACGGAACGCATTCCCGAAGTGTTTAAGGAGGAGATCACAGAAGGACTTAAAACCAGGGGGTTTGAAAAGAGTACGATCGGAATTTTTGTTCAGTTCAAAGCAGCCGGGCTCAACTCGCTTGAACTCGAGATCATGGCCGATTTCAACGGGGCCGCAGGGCCGGATTATGATATTCTTCAACGGATCATACCGGGAATCTGCGTGGATATCTGCAACCGAAACCAGTGGGAGATTCCTCTGAATCAGGTTCGCGTTCATATGGCAAAATAATTCCGGAACGGAAAGGATGCCATATAATACTTAAGACATGGAACCAGAAGCGGTTTTAAAATTTCAACAAAGGAAAACAAGATGCTGAATGATAAACGCCTCGAAGGCAAAGTCGCAATCATTACCGGGGCTGCTGACGGGATTGGCGCGGCGACCGCGCTGCTTTTCGCGAAAAAGGGAGCAAGGGTTGTATTGGCGGATGTGAATGTACAGGCGCTGGAAAAAGTACAGGATCAGGTTCTGCAAGAAGGCGGGCAGGCGGTTATGAAAAAAACTGATGTCGCCATGGAAAAGGAGGTAAAAGATCTGGTTGCTTTTGCTCTGGATACATACGGAAAGATCGATATTCTCTGTAACAATGCCGGGATAACCGGTGACCTTGAGAATATAGAGGAACAGAAGGAAGAGAACTGGCTTGCCGTTTACCGGGTGAACGTACTGGGGGCGGTATTTGGAACAAAGCATGTGAGTAAACCGATGCGGGAAAGAAAAAAGGGCTCCATTGTGAATACAGCCTCGATCGCAGGCGTCCGCTCTGGCGCGGGGCCGAACGCATACAGTGCCAGCAAGGCCGCACTGATCAACTTTACACAAACAGCCGCTTGCGACCTGGGATCAGAGAACATTCGCGTAAATGCCGTTTGCCCCGGGCTAATTGAAACAGGCATGACCAAACTGGTTTTTGATTACGCAAGGGGTGCGGGAAAAGAAGATAAGCTGGGGAGCCGATGCGAGCTTCGAAGATATGGAAGGCCGGAAGAAATCGCGTATGTCATTTTGTTTCTGGCAAGTGATGAGAGCAGTTTTATTACAGGCCAGGCACTGGCGGCGGACGGAGGAAACACGGCCTCACTGAATCTTCCAGGCATGAAATTTTAACCGCTTAACGCTTTACCACAGATGAATCCTTTCTATAAACCTTAACGGAGAACCTATTGATGAAAGAGCTCAGGAACAAAGTCGCGGCGGTTACCGGGGCGGCATCCGGAATCGGACGGATGCTTGCCGTCAAGCTTGCCGAAGAAGGATGTGAGGTGGCCATTTCCGACATCAATGAAGACGGCATGAATGAAACCAAAAAAATGGTGGAAGACAAAGGCGCGATCGTATCCGCCCACATGGTTGATGTGGCTGACCGGGAGCAGGTTTATCGGTTCGCAGATGATGTTGTGAAACATCACGGCGGGGTGGATATGATTATCAACAATGCCGGTGTATCTGTAGCGGAAAGTGTTGAAGATATCAAATACGAAGATTTCGAATGGCTTTTCGGCATTAATTTCTGGGGTGTTGTTTATGGCTCAAAGGCCTTTCTCCCCTATTTAAAAAAGAGACCGGAAGGGCATATCGTGAATATATCCAGCATTAACGGAATTGTTACCTGGCCCAACCATAGCCCCTATTGCGCGGCAAAATTCGCGGTAAAGGGATTTACCGAAGTCCTGCTGCAGGAAATGCGGGAGACAACGATTCGCGTATCCTGTGTTCACCCGGGAGGGATTAAGACCAATATTGCCCGGAACACCCGATTCTATAAATCACCCGGCAATCAGACTTCTCATGATGATGCGGTTAAGCGGTTTGATAAAATTGCGCGGACCACCTCGGAGAAAGCAGCAGAGAAAATCATTGCAGGCATCAAGAAAGATAAACGGCGCATTATGGTAGGTCTGGATGCGCACATCATGGACTGGCTGACCAGGCTGTTTCCGGTCCGGTTCGTGAAGGTGATGGCCTATTTGTTTTCGCGGCAATAAATCCAGAGTCATGTATCTTTTGCGCAACTTCCTTTTCCTTCCGTCAGAACGATGGTTTACTATCATCCTGATGTTCCGTTGAGGTTCAGTGGAGTTTTATCAGGATTCGAAAGGAACGGCTTATATATCAGGACGAATTGAGGAATTGATGGATTGGGAGAATATAAACGATTTAACAAATATCCATAAGGCGATGTTTATTATCAGCTCCCTGCCTCTGAACAAATTCAATTACGAAAATGAAATCATACAGACTTGTTAAAGCCTATTTTATAGAACAGCTCCATCTGGTGATCATCGGAGTCGTCTGCCTGATAACCGTGGATATGATTCAGCTCTTTATCCCGCGCATCATCAAACGGGCAGTGGATGATCTGACCGCTTTTCAGGCAGATACCCGGAGCCTGTTAACCCAGGCCTTTTTTATCCTTGCCGCCGCTGTTTTGATCGGCATTCTGAGATATTTCTGGCGGCGATGCCTCATTGGAACCTCACGGCGCGTGGAGGAGGGGCTTCGCAATCGGCTTTTCAGTCATATCCAGACCCTTTCGTCTTCCTATTTCGATAAGACCAAGACAGGCGACCTCATGGCTCACGCCACCAATGATATTGCCAATGTCCGCATGGCAACGGGCATGGGAATCGTGGCTGCAACCGATGCGGTTTTTATGGGAACCGCCGCAGTCGGCTTTATGTGCTATATCAATGTGAAGCTTACGATTTTCGCATTGATTCCCATGCCGCTCATCGCCCTTTGCGCAAAGTATTTCAGCAGAAGGATGCATAGAATGTACCGGAAGGTGCAGGCTGCGTTTGCCGATATGACCGAAGTTGTCCGGGAGCGGTATTCGGGAATTCGGATCGTAAAGGCTTACAATCTTGAGGAGGACTCGGAAAGGCGGATGGCGGAGAGTTCGAATACCATTATCAGGCAGAACCTCGCGCTGGTCAGGATTACGGGCTCATTTTTCCCGCTTATGATTCTGTTTACCAACCTGAGTCTTGCCGCGGTGGTTTTTCTCGGCGGAAGGCAGACCATTACGGCGGATATTACCTCCGGCGATTTTGTGGCCTTCATAAACTACCTGAACCTTATGACCTGGCCCATGATGGCACTGGGGTGGGTGACCAACCTGATTCAGCGGGGGGCTGCCTCTCTGGACCGGATCGACAACATATTAAAAACACCTCCGGAAATCAAACAGCCTGAAAGAGCGGTTACAGAGATTCAGGGAAAAGAGGGAATCCGGTTTGAAGATGTTTCCTTTTCCTATGAATCCGGAAGTGCGCCGGTACTTTTCAAAATCAGTTTTGAGATCGCGAAAGGACAGACACTCGGTATTGTGGGCCCGCCCGGAAGCGGTAAGACAACCCTTCTGAATCTGCTGCCCCGTCTCTATGATGCGGAAGAAGGCGCGATCCAGATCAACGGAATCGATATCCGCAACATGAAACTGGAAGATCTTCGAGACCGGATCTCCTTTGTCGCCCAGGAGCCGTTTCTGTTTTCCGGAACCGTCTGGGACAATCTTCTTTTCGGAAATCCGGATGCAGATGAAGATGAACTGGTGAAAGCCGCGAAAATGGCGGTTTTCCATGATGAAATTCAGGAACTTTCCAATGGATATCAAACCATTGTCGGCGAAAAAGGAGTTATTCTTTCCGGAGGCCAGAAACAGCGGCTTGCCCTTGCAAGGGCATTTATCCGGGAGTCTTCGATTCTTCTTCTGGATGACCCGGTAAGCCAGGTTGACATGGACACGGGAAGCGCCATCAGCGATACGATTCGATCTTTTGCAGGCCATAAAACCATCTTCATTGCATCTCACCGGCTTTCCGCACTTCGGCACGCAGACCGGATTCTGGTCATGAAAAAGGGCATGATCGTAAACTCCGGAACACACGCACAGCTTATGGAGGAGGACGCCTACTATTCCCGAACGTTTCGGCTGCAGGAGATGGAAGAGGCTAAAAATGCATTCTGAATACAGCCATTACGGTGAAGACAAGCTGAACCAGCGATATGATCTTAAGCTTCTCGGCAGACTGCTTCCTTTAGCCTGGAAGTACAAGCTCTTTTTCTTCGGGGCCGTGTCTCTGGTGGTTCTGATTACGCTTCTCGATATTTCCCTGCCGTATGCCACCAAAATTGCCATTGACCGCTATATTGTTCCCAATGTCGGACTCATTGAATCCAGCATGAAAGGCGAGAAAGACAACGTCTCCGGATTCTACCGGACGGACATGGCAGACCCTTCTGCTGCATCCGTTGTTCGAAAATATCCGGATCTTTTTATTGTGGAGGGAAACGCAGCCCGGGTGCCTTATGAAAGGCTCTCGGAAATTGAACCCGGCGACATCGCTCTGTTGAGAGAAAAAGACTTGAGGGGCGTGGCCTGGATAGCCGGGGTGATCATTTTAATTGTGATTCTTGTGTTCGCTCTGAATTTTTTTCAGGTGATGATCATGGAGTATACCGGGCAGATGATGATGCATGATCTGAGGATGAAGCTTTTCATTCATATCCAGGGACTTTCCGTGGCCTTCTTCGCAAGAAATCCGGTAGGGCGTCTGGTTACAAGAACCACAAATGATATACAGAATATGCATGAGATGTTTACTTCGATCATTACGTTTATGTTCAAGGACCTTTTTCTGCTGATCGGCATCACCATCGTTCTTTTGAGCATCAACACCCGCCTGGCCCTCGTCACGTTGACCGTTCTTCCCATACTGGTTGTCATCGCCTTGAAATTTGCGGTTGTCGCAAGGGAAGCATTTCGGGAGATTCGAATCAAGATTGCTGAAATCAACTCCCGGTTTTCCGAAACGATCGAAGGCATTCGGATTGTTCAGCTTTTCCGCCAGGAGTTAAAGAATTATCAGAATTTAAAAAAACTCAATCATGAACACTACCTTGCGGGCATGCGCCAGGTAAGCGTTTTTGCGGTATTCATGCCCCTTATCGAGTTGATGGGAACGGTGGTTGTCGCGCTTATCATCTTCTACGGGGGGAGTGGTGTACTGGACGGGGCCATCAGCCTGGGGTCCCTTGTGGCCTTTATCTCCTATATGCGCATGTTCTTCCGGCCCATACGGGATATTGCGGAAAAGGTAAACATCATGCAGAACGCGCTGGCCTCCGCGGAGAGAATTTTTCTGATTCTGGACAAAACAGATACCCCGTCGGATAAGGTTCCGGTTGAACCGGTCCCAAAATCAGAAAAAATTGAAACGCTGAAATTTCAGGAGGTTTCCTTTTCCTACGGCAAAGGAAAAAGGATTTTAAACAATATTTCTTTTTCAATACAAAAAAGTGAAGCCATTGCCATTGTGGGCCCCACAGGCGCTGGCAAGACGTCTCTTATCAACCTGATCATCCGATTTTACGATCCGCTTTCAGGAAAGATCCTGATCAACAATCGCGACATACGGTCGTGGCCTGTGGCCGAAGTTCGGAAACGTGTGGCGCTGGTGACTCAGGATCCGTTTTTGTTCTCTGGAAGTATCCGGGAAAATATTGTCGGAGCAGGCAAGGAGATATCGGAAAGAGAGCTGGCAAAGATTCTGGACGCATCAAACTGCCAGACGGTTGTGGATCATCTGCCGGAAGGCGTCGACACCATCCTCTCCGAAAGGGGAAGTTCCATCTCAAGCGGAGAACGTCAGCTGATCTCGATTGCCAGAGCTCTCGCGTCTGATCCGGACCTGATTATTCTGGATGAAGCCACGTCCTATGTTGACTCGGATACGGAGTTGAAGATTCAGGATGCCATGGAACGGCTTCTTTCTCAGAGAACCACGCTGATCATCGCCCACAGGCTTTCCACGGCACGGAAGGCGGACCGGATCATGGTTCTGAACCAGGGAAAGATTGTTGAAACCGGTTCCCATGATGAGCTTCTCGAGAAAAAGGGTTTTTACTACCGGCTTAACCAGCTTCAGAGATAGAGTTGAAGTCAGATAATTTCCAGTTCCTTCAGCAATTTTTCCGTCGGGATTCCGTCTTTGTCAAAACCCCGGATTTTTTGGCTTGGTGACGGTTGAATTGTTATCATCTACTGTGTTTGAAAAAGCGCTCCCTGTCATGAATTCATTGTTTTTGAGAAGTAATTTTTTTCGGAAATTTAAAAGTGACACGCAAATCTATCGGGGTTACTTTAGGCAATAGAAGCCAGGATGTAAAGAGTATTTTATATTTCAGCAGGGGCCGTGCATGATTGGTTGAATCACGATGAGTGGCATCCGCAGTCGCATCCACAGTGCTGGTTGGAGGCCATCGCTTTGACTACTTCGGTGCTGTCGGCAGGTTCAGATGCGACCAGCGTGATGCGCAGATCGATTTCATCCTGATTTTTTAGAAAAGGCTCGAAAAGGGGAGAAAGGTGTTCAAAAAAATGCGGGTGATCATCAGGTTTCAGGCACAGGCGGATTTCATTTTCATCGGTCTGGTTTGCCAGGGCGCATTCAAAATCAGTGAGGCCGGACAGGCCGATTCCATAAATAAAGGTAATCAATTTCGGTTTTGAATCTTCCGCAGTGTTCAACACTCCCGGTCCGGTTGCCACGGAAAGAGTTACCTTGGTCAGCGGGGCGATTTTCATTTCTGTATCCATGCGTTGTCGTTGTTCAGGTGTCATGCCTCGTCAAGAGGGTATGACATTCCATCGTTAACAAACCATAAGAATGATTTTCCGGTTTGGCAAGTCCTGAAAGTGAATGTTGTCCGTTTCGTTAAAAAGTCAACATGTTGATGGCAGAAAATGTCACTTTTTTTCTGCGTTGCGCTTCATCTGTGCTGATTGGTTTATTTTGGCGGATTCAGATGATCCAGAACAATTTTTATCGCGTGCGTATCTTTTTTGGATAGAAAGGCTTTAACCGCTTCCTGGTAATTTTCCATTGGAAAATGGTGGGTAATGATTTTTTCCACCGGGAACCCTGTTTCCGTGAGAAAGGCAATACTCAATTCGAATGAAGTTTTTCCTGTAAACTCAATAGCATGGCAATTGATGCCCGTAAAGTGGATTTCCTGATTCCAGATGGTTGAATAGTCAATTTTTCCCGGCTTGAAATTGATTCCTGAGAGAACAACGCCACCGCCTCCTCTTGCCCATCGAAGTGCGTTATTCACCGTCCGATCACTTCCGACCGTGTCGTAGATGACATCAAAACCGCCGAGAAGAATTTCATTTCCGAAATACCCTTTGAAATGCTTACCTCCGGTATGTTCGGCAATATCCTTGTATATTTCCTTTTTGTCCATCAGGACATCATCAGCGCCCAGTTGCTTTGCGATTTCCGCCTGGAAAGGATATCGTGCAAGGCAGACAACATGTGATTCAGGCGAAACGGTTTTGGCAACGGCTGTTGTCAAAAGGCCGATAGTTCCGGCGCCGATCACCAGAATGGTTTCCTCTTTTTCAGGTTTTCTTTTCATTACCGTGTGTATGGCGCATGCGGCAGGCTCTACCAGGATGGCGCGTTCATCATCTAAGCCTTCCGGTAGTTTAACCGGCTGGGATTTGTGCATCACCATGACCGGAGAGAATCCGCCTCCATTATCGGGAATGGGGGAGCCGCTTTTGCCGAGATTTTCGCAGAGCATGTAATTGCCGGATTTGCATTGACGACACGGCGGATCGATTTCCAGCTGATAGCACGAAAGCCAGTCGATTCTCATGGTAACACGGTCGCCGATTGAAAAATCTTCGACATCTTCACCGAGTTCTATGATTTCGCCTACCAGTTCATGCCCGAGATATTTTCGTGTTACACCGGGCAGCGCAGCCGGAAAGCATTTTGGGTCCATGTCCATAAACAGGAAATGAATATCCGTTCCACAGAGTCCGCAGCTTGTATTTTTGATTTTCAGCCATCTTGAATTCGGAATTTCCGGTTCTTTCACTTCTGCATATTGAACCGGGGCAAAACGCCCAAACGCAGCGTTTTTGTTAAAAATGGAACTAAGCTTGAGGGTCAAGATTCTGGGCAGACTTTTTTCAAAAAAAAGTGATTTCATCCTGGGTTTTCCTGCTGTGTTTATTGTTAATGATTGTATTGCCTTTAACGGTATTTTTCGAGATTCGAGTACGTTGAACTTTTTGTGTCGTCACGGGTTCGTGGTTTTTATGAAGCCGCTAATATATACAAAGTATATATATAAAGTATATATTCTTTGTCAAGCCGTAAATGCTTCCTGATATGCGGCTTCCGCTTCCATTTGCAGCATCTGTTCATTGTCCGTATATCGGGGTGAAAAATGGAAAATGGTAAACCTTCCAACACCTGCTTTGCCGGCGATTTCACCTGCCTGCCGGGCGGTCAGGTGGTTCTTGGAATATGCAATATCCTTATGCTGTTCCAAAAAGGCGGCCTCGATGAACAGGTGGTCGGCCCCGCTGATAAATGGGATTATTTTTTTCACGTTTTTATCATTATACTGAACATCGGTTATGTATGCGATTTTCTGACCGGGCGTGATTTTTGCGATCTTTTCTGTCAGATCCTGCAGCCGGAAAGATGCTTTCCGGTTCTTTTCGGTATCCACAGTGATTTCGAAAAGCGTATCCGGAGGCTTTTCTTCAAAGATGGCATTCTTGAATTCGGTCAGCCAGGGGCCCACATCAAGTCCGAGCTTCTGAACTTCCGTTTTTTTGATGTTGATGTGAATCGTTTCCTTCATCACAAATCCCAGGCAGGGTAGACTATGGTCCAGAATAACCGCGAAAATGGAAAAGGAGGGTTTGTCGACAAGAAGGCCGTTAAAGGGCTGTTTTTTTGTGCTTCCGGAAGATTGAAACATGTCCCGGCAGATATAATTCCGTGTCAAAAGGTGGGCAGGATGTACTTCTGTGGCCTGCAGGGCAAAATGATTGTCATAATTTGCAACCAGGTCCCAGGAATATCCGGCAAGTTTTCCCTCCAGATTTTCCAGGAAGCCCTCCGGGCCAAACAGGCACACTTTTTTTGTCCGGCCCAGCATGAGGCGTAGCATGCGATCCAGTCCGATAAAGTGATCCATGTGGGTATGGGAAATAAAACAGTGGGTGATTTTAAGAACATCTCTGGTTGAAAGCGGGCTGATATCGCCAAGGTCAAAAACAACTGCCCGTTTCTCAAAACAGAACGGAACATAAAGTCCCGGGTCGCCAAAAGGAGGGTTGACCATTCTGGGATAAAATGAGGCCGGCATTTTCAGAGAAGATACTTGGAAACCTGTTTATTGATGCAGTGATAAATTTCTTCATCAGACCCATAAATATCGACAACATCTTTGAAGTTGATCACCTTCTCGATGACAAAAGCGGTAACATACAGACTGACGACATGCGGGTTTGACACAATATGTCTGAATGGCGCATTTTGATAATCAATATCGAAGTCCTCGGCACGGCTCAGTGTGTCGAGACATTTTTGGATCTGCTCTTCAAGGCCGTTTTTGTTTGTGGTCTCTACAAGTTTGTTTTCAACCAGCTTCATTGCAATGGCGTTGCTGAGCGATTCAAGATGGTCCTGAATACCGGTCAGTGCCATTTTCCGGGCTCTTTCCTTTGAGGATTCTATTTGCGACAAGATTTTTGATTCACGGTTACTTGGCCGAAATACCTTTGACATCCAATATCCCCTTTACGTTAAATATTTCATAGAGTTGTCTGTATCGTTTCACACGGTGGAAAAGCCCCTTGCGGGTTTTTTATCCGTCTAAATTGAAACACTAAATATTAATCGCAACTTCATCGGATTGCAAGGAAAATTTTGGGTTTGCATCCGGCCGGGTTTATTCTGGAAATGAGGTCATGAAGATATGGGGCAGGGAGACCGATTCCAAAATTTTCAAGCAGGTTGAGGCCTGTTGAGCAAAGAGATCCGGCTGGGTGAATAAAGCGAAACCCGTTCTAAGGATTTTCAAGGGTGATCGGGTCTTTTGTTTTTATTTTATTGGTTTTGAGGTGGTTTTTAAATTCTTCCATAACGAGCTTTCTGTACATGTGATAGAAGAAGAGGCTTAAGATTTCAGTTGCCTGAATTCCCTTCAGGGAAAGGGTTTCCATGGAAATGTTGCCCCATTCCGCGTTCCAGAAGATGTCGATATTTTTGATCGCCATATCACGGAAGAAATCGGTAAACCCTTTCAGCATTTCAGGATCGAAACCTTTTACCCGGATCATTCCGATATTTCCCATTGCCACGATCAGTTTCCCGATAATTACATCATCCCGTGAATAGACCATTTCGCCATCTACTTCTTTGGAGGTTATGATACGCCATTTCTCCAGGTCAGACAGCCAGTTGTTGCCGAGTCCGGTTTCTTTTAAGAAGTTTTTTTTCCCGGTTACCTTTGTGGAAAAGAGCTGATCCAGGGGTTTGAAGTGTTCACTCAGAAACTGGAATGAAGTTTGTTCCATGCTTGTTTTTTGCCGCTGCTTTTTGACCAGCTTTTTAATAACCGGCAAGGGAAGGAAATAGTTTTCACGCAACGCCTTGATGATTCGAATTTGTTCTATGTATCCCTCATTGTAATCAGCGGCGTTTTTTCCGACCTTTCTCGGCTTGCGCAGTACTCCCTCGCGAATATAGTAATGAATCGTCTCTTTCGTCACTCCGGTTCGCTTTACCAGTTCGCTGATTTTCATCTTTCTCCTCTGGTCGGATTTTCGCTTTATTGCGTTTTGGAATCAGGCTGAATCGCGGAATCTGCTGACCATTGATTGCAAATCCGGCAGAAAAGGATAAGTCAGGCAAGGGAACCATGTCAAGATTTTTTTTAAAAAGATCAATAATTCATTATTTCTATTAGGTATTTTGCGTGTAGTGTATAGCTCACAAACTGCTATTTATGGAATATGCCATCCGATTATTCAGGGTTGAACTTTTTTACGACAACATGGTTTTTGATAAACCCTGCAAAGGTATCCTTTGTGCGGCTGGAGAACCGATGGGCATCATAACCATAATTATTTCACTTGACAAAAATAATATGTTTATTTAATGCATTGTGAGTTTAGCGTAGAAACTACTATATGTAATTTTTATCGGAGGGCAAAATGGAAAAAAGACCATGGCAGAGACATTATGATTATAACGTTCCGGAAACGATCCGTTATCCGCGTCTGGGCGCGCATGAACTGCTTCAGATTCCTGCAAATGCGTTTCCGGATAAGCCGGCTTTGAATTTTTACGGCACGGAAACAACTTACTATGAACTCCGTCAGCTTGTTTTACGGATGGCAAATGCATTGGGTGAACTGGGCGTTCAAAAAGGAGACCGGGTCGGCGTGCATCTGCCCAACTCTCCGCAGTATGTGATAAGCTATTATGCGGCCATGAGTCTTGGTGCGATCATTGTAAATCTCAATCCAATG
The DNA here is from genome assembly GCA_046484745.1 of Desulfobacterales bacterium. Lineage (GTDB taxonomy): Bacteria > Desulfobacterota > Desulfobacteria > Desulfobacterales > SURF-7 > JAQYVL01. The sequence goes on along the minus strand of JAWOIJ010000095.1, from coordinate 4,968 downwards.
TATACTCAGGGAGAGCTCAAGGCATTATGTGAGAATACAGGGGTTACAACGCTTATAACCTTTGATATGGTTCTGCCGGTGATCCGGCCGTTATGCGCGGAAGTGGAGATTCCACGGGTGATCGTTACCCGGGTTACCGATTTTATTACTGGAATGCCTTTAAGCACCTCGGCGGAAATGGAGCTGGAAGAGGGCTGGCATCATTTTTCAGAACTGCTGGACAAGTGCTCCAATACAAGGCTGCCGCGGGTTCAGATTACACCGGAAGATCCGGCATTGATCCAGTTTACGGGAGGGACAACCGGGATACCCAAAGGTGCTGTTCTAACCCATTCCAACCTCATTGCCGCGACAATGCAGGCTTCGCTGTGGGGATCGGCCACAAAGGAACTCGATCCGATCGGAGAGCGGACGGTTCTTTCCGTTCTTCCCTATTTTCATGTCTACGGCACCATCGTCGCGTTAAGCTGGTCGGTCATGAACTGCGCCACCCAGATCGTTGTGCCGCGTTTTGAAATCGATGAGCTGATGGGGCTGATTGCCAACTTTAAAAAGATTTCTTTTTTTCCTGCCGTGCCGACCCTGATCAATGCGGTAATCAATCATCCCAAAGCCGCAGAGATGCAGCTCAGCAAAAAGATTAATCTTCTCAACAGCGGTGGGGGACCGATGCCGGTGGAGTTGATCGATCAGGCCAGGGATATGGGAATTCAGTTCAGCGAAGGCTGGGGCATGAGCGAAACCACCTCCCTTGGAATCGCAAATCCGGTTATGGGCCTTAAAAAAGTCGGCAGTATCGGAATTCCATTTCCGGATACGGATGTACGCATTGTCGATCTTGACGAAGGCAGGGAAGATGTGCCCAAAGGGGAGCCCGGTGAAATTATCATCAGAAGTCCCCTGATCATGAAGGAGTACTGGAAAAATCCTGAAGAGACGGCTGGACAGCTCAAGGACGGATGGCTTTATACGGGTGATATCGCGGTTCAGGATGAGGATGACTACTTTGCCATCGTTGACCGGAAGAAGGATATGATTATTGCCGGTGGCTACAATGTCTATCCGAGAGAGATCGATGAAGTTCTGTATCAGCATCCCAAAATCGCGGATGCCGTTTCCGTTGGAATAGATGACGCGTATCGGGGTGAGACGGTTAAAGCCTATGTGGTTGTCAAGCAGGGTGAAACCGTAACCGAGGAGGAGGTTATACGTTTTTGCAGGGAAAAGCTGGCGCCTTATAAAGCCCCGAAGCTGGTTGAATTCCGAGATGAATTGCCCAAATCAGCGGTTGGAAAAATTCTGAGAAAGGTTCTTCGGGATGAAGAGGAGGCAAAGAAAAAAGAAAAGTCATCATAAGATTATCCGCGTGAAATACTGCGGGGGATGCAATCCCGGATATGATCGTGTCGAAGCCGTTGAAGCGATCCGCAATGCGCTGGAAAGAAAGGCGGTTGTATCCACATCTTATCCGGGGCAGCCGGATGTTGTTTTAGCGGTCCAGGGATGCGAAACAGGATGTGCTGATTTGAGTCCTTTCAGGGATGTCGAAGTCATCGTGATTTCTTCTCCAAATGATATCAAAAGGGCGATTCAGCAATTGAAAAAGGCCGTGCGTTGATTGATGGTGAGCTGTCCTCGTCAAGGAGCTTGTTTCGGAATACAGAAAATGGATTGAAACGAAAAACCGGTAACGCAACTGCCGCCATTTCCGGAAGCTGTTCCCCAATCCACCAAAGCCACGGGCCTGGTTATTTTTAGCATTTTATACGGTGCCTCATCTGATCGGACAAAAAAACAGCACGGGAAGGTTCGGTCGGCCAAGATTCAGTCCTTTACTTTTTTCTTTCATTAAGGTATCCATTTTTATAAAAATTCAAGCGTGACACTCAAGTATCAATTTGAAATTTTTCTGTATCGGAACGGTATTTCGCATTCGAATGGCAGGATCGAAAACAAGGGAGGTTGGCTGATGGAAGAAAAACTCTGGCACAAGTCCTATGCAGCGGGAGTCCCGAAAACGATCGAATATGAGAAGATCACAATCTCTGCGGCACTGGCGCGTTCCACCGAAAAATATCCTTCTAAAACCGCTTTGAACTACATGGGAAAAAGAATAAGCTACAGGGAGTACGATTCACTTGTGAATCAGTTTGCCAGGGTGCTTATCGATGCGGGTATCAAGGAGGGTGACAAAGTGGCGGTATGCCTTCCGAACATACCCCAGGCATTCATCGCGGACATGGCGATATTTCGCATCGGAGCTGTTATCGCGCAGAACAATCCGCTGTATACCGAAAGGGAGCTCGAGTACCAGTTGAATGACTCGGATGCCAGACTGATCGTCACCCTGAGTCTCCTTGTGCCGAGAATTGAAAAAATTCAAGTCAAAACCAAACTGGAAAAAATCATTGCATGCCATATCCATTCCTATCTTCCATTTCCTAAAAAACAGCTTTTCCCGTTTGTGAAAAAGGAAATGGTCAAAAAAATAACGCCGTCTGAAAATGTTTCCGTGTTCAGTGAGATTATTAAAAAATACGCTTCCGATCCTTTAGAAGACAAAGGAAAATGGGAGGATACCGCCGCTTTGATCTACACCGGAGGAACCACAGGTGTGAGCAAGGGGGTGATGCTTACCCATGCAAACCTGAGTTCCAATGTTCAGCAGTTTGCCGCGTGGTTTCCGGAGATGAAAGAAGGAGAGGAGATCCTCATGGGGAATTTTCCGGTATTTCATTCTGCCGGATTTACGGCGATTCAGAACTACAGCGCCTGGATGGCCCATGAAATCCTCCTGGTTCCGAGGCCTGAACCCAAAATCAATATCGAGCTGATCAAAAAATACAGACCTACCTTTTTACCGGGCGTTCCTACCATTTTTGTGGGGCTTCTGGATGATCCTGAATTCAGAAAACTGGATTTTTCTTCCATCAAGGGATTTTTCTCCGGCGCGGCTCCTCTGGCAGCCAATACCATCAATGACCTGAACAAGCTGACCGGAGCACTGATGTGCGAAGTATACGGATCGACCGAAACATCCCCGATAGCCTGCGCAACCCCCTGGGGCGGGAAAGTAAAGCCCGGAACAGTTGGATGTCCCGTGCCGGACACCGACATCCGGATTGTAGATATCGATAACCATGAAAAGGAGCTTCCCGCGGGCGAATCCGGTGAAATCGTCATAAAGGGGCCGCAGATCATGGCCGGGTATTACAAGAAACCGGAAGAAACCGGGAAGGTGATCAAGGATGGATGGTTTCTGACCGGAGATATCGGAATGTTTGATCATGATGGCTACCTGTCGATTGTTGACCGCAAGAAAGACATGGTTATCGCCGGCGGATACAACATCTACCCGGTAGAGCTTGACAACGTTCTGTTTGAGCATCCGAAAATTCTCGAAGCCTGCACAGTCGGAATTCCGCATGAATACCGGGGGGAAACGATCAAAGCCTTTATTGTACTGAAGGCGGGAGAAACCTGCACCGAAGAAGAGATCATAGGTTTTTGCAAAGAAAAACTGGCCGCCTACAAGATCCCAAAAATTATCGAGTTTGTCCCGGAGCTGCCCAAAAGCAGTGTCGGTAAGATCCTCCGACGAAAGCTGCGGGATATGGAGATGGAAAAGGCGAAATCGAAATAGAACGGGTTTCGAAAATTCGGTTATCGGATCACCACCAAAGGCCCCCGGCTTTGTTAAAGAGCTCGCGGGTTTTCGTTGATCAAACGATGAGATGACCCCAGCGGAGAGGAAAGGATCTTGCATAACCTGCCGGCGGGTATTCTCAAAAAAGCGGAGCGGTTTTCGGATATCACATCGCATGTTTTATTTCTCATACATCATGGCGCTTTTTTGGGTTTTTGCCGAACTGTTCATCATCATCTATTTTAAAAAAGGGATCTCCTTTATTGTTCAGGATGGAAAGAAGCATTACGGTTTTATGGTTTTTGCCGTTGTTTTTTTTATCCTGCTGATCGTTGCGACCTTTTTCAGGAACCATATCTATTCCTTATTCCCGGACGCGCCCAACGCCATGCAGAAGAAATTTTACGGGTACTCGCTGTGGCATTTTTATTGCAGCCAGTGGGTGGTGTTCGAAGCCGGCATCACGCTGTACACTCTGCGCGTGTACGCGCTGATACAGCAATCGGTTTGCCGGTCGGTCCGGACAGCTGAAAGGTGGGGTGTTGTCGAGCGGTTTGCCGTATTCGGCGTGCCTGTTTTTCTGGTAATCTTCGCTGTCATTTTTGCCGGCTACGAGCTGCTGACATTTTCGGCCATTCAGAGAGATTTGATCGCTCAGCCGCAGCTATACCATATCAATCTTTTTTATATCAAAATTTGCGGTGTTTTCTGGATCGTCATTGACGGCGGCGCGGCTTTCCTGGGATATAAAATACTTTGTTTCCTGAAAACTCATCGTCCATCAACTCCGGGCGTGCTTTCCGTAAAAGCGCTCTCTGAGTGAATACCGGATAACAGGTGCAATGGAAACACTAACCAACATACTGCTCTGGGCGGGAAACCATTTCACCCATGAGATTTATTATACAACAACAAAAATTCAGGGTATTTTCTGGAGCCTTGCCGATATCGCCATTGTTTGGTACATGCTAAAAATCGCCGATGTTATCCGGCACCGCGCCGGAAGACCAAAAATCACCTGGCGATATTATTTTCTTCTCCTTTCCGCTATTTTGACCCCATTTCTGCTGGCAGTAAAAACCGCAAAACATTTTTTCATCCTGGAGGCGGTTATTTTCGCCATTCAATATCTACTGCTCATGTATTCCGTGGTCGCGGAAAGAAAAGGCGTTTTAGGATATATCCGGGCAACCATTCAAAACCGATAAGTCTGTTGCTGTTCTTTCAGAATGGTTGGAAAAACCAATATGAAGCCTTTTCCTGTCATCCGCCGCAGCACCATTTCACTTTCTTCTTCAAGCTTTTCCGTGAATTGCAAAGAT
>JAWOIJ010000099.1:0-80170 GCA_046484745.1 Desulfobacterales bacterium | reverse complement strand
GACCTCGTCCTGCATCGGCAGGAAAGCGCCGCCGGAATCCACCAGGTAGATGCACGGCAGGTGGTTCTCGAGCGCCACTTCCTGCGCGCGCAGGTGTTTCTTCACGGTCAGCGGGAAATACGTGCCGCCCTTGACGGTGGCGTCGTTGGCGGCGACCACCACTTCCCGGCCGGCGATGCGGCCGATGCCGGCGATGATTCCGGCCGAAGGCGCCTGGTCCTCGTACATCCCGTGCGCCGCCAGCGGCGACAGCTCGAGGAAGGGGCTGCCCGGGTCGAGCAGCGCGTCCACGCGCTCGCGGGGCAGCAGCTTGCCGCGCTCCGCATGCAGCGCCCGCGCCCGCTCGCCGCCGCCGAGCGCGACGCGTGCAACCTGCGCCCTGAGGTCCTCGACGAGCGCCTCCATGTGGCGGCGGTTCGCACTGAAGGCCTCGTCCGAGGTCCGGATTGCGGTGGGCAGCGCCGGCATCGCGGTCAGAGCGCCTCGATGGCGACGGCGGTGGCCTCGCCGCCGCCGATGCACAGCGACGCCACGCCACGCTTCAGGCCGCGCGCGCGCAGCGCGTGGGCGAGGGTGACGATCAGGCGCGCACCCGTGGCGCCGATCGGGTGGCCGAGCGCGCAGGCGCCGCCGTTCACGTTGACCTTGTCGTGGTCGAGCCCGAGATCGTGAATCGCGGCCATCGCGACGACCGCGAAGGCCTCGTTGATCTCGTACAGGTCGACGTCGCCCGGCTGCCAGCCGAGCCGGTCGAGGAGCTGCTGCATGGCCGCGACGGGCGCGGTCGTGAACCACTCGGGCGCATGCGCGAAGCCGCCGTGGCCGACGATCCGCGCGAGGGGCTCGAGGCCGCGTCGCGAGGCCTCGGCCTCGGTCATCAGCAAGAGCGCGGCCGCACCGTCGGAGATCGACGAGGACGACGCCGCGGTCACGGTGCCGTCCTTGCTGAACGCGGGGCGCATCGTCGGAATCTTGTCGATCTCGCACCGGCCTGGTTCCTCGTCGCGGCTGACGAGCTGCTCGCCGCGCCGCGTCTTGACCGTCACCGGTGCGATCTCGGTCTCGAAGGCGTCCTCGATCGCCGCCAGCGCGTGGCGCACGCTCTCGATGGAAAAGGCATCCTGGGCATTATCCTGGTCGACACTATGCCCATGGATACAACTTCAGGCATTGCAACCTTGTCAAATCTTGTGGATGGGGTAGTCCTGGTTATCAAGGCCGGTCACCTGTCTGTTAAATCTTTGAACGAAGCAATCAGTTGTATTTCCGATAAGAAAATAATCGGCGCTGTATTGAACCAGGTAAAACCAAACCAGAGTTATTATTACAGATGATGAGTTTTCCAGTCAAAATTTAATCAGAATCTCCGGATTTTTTTTACTCCGGCCTGTACCCCACAAATACATAATATTTATCGCCGGGAATAAGACTTGTTGCGGCATTGCGTTCAAAGCCGGCAACGGACAACTGCTGCAACATCTCGTCTTTATACGGCAGCCTTCCCCAGCCCTTTGTCGTCGCATGAATCAGGTTCACCAGTTCAAACTCAATACCACCTTCCATACATCCGGTGGTCAGCACCATTCGACCGTTCGGCTTTAAAAGGTTTCGCAGATGTTTGAACAGTTCAACACGCTCTTCTACGGGAAAATAGTATATATTATTGTATAATGTCAGGATGTCGAACAACTCACCGGCTCGGTAGTTTCTAACATCTGCAACCTCTATTTTTACGCGATCCTGCAGACCTCTATTTCGAATATTGCCGTCGGCTTTTGCCGCAACACGCGAATCGAGTTCAAGCCCGACAGCGTTCAGCCTGGTATGCCTTTCCGCCGCATAAACCATATAACCCGAATGTCCGCAACCCACTTCAAGCAGACGAATATCGTCTGATTCCGGGAAAAAACGGTCAATCACTTCAAACAGAAAGGGCTCAAGGGTTCGGCTTGACCGGGCGATTACATCACCATATTCACTGTGCTGCTCTTCGGGGTTCCAGAGGAGACCCTGTTCCAGTTTGGCAGGCGTTTGCATGATATAAAAATGATGAAGGCCCGCAACTTCGCGAACCAGAGCACGTATCGCGTCGTTTTCAGGAGCAGCCAGTTTTTTTACCCAAAAACCGCGGAGAGCATATCCTGTATCATTCTTTTTTAACACGCCCAGGCGCAATCCCAGACCAAGCCAGGCTTCAATGGCGTTTCGCATGGACGGGTTGTTCGATAAACCTGGTTTCAGGTCTTTGATGGACACAGGGCCGCGAGCCAGCTGTTCCATGATAACGCTGTCCGCCATTGAAGCGATGAAACACAGGCGATAAAAAGAGGTAAACCAACCCTTAAACCGCAGCAGCAGCAGCAATCTTCCACTTTTTATCAATGAAACCAATGTTTTTAACTTCATCATCTCTCCTGACGCCGGCCCCGCTTCCAGCAGAACCGGCGCCGATCTATATCATGAAAAGCGGATCAGCTGTTTACTAATAATTCCAGCCAAAGAAACCAAAGGCGAGAACATTCATCACGATCGGAACAGCATAGATAATGAGTAGTGTCTTAATTTTGTTCTTCATTGTTTTCAGGCTGATCACCAGAATGACTGCGCAGTAGAAGTGGAAGTAACCAAAGAAAAAGATTAACCAGACCCCTTTGAAAGAAAGATTCCAGAACGGGTATTCCCAGACCAGATGCCCTCCCATATTGAGAAGGCATTCAATAAAGACCGCAAAAACTGAATAGCCGATTGCCCAGAACCATTTTTCAGGCATGCCCATTATTTTTTCCGTCGTGCTTTCCGATAGTGTATGATAATAGACAATGCCTCCGATCAAAAACATGAGAATGATTTCAATATTCCAGCCAACCATGACGCGCAAAGCGGTATCACCGGGTGTTGTCCAGAAAGCCGAGCGCTGGGTTAAATGCATGACCCACCCGTTCCAGGTCTCATTGAAAAAATCAACACCGAAGAGGGTAAGCCCTGCCAGGACCGCATTCCAGTTGCCGGTGGAACGGGCCAGTTTGATTTCCTTTGCGTAAACATAAAAAACAAGCAAAAGCAGCGTTACGACATACCATTTCACCATTGAAAGATCTCTTAGGCCGTTTAATGCCTGTAAAGTTGCTTCGGTCATAAGGTTACCTCCTGTATGCTGGATATCATTGATTATGGACAAACCGAAAATTAGAGCTCTTTCCGGCACAATCCCCGCAAAATAAGCGTCACGCCTTCTTCATACATACGGGAAGCAGAGTTTCCCTCGGACTTGATATAGGTCTTGATCAGAAACATGATGTATATCGAAAAAAGGAGTTCCGTCATATGGTCGACATCGACTTTATAAAATTTTTTTTCTTTGATTCCCTGGTTGAGAATCTCCTTGATCAACAGCATGGCACCCTGGTTGATTTCATAAAAGCGATCTTCGGCAGGCGACAGGGTAAAAATGCCGGGGTCCATGATCAGAATAGATCGAAGTTCCGGATAATTTGACAGGTATTCAAATGATTTCGATGCCATAACCGTAAACTTTTCCACCACATCGTCTTTCTGTGAAACAGCCGCGGCAACGGAATCGCGCCATTTTCTCAAGGCATTGCTTACCGTATGTTCATACAGTTCCCGTTTATTCGCCACATAAAAATAAAGATTGCTTTTGGTCATTCCGACCTCGGCAGCCACATCTTCAACTGTGGTTTTCTTGAAACCATAGCGGGCAAACAGCTTCAGGGCTGCATCAAAGATATCCTGTTGTTTGTCTTTTTTATTCATTGGCATCTTGAATATTTGAACTTTTGAGTCATTTGTTCAAATATTCAAAAAAGCACTGGTTTGTCAAGAAAAAAAAGTGTGAAATGGGATCACCCAACAGGTTGTCGGGGTCAATTTTAGATTCGCGAAACAAAAAAGGGATTACAGCAAAAGCCGCAACCCCTTGATATCATATGGCTGAGGGACCAGGATTCGAACCTGGATTGACGGAGTCAGAGTCCGTAGTCCTGCCGTTGGACGATCCCCCAGCGAAGTTATGGGCGTGCTAATCGTGCCCGCCCATTAATGAGAGGACAATAGTTACAAAAAAAATCCCGATGAGTCAATAAAAACTATGCTCAATTATTGTCTTTTTCCCGGATAAAATCAATGGCTCTCTGAAGCCGGTTCATGACCTTTTCTTTGCCGAGAACCTCGATGGTTTCAAAAATACCCGGGCTGACCGTTTTCCCGGATAATGCGACTCTTACCGGCTGCGCGATCTTTCCGAGTTTCAGATCGGTTGCGTCCATCACGTTTTTAAAGGCGTTTTCAAGATTTTCTTCCGAAAAATCAACAAGAAGCGAAAGCTCCTGCACAAGCTTCTCCAGCGCGTCCAAAGAAGAAGCAGTTAAAAATTTTTCAGCCGCCTTCTCATCGTACACAACCGGATCCTGATAATAAAATCCAGCGCTTTCAGCCATTTCAACAAGCGTTTTGCTCCGGGTGTTCAGGGTTTGCACAACCCCTTCGAGATATGCATTTTTTTCTGCAGGATACCCCTCTTTCCTGAGAAACGGGAGAAGGTGATCCGCAAGATCGCCGGGAGCCGATGTTTTGATATGATCGGCATTCAGGGCCTGAAGCTTTTCCTGGTCAAATACACCGGGAGATCGCCCGATATTTTTCACGGTGAACTTTTCGATAAGCTCTTCCCTCGTAAAAAACTCCTGATCGCCATAAGACCAGCCCAGTCTCACGAGATAATTCAGCAGCGCATCAGGCAGATACCCCATATCCCTGTATTCCGTGACAGACATGGCTCCATGACGTTTGCTGAGCCTTGTCTTGTCTTTTCCCAGGACCATGGGCACATGGCCGAAAACCGGCAGTTTTTCCCCCAGCGCTTCATACAGCTGAATCTGTTTGGGGGTGTTGTTTACATGATCATCCCCCCGGATTACCGTATTGATCTTCATGGTAATGTCATCCACGACAACCGCCAGGTTATAGGTCGGTGTCCCGTCGCTCCGCTGAATGATAAAATCATCCAGTTCGGAATTTTGAAATATAATATTATTTTTAATGACATCCTGGAGAACCGTTGTCCCAAAAAGCGGGGCTTTAAAACGGATAACCGCATCTTTGGTTTCAGAGATTCCTTTTTCCCGGCATGTCCCATCATATTTCGGTTTTCCGCCGGAAGCCATCGCTTTCTTCCGCATTTCCTCTATTTGCTCAGAAGAGCAGGTACAATAATAAGCCTTGCCGGAATTCACCAGTTTCTGTATATATTCCAGGTAGATATCAAACCGCCTGGACTGAAAAAACGGCCCGTCATCCCAGTCGATACCGAGCCATTCAAGTGCTTCAAATATGGCATCCACAGATTCCTGGGTAGATCGCACCGTATCCGTATCCTCGATTCTTAAGATAAATTTTCCTTTTTGATTGCGCGCATAAAGCCAGTTAAAAAGGGCAGTTCTGGCACCTCCCACATGCAGATAACCGGTGGGGCTAGGCGGAAACCGTGTGATAATTGTCTCCATTTGATTTTACCTCAGTTGATGATTTTCCAATAACAATTCCACATCAATTCAAGAGCGGCATCTGATATGGAAAGATAAATTAAAATTTTATTTCAGATGGTTATAATCCTATCCCGATTTTCCTAGGGCTTTCCACTTATCACAACCCAAAAGGGAGTACAATAGCTCATGATAAATAATTCAGATTGAAAACTTCTTGACAATTTCGGGTATATAAAATAAGAGTAGGAGTTTTAAAATTTATAATAATATTTTACAAATTCTTATGGAATTATACAAGTTAGGAGATAATTTATGCCAGTTCCAAAGCGAAGAACATCAAAGTCAAAAAGGGATAAACGGAGGACGCACGATAAAATCGAGGCGCCCACTTTATCTGTCTGCTCCCAGTGCGGTGAAGCAAAACAGCCTCATCATGCATGCCCGAGCTGCGGAGAATATAAAGGCCGCGCGGTTGTCGAGGTCGATGAGGATTAGGCAGTCTTGAGTCCGTTTCATTTCATGGGAATCGTTCCTGTCGGAGCAAAACCAGATAAACGGCCTCGTAAAAAGTCCAAGTCAGCGCCAAAGGCTGCGCCTGTCGGCTCGAAATGATGCACTGTATTATTCGACGCGGTACCGCGCGGGTACGATATTCCGGTGGTTTGCGCACCCCCTGAGGCGGGCTTGCAGTTTGGACCTGGAGATTTTCTTCTCTGCCATCCGGATCCGGCTTTTTTACGGTTTGACGAGGCAGAACGGGGCTGATTTAACGAATGGCGCATGAATACGGCGATCCTGTCTGCAAAAAACCAGAAGGCAAAGAAACCGGAACCGCAACATATCACGGCAGATGGAATCGTAATGGGTTGTGTTGAAACAGATGCAACAGAAGACTTGACGGATAATTCAAAAAAAGCCATAGTAGGCGTGATTTTTAATCCGAAGAGCAGGGAAACCGGTAGATACAGCCGCAATTGCTTGTGTTTTATTCAAGCATCACAAAATGATGACACCACAGGGCAGATGATTTGCTTCAGCAGCGGAAACACTATTGAACAAGGAGAATCACTTTATGTCAGTTGAAGATAAAATTATAAAAATTATTTCGGAAAAACTGGATGTCGATATAAACGAAGTTATACCCAAAGCCTCACTCGTGGATGATCTCGGCGCAGATTCCCTTGATCTTGTAGAGCTTGTAATGACCATGGAAGAAGAGTTCGACATTGAAATATCCGATGAAGAGGCTGAAAAACTCATAACCGTCCAGAACGCCATCGATTATATCAAGGCAAATTCATAACCCGTTGCGACCTGTGCTTACAGGTCGCGCAGCTGGACAGGCAACCTATCTTACTTTTTTCATGAATCTTCCCAAAAGGAGGTTTTTTGAGCAGAAGGGTCGTAATCAGCGGCGTGGGCCTCATAACACCCCTTGGTATTGGTACAGATGCGTCATGGAACGCATTATGCGCCGGCAAGTCAGGGATCGGCGAGATCACCAAATTCGACCCTGCCGATTTTACTACTAAAATTGCCGGAGAAGTAAAAAATTTCACCCCTGCCGATTTTTTTCCCAGAAAAGATGCAAACCGATGGGAAAACCATATTTCCTATGCGGTTGCAGCAACTCGAATGGCCCTTGAAGACTCGAACTTTGTGATACATCCCTCCAACGCCGATAGAGTCGGTGTCATTACCGGATGTGCCATGGGAAGCCTGAACAGCCTTGAAAGAACCTTTGACCTCATGCGAGAAAAGGGACCCAAAAGAGGGGTAAGTCCTTTTTTTATTCCAATGATGATCAGCAACATGGCGGCTGGAATGATTTCCATCCAGATGGGCGCAAAAGGCCCCAACTCCTCGATTGCCACCGCATGCGCAGCCGGCACCCATGCCGTTGGAGAAGCTTATTATCTGATCAAAAAAGGCGTTGCCGATGCAATGATAACAGGAGGGGTTGAATCGGTTATTACACCAACCAGTATTGCAGGTTTTAACGCGTTGAAAGCGTTGTCAAAAAAAAATGATGAGCCGCAAAAAGCATCCAGGCCTTTTGATCGGGATCGAGATGGATTCGTACTGGGTGAGGGTTGCGGCATGATGATTCTGGAGACACTCGAAAACGCCCTTCAAAGAGGCGCACCGGTATACGCTGAAATCTGCGGTTTTGGCATGAGCGGCGACGGATACCACATTACCGCTCCACTTGCAGATGGAAGCGGGGCTGCCAGATGCATTCAGGCAGCACTCGACGATGGCAATATTCCCCATGACCGGATAGACTATATCAATGCTCATGGAACAGGCACCCCGATGAATGACATCACCGAGACCCTTGCCATTAAAGCCGTATTCAAAGAAAAAGCGAAAACAATTCCAATTTCATCCACAAAGTCCATGACCGGTCATCTTATCGGCGGGGCCGGAGGCATTGAAACCATCTTCACGGCGCTTACGATAAAAAATGGTATCATTCCCCCGACCATCAACCTGGACAATCCTGATCCGGAATGCGATCTTGACTATGTTCCCAACATCGCAAGAAAAAAAGATGTTCAGGTTGCCATGACCAACTCCTTTGGATTTGGCGGAACCAATGCTTCTCTTATCCTGAGAAAAGTTCCGACCTGAATTCCCCATAACGCTGCCCGGTAGTGAGTTTTTTATCTTTTATAAATTCAATATGCTAAACATTTGAAACCCTCACTTAAAATACAATACCCGTATATCCCACAAAGCTGTCTCCGGGGCTCTTTTCATAGCTGGTGGCATAAGCGATTTCATAAGCAGCTACCGCTCCGAGAGCTTTTCCGGTGGCCAGCGCGGCGGCGGCAGCTCCGGCACAGCAGGCGCTGCTGTTTTCCCCGGCTTCCGATAAAACCCCTGATGGGTCCATGGCAACCATTTTATCAATCACCCTGCGATCATTTTCATTTCTTACCCAATGATGCGCGGCCTTGCCATGCCCTTTTGGTGAAAATCCGTAATTCGGCCCATAATGAGTCAAATCTGTTGAGCCAAGCACTTTGATGGAATACCCGAGACGCTTTGACGACTCGGCAGCAAAGATTCCAGCCTCAAGGGCAAGCTTTGCGGGCGGAACCCCCATTGCGACAATCCTGGTGTGCGGGAAAAAATATTTGATGAATGGAAGCTGAAGCTCAATGGTATTGTCCTGCACAAAATGGTCATGGGTCTCTATTTTAAAATCAAATTTTTCCACCAGTTCCTGAGCCAGTTTTTCATCGACAGGGATAGCGCCAAAAGGAGTTTCCCATGCCCCCTTCGGCATGATGTATCCGGCATTTCCTTTGTGAAGGTGCATTCCAAAGACAATCATGACATCCGGATCTTTTTCCCCTTTCAGGCGTTGAATCACATTACATGCGATCTTTCCGGAAAAATACCAGCCCGCATGCGGAACAATACCCCCGCACAGCTCATGATCCAGCTCTTTTGAACCGCGATCGGCTGCCCCAAGAAACTGCCTTATTGAATCTTCACATTCTGAGGCCTGTGCTGGATACCAGCTTCCGGAAAAAAGTGCTCTTCGAATTTTCATTTCCACCCCTCCTGTACTTGAATCCATAAACATCCAAACCGTCAAAATATCGCATCTGAATCACCGGAATCATATTTCAAGGCAGCCAATCACGATCAGGAGCAGTTTCAGAAGGTTTGAGCCGCGGCAAGGATAAAGCCAATGTACGCGCAGATACACTGCGTGTCAATAAAATTGGCCGTATTCGCCTGTCATGCGGCAAAATGAATAAAGCTTCCGTTTTTTCCGAATTAATTATAAGGTAACTGTTGTAACCGGAGTCTTTGGTATTATATTATAAGTCCAAAAGGTTAAAAAAATTATGCCGGGAAATCGGTTTCCTGCCCGGCGTAATTTCGCAATGATATCCATTATCGCTGTGCTCTGACAGGAGGTATGCTTATGTGGGAATATACAGACAAAGTGAAAGATCATTTTTTGAATCCACGAAATGTCGGCGAAATTAAAGACGCGGACGGAATCGGCGAGGTGGGCTCACTTGCATGCGGAGACGCACTGAAGCTTTTCTTCAAGCTTGACGAAAGCAAACGGATCAAGGACGCCAAGTTTCAAACATTTGGATGTGCAAGCGCAATCGCATCTTCTTCCGCCCTTACCGAAATGCTCAAAGGACTTACCCTGGAAGAGGCTGAAAAGATCAGCAATGAAAATATCGCTGAATACCTTGGCGGTCTTCCAAAAGAAAAAATGCATTGTTCGGTTCTGGGAAGGGACGCGCTTGAAAAAGCGATTCGATACTACCGCGGCGAATCGGAGAAAAAGATAGAAGGAGAGATCGTCTGCGAATGTTTTGGAGTAACTGACCTTGAAATCAAACGGGCAGTAGCGGAAAACGGACTCATCAACGTAGAAGGTGTGACCGATTATGTCAAGGCCGGCGGCGGATGCGGCAAATGCCATGAAAGGATTCAGGCGATAATCAACCAAACAAACGGTATTCAAATCCAGCCGAAAATGAAAAAGAAGGCGTTGACGAACATTCAAAAGATCAAGCTGATCGAGGAGACCCTTTCACGGGAAATCCAGCCTGCCCTTGCCAAAGACGGTGGCGACATCGAACTTGTAGATGTTGACGGAGACAAAGTTATTGTCAAGCTGAGAGGAACCTGCGCGACATGCAGCAAATCCCAGCTTACCCTGAAAAACTATGTTGAAACCAAACTGCGTGAGCTTGTTGCGGAATCTCTTGAAGTGGAGGAGGTCCAATAATGAAGATAATTTATGCTGACAACAATGCGACCACGCGGGTTGCAAAAAAAGTTCTTGATGAGATGCGGCCTTATCTCGAAACCTATTATGGGAACCCATCCAGTATGCACTCTTTCGGCGGACAGATCGCAAAAAAAATCAACGAGGCACGTGAAAAGACAGCGTCTCTTTTAAATGCTTCACCGGAAGAGATTCTTTTTACAAGCTGCGGAACGGAAAGCGACAGCACGGCTATCCGGGCGGCCATAAGATCCAATCCAGATAGAAAGAAAATAGTTACGACAAGGGTTGAACACCCTGCCATTAAAAACCTTTGTGAGCATTTTGCGAAAAATGAATTTCACGTCACCTATGTTCCGGTTGACGAAAATGGTACTCTTGATCTGGATTATCTCTATAAAAACCTGACGGATGATACCGCCATTGTCAGCATCATGTGGGCTAACAACGAGACCGGGGTCATTTTTCCAGTTGAAGAAATTGCGGCAAAAGTGAAAGAAAAGGGGATCGTTTTCCATACCGATGCTGTCCAGGCAGTTGGAAAAATTCCCATTGATCTCAAAAATACAGAGATTGACATGCTTTCCCTGTCCGGCCATAAAATTCATGCCCCCAAAGGGATAGGGGCTCTGTATATCAAAAAAGGAACTAAATTTTCCCCTTTCCTTATCGGAGGCCACCAGGAGAAGGGAAGAAGGGGCGGAACAGAAAATGTAGCCTCCATTATCGGACTTGGCGCAGCCAGTGAGCTTTCCAAGAGTCTCATGGAAGAGGAGAACACAAAAGTAAAAGAGATGAGAGACTCCCTTGAAAAAGGACTGCTGGAGCGGATAGACAATGCAATCGTAAACGGCGCGAAGGAAAAACGTCTCCCGAACACAACAAGCATCGCTTTTGAGTATGTAGAAGGGGAGGCTATTCTATTGATGATGGATGAGTACGGCATTTGCGCGTCATCCGGTTCCGCATGTACATCCGGTTCTCTTGAGCCTTCTCATGTTCTAAGAGCAATGGGTGTCCCATTCACAGCAGCACACGGTACCATACGATTCAGTTTGAGTACCTATAACACAATGGAAGAAGTGAATTTTATCATTGAAAAGCTTCCTCCGATTATAAAAAAGCTCAGAGAAATGTCGCCGTTCTGGAAAAAAAATCAATGAATTCTCGGGGGAATAGAAATGAATATTTTCAGGTCAGGAATTTTCGATTATGAAAAATGTTGAAAAACAGCTTGAAATAAAATCATAATTAATTATATGGTAATATTGAGCAATGGCTATCCACCTGCAGCAAACCTTCGATAATATGATAGAAACGCGGATCAGGTTTGCTCGACAGATAAATGTTTTCAAAAGATAAATTGTAATTTCCAGCAGGGAAAAGATTGCGGCTGAAATACCAAAACAGATTCACACAATTTATGGTTTTCGATCGACATCAGCACCCATGAAACATCGTTTATCTTTTGAACTTCTCCTCGATGCAGCAGGCATTCTATATGTTCAAAGTGATGATCCGGGACAACATGTCCCCTGAAGCAAAAAAGCGACTTGAATCAACGGGAAAAATTGAAGTTGTCGTTGACAACAGTAAGGATACCGGTAACCCCGAAGTCCTGTCCGGAATAATCGGAGCGTTTCATGGGCTTGCTGTCAGAAGCGGTACAAAAATTACGGATCAGGTCCTTGAAAATGCTAAAAATCTGAAGGTTATCGGTCGTGCCGGGGTCGGGGTGGACAATATCGATGTTCAGGCAGCCACAAAGCGTGGAATCATTGTAATGAATGCCCCGGGCGGCAATACCATTACTACGGCTGAGCACGCAATTTCGCTGTTGCTTTCCCTCTCAAGAAACATTCCTCAGGGAACTGCCTCGTTGCGCGCCGGGGAATGGGAAAAAAAGAAATTTACCGGTATCGAAATAACGGGTAAAACACTGGGTGTTGTCGGTCTTGGGCATATTGGCCGGGTAGTTGCAGAAAGGGCTCTGGGCCTCAAAATGAAGGTAATTGCTGCTGATCCTTTTGTAAGTAAGGCCTCGGCCAGAGAATTGGGTGTTAAAAAAGTAACCTTTGATGAACTGCTTGAGCAGTCTGATTTCATTACCCTTCATGTTCCCCGCCTTAAAGAGACAGCAGACATGATTAATGCGGCCTCTATTAAAAAAATGAAACCCGGAGTCAGAATCATCAACTGCTCCAGGGGTGAAATTGTCAATCTTGACGATCTGAATACGGCGATTGAAAACAGACATGTTGCAGGAGCGGCTCTGGATGTATTTCCGATAGAGCCTCCCGATCCTTCACTGTTGATTCTGAAAAATCCCAAAGTTATCTTCACCCCGCATCTTGGAGCCAGTACCGATGAAGCACAGGATAACGTCGCGATTATGATTGCCGATCAGATAGCGGATTATTTGATTAAAGATATTGTGACAAATGCGGTAAATTTTCCATCCATTTCAAAAGACCTTCTGGCTCATATAGGACCTCATCTCTCCCTCAGTGAAAAGATGGGATCGTTAATGGGGCAGCTTGTAAGGAAAGTGCACGACATAACCATAACATACAGCGGCGAAGCCGCAAAGCTCGACACAAGGCTGCTTACGCATGCGGCATTAAAAGGGATGCTGTCATCGTTTACGGACAAGCCGGTCAATCATATTAACGCCATAGAACTGGCTAGAGAAAAAGGGATCTCCGTGAAGGAAACCATGAGCCAGGCAACGGATGATTTCACAGGCCTGATTAAAATTAAGCTGGAAGGCTGCAAAAACGGACCCGATGAGATATGGGGGACAATTTTCGGTAAAAAATATCCAAGAATTGTTCGGCTGGGTATGATATATATGGATGCCATCCCGGACGGCTATATGATTATTGTCCGAAACCATGACAAACCCGGTGTAATCGGAAACCTGGGAACGCTTCTCGGGAAGCACGACATTAACATCGGCCGCTTTCAACTGGGAAGGCGCGGAGGCCAGGCTCTTTGCATGGTAAATATCGATTCACCCTGTGATGAAAACATTGTTACGGAAATACTGTCCCTGCCCAATGTCATATCGGCATGTCAGGTACAACTGAGCTGATTGTCGGGCAACCGATTTTTTTATTTTGAAAAAACTTTCCGGGTTTCATGCAGGACATCATTTTGAATATGGAGTTTAAATGAGGATCAAAATCATAATGTTATCAGTGGTTTTTAGCATGCTTACCTTTCTCATCTGTGGCCTGCCGGATGCTGCGTCCTCATCTGAAAAACCGAAAAGCGAGATCACCATTATCATTAATAAAAAACTTTCTGTTGAAACACTTGGAATGGATGAAATCAAAAATATCTTTGAGAGGAAAAAAACCACGTGGGATGATGGCACACAAATTACAGTCGCTCTGTTAGAAGCCGGCGATACCCATGAAAGCTTTGTAAGATATTATATTCACAAAACACCGGCCCAGTATCACCGGTACTGGAAAAAAATGGTTTTCTCAGGAAGAGGCATTCCCCCCTTGACATTTCGGAGTGAAACAAGCCTGATGGCTCACGTTGCCCTTACAAAGGGGGCAATCGGTTACATTTCTTCGAAAACCAAGCCGTCAGGCGTAAAAGTGATACAGGTTGCTGCCCAAGGTGAAGCCAAAGAGAAGAAAAAAAGAAAACCTGCATTATCTCCTGAAAAACCGAAAAAGAAAGAATCCCGATCTTTCTTATATGAACTTTTCAATAAACTTTTCAATTAAGACAATCTGTTCCAATATGGCTTTGCAAAATGATTGCTTCTAGTCAAACACTTCAGCGCAAAGCTCACCAAGGGTCCCAAGATTTTCACAAACATGAATACCCGCATTTTTCATCGCAGTAATTTTACCCTGCGCTGTCCCGCTGCTGCCGCTTACAATTGCGCCCGCATGCCCCATACGTCGGCCGGGAGGTGCTGTCAGACCTGCAATAAAACCGACAACAGGTTTTTTTACATGTTTGGATATATATTGGGCAGCCTCCTCTTCGGCATTTCCTCCTATCTCCCCTACCATCACGATCGCACTGGTTTCAGGATCGGCTTCAAAAGCCTTCAGGCAGTCAATAAAATTGGTTCCGTTAACCGGATCGCCCCCGATTCCGATGCATGTTGTCTGCCCAAGCTTCTTCCGGGTTAACTGATGTACAACCTCATAGGTGAGGGTTCCAGATCTGGATACGACGCCTACAGGTCCCCCCGGAAGATGGATATTTCCGGGCATGATACCGATTTTGGTCTTTCCGGGAGTAATAATGCCCGGGCAATTGGGCCCGATCAGACGAGAATCGGACTTTTCCAGCATTTTTTTGATCTTCATCATATCCATGACCGGAATACCTTCCGTGATCGCGACAATGAGTTCTATACCGGCATCGATCGCTTCCATGATCGCGTCAGCAGCAAAAGGCGGGGGAACAAAAATCATGCTGCAGTTTGCGCCTGTTTCTTCAACCCCATCCCGTACCGAGTTAAAAACAGGCACCTCATTCATCTTCTGCCCGCTCTTTCCGGGCGTAACGCCTGCAACCACATTTGTACCATACTCGATACACTGCTTTGTGTGGAATTGCCCCTCTTTCCCGGTAATACCCTGAACCAGAAGTTTTGTATTCTCATCTACAAATATACTCATTTCATTTTCCTCATCATCCTGAAACGATATCAACACTGACTTTTTCAGCTTTGATGGCTTCGTAAAAAGTCAAAATTTTGCTTTCGATTATTTACTTCCGTTTACGATGGAAGCAACCTTTGCCGCGGCATCTTTAAGATCAACCGCCGTAATCAGATTCAACCCGGACTCGGCAAGAATCCTTCTGCCTTCCTCAACATTCGTTCCTTCCATGCGAACCACGATCGGAACCTTTACTCCTGCCTTCTCAGCCCCCAGAACCACTCCTTTTGCCAGGATATCACACCGCAATATTCCACCAAAAATATTGATCAGAACCCCCTTGACCTTTTCATCACTTAAAATAATCCGGAAACCATGTTCAACCATCTCGGCATCCGCTCCTCCGCCGACATCCAGAAAATTGGCAGGTTCGGCACCCGCCAGTTTGATGATGTCCATGGTTGCCATGGCCAGGCCGGCCCCATTTACCATATTGCCTACATTGCCGTCCATGTTAATATAGTTAAGATTGTATTTTGAAGCTTCCACCTCAAGAGGATCTTCCTCGTCCTCATCACGGTACTCCAGAATGTCCTTTTGACGAAAGAGCGCATTGTCATCAAAATTGATCTTCGCATCAAGAGCGATAACCTTTTCTTCCTTTGTAACTGCAAGCGGATTGATTTCCAGAAGCGAACAATCGCGGTCTACAAAAAGTTTATACAAATTCATCAGCATGCTGTTAAACGCTTTCATGACGACCGGTGAAAGATTCAAGCCAAAAGCAATGCGTCTGCAGTGAAACGGCTGAATGCCGATAAGCGGATCAATAAAAACCCGATTAATCTTTTCCGGAGTTTCCGCTGCTACGGCCTCGATATCCATTCCTCCTGCCTCGCTCGCCATGATCACAACACTTGCGGTTTCTCTATCCGGAAGTATGCTGAAATAAAGCTCTTTCTCGATATTGATGCCTGGTTCGACCAGCACCTTCTTTACAAACTGCCCTTCCGGGCCGGTCTGATGCGTAACCAGATTCATCCCTATAATTTCACCCGCAATGCTTTTTACCTCCTCAATCGACCTGGCCAGTTTGACGCCTCCACCTTTTCCACGGCCCCCTGCATGAATCTGTGCCTTCACCACCACAGGCAGCTTACCCAGTTTTTCGGCTTGATCAACCGCTTCATCCGGAGTTTTTGCAACCCCTCCCTCCGGAACTGAAACATTATATTTTCTAAACAGTTCCTTTGCCTGATACTCATGGATCTTCATGCTTCCGTCTCCTTGATCGCAATTCTCATTTGATTCCATACTCCGCAAATAGAATTTTTCTTCTATTCCCGGTTGATGTTGAACTCCCTTGTCTCATACATACGTCTGCCGGGCATTCAATTCCGGCGCACTGATCATTTTTTCTCAAAAATGCAATCGATTAGGAATCCGCACGTTCAGAGGGTACAGTTTTAGACCGCCCTTTTGAACCAGCTTCATCGGTTCAAAAGCACTCCCTGGGATAAAACCCGTTTTCTCTGACCGCGCCCATGGTACGTCGTACAGAGGATATCGTGGGTTTGTGAAACGGAATTACTTCACAATATAGGGTAGCTCCTGTTATCGATTCAGCGATTATCGCAGATTATCCAATGATGCAAAGCACATCATTCTTGGCAACTGAATCCCCGCTTTTAAACTTGATCGATTTGATGACACCGCTTGCCGGAGAAGTAAGCGCATTCTCCATTTTCATCGCTTCCAGAATAACGATGGTTTCGCCTTGATTTACGGAATCACCCACCTCTTTTTCATAATTTACAATCATGCCGGGCATAGGAGCTGTAAGAGGTGTACCGCCTGCATCACCTGCGGAAACGGCAGGAGCCGGTTTCCTGGGTGCAGGAGCAGGGGCTGCCGGAGGAGCCGCCGGCGGTGCAGGGGCTGCCGGTGGTGTCGGAGCCTTGGGGGCTGCCGGAGCAGAAGGAGCGACAGGCATTGCCGAAGCTGCAGGCGCCTGATCCGCCTGGGCCGGTTGTATATAACGAATGGCCGGCGCCCCGCCTATTTCCTCTACACCGACATTGAAATAGTCATCATCCACAAATACATTGAATTCCCTTATATGCTCTCCCTTTTCAGGCATCTCTTTCGGGGTTTTTTCAACAAGCTCACCTTTTCGTGCCTTCATAACCAGTTCCTGCTCTTTAAGCGCTTCTTCAAGGGATTTGGCCCTTACTTCCTCAGGTGGTTCCTCTTTACCGTATTTCCATTTCAAAAACCTCTTCCCGGTTACCGGATATATGGCATAAAGGATCTCATCGTCTATATCCACGGCAAGGCCCTTGACCTCTTCCCGGGCCTTTGGGAGCTCAGGTTCCAGAACCTCTGCGGGCCGACACGTAATCGGCTCTTCGCCCCGGTGATATCCTTTCAAGGCTTTTTTCTGAACTTCCGGATTAATGGGAACTGCCGTCTTGCCATACAGGCCGTAACAAAGGTCCTTGACCTGAGCGGTTATCATCTTGTATCGTTCATTTTCATCATCAAAAAGCACATTGTTCACCGTCTGAATTCCGACAATCTGACTTGTAGGAGTCACCAGGGGGACCTGTCCAAGGTCTTTTCGAACCCGCGGAAGTTCCCTGTAAACCTCGTCGATCTTATCCAGGGCATCCATCTCTTTGAGCTGATTGACCAGGTTGGACAGCATTCCACCCGGTGTCTGATGAAGCAGCACATTGATATCAATAATAGACATTTTGTTTTCAGCCAGCAGATGTCTGTATTTTGGCATGATCTCTTTTTCAAAAATTTCATTGATGCTTGCCAGGTGTTTGATGTCAAATCCGGTATCCCGGTTTGTTCCAATAAGCGCCATAACCAGAGGTTCAATCGCCGGATGGGATGTGCGATAGGCATAGGGCGACATGCAGGTATCAATAATATCAACACCGGCTTCAACCGCCTTCAGATGTGACATGGGCGCAAGTCCCGAAGTAAAATGGCTGTGCAGATGTACCGGCACGGAAACCTTTTCCTTGATCGCTTTGATGATATCATATGCATCATATGGAGCGATTAAGCCGGCCATGTCCTTGATACAAATGGTATCCGCACCCATCTTCTCTAAATCCAATGCTTTGTTCACATAGTAGTCGATATTATAAACTTCTCCGCCCAGGCGGGGTTCTGTCATGGAGTAACATATGCACCCCTGGAAATGCTTGCCGCATCGTTTGATAACCGGTACAACGGTTTCAAAATTACGATAATCGTTAAGGGCATCAAATGTCCTGAATATATCCATCCCGTTTTCAGCCGCCCTTTCCACAAACGCTTCGGCAAGGTCATCTGCATAATTCCTGTAACCGACAAGGTTCTGCGCCCTCAAAAGCATGGAAAAAGGGGTCTTTTTGAAATACCGTTTCAAGGTACGGATCCTTTCCCAGGGATCCTCATTTAAAAAACGGTGCATGGTATCAAATGTGGCACCGCCCCATGTTTCCGTGGCCCAGAAACCCACTTCATCCATCAGTTCCGCCACCGGAATCATGTCTTCGGTTCGTCCACGGGTAGCAAACAGGGACTGATGGCCATCGCGCAAGGTCACATCCATTATCTTAAGAGGGTTCTCCGCTTTTTCTCGATCCTTGCTGTAATTCATTGTGGTCATGGATACTTTATTGTGTTCACTCATTTTACAAATCTCCCCTTAACCCGTTTATATTTAACGTAATTTTGATCCGTGAAGCGCTTTCATCTGCACCATGCTTCGCATATTCATAATCGCCTGCCGACCGCTGATCCCCCACAGGTTCAGGGATTCGGAGTAAACTTTCGGTTCTTCCGGCCTGATCAGATCCGCAGATTGCGTGGCTGCAATCTCTTCTTCGGATTTTATATATGTCATTACCGCTGAAATCGCAGCGACTACTTTCTTCTCTTTCATAATAACCCCGTAACTTTCATTTTTCACAGGTTTCAATCCCGGCCGGGAACGGTATTTCGCTAAACCGGAATATTACCATGCTTCTTCGGAGGTGAAATCTCTCTTTTGGCGCACATGACCTCAAGTGCGTCAATCAGGCGAGGCCTGGTCTGGCTGGGAACGATAACCGCGTCAATATACCCTCTTCTTGCCGCACAGTATGGATTCGAAAAGAGCGCTTTGTACTCCTCAATCTTTTCTTTACGCTTTGAAACCGGATCTTTTGCATTGTCGATCTCTTTTTTATGGATGATGTTCGCAGCACCTTCCGCTCCCATGACGGCAATCTCGGCGCTTGGCCATGCAAAGGCCATATCAGCTCCAAGATCTTTTGAGCACATGGCAAGGTATGAACCGCCATAATCCTTCCGGGTGACAAGCAACAGTTTGGGAACGGTTGCTTCAGAATAGCACCAGAGAAGTTTCGCACCATGACGAATAATTCCCCCCCACTCCTGATTGCTTCCAGGCAGATAGCCGGGAACATCCGCAATGGTCAGTATGGGGAAGTTGAATGCATCGCAAAAGCGAATAAACCGGGTAGCCTTGTCTGAAGCATCAATATCGAGGCATCCTGCCAGATTTTCCGGCTGATTGGCAATTATGCCAATGCTTCTGCCGTTTAATCGGGCAAAACAAATGATGATATTCTTGGCAAAGTGTTGATGGGGTTCAAAAAACTCTCCATTGTCAACGATGGATTGAATAACTTTCTTCATGTCGTAAGACTGGTTGGGGTTGTCTGGAATAATCTTATCCAGGGCCGGGTCGATTCTTTTTGGATCATCCCCTGTATCCGCAGCCGGTGGATCTTCCATATTGTTCGATGGGAGATAGGAGAGCAGTCTTTTGATCTGAACAATGGCATCCTCGTCGCTTTCACATGCAAAATGGGATACACCGCTTTTTTCATTATGTGCCATTGCACCGCCAAGCGCTTCAAAGGAAATTTCCTCTCCGGTTACGGATTTTATCACCTGAGGACCGGTTATAAACATATAACTGCTGTTTTTCACCATAAAAATCCAGTCGGTCATTGCAGGAGAATAAACAGCTCCGCCCGCGGTTGTTCCCATGATCGCTGAAATCTGGGGAATCACTCCGGAGGAACGGGCATTTCGAAAAAAGATCTGACCATAACCGGATAAGGCGTCCACTCCTTCCTGGATCCTGGCTCCGCCGGAATCATTGATACCGACAATGGGTACGCCGGCTTTCAGCGCCATGTCCATTACCTTGCAGATTTTTTTGGCATGCATCTCGCCCAGGCTTCCCGCCCGTGATGTAAAATCCTGAGAATAGGCAAATACCGGACGGCCTTCAACCATTCCATGCCCGGTAATAACGCCGTCAGACGGGATATCAATCTTTTCCATACCAAAATTAACACACCGGTGTTCCACAAACATATCAATCTCTCTGAATGTCCCGGGGTCAAAAAGGTAATTAAGCCTTTCCCGGGCATTCAATTTACCTTTTTCACGCTGCTTGGACACTGCCTTTTCACCGCCCATCTGAAGAATCTTTTTTTCTCTTTCTTGTAGATCCTTGATTTTATCATCAACAATACCCATTATTAAGATCCTTTCTTCTTGCATTAAAGTACGATAACCGTAATCAGAAAGATTTCTATATTGATAATCAATTGTCAAGAAAAAACAGCAATCTGCTTGCAGCGGCGTTTGGAGTCGTTTCTCCCTTCTCGACCGCCTCAAGTATTTTTGGTAATTCTCTTTTTACATCGCTGTTTTTTCTGAACCGTTCCTGCAACCCCTCTTCAACAAGCGACCACATCCAGTCAAGTGACTGGTGTCTTCTTTTGACATCCAGTTCACCGGAAGCCGAAAACTTTTCCCGGTGCGATAAAATCATGCTCCAGATTTGATCGATGCCGGACTCTTCAAGGGCACTGCATAGTTTAACCGGTGGCGACCACGCACTTGAAAAAGGTCTCAAAAGGTGTAGTGCGTTTTCATATTCCTTTCCAGCTCTCTGCGCATTTTTAATATTATCGCCGTCTGCTTTGTTAATTACGATGGCATCGGCCAGCTCAAGAACCCCTTTTTTAATCCCCTGAAGTTCATCTCCGGCTCCTGCCAGCATCAGCACCAGAAAAAAATCAACCATGGATGCAACGGTGGTTTCGGACTGTCCGACTCCAACCGTTTCAACAATAATGACATCAAAACCCGCTGCCTCGCAAAGAAGCATGGTTTCCCGTGTCTTGCGCGCGACCCCCCCTAATGTTCCGCCGGATGGCGACGGCCTGATAAATGCGTTCGGCTCAACAGAAAGCCTTTCCATACGCGTTTTATCCGCCATGATGCTCCCCCCGCTCCGGGTGCTGCTGGGATCGACAGCAAGAACGGCAATACGCTTCCCATTTCCGGACAAATACATCCCGAAGCTTTCAATGAATGTACTCTTGCCGACACCGGGCACTCCCGTAATCCCCAGCCGGACAACATTCCCGGTATAAGGCAACAGGCGATCCAACAGCTCTCTGGCCTTCTCCTGATGTTCCGGCAAAGAACTTTCTATAAGGGTGATTGCTCTTGAAAGCGTCCGCCGGCTTCCTTCAAGGATACCCTTTTTATAGTACTCCACCTGATTCTGATTTTCCATGGTTGGCATACTCATTAACCGACAGATTGGGTAACCAGCCATCCCGCCTATGGCGAATGACTTTGTTTTACAGACGAAGCCAGATGCATTTGAGAATGCCCCTTCGGCAATCTATCGCTTCTCTTCAAGCGCTGCGAGAACCTGGCTTGCCGAGTTTGTGAGCGGTGTCCCGGGGCCAAACACACCAACCACGCCCGCATCGTACAGGAACTGATAGTCTCCCGGAGGAATAACGCCTCCTACGACGACCAGGATATCTTCCCCACCGCTGGCCTTCAGCGATTTTATCAGTTCGGGAACCAGTGTTTTATGACCGGCGGCCAGGCTCGATGCACCGACAATGTGGACATCATTTTCAAGCGCCATCTTAGCCGCCTCTTCCGGTGTCTGAAACATGGGGCTTATATCCACATCAAATCCGAAATCCGCAAAAGCGGTTGCTACCACTTTAATACCCCTATCATGACCGTCCTGACCCATTTTGGTCACCAGTATTCTTGGACGCCGCCCATGTTTCTCCTTGAATGCTTCTGTCCGTTTTCGAATGGAATCGATCACTTCGTTTGCACCGTATTCGGCGGCATAAATACCCGAGATGCATTGTGTTGTGGCCACATATCTTCCAAAAACCTTTTCCATTGCATCGGATATTTCTCCCACGGTTGCCCGGCGACGAACCGCCTCAAGCGCAACCTCAAGGAGGTTACCATCTGATTCTGCCGCCCTGGTCATATTCTCCAATGCCTTTTGAACCGCTTTATTATCACGGTTTTTCCGTATCTCCTTCAGCCTTGACACCTGTTCATCACGAACCGAAGCCGGGACTTCCCGAATCTCAAAATCGATTTCTTCTTCAATCTGATATTTATTGACGCCCACAATCACATCCTTGCCCTGGTCGATCCTCGCCTGTTTCCGCGCTGACGATTCTTCAATCCTCATTTTCGGCATTCCGGATTCAATCGCCTTTGCCATTCCACCCAATTCCTCAACCTCATCGATGATCTTCTGTGCTTCTCTGATGATGCTGTCGGTAAGGCTTTCAACATAATAAGACCCGGCCAGCGGATCCACCACACGGCAAATCTGAGATTCTTCCTGAACGATGATCTGTGTATTTCTGGCAATTCTGGCTGAAGTATCGGTTGGCAATCCCACTGCTTCATCAAAAGAATTTGTATGCAGAGATTGCGTACCCCCAAGCGCGGCGGAGAGGCACTCCAACGTTGTCCGTATAATATTGTTGTAAGGATCCTGCTCGGTGAGGCTCCAGCCGGAAGTCTGACAATGTGTTCTCAGCATTGTGGATTTGGGATTTTTCGGTTTGAACTGGCTGATCAACCGGTGCCAGAGAAGCCGGGCTGCGCGAAGCATGGCAATATCCATGAAAAAATTCATGCCGATTCCAAAGAAAAATGAAAGACGCGGAGCAAAGGTGTCGATGTCCATCCCGGCATTCAGAGCAGCCCTCACATACTCAAGGCCGTCTGCAAGTGTAAAAGCAGTCTGTAAAACTGAATCCGCCCCTGCTTCCATCATATGATAACCGCTGATGCTGATTGTATTATATTTAGGCATGTTCTTGGAACAAAAGGCCATAATATCGGAAACGATCCTCATGGATGGCTGCGGCGGGTAAATATAGGTATTCCGTGTTAAATATTCTTTCAGGATGTCATTCTGGATGGTACCTGTAAGCTGTTCATGTTTTACATCCTGCTCCTCTGCCGCGACGATATATGAGGCAAGAATGGGAATAACCGCTCCGTTCATGGTCATGGAAACAGACATTTCATCAAGGGGTATCTGGTCAAAGAGAATCTTCATATCTTCCACGGAGTCAATGGCGACACCCGCCTTGCCGATATCGCCTGAAACCCTCGGATGATCCGAGTCATACCCGCGATGGGTTGCAAGGTCGAACGCGACAGAGAGCCCTTTCTGGCCTGCTGCAAGATTCCTCCTGTAAAAGGCATTGGACTCCCTTGCTGTTGAAAATCCAGCGTATTGACGAATGGTCCAGGGGCGCCCGGTATACATGGTTGCCATTGGTCCCCGCACATAGGGCGGCAACCCGGGAAGGGTATTGACTCCCTCCATTCCCTCAATATCCTCTGCCGTATAAAGCGGTTTCACCTTGATCCCCTCCGGGGTCATCCATTCCAGAGAATCGAGCGTTTTCCCGCGAAGCTGCTTGGTCGCAAGATCTATCCATTTTTGTTTATCCGGATGCACACTCATGACAAACTCCTTAACCATTTATTACTGATTCATATTCAGGATTTGATATCGCCCGCCAGACCATCTCAAACATAAAATTGGCCTGCTCGGTAGGACTTTCTTTCTGCCCCCTTGAAACCCACATAAAAAAGGACCGTTGTACAAACCCGAGCATAAAATCGAGAAGAATCCCCGCCCTTACATTGGAATTCAAAATCCCTTCCTGCTGACCCTTTCGGAGAACATCAAGGTAGAGATTGATCATTTTTTTCTGCTGAAAGGTCTGATCCGCCATCCAGGTTTTCATGGGCAACGTCATAAACAAGATTTTAGCCAGTCCAGGATTCCTCTCATAATAATCAATCTGTACCCACAAAACCTTTCTCATTTTTTCCTTCAGATCCTCGATGCCTTGAAGGTGGTCAACGATACGGTCGGTGAGTTTTCCGAGCCAGACATCGACAAAAGAGAACAGCAGATTTTCCTTGCTTCCGTAATGATGGTATATGGTGCTGAAGCTCACACCGGCTTTTTTAGCCACATCCCGCATGCTTGCCTTGTGAAAATCCGAATTGGAAAAAATTTCCATGACAGCTGTTTCCAGTCGCATATAAATTTCAGGCTTTAACTCCTGAAACATTGTTTTCGTTTCCCTTTTTTCCTTTTCAGACATCGAATTCAGCATCTCTCCAACTATTTTATTTTATTGTATTATTAAATATGCGCCTGCTACATTGAATTGAACAAACAATCAAGGGTTTTAAAAAAATAATTCTATAACTTATTAAAAATAATATATTTAATTAAACTGCCTTCTGTTTTTTGCCCAAAACCTGTAACATTGTTACATTATGCGCCAGCGATTTGTCAATAACAAAATGCCGAACTCCTGCCGAAAAAATAAAAAACATCCACCCTTCAACCTCTCTTGACAAGTTGTAAAAAATATTTTAAATGAACGAATAAATATTATTTTCATTTATTCATTTAAAAAAGGTTGCCATGAGGAAAAAAGAAAAAATTGAAACCGTCTATAAGGCGGCTCTGAAGGTGTTTGCTGACTTCGGCTATAAAAAAGCCACCGTGGAAGATATTGCCGGGCAGCTCAACATGACCAAGGGCAACCTTTATCTGTATGTAAAAAACAAAAAAGAGCTTTACCGGGAAACCGTGTCCTGGGCGCTGCAAAAGTGGCAGATGAGGGTCGGAGAAGCCATCGAAAAGGAGGTCGATGTCAAGAAGCGTTTCCATGTGATGTGCTTCAAGGCAGTGGAATATCTTTCCCGGGATGATCATTTCCGCCGGGTCCTGATCCATGATCCTGACATTTTCCCGATGTTTCCCGAACAAGATCCATTTGAGGAGATCAACAGGAATTCAGTCCTGATGATAAAAAATATCCTTGAACAGGGAATCCGGGAAAAAAAATTTCGGGATGTGGATACGGAAAAGGTGTCTGAAATCATCTTCCTGATCTATAAAATGTTTATCATAAGAACTTATATCAAAAATGGAAACCGTTTTATGCAGCAGGTTTTCGCGGAAACCGTCAAGCTTCTGACTCTGGGACTTTATATTGCAGATTAATTTTAACTTTTAAATTGAGGAGGAAATCATCATGACGGAAAAAGTCAAGTATCTCAGCCCTGAGTGGAGGGATGAAGTTGAACAGCGCCTTAAAACAGAACTGCCCCCGGAAAAAATGAATTTCATCACTTCTTCCATGTCCAACATCTATTTAAACTGCCCCGATGGAGGAGAAAAATATTTATACTTCAAGTTTGTGGAGGGGAAATTTAACGAAGTTTCTGTCGGAAGCGGAGAACCTCCGGAGGCGGAATTTAAAATTTTCGGCGACTATGAAACCTTTGCCAAAATTTCCCGAGCAGAGCTGGGTTCCCAGAAAGCGCTCATGACAAGGAAGCTGAAACTGAAAGGAAATATGATAAAAGCCCTGAAACTGGCATCTGTTGCTGATCGCCTGAACAAAGTAATTTCCAAAATTGATGCAAAATACTAATGGGAGGTAAAAAATGAAACCCCAGGCCAATATAAAAGATCCTTATTTTATCGATTTTCCAGGAAGAATAAAAAACATTCAAAAAGAAATGCAAAAAGAAAACATAGACATCTATCTGGGCTCCAGGCTCAGAACACTTTCCTGGACGCTGGATGCGTTCTGCCCCTGGCGGAGTTTTATTGTAATCCCGAGCGAAGGGATGCCCGCAGCATTCACCTTTGTCATCGACGCTGCGCGTGTTGCCGATGACACCTGGATTGACGAGGATAACGTGTTTGGATTCGCTCCCATGGGAGGCCAGGATCAGATCGATCAGATCTCGGAATATATCAAGGACCTGCTGAAAAACGGCAAAGGCCGCGTTGGGATCGAAAGCGGTATGTCCAACTATCTTCCGGAAGGGAATCTTACTCATTATGAATACCAGCAGTTTGAGGCAGCGCTTTCAAATGCCGAGCTGGTAAATGCCCACACCATCATCGACAAGCTTTCCATGATAAAGGATGAAGGAACCATCAATCGTTTCAAAGAAGCCTCACGCATCGTGGATGTCGGACACCAGGCAGTCTATGAAGCGCTCCAGAACGGAGGCTGGAAGGGAATGACAGAGACTGAAATCGCAGGGCTTGCAGGATATGCCATGCGAAAAGCAGGAAGTGAATGGGAGTGGTCCTTCACCGGGGGAAACGAAATCGCCAGCGGTTACCGTACCGGACTGATCGGCGGAGCATGCACGCCTGCCACAAGACGAAAACTCCAGGAAGGGGAATCCCTGATGGTGGATATCCATGCCACCTTCATGCTGGGCCTGGGGGATCATTCACACAACTATTTCATCGGGCAGGCTTCCGACCGGCAGAGGTGGCATGCACAAAATTTCATCGACATTGTCAAGCTAACCCTGAAAACATACCGGGCCGGCATTTCACCTTCTCTTCTTGCAGAGCAGATGATGGAATTTTCAGATGAAAGAGGATTTTCCGACTACATGGTTCCCGGTTTCGAGCACGGCATCGGCATGCTCGGCGATGAATGGCGAATCGGGCTGAATGACGGTCCCTTCCCATACTGGACAAACCCGGACCACGTATATCAAAAAAACGAGGTCCTGATCTGTGCGATGCAGTATGCCTGCCCGGATGAAGATATTGGATTTCGGTACGAAAATCCGATCATTATACACGAAGATCGTTGTGAGGAGCTTTCAAAATTCAAGCTCAGCGTGGATGAAATTATTTAAACTTAAAGTAAGCGTTTCAAATTTTAAAAATGTTGAATTCAGAAGTGGTTGAAAGGATCAGATCTATTTCTATTTGATTTGCGATCTGAATTGCTTTCCGGCTGTTGTTTGTAGCTGCGATTTCGATATGTTGTTTTTCTAAAAAATTTCCCAAGACTTGAATATTTTCACGCACATCATCAACTATCAACACAGTTGATTTGTTATTCAATTTTTTCCTGTCTTTCAGTTGTATAGGGGAGAAAATTCATCAATTCGTTAATAATCTCTTTTCTGCCGACCGGTTTGGTCATCAGCCCATCAAATCCGCACGCTTTTGCCTTTGATCGTACATCGCTCATGACCGACGCAGTTAATCCGATAACAGGGATTGATTTCAGATCCTGGTCATCTTTCAGCATTCTTGTTACTTCATAACCATCCATTCCCGGCATTTTCATATCCATAAAAATCAGATCCGGTCTATAAGATCGAGCATGATCAATGGCTTCTCTTCCGTTTTCCGCTTCAATTATTTTGATATTTGTCGATTCAAGGTATCTTTTTAACAACAACCTGTTTTGCTGGATATCGTCAACAACCAATAAAGAGGCATTGTCAAATTTTATAGAATTGATATTTATATCCGGCTTGGTAACAGTGATATCCTGATCTGAGCCAATCAAAATGTCTTTAAACACCACTTTAAATACGCTCCCTTTTCCGGGTTCGCTTTCAACAGATATTTCACCTCCCATCATTTCAACCAGCCGTTTTGAAATCGACAGACCAAGTCCGGTTCCGCCATACTTTGATACTTGCTGCCCCTTTTGCTGCATGAATGCTTTAAAAACCAAACCCTTCTGATCTTCAGGAATTCCGATTCCGGTGTCTTTTACTGAAAAAACAAGCTCAACAGAGTTGGTATTACCTTCCTGCTGCTGCTGATGATGAAGGCCCAGCATAACAGATCCACTGTCAGTAAACTTAACGGCATTGCTGATAAGATTTAAAAGGACCTGTCGCAGTCTTACGCCATCTATAAAAATAATC
The DNA here is from genome assembly GCA_046484745.1 of Desulfobacterales bacterium. Lineage (GTDB taxonomy): Bacteria > Desulfobacterota > Desulfobacteria > Desulfobacterales > SURF-7 > JAQYVL01. The sequence continues at coordinate 52,133 of JAWOIJ010000099.1, read as the reverse complement.
TCCGGTACAGAGGAATCAACATCTATGAAAAAATCCAATTCTTTATCTTTTATCTTTTTGGAAAAAACCTGCTCCATTTCCTTCAATATTTGATAAGGATTAACAGCCTCGGACCGCAATTCGAGCCTTCCGGCCTCGATTTTTGAAAAGTCAAGGATATCATTAATCAGGGTCAGCAGCGTTTTCCCGCTTGATGAAATAGCAGACAGATACTGTTTCAACTTCGGTTCTTTTATTTCCTCCTCCAGCAATTCTGAAAAGCCAAGAATCGTATTCATCGGGGTACGAATTTCGTGGCTCATGTTGGCCAAAAAATCGCTTTTAGCCTGTGTTGCAGATTCAGCGACACTGCGCTCTTTCTCGGCCTTCTCTTTCTGCTTGCGGTCGGTTATATCAATCATGGTTCCTTCATAATAAAGGACCTTTCCATTCTCACCGTAAACCGCCCTTGCGGAAATAGAAATCCAGACAACGCTTTTATCTTTTCGAACCGCCCGCGTTTCAAATCCGACAACCGGACCTTCTTCGCAAAGCATTTTCCCGAATTCTCTTATTATCATTGGTGTAACGAAACATTGCTGTGCAAAATCATTTACAGATGAAAGCATTTCCTCAGGAGAAGCATACCCAAGTAGACGTGCAATTGCCGGATTCGCACTAATAATCCGGCCTTCATGCGAGACCTGGAAAATACCTTCAACCGCATATTTAAAAATATCATAATATTTTTTTTCAGCCCTTTTTAGCTTTTGCCTGGATACTACCAGGTCTACATGAAATCGAATTCTTGAAAAAAGCTCATTCTTCGAAAGCGGTTTGGTGATATAATCGTTTCCCCCTGCAGAAAAACCGTCCACCAGATCATCTATATTGTTTTTTGCGGTCAGAAAAAGAATAGGCAGCTCTTCTACTGAAAATTTCTGACGTATTTGTTTTGCAGCATCAAAACCATTCATCCGTGGCATCATAACATCCATAAGGATAATATCCGGGTAAAAGGTTTTCAACTTTTTGAAGCATTCAATACCGGAGGATGCCGTTATGACCGTTGCGCCGGCATTCTTCAAATTGTTTTTAATAACCTGCAGATTCACCGGGTCATCATCCACAGCAAGGACCGTCAGGCCATTAAGGAGATCCTCATTGATTTTCTCCCGACGGTCTTTTAGACCGGCCCTTCTCTCAATTCCATCCTGCGATGCCAGATCAATCTGTCTTCGGGGCGGCTTATCTTCACGCATCAGCGCGTCCACCCTGACCGTTTTCAGCATTTCATGCGTGATGGATTTGATTGCAGGCGCACTGTCTGATTTCGGCAGGGTAAAGCGAAAAGTTGCCCCTTTGCCCGGTTCGGATATCACTTCAATATTTCCACCATGAAGTTCCACCAGGCTTTTGGTAACGGAAAGTCCAAGACCTGTTCCGCCATAGGATCTTTCAATAGATCCGTCTGCCTGTTCAAATGATTTAAAAATATCTCCCTGCTTGTCCTTATGAATTCCGATTCCGGTATCGGATACAGATACTTGAATTGATCCGTTTTTAACACAGGCACCAATAATAAGGTTGCCCTCTTCGCTGAATTTTATGGCATTCCCGATGAGGTTGTACAGTATTTGCTGCAACCTGTTTTCGTCAGCATGAGCATACGGAATGTCATTTGGAATTTCATTTGTAAGTTCCAGCGGCTTGCCTTTGGCCAGCGGTTTTAAGAGAGTCAGAACAATATCTGTAAGCTGCCTTATATCAACAGGCTTTTGGTTAAGGACAACATCATGATTTTTAAGCTTTGAAAAATCGAGGATATCGTTAACAAGTGTATTTAAACGCTTTGCACTTGAAACAACCATAGCAAGGTTCTCTTTTGTTGCATCATATAATGCTCCGGTCGCTCCATCTATAAGTGACTCCGTTATGCCGATGATGCCATTTAAGGGTGTTCGAAGCTCGTGGGAGGTGTTTGAGAGAAATTCGTCCTTTATTTTATCCAGTTTTAGCAATTCAAGATTTTTTTTCTGCAATTCTTTTGTTTTTTTATCTATTTCATATTGCAGCCGCTCTGTTTCCGTGCGTTTGGTTTGTTCGAGCTGTTTTTGAAAATGGAACTGCCTCTGCTGAAGAAGCTGGTAGAGATAAATCGAAGTGCTCGCCAGCAAACTGCCAATAAACATAAACGCCGAATTGGCAAACATCGCGTTTATCTGTTCGCTGTCAAGCGGATTCATAGAGTTGATAATGATATAAAAGACAAAAACAACCAGATTGCAGAGAATGTGCACATATAGCATTACGGGAATAATTACCGCAAAGCCCAAAAAGGTCAAAAGAAGGCCCGCATAATATGGAGATGTAAACCCGCCTAAAATCCGGGTCATGTCAGCAACCGAAATACCGACTGAAATATACATGAATGCAACGAGAAAGGCAGGATGAACTTTATTCTGGTTCAGCCGGCTCATAAAAATGGTCAGGAGCGTGCCGATGGCAAACAATATCCGGGGATATAATAATTCATCCGCATATGTGGAATAGACCAACCGATCAATGATGGCCATCACAACATCCGCGGTCAGTGCAAGAGATCCTCCCACTAAAATTCGGTGGAAGGTAAATTTATCCCGCCACTGCTCATAAGCAGCGTCCAGATCCTGAGTTGTTATTTCGTATTTCAGTACCATTGAATATCGGCTGTATTTAATCTCTACAGTTTTTCAGCTTTAAGAACGACGGCCCGATGGGGAGTTCCAAATGACATTTCCGCAGCAAGTACTTTCAGGCCCGAGTTTTTGAATAGCTGAACAAATTCTTCTTTATCAAACAAGTGAAAGGTGCCTTCATCGGTTAATCTCAAAAGCCATGCTGCCGAATTCATATAGTCACGAACGGCCTGGCGAAATCTGTCCTGCGTATATCCATCAGGAGCCCGAACCTGACCTGTTCGGATATTTTCCAGAAGGTCAACATATTCCTTGGAAATATCCGCATCCGGGCGAATTGAAGATGCAACGATTCTGGCACCGCTTGGAAGAACCTTCGTCAACTGTCTTAAAAATTCCGAAGGATTGCTAAGGCACGACAAGAACATGCTCATAAGCACTACTCGCGATGATGAAAGCTGAGACAAGCTTTCCGGTTTCTCTGCATCCCACTCCACGGTTGTGAGATTGATTCCTAACTTGCCTGCGCGACGTTTCGCACCATCAAAAAGCTGGGGAACCAGATCGTAAAGAAATGCCTTAACAGAATTCCCATTTGAGGTTCTGGCCAGATAGGGAAGCATATGTCCCATTCCTCCTCCCAGATCATGCAAGGCCTCATTTTGTTTTACGTCCAGAAGTTTAACCTGAAGTTCCATCAACTCCTGATATCCGCTGGTCATTGAAAGCACATCAAAACCCAAACTTCCATCAGTGATACCCAACATGTATTCACGCCAGAAATTTTGCAGTGATGGCAGCCGGACACGGGGCGCCCTGCTCCATTCCTGTTTAAAAACCTCCATAATCTGTTCATCGGAAGGCACCGAAAAAATGGGATTCTTAATTCCGGTATCGCGAAGCATAAATCGAATCGCAGGTATGAAGGCAAGGAGTGCATCAGCACTTTTAGTCGGTAAATGTCCATAGGGAACTTTGATAAGGTATTTCTCCACTTTGGCAACATCAAGGATACTTCGAATTCGATTTTCATTAACAAAAGCATCGTATACACCGTGTATCCACAATATGGGTATGGACAGCCTCGCGGCATCTACCTGGGCGTCCTGCAAAAGCAGAAGACGAGATCGAATCCCGTCATCGTTCCAGTAGTCTGTATCGGAAAGGAGGCCAAGGACATTCTGGACGCTGCTCCGAATTCCGGCCCGGTATATGCTTACATAGTCAATTCCCCCGGTCGAAGTTCGAATCAAATCCTGAATATCTGAGGCACCCATGAACTCAATCAGCTTTGCAATGTGTTTATCCTCTGCAGCCGCTCGTAAGCAGATAGGACCCGAATAACTCATACCAACGAGTACGATGGAAAACGGGTTCGGGCTCAATCTTTCAACCGCATATTTTACTGCCGCGCGTATATCCTCTACGCAGGCGCTTGCCGTAAACCCCAGAGTTTCATGCCCTGGCTGCCGAAATTGAGGATCCTTATAACTCTCGCCCAGTGCATTGGAATAGTCAAAACGCAGCACCGCGATTGAACGTTTGTTGGCATCAAATGTGTTGCAGAGAAACTGAGCCAGCAGTCCCGTGGATTCTTTGGTCTTGGCCCAGGCCGGTGGAACAATCACCACGGTTGAAGGACCGGTATGACCGACTTCAGTCCAGAGACCTGTAATATCACGTTCGCCGGCCAGAAAGGAAACAACCTCTGATATGTAAAATTTATTCCCCCGTTGAATCATGACATCTTCTTTTAAACAGGTTTCCTCAATCAGCGGACAAACGGTGTCCTGATCAAAAGCTCGCTTTACGTCAAGGAAAACTGCTCCGATCCGGATACCGTTTTCCCCTTCTATTCGATGGCGAATAAGAGCAGTCTCCCGATGGATAACGCCTTCCCCGAAATCAAACCGAACCTCCAGTCGACCATTTTCCGGAATAACGTCGCTTCCGATTCGATCTCCTGCATTGAAAGAAAAACCTCTGACCGAGAGGTCCTCGACAGTATACTTTCGACCCATCATTTCTACAAAAAGGGGAGCATCCATATTTATCTTTTCTCTTTCCTGAGCTCGGTGATCCGTGAGTAAACAGCAGGATGGGAAAGTAAACACCGCCTCTTTATCTTCATAGTGAAGGACATAACCATCCATTAGGTAACTTTCGTGTCGAATACTTGTAGAAAACCGAATATAGTTTCCAACCGGTCCGAGAACCCCGGGCTGATCTAACGCAACTCTGTACTGACGAAGCGGCACATCGATTGAAATGGGCTTTGCTTGAACAGGTCTACCGAAATGCATACGGGAAACCGTAAAGACCGCACCATCCGCCACGAAAGTATCAAGCAGTTCCAATAGTTCAAAAGGTCTGGTAACACGCCTGAAACCAAAAATATTTTCACGTTCGCAGTGAGTAAATGTATCTGAAATTGTCCGACACAGGAGTTCGGAATTTGTGATGCGTAAAAGCTCCTGTTGGGCCTCGGAAGATATTTTAAAAAAACGCAGTCTCAATTCCGTTTGATCATCAGTCCTTGTCCTCTCAGCCACCTGGCAATCTATATCTGATTCAATTCCGGGACGATTCAATCGAATTCGCAGACGAACAACAGGTGTATCCATAAAATTATTCAATGCTCGTATCCGGGCACCATAAGGAGACACATCCAGCAGATCAGTGTTTTCCGGCAATATAAGTTCAACACCTGATTGACCCGCTCTTGGAAAAACCCTGCGGTCACGGGAAAAATCATTCTGCCCAAAAGCTTCGTTGATGAATGTCCGCATGGGCTCTGGATCCATGCGAGGATCTGCCACGGTGCGTCCTTTTGAAAGGCGAAGCGCCAGAAAAAGTGCGGCAGGAAAAGATGGCCGCCGAAGGATCGCAGTCATGGGAGGCACTGATTTTTCGTCTATACTGGAACGTATTCGATTTACTCCGACAGCAGGATCAATAAGGCAGGGGCCCTCGCCTTCTGTCAGGCGTAATGTTACATCCCATTTTAACAACTGTTTCCGAAGGGCATCGATCAGCCCCTCATCCTCTGTAACAACTCTCAGAGCGGGCCGGATAATTTCACCGGTGCAATCCCCGGTATCTGCCTTCACAATAGACTCGCCCTTTTCTCTCATATTCTTCATAAGTTTCCCATTATCATCCTGTTAAGTGGAAAAGTCGCATTCCTATAAATAGAACTTTTGTCTGCCTTCAGATGTTTTCATGATTTGAATCAAATTGATTTTTAACCAAGGGAGTCTCGCTAACCAGTTTACGTATATTAAGCATTTTATAGTGATTGTTATTAAATAGTTGATTGAGTCGGCATAAGCTATGAATCAAAGAATTACACATCCTGAGATCACGATTTCCCGGCTTGAATTCTTGATTCCGGAATTTCAAATCCAAGCAATAAAAAAGTGATCCAACACGTGTGCTATCAGGCTAAAACGGCAAAAAGACAAAATCAATTGCTTGAATTTAATATATTTATGGCAGGTCGAATTAATTAATTTTTAATCATTATGCTTTATTATACCCTCAAATTGCAACCTTTTTTCCCAATACCTTATTAAATTCCCCTGTCCTGTTTTTACTGTTACAACGATTAAATTTACGGAAAATCCGCATCTGTCTGTTTTCACGGAATCTTTGTATACGAAAAGGCCTACGAATAAATGAAAGATTTAAACTGCTTCGAATCATGCCAGGGGATCAGGATCGAAAGGTAAACTTTTCCTTGAACAAAATGGATTAGTATGAAATTGAAAAACCGGTGGTTTTATACAAAGCACGACTTTTTTACCGTAAACCATGATTCATCGTGAACCTTGAACCGGATCTCAGTAACAGACCGTATGCGTCAGAATACCAGATATGATGTCATCATCGTCGGAGGAGGCCCTGCCGGAGGTCTTCTTGGATATTACCTGGCACGCAGCGATTTAAAAGTTCTGATCATTGAAAAGAAGGACATCCCCCGATACAAGGCCTGCGGTGGCGGTCTAACCCGCAGAGCATTCGAGGCAATTCCTTTTGATATTGGTGATGTTGTTGAAGACTACACCTATACCGCCAAAATGCTTTTCATGGGCAGGCCGCTTTTCTCTAAAACACTAGACAGACCGATCATCGCGATGGTCATGAGAGACAGATTCGATGCGTTCCTTATCGAAAAAGCCGTTTCAATGGGCGCAATCTTTCAGGAAAACACCTCCTTCAGAACCCTATCCGGAAACGCGGGTGATTTGACCGTAACAACCTCAAAAGGAAAATTCAAAACGCAGATCATTGTCGGTGCGGATGGGGTAAACAGCCGGGTTGCAAAAATTTTGGGCTTACGCGTGAAAAGTAATTTCATGACTGCAATCGAGGGAGAGGTTTACCCGAAAAATCCTGCTGACATCGAAAGGTTCAAAGGGTCGGTTCATTACGATTTCGGCGTGATACCCAAAGGATATGGATGGGTGTTCCCGAAAACAACCCATCTCAGCATCGGTGTAGGCACCTTTTCTCCGGTATTGAAAAACTGGAAACAGGTTCTGAATTCCTATCTTACGCTGAAAAACCTGCACACCTTTGAAAAATTGAACCCGCTAAAGGGACATCTTATCCCTTTCAGACCCAAAAAAAACAACATTGTTTCCTGCTCAAAAGGCCTTCTGGCAGGCGATGCATCGGGATTTGCAGATCCACTCACAGGCGAAGGCCTTTTTTATGCCATACAGGGAGCAAAAATCGCTTCTGAAGCAATTGTTAACGGGTTCGAGTCAGAGCTTGAAAACCTAAACAGGTACACGAAATCAATAAAAAAACAATTTCAGAAAGACTTGATATGCGCAGGCAGAATGGCCCATATGCTTTACACCTTTCCGAATTTAGGCAGAAGGATTCTAAATGCGCATGCAGAGGATCTGGCTTCGAAACAGCTTGCTGTAATTTGTGGTGAACTGACCTATTCAACACTGTTTCGAGAACTTCTGCTTCAGATAATGAGTCCTGCAAAAATACTGCCGGTTCTGTTCAAATCTCTTTCATGATATGGATATGGTTTCGTCAGTTCGATATTCCAAAGAATTTCATGAGAAGGTTGCTTAACTGCTTGCGCAAGACAGCGTAAGAATAATGACGGGTTGCAATCTCGTAGTTTCTTTCTACCATTTGTTCTCTGCGACTGGGTGATTCTAAAATTTCTTTGACCATCTTGACATTTTTCGAAGTCAAAAATCCGTCCATAACCACCAGATCAAACTCTTTCGGCTCGATATCCCGGACAAAAATTGCGTATCGGTTGATCAGCAAAGGCTTCTTAAAGTAAATGGCTTCAAGAAATGCATTGCCAAACCCCTCATACAGACTGGGATACGTGATAAAATCCGCATGCGGATAAATTTTCCACAGGGAATACTGATCACTACGGCGCTTTTTATCATTTATCGGGTCAGCCAGACGGGTATCGATCAGGCGGAGATCAACACCATGATTTCTGGCTTCTTCTTTCAGCCATTCAGCATATTCAAATCCTTCATCTCCTGCCTCATGGGATATGACCAGCTTATAGTTTGGATTTTTCAAACTTCCTACAAGCTCAATGGCATGCTCAATCCCCTTTCGCTGAATGATACGCGTAGGCTGCAGAATAATAATATCTTCCGGCCCAAGGCCGATTGATTCTCGAAATCCATCCAAACGTTTTTCTTCCTCAAAAAGCGGATTTCCAAAATCAAGAACATTCGGAATGATTGTTGAAGAAACTCCGGTGCGCAGCGCCAGTTCTTCCTGCGCAGCCGAATTAATAACAACATGTTCAATTGAAGGGAGGTTCGGAGGAAAAGCCATTCTAAGGTAATCCCCCACCGAGGTTGCAGAAAATCGGGTCCGCTCCCAGTAAAAATCATGATGATGGGCAATTGTGGGAATTTGCGTCTCGGCAATGATTTCGGTCAATGCAATCCCCAAAGGAATCTGCAAGGGGAGTGTCAAAGCGTTCTCAACAATCAAAAGATCGATGGAAAATCGATTTATAAATTCTCTGAGTTTAACCGCAAGAAGAGATTTGATTGAATAAATCATCTCCGTTACAGCAGGGAGTCGCCCTTTTCTGCTGAAAATATGTTCATTAATCCATTTATTCTGCTCGCTCTGGAAATGGGCTTCCGGAACCAGGAGGCTCTCTTCAGGTTCCCTGTCCAGCTCGCCGGCGAACCAGAATGAACGATGGCCGCTTTCCTCCAGAACTTTCGACCATTTGCTTGCCTCCATTGTAACACCGTCTACCCCGGCAAAACGCGTGGAAACAAACCCGATATTTTTATTGCCCATCCTTATTCTCCCTCCCATAAGGGGAAAAATCTGAAAATTTGAAACCCAGTGCTGCACACTCCCTGTAGAAGTGCCTGCCGATTATGGGACAAATTGAATTATATGTTGAGCGCGATTTTCAAAACATCAAACATGCTCCCGGTAAAATGAAACGTGATCGCATCTCGAACCTTCTGGGGGATGTCCTCAAGATCTTTCTCATTCCATTCCGGAAGGATGAGTGTCTTTATTCCTGCACGATGAGCGGCAAGAACCTTTTCCTTGATTCCCCCAACCGGAAGCACCTGGCCTCTCAATGTGATTTCACCGGTCATGGCCAGTTTTTTGGCAATTGGCTTTCCCGTAAAAAGAGACGTAAGCGCTGTCAGCATGGTTACACCGGCCGAAGGTCCGTCTTTTGGGATTGCCCCTGCTGGAACGTGTATGTGAATATCGTGTTTGCTGAAAAAGCCTTCTTCAATCCCCAATTCTTTCGAATTGGACCGTATGAAGCTCAATGCGGCCGTTGCCGACTCTTTCATGACATCACCCAACTGGCCGGTCAGCGTCAAACCCTTTGAACCCGGCATGGAAGTGGCTTCAATAAACAAAATCTCCCCTCCGAATTGCGTCCAGGCAAGCCCCGTGGCAACCCCTGGAGTTGACATCCTGGCATTGATTTCGGAGGTGAACCGAACCGGTCCGAGAAATTTTGCGACACCATCGATTTTAACCGCTACGGCTTTTTTCTTTTTCTCCGCGATCTGACTGGCAACCCCCCGGCAGATAGAGGCGATTTCCCTTTCAAGATTTCGCAGACCGGCTTCACGCGTATACCCGGATATTAAATGCCTGAGAGCACCTTTTGAAATTTTAAGCTGCTTTGAATTCAGTCCGTGCGCTTCACGCTGACGTGGAATCAGATATCGATTTGCGATATTAATTTTTTCATCTTCGGTGTATCCATGAAGCGTCAAAATTTCCATCCTGTCGCGCAGTGCAGGAGGAATCGTATCCAGCACGTTTGCAGTTGTAATAAACATAACCTTTGACAGGTCAAACGCAACATCCAGGTAGTGATCTGAAAATGAAAAATTCTGCTCAGGATCAAGAACTTCCAGAAGAGCGGAAGATGGATCGCCCCTGAAATCACTGCCTACCTTGTCGATTTCATCCAGCATGAAAACCGGATTGTTTGTTTCCGTTCGCCGGATTCCCTGTATGATTCGACCTGGCAGGGCGCCAACATAAGTTCTGCGGTGCCCCCTTACTTCAGCTTCATCCCTGACTCCTCCCAGGGCTATTCGAACAAATTTTCTTCCCAACGCTCTTGCGATCGAGTGCCCCAAAGAAGTTTTCCCGGTGCCGGGAGGCCCCGAAAAGCAAAGAATCGGTCCTTTTGATTCAGGCTTCAGTTTTCGGACCGCAAGATATTCGATAATCCGTTTTTTTGCCTTTTCAAGACCAAAATGATCGTCATCCAGAATTTTTCGAGCTTTTTGAATATCAAGGTTATCTACCGTACTCTCATTCCAGGGCAGCGCGGTGATCCAGTCCAGGTAAGTGGAGGCAACCGTGTATTCTGAGGATGAGGGATGCATCCGAGACAGCCGGTCAAGCTCACGTTCAGCCTCTTTCAATGCTTCTTCAGGTAAATTTTTGGCATCTATCTTAGCCCGGTACTCTTCTACCTCAACACTTGTTTCATCTTTCTCGCCCAACTCCTCTTTGATGGCTTTCAGCTGCTGCCTTAAATAATATTCTTTCTGCTTTTTATCCATATCGCCCTTAACCTGAGACTGAATTTTACTTCCCAGTTCAAGGATCTCAAGTTGATAGTTTACAAGCCGGGTAACTTCCTTTAAACGGGTTTTGACATCCGAGATCTCCAGAATCTTTTGTTTGTCTGCGATGGGAGTATTCAAGGTCGATGTAATCATATCCGCGAGAATTCCCGCGTCATCTATGGATTTAGCCATAGTCCCAATATCCTGAGGCAGTCCCGGAGACAGCTTGACAACCTGGTTGTAAACACCGAGCAAATTCGTCATCATGGCATGCATCTCTTTACTTTTCTCTTCTTTTTCACGGATCGGTGTCACTTTTGCCTGGAGATAGGGTTTTCCTTTGATAAATTCCTTTATTTTAAATCTTCCAATACCCTGAACGACCAGCTGAGCCCTGTTATCATCCGCTTTGGCCATTTTCAGAATCAGAGCGCTGGTCCCTACTGTATGCAGATTTTCAGGAGAATAGACGTCGTTCAGGGTTTCAGTCTGTTTTGACGAAATAAGACCAATTATCCGATCTCCCGCCATTGCACTGTCAATCAATTCGATGGACTGGCCTTCCATCACAACGAGCGGAAGAACCATCTTCGGAAAAAGGACAACATCGAACAGAGGAAGTATGGGTAGTTTTCGGGGCATATCATCAGGAGCAATATCCATCGGCATTTTTTGCTGATTCATATCATCCTCCAAGGTAAGGGAAATTAGCTGTTAGGGAATAACCGGATGTAACACCACAGAAAGAGCATTGTGATCGGCCGGTGATTTTTTTTAAATTAAACATCGCGCAGAATGGCCTATCCCTCTTGGATTGCAATAACTCGCGATTTATCAAATTTCATCTTGGCAAGCCTTATTTTTAAAAAACCGTTTGTATAAGACGCGGATACCTGTTCCGTATCGATGGGGACGGGTAAAAACAGTACCCGCTCAAACGGGCCATACTGGATTTCCGCCAGCCGGAATGTGGCTTTTTCCGCTGGAGGGGCACCTGTCCTTATTCCGTGTATCCGGACTGCCTTGGTATTAATCTCCAGTTCCAAATCGTCCTTGTCTACCCCTGCAATTTCCGCGAGAATAAAAATTTCCTCGGGTGCTTCATAAATGTCCATCAGGGGTTTCCAGGGGCCCTCAGAAAGAGTAAAAATGGGGCTCATGGAGCGGAACATGCCTTCAATGTTCTTTTCAAACTTTGATTTTTCATGAATAAAATCATTACCAAATCGAATTTTAATAAAATCCATTTTCAACTCCTGCTATGGCAAAATTAAAAAGTTTAAACCCTGTGTTCTGTTAAAGTGAGTTTAAATAAGGAGTGAACTTTCCTGCGTCCTGGTTTCTTGCTGCTTTGGATCTGGAACCATATTCCACTCTATCAGAATCTGATTGAAATTTAATATTTACCATTCCAGGATCTTTTTGTAAATAGGCGGAAATCTTTTCAGTGTCATTCTTTTCATATCCGTGTTAAAAAAATAACATCATGAAAGACAAACCCGACTCTGCATATCCGGCGAAGCTCATCCTTGGCCTTCAATATTTTCTTTATTTCGGTGTTCTGGGTATTTATCTCCCCTATTTTAATTTATACTGCTTTCACCTTGATTTCAGCGGATTTCAAATCGGAGCCATGTCTGCCGTCAGAACCGTGTCCACGGTTCTTTTTCCGCTATTCTGGGGTGCGGTTGCCGATCGGTTTCAAATCCGAAAACCCATTTATATATTTTGCAATTTCATAAGCTGTTTTATCTGGGCTGCTTTTCTGTTTACTATCGATTTCGGCATTATGCTGGGGATATCCATCTTTTATGGCATATTCTATGCGCCCGTCATCTCATTCCTTGAAGCATTCACAATGGATGCCCTTGGGAAAAAGAAAAACCAGTATGGCAGGATACGCGTATGGGGGTCCATCAATTTTATCGTGTTTGTGGTTCTTATCGGCCGCCTGATCGATCTTCAGTCTGTTAACATAATCATTCCCTATATTTTTGCCGGCTCCTTACTTCAGGCCCTGTTTTCATTAAAAATACCAGGCAAAGAGATTGTCAAAAAAGGGTCATTCGGTCCAGGAGCCAGGGTGCTGCTTGAACCCCGGCTGATCATTTTCCTGGCAGCAGCCTTTTTAATGCTTTTAAGCCATGGAACTTATTATGGTTTTTTTTCAATCCATCTTGAAAAGCTGGGATATGGAAAAACATTTATCGGTATCACCTGGGCCCTGGCTTCTGTCGCCGAGATACTGGTGATGATCAATTCCGACAGAATCTTTAAAAAAATTTCCATTAAAACCGTACTGATCATTTCATTTTTCATCGCCGCAGCCAGGTGGCTGATTCTCAGCTTTACATCGTCAGCGGCCATCATACTCCTATCCCAGGTTATGCATGCCGGGACCTATGCGACCTTCCACATCGCAAGCATTCTTTACATTGACAACCTCATTCCCTCTGAAGCCAAAACATTCGGGCAGGCGGTAAACAATGCGGTCACCTACGGACTGGGAATGACGGCCGGCTTTATCTTAAACGGCCTCTTTTTCGATCAGATGGATTCATCCCTGCTTTTTGCCGGAAGTGCCGTGATCGCAATTGCAGGCGGGATTCTCATGAGCATCCGCATCAAACCGGCGAAAGAGGTTCGTTATCTTTGAAATCAATCGGAACTGTGAAAATCGAAATTTGATCTGACATGTGATATTACAACAAACAAAATGGGAAGTGAAACAACCATTAGGTATCGTCGAAATATTTGGATCAATCACGATTCACGAATAGGATAATTAATCATGAGCCGAGCCTTTAGCCTCGTCCAGCACTTTTCGGACTGTTTTGAAGAGGCTCGCTTTCACCAGAGGCTTCAAGGTATAGGCCTTAATTCCCAACTCTTTAGCCTTCTCTTCATCAAATCGGCCGCTATGGCCGGTGCAAAGGATGATAGGGATGTTCGAGCGAATCTTGATAAGCTCCTGTGCCAGGCGATCCCCTGGCATCTCCGGCATCGCCATGTCGGTGATGATCAAGTCAAATTTATCAGGTTCTTCCTGAAACAGCTTCAGGGCTTCTGCGCTGTTTGTTTTTCCTACGACCTCGTACCCTTGCCGCTCAAGCAGTTGCTTTGTGATCTTTACCAGGGATGCCTCATCATCGACAAACAAAATGCGCTCTGTGCCCGATGGCAGGTCATCCGATTCTTCCACTTCAGTTTCCGCCTGAACCTCTATTACAGGGAACAGCACCTCAGCCGTTGTTCCTTTCCCGGCCCCACTCATAACTTTTATCGCGCCATCATGCTGCTTCACGATGCCAATTACAACGGCCAATCCCATACCCGATCCTCTATCTACATCCTTGGTGGTGAAATACGGATCAAATATCCGGTTTGTGATCTTAGGATCGATCCCCTTGCCGGTATCCTTTACGGTCAGTTTTACATACGCACCAGCCGTCAAGTTTTCGTATTGAGCTGCTGAACGATCATTAAGAATAATGGTTTCCAACCTGACTTCCAGGATACCTGTTTCTTCTTCCATGGCGTGGGCCGAATTGCTGCACAGGTTCACGAGGATCTGAGTGATCTCGGTCGAATTTGCAAGGATCATTTCAGAATCACATAGAATCTCCTGGTGAATTTGAATGTTCACTGGAATCGTTACGCGTATCCGCTTCAATGACTCTTTGATAATGGAGCCGATCTTTATCGGTTTTCGCGTGGTCGGGTTTTTATGGGCAAAGCTCAAGATCTGCTGCACCACACCTTTCGCGCGTAAAGAGGCTGTACGGATCTCTTCTAAACTATATTTGGCCGGATTCCATTCCGGCACATCATCTATGGACAGTTCGGCATTCCAGAGGATAATTGCGAGAATATTGTTAAATTCATGGGCGATGCCGCCTGCAAGTGTACCAATGGCTTCCATCTTCTGTGCCTGTTGAAGATCGCCTTGACGCTGCTTTTCTTTTGTAATATCTGAGAAAACCCCCCTCAAACCGACCACGCGGCCATTGTCGTAAATGGGCATGCTGGAACTCCTTATCCATCGGTATTCGCCTGTTTTTGATAATACACGGTATTCACTCGATCCCGATTGTCCGGAAAAAACTTTTTGAAATTTCTCCAGTATTCGAAGACGGTCCTCCGGGTGGATAAAATCCAGGAAAGCTCTTCCAACGATATCGTTGGGTTCATATCCAAGGGTTCCTCTCATGGCAGAGCTGATATAGTGCACGATTCCTTTGTCATCAACCGAATAAAAAACTTCGTTTATATTCTCCACCAATTCACGGAATTTCTGCTCGCTCTTCTGTAGCGCCTCCTCGTCTTGTTTGCGCTTGGTGACGTCCACAGTTATTGTCCCGAGCCCACCGTTCATTTTAAATGCCTTAACAGAAAGACATCTGTTACCAAACTTTTGGTGCGGGATAATATCATCTGAATAAAATGGGGCGCCAGTCTCCATGACCTTCATAAAATCATCAAATCTTCCCGTTTCCTTTAGATTAGGAACAATCTCTAAAAGATTTTTACCAATTAAATCTTTCTGATCCATTCCCGGATGAAACATTTCCATATGTGCTTTATTCACCTGGATAATATTCAATTCTGAATCGAAAAACACAAAAGAATCCATGGCTGAATTGATAAAATCCTTTAAACTCTCCTGACTCCCCATCAGCGCCTCCTCCTTCTGTTTGGATTCAGTTTCATCACTATAAATCGCTACAACTTCCCCGGAAGGGAGTTTATATACAAAATTATTCCTCCATCCGGTTAGCCTTTCGTCCTTGTATAAAGCGATTGGATGATGCTCTGGTTGACCTGTCCTCCAGACTCTCTGAAGCACATCGAAAAGACCAAAATCTTTAATCCCTGGAAATATTTCAAAGACACTTTTTCCGATCAAATCCTTCTTCTGAACACAATCTATTTTTTCTCCGGTTTTATTGAAATCCAGGAAGATAAAATCCTCGCCAACATTTTCAGCTTTATATACCGCGACTCCGCTATTCATGTTATCAAACAGCGCCTTGTATTTGGTCTCACTTTTTCGCAGCGCCTCCTCGATTCTCTCATGCTCAGATTCCGCTTGTTCTAATTCCTGAATCCTTTTCTCTAATTCTTTACAGGTAGGTTTTTTGGGCATGACCCTTACCTTCGTTTTCTCGATGGTATTGAGTTGCGATTGCATGCATTATGGTCAAACCTTGACAGGTTCGGCATTCGAATGCAAACAGCTATCTGGATTAATTGCGTAATCCTTTATCGTTAAAAAGAATGCATCTATTTCAACTGATTTCAGGGCTAAGATCGGTAACGTGAGGTATCCGGCGAAAAGGTTATCAGTTTATCACTGTTTCGCAAATTCAATCAGTTTGGTGCCTATAATAGAAAATTAAATTTGTCAACAAAATGCTTGATCTTTCAACTCATTGATTTTTTTTAAGCTATGCTTAATGTTAATGGTTTTAAGATAATTGCGAATGTGAAATGTCAGCTCATTGGCAGCGACTTGATACCATTGAAATTATAGTATGAAATTTGAAATATTGGTCGATCACATGGTTTTACAGAGGATAAAAAACTTGTGTTTGGCCGCTATACGTAACATAGAGCTTTATAACCAACACTGCGATTTTCCTTTGAAATCTCTATTTTTTCAATCTAATGGAGCATCAGAGACGATCAACATCCGGTAACCAGCAAACGAGGTTCATCATCTCTGACGCATTGAAACGGAACGATTTTCTGACAATCTCTAATCAGACCTGAAAACAATCTCCCCATCCATCTCTTCCACAACAATCTTCCCTTCCTTTTTTACCGTTCCCTTCAGAATTTCCATGGAAAGGGGATTCTCAATAAGCTGCTGGATGGCTCGTTTCAAGGGCCTGGCGCCATATACCGGGTCATACCCTTTTTCAGCCAGCAGCTTTCCGGCCCCTTCTCCAAGTTCGATCTCAATCTCCTGCGCGGCAAGTCTTTTTGCCAGCCGCTGAAACTGGATGTCCACGATATGGATAATCTGATCGCGAGAAAGGTTGTGGAATATAATGGTTTCATCGATCCGGTTCAAAAATTCCGGTTTGAAATTCCGGCGCAGGGCATCTGAAACCGCTTTAACCATCTCCTCTCTTCTTGCAATACCAAATTCTTGAATATACTGACTGCCCAAATTGGAAGTCATGATGATAATGGTATTCTTGAAGTCAACCGTTCTGCCCTTTCCATCCGTCATTCTTCCATCATCTAGAATCTGAAGCAGCACATTGAAAACCTCGGGATGGGCTTTTTCGATTTCGTCAAAAAGAATCAAGGAATAGGGCCTCCGCCGGATGCTTTCCGTAAGATATCCCCCTTCATCATATCCAACATAACCCGGCGGTGCGCCGATAAGTCTGGCCACAGCGTGCTTTTCCATATACTCCGACATGTCGATCCGAACAACAGCCTGCTCACTGTCAAAAATGAATTCCGCCAGCGCTTTGGCGAGTTCAGTTTTTCCCACACCGGTCGGACCCATAAAAATAAAAGAGCCAATCGGCCGGTTCGGATCCTGCAAACCGGAGCGGGCTCTCCGAACCGCATTTGAAACCGCGATAACCGCTTCTTCCTGGCCGATAACCCTTTTTGAGAGCCGATCTTCCATTTGAATCAGCTTTTCCCTTTCACCTTCAAGCATCTTTGCAACCGGGATTCCGGTCCATCTTGAAATAACCTGGGCAATATCCTCATCGTCCACTTCTTCCTTGAGCATTCGACGCTCAGACTGGAGTTCGGACAGCTCGCTGTTCGCCTTTTCAAGCCGCCTCTGAAGATCTCCTGATCTTCCGTACCGGATCTCGGCGACCCGGGTCAGGTCTCCTTCCCGCTCCGCCTGCTGTTCCTCGATACCCAGCTGTTCGATCTCTTCTTTAATCTTCCGTATGATCTGGATCTTATCTTTTTCGTTCATCCAGTGCGCCTTCATCTCCGTGATCCGCTCAAGCATCAAGGCAAGCTCTTTTTCCAGACCTTTCAAACGCTCTCTGGAAGAAGAATCCGATTCTTTTTTCAGCGCTTCGCGTTCTATCTCCGTCTGAATAATTTTCCGCTGAATTTCATCAATTTCAGAAGGCATGCTGTCGATCTCGATCCGCAGCTTTGAAGCGCATTCATCAATTAAATCAATGGCTTTGTCCGGCAAAAACCGGTCTGCAATATACCGGTCGGACAATGTTGCGGCAGCTACAATTGCGGAGTCTTTTATTCTGACCCCGTGATGAACTTCATATTTTTCCTTCAGCCCGCGCAGAATGGAAATGGTATCCTCAACCGTGGGTTCGCTGGTGAATACCGGCTGAAACCGTCTTTCCAGAGCCGCATCCTTTTCAATATATTTTCGATATTCGTTTAAGGTGGTTGCACCGACGCAACGAAGGGTTCCACGGGCCAGCGCCGGTTTCAGCATATTGGAAGCATCCATCGCCCCTTCGGTGGCACCGGCTCCGACAAGGGTATGCAGTTCGTCAATGAACAGGATAATCTCTCCTTCGGCGCCTTCCACTTCCTTCAGAACGGCTTTCAGCCGATCCTCAAACTCTCCCCTGTACTTCGCTCCGGCAATCAGGGCTCCCATATCAAGCGAAACGAGTCGCTTGTTTTTTAAGGTTTCGGTAATATCGCCCGATACAATCCGCTGGGCAAGGCCTTCAACAATCGCTGTTTTGCCGACGCCCGGTTCGCCGATCAGCACGGGATTGTTTTTGGTTCTTCGGGAAAGAACCTGAACAATACGCCTGATCTCATCATCCCGCCCGATCACGGGATCCAGCTTGCCGAGCCTTGCGAGTTCCGTAAGGTCTCTGCTGAATTTCTCAAGGGCCTGATATTTCTCCTCCGGGTTTGGGTCTGTAATACACTGATTCCCCCTGAATTCCATCAATGCTTTCAGAATCGATTCTCTTTTGATTCCGCTTTGGCTGAGAATTTTTGCAGCCTCCCCCTTCTTTTCCTCCACAATTGCGAGAAGGATATGTTCCAGGCTGACATACTGGTCCTTCATCTTGGATGCCTCTGAAAAAGCCGCATCCAGTATCGTTCTGGATCGGGAAGAGATATACGCTTCCCCGGTTCCACTGCCAACAACTTTTGGTATCCGGTCCAGGGCAAGTGCAAGCTCCTGCTCGATTCCTTTTGGAGAAACACCCAGTTTGCTGAAAATGGACAGGACAATTCCTTCTTTTTTGCCCAGCATGGCGGAGAGTAAGTGCTCAGGCTCAATCTGCTGATGGTTCAATTTTGAAGAAAGCGACTGAGCTTCCGCAATCAACTCCTGTGATTTTATGGTAAACTTATCAAAACGCATACCCGTCTCCTGAATATAATGTTCGTTCTGAGATAAAAAATGACAAAATTTTGGATTTACAATAAAATAAGCACAGGCTCGATCTTGTCAAACCCCTATGCAAGCCACTCATGATCCGGCCGCCAGGAGCGGAGACTTTCATAAAGAGCGATACCGACAGCCGTAGAAAGGTTCAGACTCCGGATTTCTTTTGTGGAAGGGATATGATAGAGGGAATTCTCAAAATCGATAAGAACTTGCGCTGGAATTCCCTTTGTTTCGGACCCGAATACAAGAAACATCCTTTCTGATGACCGCATATCCCAGAATGGTTTGTCTCCATTTTTGCTGAACAGGGCGATCTCGCTCTCCTGAGGACTCATCTTTTCCAGAAAAATTTGAAAATTATCCCAAACGGAAAGCTTGACCTTGTGCCAGTAGTCAAGCCCCGCCCGTTTCAACTCCTTGCTTTCCAGGGAGAAGCCAAGTGGCCTGATCAGATGCAACCGTGCGCCGGTTCCAAGGCAGGTACGCCCGATATTTCCGGTATTCCAGTGCACGTCAGGGGAAAGCAGCACAACATGCCTTTCAAACTTGAAATCAGAATAATGCGATTTGGAGGACAACATGTTGTTTGACTTTCTGAAAATGGTACTACTTCTGAACCTCTGCAGCCGGTTTTTGCGGTTCTTCCTCCGATTTTTTCTTGCCAAAAATCCGCGCCCCGAAAATACTGATCTCATACAGAAACATAAGAGGGACAGCCATCATTACCTGTGTAACAACATCCGGGGGTGTTAAAATCGCTGACCCTGCGAAAAAAAGCAGAACAGCGTATTTCCGGTTCTTTTTCAGCGTGTCCACGGTTACGATTCCAAGCCTGGCCATAAAGGTTATGACCAGCGGAAGCTCAAACACCAGTCCGAACGCGAGAAGCATCTTCGCGGCAAAACTCAGGTACTCGCGCATGGAAGGAAGTGCCTGAATATTCTCATTCGCAAACCCGAGAAAAAACTTAAATCCATATGGAAAAACAATAAAATAACCAAAAAGTGCCCCGCCCAGGAAAAAAACCGTTGAAAGGATGATGATCGGGATTAGAAGCGTTTTTTCCTTTTTATAGAGGCCGGGAGAAACGAACATCCAGAATTCGAAAATAATAACGGGTGATGCAGCCAGAAGGCCGGACAGAAAGGCTACTTTCAAATAGGTGAAAAACGCTTCGGGAAGGCCGGTAAAAATCATTTTGCCGTCCGTCGGCAGTACGGAGACCAGCGGATGAATGAGAACCTCAAAGATCTTTTCCTTAAATCCATAGGATACGGCAAAACCGATTCCAACAGCGATAAAGCTCCTGATCAGCCTTGTTCGCAGTTCTTCAAGATGCTCCGTAAAAGGAATTTTATCATCCTCATCCATTTTCAGATCCCGTTGAGGTTCCCGGCTTTTCCATTGTCAGATCATCTTTTTTATCATCAGATGCGTCATCCGATTTTGAAAGGGGATCATTTTGTTTCTCAAGCTTGAAATCAAGAGCATCTTTGACATCATCGTTCATTCCGGTAATCGAACGATTGATGTCGTTGAGGTTGTCATCCGCATGAAGGGATTCCTTCAAATCGCTTGTGGCTTTTTTAAACTCCCTGAACGCCTTGCCAAGCGATTTTGCCAGATCAGGAAACTTCTTTGGACCGATAACGATCAGGGCGACTGCCATAATCACGATCATCTCCGGCATGCCGATACCAAACATGATTTTTTTCTCCTGTTAATATAAAACAAAGACTCTCTTTGTACGGTCTTTCAAAAAATGTGTCAAGTGAGTTGATGTTTAACGGTTTCGGATTCGACGACACCTCTTGTCTCTTCAATTGCCTTTACCGCGATATCTGCCGAAATTCGGATAAGATTTTGGCATGGTTCGGAACCTTCGATATATGCTCTAAAATCTTCCAGATTTTCAAAGGTCCTTCCGGTGATTGTGCTGCATTCCAGTGATCCGGCATTTTTCCGGAATTCGTTTGCCATCTGTTTGCCGATGGAGAACGTATCCATGGAACGGTTTGATTTTTTCCGCAGCAAATTGATGTGGCCGATCAAAAACTTTTTCAAGTTGGAGGAATAGCTCATCCGGCGAAGATTGAAACCGTGTACAAGGTTCAATGCTAAAATCGCACCGGATAATGCGCCGCAAAGCACCCCTTTCAGCCCCACACCCCCATCAAAAACAATTGACAGACGTTCCAGCCGGTCGTTCCCGATACCGGTCCTCTTCCTTACGGATTCGAGAACATTTCCGGCGCAGTGAATGGAAGCGCTGGATTCTATACCTTCAGATGGTTTTTCAGAACAAAAACCCTGAAAATCTTCATTCAAGGTAAGGTGATTTAATGCGCTGCCCGTCAAAAGCATGCACCGAAGCATTTTGCGGCCGGACAGAAAATATTTTAACTGCCCGGAAAACTTATGAAAATCGACATTGTTTCTTTCCCTGCACTGGGTTGTGCCGTGCTCTCTTCTAAACCAGTCCAGATAAGCGCCGACAGATTCCAGCACAGCGCTTTCCGGAAAGGCTTCGCCTTTTTGCAGACGCTGATCAGCCATCAGGGCAATACTCAACGCACCGCCTGTTGCAATGCCGCATGTGGAACCGTTTGCGACACAGCCTCCTTCCAGCCCTGTTGCGGCCTTGAGAAGGATATCATCTTTTTCACGGATTGCATCCTGCACTCCGCCAACCGTTGCCAGTGCTCAATTTAAAGCTCTCAACAACCTGGTATTATTGTTAAAGCTCTGAAGACGTTTTCGAAAATCAGGCATGCGCGTATCCTCCGGATAGAAAAAGAAAGCTCCTGTGTTTTCCCGAAAAAAATAAAATCGATCTGTTACTCTTTATAGAGCCGGTTTCAATCTTAATCAAATAAAAAATCCAGCGCGTCTTTATGAAAAAGACAAAACGAACGTGACAGGAGATCCCGGGAAATGCCGCCCGGGAGATATAAGGTTTGCCTTACCGTTCTACCCGTGGTATCATCCATCGTTTTGTTTTATTTATAAATATTTAAAATTATTGGAGAGATTGAGAAAAAATTATGAGTTTCGAAAATTTGGATTTAATTGATGAGTTATTAAAGGCGGTTAATGACCTCGGGTTTGTTGAACCCACGCCCATCCAGACAGATGCGATTCCTGAAATTATCGGTGGGGACAGGGATCTTATCGGGCTGGCTCAGACCGGAACCGGTAAAACAGCCGCTTTTGCGTTGCCGATGATCCAGTTAATTGATTTTGACTTGAAACATACTCAAGGAGTAGTGATCTGCCCCACCCGGGAACTCTGCTTGCAGATTTCCGATGATATAAAAAAATTATGCAAATATGTAAGCAATGCCAATGTTGTTGCCGTTTATGGAGGCGCCAGTATTGAGAATCAGAGGAATCAGATCCGAAAAGGTGCCCAGATTATTGTGGCCACACCAGGGAGATTGCTTGATCTGATTCGTCGAAAAACAGCAAAGCTTTCCAGGGTCTCTTATCTGGTGCTTGATGAAGCAGATGAAATGCTCAATATGGGATTCCAGGAAGATATCGATGCCATTCTTGAAAATACGCCGCCTCAAAAAAGGACTTGGCTGTTTTCCGCGACAATGCCCAGGGAAGTTGCAAAAATTACAAAAAAATATATGGAAAATCCGGTTGAAATAACCGTAGGAAAGAAAAATATCAGCGCGGAAAACATTTTGCATGTGAATTATGTTGTTAAAGAAAAAGACCGGTATCAGGCCTTAAAACGAATTATTGATTATTACCCGGATATTTATGGCCTTGTGTTTTGTCGCACGCGAAAAGAGACACAGGAAACCGCGGAGAAACTGATGAAAGCCAATTATAATGTGGAAGCCCTTCATGGCGACCTTTCTCAGGCAGCGCGTGACAAGGTCATGAGCCGGTTTAAAACCAAATCCATTCAGGTTCTGATTGCAACAGATGTCGCCGCCCGCGGGATAGATGTTCAGGATATCACCCATGTGATCAACTATAAACTCCCCGATGAGGCTCAAAACTATACGCACAGGAGCGGCAGAACGGCAAGGGCGGGCAAGTCAGGAACATCCATCGTCATCATCAACTCCCGGGAAAAAGGAAAACTTCAATTTGTAGAAAAAAAAGCAGGGGTTAAATTTAATTATGCAAAAGTCCCGGAAGGATATGCAATTTGTGAGAAACAACTCTATTCCATGATTAACAAAATGGTAGACGTTGAAGTGGATCAGAAAGAGATCGGGCGTTTCCTGCCGCCGGTCTATGACACATTAAAGGGCCTTACAAAAGAAGATCTCATTCAAAAGTTTATTTCAATTGAATTTAACCGTTTTCTTACATATTATAAAAACTCCAAGGATATCAATGCCTCGCTGCAAAAAAAGGAAGATGATCACCGTCCTGCAAAAAAAGATCGTCAACCAAAAAATCTGGAATCTGGAAAATCGAAACGGTTTTTCCTGAACACCGGATCGATGGACAATCTGCAAAAAGGGGCTCTGATAAGAACGCTGTGCAGCAAAGCGGGAATCAGCTCTGAAAAGATTGGCCCGATAGAAATCATGCGGGAATTTTCTTTTTTTGAAGTTGAAACAAGTGTTGCGGCTAAAGTTTTAAAATCAATGAAAGGCGCGAAAATTGACGGCCGAAATGTTCGGATTCAGTATGCCGAAAACAAGAAACCGCAAACCAAACGATCTAAAAAAAGCAAAAAGAAAAGATAGGTTGTCAGCCGAAATATTTGTAAAGCAAGGCGCCTAAAACCCTGGATGCTGAAATAGGCATTTTGCTGAAAACGAGTTGGATTACCGAATTAAAATTATCTTTACTGATGATTATGGAATCATCTGCCAGATCATATTTAAAATATTTCATCACATATTCTCTGGCGCTCCATCCTGATTTGAACCTTCTTAATCCCTCCTGACCAATGTTTGTGCGGCCAAAAAAAAGGCTTTCGTACCCATTGTCGGCATACCACTTTATCGCTTCCCACATAATCAGATTATTCATTCTCAGGTGTTGGTATTTTATGTCAGATGCTCCGAATTTAAAAATCACTTTTTCTCCAAAATGGAAAAACACGGATGCTCCGATAATTTTATTCTGAAAGGATGCCTTGAAAATAAAACCCAGATTTTTTGAAAGTATGTTTTTATGAATTTTATTAAAGAAATAAAATGGCTGGGATGGGAGGTTGTGTCTTTTCCTTGTAAGGCAATGCAAATGGTGAAATTGACGCATGGACAGCAAAGAGTTGCTCATTTGAATTGTTAGGTCTGATCTGGCTGCCTTTCTGATATTCCTCCGGGTGCTATCTCGAAACTTTAAAAATATCTGATTGGGATCAGATTCAAGTTCCAACAAATGGCCGTAATATTTCGTGGAGGGATTGGCACCCTGGAAAAGTTCCTCTCCGCCATGAATATCCAGGTATCGCCATTTAGCTTTTTTGCCAAATTCAATAGCACTGTTTAACAATTCTTGAGGATCTGTGCTGCCTATGATTGGATTACAATAATCACTAAATGGCAGTGAAACACCCCTTCTCCCTCTGAAGCTGCAAACCTCCATAAAAGGTATTAAGGCTGAGAGTTCCTTGTTTTCTCTTTGAATAAGATAGAATGGTTTATATCCATAGCTTTCAAATAAAACTTTCGCCCATGCCAGGGAATGGAAAAATGAATATTGTTTGCTTTTTGTAACCAAATTATCCCAGGATTCAAATTCCAGGGGATTGATAATTTCTATATCTGAGGTCACTTTAAATTTCTTTGCATTTCCATTTTATTTTTCTTTTTCAGAGGACCAGTGCCAAATATCATTTTCACCGAAGAAGTACTTTAAGACCTCTTTTTTATAAACAGTTTGATTCTGGTAACCATTTTATAATCTTTCTCCCGCAGCCAGTTCATTGCCCCGACCAGCTTTCTAATTACGATATTTTTTTGGAAGTATCTTGGATTTTCTATTTTGTCGTACAGGTTCAATTTTCGTTCAAGCTCACGACACCACAAACACGACACACTGCCGCATAAATAGGATTCAGGGTTCTTTTTTAATAATTCTGCCATTCTACCAAGAGCTTCTTTTGCCGGTACAAGAAGGGAAACAGCCATACCAATCTTTCCATCCTGTACAAGACCTGCCTTCCTGATATGAGGAACAAGTTCCGACAGCCTTTTAGGGCATCCACCTCTATCTCTAAGGATAAAAGTTTTTATTTGCCCATCTTTTGCCTTGAATTTGACGCATCGTCTCCAGGAAACGACATCAAGAAGGCCTGCCAGATATTGGGCCTGATGACGGAAACCGACCAGTCTTTCACCAATTCCAATAGCCAGATACTTGCCATTTATCTCAGAGAGCCTTGAAAACGGCAGGAAGGCGCTTGAGGTTTCATCATGGCATTCAGTCAGATATTCCGCCATTTTCCCAATCGCAGCGACAGAATGCGTCGGATGTTTGCTCCTGATTGCATTTTTTCGCTTTCGCAACGTTTCCGGAACGATTCCAGTGTTGACCTTTGTTGTTTCAGAATCAAATATATAATCTATCCACCCATATTTTATTTCGGCAGGGTAGAAAAACTCTGTAAAGGTATTCATCATAATCGTCCCTTCAGGCCCAACTGTTTCTAATAAGGCATCTATCAAGGCCTCGGGACCATCGACTATATAACCGATGCTTTTAAAGGAAATACCCAACGCAAGGTGATCCCCTTTGTCAATACCCATTGCTTTCAGATCTCTAACAATATGCTGTCTGGAGACTTCCGTTTTCCGTGAAGAATTGTTCATTTAACTATAACGATTAATTGATTTTTATTACTCAGAAATATTAATTCTCCAAATTAGGCCGACTATAAGGCCTTCACTTTTAAGGTGTACTATATAGATGAGTTAGGCCTACAAGTCAAGATTCGCTGTGATGAGTCACTGGTAGACGATATGCGCTTCAGATAGGACTCAAAACAAAACCAACCCGCTTAAATTATTAATATATCTATATGAAATTATTAATTATATTGACAATCTGCCGCCGGGATGCTATGCATTTTGAAAGCGATTAAACTGCAATCTGAATATAGGTACAAATTTCAGAAAAAAGAGGAAAAAGACGTGAAACATAACAATGAAAATATCGTTATCAATTTTTGCCCTACAGGGATGATACCTACCAAAAAAAAGACTCCCCATGTTCCCATTTCTATCAATGAAATTATTGATGATGTGCTGAAGGTTTCCGAAATCGGCATTACAATGACTCACTTGCATGCAAGAGACGAAACTTCCGGTGAGCCAACCTGGAAAGCAGATATTTACGCAAAAATCATCGAGGGTATCCGGAAATTTATACCTGATCTAATAATATGCGTGTCATTAAGCGGCAGGACATTTCAAGAATTTGAAAAACGAACCGAACCCCTTGAACTTACCGGTATCCATAAACCAGATATGGGCAGCTTAACCTTGAGTTCATTAAATTTTAACAAGATTGCCAGTGTGAATGAACCGGAAATGATAAAAAAAATTGCCGCAAAAATGAAAAAAAGAAAAATAAAGCCGGAGCTTGAAGCATTTGATGCCGGAATGATCAACTATGCAAAATACCTGATAAAAAAAGAATTGCTTACTCCGCCATACTACTTCAATTTCATACTGGGGAATATCGCCTGCGCACAGGCTGATATATTGCATTCAGGTATCATGATCAATGACTTACCTGAAAACAGCTACTGGTCTTTAGGAGGGATAGGACGATCACAGATAATTATGAACTCCTTAGCAATATCAGTTGGCGGGGGGGTTAGAGTTGGGCTTGAAGATAATATCTGGTTGGATAACAAAAGGACAAAACTGGCTTCAAATACTGATTTGTTGAAAAGAATTCATATACTTGCTGAAGCCAATGAGAAAAAAATATTCCAACCCGCAGATTTTCGTAAATATTTGAAATTGAATAATGGCAATGGACTGTATGGGTTGCAGGAGTAAAAATGAAGTAAACTGCTGCTCAATAGTTCAAAAAATAAAATGGAAAGACAAAAATGGATTTTGAAATAGATTCTATTCCATCATCCACCCGGGTGTGTTCATAAATTTTACTCCCTCCTCTTCCAAGTCGAAGGTATGTTAAACAAATCCCGATGGATGTAAAGATACCGGGCGACATCCATCGAACACAACAATCAATAACCGGATCAAGCTAAGGTCAGCCCCTGCGGCCTCTCAAACTTTTCGCTTCATCCGGGCGCCAAAAGCGGCTTTTTTACAAACAGGTCAACATCGTCAAAGAACAACTCAACAGAATGGTCTCCATCAGAGTCATATAACTCCATGACTGATTCGGCAATTTTAATCGCATGGGACCTGATGGGAAACATGTTGCGGGTCCTTATCGTCGCGACCAGTGCGTCCCGCCCCTCGTGAATGGAACTCACAATGCTCGATCCTTCATACGTTTCTTCACAGAGAAAGGAAAACGTTTCCTTGTTCCGCATCGTAAACGCAACATTTTTCGGAGTCTTCTGGATATTCGCATATTCTCTGATTTTGAGTTCATTGTTGACATCTTCGCGAGAAATAAAATATTTTTGACGCATGTTTTATCTCCTTTTTATCCAGCTTGTAGTTTCAACTGCAGATACACTCCTTGCCGAAAATTGCCGGAGCGCCCCTTTTTAAGTTGCCAGAATTTCCCGGATCTTGAAAACTGCAATGAATAACAACATCCGTGTGGAAAAAATAATGCCGCAATATGGTGCTTATACCAATTCGCTCTCATCCTGAGACGAATTCAGCTGCTCTTCCGAATTGATCGTTTTCTTGTCCAGTCTTGCCTGCCTTTTCTGCTCTTTCTTTTTTTTCTTTGCCAGTTCTTTCTGACGTTTTTTGAATTGAAAATTGGGTTTTGCCAATTTTGCCCCCTTCCCTGGTTATTGTTCCTGCAAAATAAAGAAAAGAATCGTGAGGTGGGCTTTTTCAGGGTCTGAGATCAGATAGTAGTGGATCGTGGGGATGGAAATTCAAACAAAAGGGCACCCCCTCAATAGAGAAGGAATGCCCTTTTTCCCTTGAAAAAATTAAATCACCGTGACATTTGCGGCGCAAGGACCTTTTTGTCCCTGCTCGATGTCAAAGGAAACCTGATCGCCTTCATTGAGGGATTTAAAGCCGGTTGCGTTGATTGCTGAATGATGAACAAACACATCCGGTCCGTCTCCCTGCTCAATAAATCCGAACCCTTTTTGGTCGCTAAACCACTTTACAGTTCCATTGGCCATGATAACATCCTCCTTATTTTAGAAATTCTCAAAGTTACACGCTGGAGGATGCCACTTTGACAAAAAGATCAGCCCTTCAGAACGAAACCGCCCCGCAAATTAACGGCGGGGCTTAATTGATTGGTTGAACAATACCCTTACTTTCAGCAGAAAGCAAGCGAATTGTCGTTTTTTTAAAAAGCAGCAAGGGTATTGCTGTCATAAAACAGCCTGCGCAGCGCTGCTGTGCTGTGCTTCAGGCAGGTTGAATGCCTCGCCTGCCGGCGACTTTCGTCGAATGGGTGGTCATCCAGGAAAACGCTCCTTTCCGGATCTGCCTTTTGGGTTTATGGGAAGGCTGCTGTTTGCCCCTGCTTTGCGTTTGATGCCCCGGGGTACGATCAGGGCTTCTTTTTTGCGGTACTGCTGGAGCCGCATTGTAATCAAAATCAGGCAGGATTCGTCGCTCTATGGAAGATCCAATGGTCTTATTGATAGCGCGTACCATATCCTTGTCGTCTCCTGTAATCAGGGTGAACGCTTCGCCGCTGCGCGCAGCCCGGCCGGTCCGTCCGATTCGATGAATATATGCCTCGGGGGTGGAAGGGATGTCATAATTGATGACATGGGAGACCTGTGTGACGTCAATGCCCCTAGCTGCGATATCGGTTGCCACCAAGATTTGAAACGTTCCGTCGCGAAAGCCTTCCAGCGCGGCCTGACGGCGGCCCTGGGAAAGATTCCCCTGCAGTGAAGTTGACCGGTATCCGGCTGAAGCCAGCTTATTGCCCAGGCTTTTGGCACGGTGTTTGGTCCGGGTAAATACCAGCACTGACTCGGCAGAGGTGTTTCCCAACAGATTGAGCAGCAATGCCGTTTTCAAATGCTGAGACACCGGATAGAGCGCATGACGAACCGTATCGGCCGGTGCGGTTGCCCCTACCTGAACGGTGGTCGGATTTTGCAGAATATCGCCTGCCAGTCGACGTATTTCCATGGGCATGGTAGCCGAAAAAAGCAGCGTCTGACGCTTTTTGGGAAGATGTGCCAAAATGCGCCGGATATCCGGGAAAAACCCCATGTCGAACATCTGGTCGGCCTCGTCAATAACCAGGACTTCCAATTGTGAAAGATCGATGGTATGGCGGTTGATATGATCAAGAAGCCTACCGGGGCAGGCCACAACAATATCAGCGCGCTTCAGTTTCTGAATCTGCGGAGTAATACCGACACCGCCATAAACCGAAGTGCTTCTCAGCCGTGTCTTGAGTCCCAGGGTTTCGATAGCCTGATGAATCTGCTCAGCCAGCTCCCGGGTGGGGGCTATGATCAGGGAGCGGATGCCTTCAGTTTTTCTTTCCATCAACCGATTCAATATCGGCAGGACAAAGGCAGCTGTTTTACCGGTGCCGGTCTGGGCCAGTCCCATCACATCCTGATTCTTGAGGACCCGCGGAATGGCCTGAACCTGAATCGGGGTCGGGGTTACATATCCCGCTGCTACGACACCTGCCGCAACAGAGGGCTGGAAATTAAAAGCCTTAAAATTCAATAAATACCTTCTTTCTGTGTTCCAATAAAAAAAGCCCCGGATTATTCCGGGGCTTACGTGATTTTCAGTTACAACCAGGAACACTAATAATTTGGTGAATACTACAGACAGATAAAACCAAAGTCAAGTGTATTTGTGAAATCCGTATTGTTCAGATCGGAGCGGTCGGTGACAATTCATTTAACGGTTACGGGGTACATCATGACTCATTCCTTGCCTGTTGTTTTTAAGATGATGCCCCGGAATGAAGAACCAAACTGCAGGAAACCATCGATTGTGATTTTTATAATCGCTCAGTGAGCAGGCACGTGTACGAACCCCTTGCCAAAGAATAAAGGTTCTAATGCTGCTGAAAGGATGAACTGTGAATCGACAGGTCTATTAGACTTGAACCTCAGAAATTTTCCAGGGATTGACCTCTCTGCGTTGAGCATAACACCGAATCCTGAAGCAGGAGCTTCATACCATGCACGTGTGGGTGGAATGCGCTGCCACTCTATATCAAGTTTCTGAATCGGTACCGGCAGCCAGTATGAACCTTTGCAGACCAGGAAAGCATCTTCAAATCGCTCTGTTGCACCGGCCAGTAGTTTCAGGACACGAAATTCATACCTGGCGATAATCTCCCCGGTGTCATCCCTTGTTACGATACCATTGCACGTGCCCTCGTATTGATATCGAAATGGATCCTCACGAAGGCCCCCTAAAACCTGGTATCCTTCATTATCGTAGGACATCATCTTTTCCCAGCTTCCATTTGAAATCGCTTCTTCCAGTTTCGTGTCTTTCAATTTTAAATTCACGGTCTGCTTTACAGAAAACTCCGTTGTCCTGTCATCGAACATGCCTTGATCTAGAGGAATTGAAACATTCCTGTTTACTGTTTCAGTTTTCTGCAAACTCTTGTCAGGCGTATCTTTGTTGACAATATGTGCGAACAGGAGCAAAGAGAATACGAAAACGATAATAACAAGTTGAACGGATGAATTTTTTTTCATTTTTTTGGTTGCCCTGTGGTCCAACGATGCTTCTCTCCGGAGCGAGAAACAAGCGCCCCCGGCGAAAGCTCGGCAGCCACAAACAGTATAGATTATTTATTTCAATACGATCCAAGAGACAACTGTCGAAAGGCTGTTCTTCATCCTGATCTCCTTTTGTCAGCTGGCCCCAACTCATTCCTGGATACCGGCGCACACAGCAATGCCAGAAAATCCGTGAAACTGTTCGTTGCAAGCACGCGGTCGGACATCTGCTGATCCCGGAAAAAGCGCGCTATTTCGGAAGCAATCTCCAGTTGTGCCCCGGGATCGCTGCCGGGCGTAAGAATAAGGAAAATCACATTTGCCAATTTACCGTCCGGTGCGTCAAAATCGATCCCCTTTGCAGAAACACCGACCGCCACCAGCGACTCCCGCAGACCGTCGATACGGGCATGTGGAAGCGCCACACCGTTTCCGATGCCGGTGCTGAGCGCCTCCTCACGGTTCCAGACAGCCGCTTCCACGACAGACGCGTCCAGATTTTCCATGGCGCACGCCGCCGCGGTCATTTCGTGGATAACCTCGCGACAGGAGGTTGCCTTGAGTTCCCGAAGGAACAATTTCGAAGACAGGATATCCTGCAGCCTTCGTTTCTTTTCCGTTCGGAGGATCTGCCGTATGAGCGGACCGCTGATCATCGAGGTGACAATCGCCATAATAATCAAGGCGACAAACAGTCGCGGACGGATGATTCCCGCTTCCAGTGCTATCGTGCCCACAATGATACCCATTGCACCTACGGAAACCATCGCGAAACCGACTGCCCGGGCTTCCCGGGGAGGCATTCCGCCCCACCGGGCGCCGATGGCCCCACCGGCAAATTTGCACACCAGGGCAATACAGGTCACCATTACCACCAGTGAGAGGTCGAAATGGGTCAAAAAGTTCACCCGGAGTCCGATGCTCGCGAAAAATACCGGCGCGAAGATGAACGAAACGAAATTTTCAATGATCACCCGGGTGCGCTCCCGCAGGTGTGAAGAATCGCCGACAGCCGCCCCTACGACAAAGGCACCGAAAATCGCATGGATCCCGATCCATTCCGTAAATGCGGCCCCGAACAGCCCCAGGATGAGCGCAAAACTCAGTTCACCCCCTGGCCAGCGGGTATAAGCCTGCACAAACGGCAGTGCCTTGTGAAACAGCCAGCGTCCGATTGTCAGCACCACACCGGCAAACGCCAATGTCAGTGAAATGGTCAGCATGATATTGTTGCCGCTGCCGGACGAGGCGCCGATCAGCCCCAGCAAAACGGCAAAAACAATCCACCCGATCAGGTCGTTAAAGATCGCCGCACTGATGACAACCATCCCCAGGTCGCTGCGGTAAAGGCCCATATCCATAAGGGTTTTTGCAATGATAGGGAGGGCGGAAATCGACATGGCAATCGCTAAAAACAGCGCAAATATCCATGGATCAGCGTCCAGATGGCGGCCAAACGCCTCGGGCAACATCAAAGCCGCAATCAGTGCGATGGAAAACGGGATGACAATGCTGGTGATCCCGACTTGACAGCCGATCCTTCCCTGCTTCCAGATGGTTGACAGATCGACTTCCATCCCCGCTACCAGCAGAAACAACACAATCGCCAGGGTCGCAATGGTATCCAGAGCGATTGCATTCATCCCCTGCATGGGGAAAAGGAACTTGTTCAGCTCCGGTGCTATGCTTCCCAAAATCGTCGGACCCAGCAGAACGCCTGCAATCAATTCCCCCAACACTGCGGGCTGGTGAAGACGCTGCGCCAGCTCGCCCAGCACGCGGGCCACCCCGAGCAGAACCCCCAGCGAAAGGAACAACACGATGATGCTATCCGATGTTAACGTTTCCATGATGTCGTTGTTTAACGTTTTTAAAAAAACATGAAATGCCGCCGAACATTACCGAAAACGCGTTGCCGATTTCGCGGCGAATCGATCCCTGAGAGATACTATCACCCTTTGTCAGGGGGATGCAAAACTAAAAAATACAATTTCCCGGGGTTCTTCATGTGACCGGCTGCAATCTCCGCATACGAACCGTTTCCCCAGAAAAGATCCGCTCTTCCCGCCCCTTTGATCGCGCCCCCGGTATCCTGATTCAAAACAAACCGGCTGAACGAAACCCATTCCTGTATTTTCCGGTTGCCGTCTACCAGAGGCTTTTCTGATTCCATAAACCCCAGGGCTGCCGCAGGGAAAATACTCCTTTGCAGAGCAACTGACCTGCCAGGCGTCACCTTGACGCCAAAGCATCCAAACGGTCCGTCTTCTTCGATCCGGAAAAAAACAAAGCTTGGATTGTAATTTAAAATATCATCCACCTCCTCCGGATGATCCTTTAAATATTCACGGATTTTCTGCATGGACATCTCCTCCCGGGAGACCTTCTCCTTTCTGATGAGCAGGGTTCCGATACTTCTATATGGATGGCCGTTCGAGGCATGATAATGTACATTCAGCGGCATTCCGTCATTGATATAAATTTTTCCGGATCCCTGTATCTCAAGAAAAAACAGATCCACACGGTCCTTTACCCATGCAAGGGGGAGGGATTTGCCATTTAAATTGTTTTTAACAATTTCTCTTCGTTCATAATATGGAACAACTCTATGCTCATTGGTAAACCTTCCAACCAGCGGTTTCTCAACTTTGAACGCAGGATTAAAAAGGGACAGGTCGATAAAAACCAGATCCTCGGGCAGCGAAAACACCGGATATTGAAATTCAGGGCTCCAGTCAAGACTTCCTTCCAGAAGCGGTTCATAATACCCCGTAAACAGCACATCTCCGGTTTCATCATCTCCCACAGACCGGTAGACCCTGTAATTGAAAGCGATGAACTCCCTCAAATCATTTTTGGAAGGATTCGATTGAATAAACAAAAGAAAACGCTCAAGCGATTCCATCATATGCCTGCAGTCATACTCGTCTTTTCCAAATCGAAAAATCCGGTCCGGAGGAACTTTTTTAAGATAGGTTATGCTTTGAACAATGCTGTGCTCCAGTCCGTCATATCCCATATCATCTGCAAAGTCCGGATAGTCTTTCGGGGAAATTCGTTCGAGAGGGGGTCTTTCAATTATCCGCGGCCTGAAAAGCCCGCATCCGGAAAAGGACAACCCGAGGCTGACTGCGATCGTGAAAAACAAAAATCGTTTCACGAAAACGGAATAAAATAAACGCCTTAAAATTAGCATATTAATACCTGCCTGCAGCAAATCTTCATGCCGGAAAACATCCGGACTTCGTTTTTATTGGAATAACATTAGACAAACCTGACATAACCATATTAATTAAAGTGAACACAATAAAAAATCAATTCTAATCACTCCGAGAACCTGGAAAACCTGTAACCGGTCGCGTGCGCGAAAGCCAAAGGAGCATCACATGTCACAACCCCCCGTAATTTTCGAAATCAAAGAAAACATTGCCATGATAAAGCTGAACCGGCCCGATAACCGCAACAGCATGACCTTCGAAGTCATCAATGCCCTGCTTGAAAAACGGGAACCAGTGTTTAAAGGCAAATAAAGGAGCCGTAACCATGACCCAGGTGAATGATGTTGTGCTGATCTACTTTGAAGACAATCCTGTCGGTTTTGCAAGGGTTGAAGATATCTCCCCGGATATGAAAAAGAACTGGTATCATATCAAACTGCTTATGCTTCAGATACCTCTTCAAACCGTTACATGGATATTAAAGGATGTCTATATCGAAGGGGCGGAGTTCACGATGAACGGCAATCGAATGCGGCTTAAAAAGGTTGCGGCCCCGGAGGAGCCGGATCAAACAGATCCGGGAAAAACCTCCGAAGAAAAGAATGAGAAACAAAAATCATCCCGGAAAGGAAAGGTGATATCCCTTACAGATAGAAAGCAGAAACAATAACCCGCCGTGAGCGTTTCAAAGTTCAAGAACAGGAAATTTAGAAATATCCACATGAATATCGGAAATATACCATTGGAAAACAATACGATTCTGGCTCCGCTCGCCGGAATCACCAACCTTCCCTTCCGGCTTCTGGCAAAAGAAGCGGGGTGCGGGCTGGTCTGCTCGGAGATGATCAGCGCGAATGGATTGATTCATCGATCCAGAAAGACCGTGCAGCTCATGGACAGCATCTCCCGGGAAAAGCCGCTGTCGGTCCAGATCTTCGGCTCAAAGCCGGAAGTCATGGCGGAAGCGGCAAAAATAATTGAAATGGCCGGCGCGGATATTCTGGACATCAATTTCGGCTGTTCGGTTAAAAAAATTGTAAAAACCGGTGCGGGTGTGAGCCTGATGAGAAACCCCGATGTCGCGGAGTCTGTTATCACGGCTGTCCGGAAAGCGGTTCGCATCCCGGTCACGATAAAAATTCGCTCCGGCTGGGACCGTTCCGGCGAACAGGCTCTTGAGATCGCAAAAATAGCTGAAACATGCGGTGCGGATGCCATTTCCATACATCCCCGCACGGCGACGCAGGGTTTTGGAGGAAGTGCCGACTGGGAATTGATCAAAAAAGTCAAAATGCAGGCTTCCATACCGGTTATCGGGAATGGCGATATTGTCTGTGCCGGAGATGCGATACGAATGCTCGAAACAACCGGCTGCGACGGCGTTATGGTTGGCAGGGCCGCAATCGGAAACCCCTTGATCTTTTCCCTGATTCTTGCCCGAATCAAAGGAGAGCCTGATCCGTTAATTGATTTTTCTCAGAGGATTGAAATGATGAAACGTTATATTGACGATTCCATCCAATATATCGGAGAACTCCATGCATGCCGAATCATGAGGAGCCGGCTGGGATGGTTTGTAAAAGGATTTCCGCATGCCGCCACGTTCAGGGAATCCATAAAACGCATTTCCACAAGAAAGGAGGCGTTGGATCTGATAGAGCTGTATGAAAATCAGCTTCAAAAAAGAGAGGTTCTGTAAGGATGAAAAAGTCCAACACGTTCGATCAAAAAGCATCAAGGAAAATTTCATCGATATCATATTGTTATCGAACTGTTTTTTCGACAGATATGAAGGGAAATCTCAACGACCGGAACAACCTGACAGAAAAAGGGTTAATTTTGCTATGTTGAACTATGGCGTCGACAAAATTCCGGGCTGCATCTGGATCATATAAATTTAATCTCCTGGGTGGATGCCGCGACTATATAGCATCGTTCGTTGTTTGAATCGGCATCTGCCGGTACGACGAACAGCCCCGGGCGTCCGGGTTGGTATCCTGTTGTGGTTCCCACAAACACTTCGCCGTCCTTGAACACCACCCTGATTCGGCGTCCGGCCGGAGGATTTTCCGGATCGAATTCGTTTCGTTTATCGCGCTTCGGGTTGCCCGCAAAGTCCTTCACAAAAAACAACGCTTTCATGTCTTTCGTGCAGATTTCAACGGGCTTTCCACCGACCGGGACGTCTGCCGGGAACAAATGAAAAATGTCTTTCCCCGGGAAGAAGTCGGCTGTCATGCCCTTGATCGTGCTGCCGTCCGTTAACCTTACTACGACTTTGTTCACTGGTTTCTCCTTTCAAGCCGGCGAATCAATCCTCGGCCGGCCCATCTGCCGCCATTTTAGATTTGCCGAACGATATTGATAAAAAGCGTTTCTCGAATTGAATAAAATACCACTCCGGCTACGGTATCAAATATGATGGGAGATTCAACTTAATTTTGACATTTTGAAGGCCGACTTTTATCGCGCCGCTTCACCTTTGGATTGAATCAGCGCATATTTCTCGGGAACGAAAATGAACAAAAGGGCATCAGGCCGCCTCAACCCGGCAGGGTACAAAGCGATGCAGCGGCGTTCCCATGGGGTCCCGGTGGGTGGTTTTGGTCAGGCGGTTCGCGTTGACGCCGTAGACCTTTCCATCGTAAATGAGACCGAAACCGTGTGGAATCAAAACCATGCCCTCGCGAACCTGATCCGTGATCTCCAGCTCTCCGACTTCACTGCCTGCCTCGGTGGTCACCCGAACCTCCTGACCGTCTTTTAAACTCAGAGCCGAGGCATCCCTGGGGCTGAGCGCCACCGTGCAGGCTCGTTTCCCCTTGTTCCATTCCGGATTCCGCATCAGGGTGTTGGCGTTGTATGCCATATGCCGGCCCGCATTCAGAATCAGAGGAAAGCCATCCGACATTTTCAGACCTTCAATCTCGCCGGCCACATCGAGCCCCCTGGCCTGTTCTTCCATCTCCGGGATATAGACTTCAATCTTGCCTGAAGGCGTGGGGAGATTGGCCAGATTTTTATCCGGGTCAACCCTGCCTACCCACAATCCCTGGGGAGTATCCAGAAGGGCCTGAAAAATCCTATCTCCCTGATCGATGCCCGACTCAAAGCCTGCCCTGGCTGCATGCTTCTGGAAAGTCCCGGGAGCCGTCATGAGCATACCCCACAGGGCAGCCAACGCGGCGCTGTCATACGTTCGGCCCAAGGTTTTGGCCAGCACAAAAGGCATTTTGGACAATGCGCCGGATTCTTCTCCGACCCATTCCATCAATTTCATCCCAAAGATCAACCGGTCCCCCTGGGCGGCGGCTTG
This sequence comes from Desulfobacterales bacterium, assembly GCA_046484745.1. GTDB lineage: Bacteria > Desulfobacterota > Desulfobacteria > Desulfobacterales > SURF-7 > JAQYVL01. Next base: position 14,648 of record JAWOIJ010000099.1, on the reverse strand, counting down.
AACTTTATCCGGAATTTCCGGAATCAGGCCCAGTCGATCCGCCAGCCGGGTGAAAATCTGAGAGGCTTCCAGACAATGTTCAGAAGGTTCCACAATCGGCCGCCTCATCTGAAAAAAAATATTGGGAAACGTCCAGGGGAAAAAAGTGCCGTCCCAGGATTCATAATAGGTCCGACAGGGCAGAACATAATGGGCCAGCCGGGCTGTTTCACTCATTACAATCTCATTGACCACCAGAAGATCCAACTTTTTGAAAGCTTTCTCATAAGCCGTCGTATCGGGATACGCGCGCAGGGGATTAGATGCACTGACATAAACCGCGCGAAGGCGCTCCTTGTGATCACAAAGAATCTCCTCGGGCATGACAGCCGGCGGAAAAGAGCCGGCAGCGACAGGAGGCAGATTGGTGGCAACCGTCCGCCATACTTTTGGATTACGCTCATCCGCGTGGAAACCCATGGGCATCAGCATCCCCGGTATGACGTTGCCGCCCCGTACACCGAAAATTCCGCAAATGGCCCCCAGGATATTCATGAAGTAGGAGTTTAACGTGCTGTGGCGGCCCATGTAAATGCCCAGATCCGGATGCATGCACCAGCGCCTGGTTGTCATCAGGCGGCACAGCTCAACAACTTCTTCATAGCCCAGCTGACAGACTTGAATGGCGGATCCGGCGTCAAACCCTTCAAACCAGGGGCGAACCTTGTCCCAGCCTTCCACATGTTTGCGGATATAATCCTTATTTTCCCAGCCTTTGCTGAGAATTATGGAAATCATAGCTTTGATCAGAAGAGAGTCGGTTCCGGGACGCACCGGCAGATGAATATCGGCAATTGACGCTGTTTCACTTTTCCGGGGGTCTATCACCACCAGCAGCCGGTCAGGATCTTTTCTGAAACTTTGGAGTACTTTCGGTGCCTGCGGCATCTGATGGCTCATCATTCCGTTCCAGCCCCATCCAACCAGCATCTCAGAGGCATGCTCATCCGGCACCGCCACATTGTATTGCTTCCCCAGCATACGCCCCAAAATCCACCAGATACCGCTGAACTCCTGCCCGGCTGATGAATAATAATACTGAGACCCCATGCTCCGCAGCAGGGTCAGCGCAAACGCCACCTCAAAATGCCCGCCCTGGGCGCTGCCGCCCATGTAGGCCAGAGAACGCGGACCGTACTGATCAACCAGCCCTTGCATCTTATCCGCGATCTCATCCATGGCCTGATCCCAGGATATGGGCTCGAATCGATCCCCCACCTTTTTCAGCGGCGTGGTCAGGCGTTCCTTCGGGTATTGATGGTAAATGACATTCAGCCCCTTTCGGCAGGCATAGCCCTGGCTGCGCAGGTTCTCTTTGTCCGGGCGAACTTTTACCATCCGGTTATTTTCCACCAGGATTTCAAGCCCGCAGTTCTGAGCGCACAACACACAACCGGTTTTATGCCATTTCCCCATGGCGCCTCCTTGGAACTATTTCTTTTGCTTGAGTTCTTTGGTTACGCAGGACACTCCCTTTCCTTCCATAGCCGGCCCGAAGCAAAGATTGTCCGAATTGCATTCCGCTTTTCGCCTGTCCCCGGCCTTCCACCTTTTTATCAATTGCGGCTCCCGAATAAACGGCCGGCACATTGAAATATAATCTGCCACGCCCTCATCAACAAGACGATCGGCAACCTCAAAAGATCGCATGCCGCCCACAAGGATTAAAGGAATATCGATTTCACTTTTAAACAATTTCGACGCCTCTTTGAAATATGCTTCCTTTTCCTCGGAATTGATACCGGATCGACTCGGCGACAACTTCCCGCTGGTCAGCATTCCGCCGCTCAGCTCAATCGCATTGAGCCCCGCGCCGGCCAGCATTCGCACTGCCTGCAAAGAATCTTCCAGGCTCAAACCGTTCTCCACAAAATCCTGACTGTTCATTTTAATCAATATTGGATAGTCATCTCCTACTGCTTTCCGGATGGCTTCAACGATTTCCAAATGAATCTTTACGCGATTGCGGATATCACCCCCGTATTCATCCTGCCTGCGGTTGAAGGATGGCGATAAAAACTGGCTGAGGAGATATCCATGGGCCGAATGAATTTGAACCCCGTCAAATCCGGCGGTTTTGGCTCTCACCGCAGCCTCCTTAAACGCGTCAATGAGTTCCTCAATATCCTGAACCGTCATCTCCTTTCTCGGTGATTTTGCAAGGCCTTCAAAATTCGACGCCACGAGAGGAATCTGCCCGGTCAACTGCTTTATTGCGAAATGCCCGGCATGCGCGAGCTGCACAACAATTTTACCTCCCGCTTCATGTACCTTGTCGGTCATGCTCTGATATCCGGGAATCAATTCATCTTTATAAATTCCCATCTGAAACAGGCCCGCCTGTCCTTCTTTTCGAATATAGGTATGCCCGGTGATAATCAGCCCGACTTCTCCGCGCGCAAGGGTTGCCATTTCCTCATTCAGTCTGGAAGTAGCGGCTCCATCTTCAGCGGCCATCCCTTCCCATGTCGCAGACCGGACAAAACGGTTCGCAAGCACCATTTTGTTGATCTCGCTCTGTTCAAACAATTTACTCATATCTTCTCCTCTCCGCACCGGAATAAAATTATCCATGAAACCATGTTTATTCTTCAAACAGTATAAGACAGGAATTCATCCCTTTATTCTCCCCTTCAACAATCACTCCTACGGCTGAATCCTCGGTAACGGTATCGATCCGCAACATACCTGTTTTCGGACCGGAAATTATGAATTGGTGATCATCTTTACTCGATATTATCCGGCTGGAGTCATGGATGTTAAACAGGTTCCCCTCGGAAATCCCCGCATTTCTGCCCGCGGTAACGGTTATTCTTTCCCCGTCTGCTGATTTCACGTATGTTTTGAAAGGCTCCTCTTCGATCACTTCGCACACCTCATCAGCCAGTTGGCTGCTGAGAGAAACAAGCAGCTTCTCGATTACCGGGAGTGCGGGGGTAAACTCTTTAGCATTGATTTTATAATAGGCATCTTCTGAAATTTCTCCTTCATCTGAAAAATATTTTTCAATCAATTTTGCTCCGGTTTCCGTGTCATAAACGCTTACCAAGACATGAACATGAACATAAAATACCATGCCTTTAAACCACAGGTAACCGAGTTCTTCCTGAGCCCCCTTTATTTCCGCAATTTCACCTGTGACAATCGCATTCAGTCCCAATTTTCTGCCCTGCATGGCAAGTGTCAGGCTGTCGATAACTCCGGATACCCGCCGGGGTTGTTTGTTTCGCAACGCTGAAAAGGCCTGATTCTCATCCGTCACTGAAACGACTTCCGGGCAGGATTCCCGAAGGGTATCGGTTATGGTTTTGTCGGTGATGGTTACAAGCCGGTTGTCCTGAAAAGCGGTGCTGTTTTTAAAAAACGTCACGCCCACGCGGTTCCGCAAAGGCCTGGAAGAGACTTCAGCCCGAAAATCAGTCTCCGCAAGCTCACTTTCAACCGCGTCTGAAACGCTCACTAAAATCACAACCATAAAAACCAGCACCAGCAATGATATCATGCTGTGGAATTTCATTTTCCCCCCTCATATTCAGCTGAAACAGATGAAGTCACGCCGCCTCTAGGCGTGAAATTTCCTGTCACTTTGATCCATTTCGGCGAAAGTACAGCAACAAGGTCTTCCAGAATTTTATTGACCAGATGTTCATAGAAAATCCCGACATTCCGATATTGAAGAAGATAATATTTAAATGACTTGAGTTCGATTATCTTCTCGCCGGGCCTGTATTGTACTGTAATACATCCAAAATCCGGCAGTCCTGTCATGGGACAAACCGAGGTGTATTCCGGCTGTTCTATGGTGATATCAATATCCTGTTTTGCATGATACCCGTATTGAATCGGATCAAGCATATCTCTTTTGATAATACCCGGACTTTCCACCTTATACTGTATCGTTTCCTCGTATGACTTGTTCATCTGAAATTCCTCCACGTCACCTGTTCCCAAAAACCTTTTCCTGAAAAACCTGATAGAGAATAAAAAAAGTTCTGTCAAACATCCTTGACAGGAAGAACTGCTTTTGTTAACAGTTCAAAATAATTAAAAATTCAAATAGCAGGTGCCCATAATGACTTCCATTGAAGAACAGATATTAAGAGCAACCAAAGAAATCGTCGTCAAATTTATTGAGGTCGGCAGGGTTTCACCAACCAGTTTCAATGAATCTTTTAAAAGTGTTTACAAAACCATCAGCGAATCCGTTCATGGCGATGAATCACAGGAAGAAAACGAAAACCCGTAACCCGCCGGGCGGGCACGCTCCAGGCAATGGTTCATCTCCCGGTCAATGCGCTTCAGCCCAGTTTTTTCCACTTTCAATATTTACTTTCAGGGGAACCTTTAACTCCCATATGCCTTCCATGGTATCTTGAAGAAGCGCTTTAACCCGTTCCATCTCATCTTCCGCTACTTCAAAAACAAGCTCATCATGGACCGAAAGAAGCATTCCCGCCTTCAACCCCTCTTTCTGCAAAACCTCATCTACGCGAATCATGGCCAGCTTAATCAAATCCGCAGCCGTTCCCTGGATCGGCGTATTAATAGCCACCCGCTCTGCAAACTGACTGACGTTCCGATTTTTGCTGTTAATATCCGGAATTTGACGAATTCGTCCAAGCAGGGTGCTGGATATCTCTGTTTTTCGGGTCGCCTCGATGGTGGCATCAATATATCGCTTAACACCGCTGTATCTTGAAAAATAGTTGTCAATGTACGTTTTTGCCATCTTCTGGCTGATGCCAAGCGCCCTGGAAAGGCCAAAAGGACTCATTCCGTAAACAATGCCAAAATTTATGGCCTTTGCCTGATTCCGCACTTCCGGTGTGATGAATGAAGGAAAAACCTGAAACACCTCCGAGGCGGTTCGGGTATGAATATCCTCATCGTTGCTGAACGACTCGATCAGAATCGGGTCCTCTGAGCAATGCGCCAGGATTCGAAGCTCAATCTGTGAATAATCGGCTGAAACAAGGGACCACCCCTCCCTGGGAATAAAAGCACTTCGGATCTCTCTGCCTTCCTCTCCTCGAATGGGAATGTTCTGAAGGTTTGGATCTGAGCTGCTGAGCCGTCCGGTGGCCGTGACCGTCTGATTATAGGATGTATGAATCCTTCCGGTTTCAGGATTGATCAGGTCGATAAGAGCATCCGTGTATGTTGATTTAAGCTTTGCAAGAGTCCTGTGTGCAAGAATGAGAGCCGGCAGCTCATGCTGCTCGGAAAGACGGGTGAGTACGTCCACATCGGTTGAATACCCGGTCTTTTTTTTTGTTTTTTTCTGTACGGGCAGTCCCAGCTTTTCAAAAAGGATCGTACCCAGCTGCTGGGTTGACCGGATATTAAACTTCTCCCCTGCCTGCCTGTAGATCTCATCTTCAATATCCAGCAGCTGCTTGTCAAACGATCGGGAAAGTGCGTGAAGCTTTTCCTCATCTACCCGGATGCCTCTGGTTTCCATTCGCATAAGAACGGGCACAAGAGGCATCTCAACAGTTTGAAATAATTCCAGTATCCCTAGTTTTTGCAATTTGGGAAGAAGCTTCTTGTAAGCCATAAACGTGATATCCGCATCCTCGCATGCATACGGAACCGCTTTTTCAACCGTTACCTGGGAAAAACCCCTTTCATTTTTTCCCTTTCCGGTGACATCCTCATAGGAGATCGTCCGGTGATCCAGAAAATCAAGAGCAATCTGATCCAGGCTGTGGGCTCTCTTCGAAGGGTTGATCAGATAAGAGGCCAGCATGGTGTCGAATTCAACTCCCGCGAGTCTGATTCCATGACGAAGCAGTACCATCCAGTCATATTTTATATTCTGGCCGATTTTTTTGATTTCCGGATTCTCCAGGACGGATTTCAACCGACTCAGCACTTCGGAAACTGAAAGCTGCTTCGGCGCATCTTCATAATCATGGGCAACCGGAATATAGAAGGCCTCTGCCTCGCGAAAAGAAAAGGAAAGGCCGACCAGTCGTGCATTCATGGGATTTTTGGATGTGGTTTCCGTATCCATTGAAAAAATCCCCGCTTTTTCCAGATCGGTTATGAGCTGATCCAGATCACCCAGATCAAACACCGGTTTGTATTTCTTTTGGGACAGGTCTGCTTCCACTGGAAAAATCTGCTGCAGCTGCCTGAACTCAAGATCCTTGAACAGGGCTGACAAGGTCTTTTTATCCGGTTCCGGCAGCCTGAAATCCTCCGAATTGAACGACAGGGGGACATTAACATCGATGCGCACCAGCTTCCGGCTCAAAAAAGCCTGTTCTTTGAATCGTATCAGATTTTCCCTCTGCTTCTGTTTTGATATCGTTTCGACGTGATCATAAACCTGCTCCAGGCTGCCGAATTCCCGGATAAGGGATATTGCGGTTTTTGTTCCAATTCCCGGCACGCCCGGGACGTTATCCGAAGCATCACCGGAAAGACCCATAATATCAACCACTCGACAAGGTTCAACCCCATGCGTTTCCCGAATGGTTTGAATGTCCGTTATTTTATCACTCATCGGGTCCCAGATAATCGTATTCTCGGTAACCAGCTGCATGAAATCCTTGTCCCCCGTCACCATAACCACGGAGAATCCATCTTTTCCCGCCAGCCCGGAAAGGGTGCCGATAAGATCATCCGCTTCAAACCCCTTTCTTTCGATGACAGGGAGATTAAACCCTTTGGTTATTTCTTTGATATAGGGTATCTGGCAGGAAAGCTCCTCCGGCATGGAGGGACGATTTGCCTTGTATTCCGGATAGATTTCATGCCGAAACGTAGGGCCCTTTACATCAAAAAACATGGCCGCATATTCTGGTTTGCGGGTTTCCATAAGCTTCAGAAGCATCTTGGTAAAGCCGAATGCGGCATTTGTGGGAAAACCTTTTGAGTTGGAAAGATTGCGGATAGCGTGATGTGCCCGGTAGATATAGGCACTTCCATCAATGAGATAAATTGTTTTTCTTTTTTTCATTTTACAGGCTACCTGTCATTCAATTTCTTCTGCAATACATTTCATTGCGTCAGGGCGGAGGCACAAATTTATTAAGCGGCATGTTTAATTTCCGGCATTCCATACTTTTCCCTCATGTGAAAATGGTTCTTATGTTGACGGAAAATGAAAACATGTTTATTTTAGAAGCGCTGTGCCGGAAAGCGGAAACCAGACAATAACAGGCGCTTCATAACACGGATATCGAAAAACAACAAGACAGGAGCGAGAGGTGAAATCCGGTAAAATTTTAACCGATAATACTGAAATCAAAAAAATTCTAAGAGATGCAACTACAATCGCTGTGGTTGGTTTGAGTCCAAAACCTCAAAGAGACTCCAACATGGTCGGCAGATTTCTCAAGGAAAAGGGATATAAGGTTATACCGGTTCGTCCCGCGCAAAAAGAAATTCTCGGTGAAAAGGCGTATGCATCCCTTGATGATATAAAAGAGCGGGTTGATATTATCACTGTATTTAAAAATTCCGCCCAGATAATGCCCCATGCCCGGATGGCGCTTCGCCTGAAACCAACGATTTTCTGGATGCAGCTCAATATAGAAAACAGGGAGGCGGCAGAATACCTTGTCAATGAAGGAATTAATGTTGTGATGAACAGTTGTATCCAGGTAGAACATGAACTGCTCATCCGCTGAATCTTCCTATAGAGAAAAACGCCGCAGGCGAAAAGAACGGAATTGCCATTGCTGTTCCGAAAAAAACAGGTTCTGCTGGACGTGCAGGTGCGGATTTACAATCTGTCAGGTGTGTATGGAAGAAAACTTATGGGGCATGTCATGTAATGGAATCACATGGGAATGTCCGGACTGCGGCGGGCAAAACGGACTCGGGAACCAGTAGCAACCCCTGTTAGAAACAACATTCATCTATCTATATGAAAAAATTGGCATATAAAGCATTTTTTTGGTTTTTCCTGTCCGCGCTGCTTTTGGCGACAATCTTCTTTATCTATGAGGGAAACCGCGTTTTAAAGCCGGAAACCCTTGGGATTGTAATCAAAAATCAGCTTGAAAAAAAATTCGGGGTGCCGGCCCATATCGGCAGGGTGGATCTGAGGCTTATAAAAGGTCTTTATGCGGAGCTGACCGGCTTCAGGCTCGGAACTCCTGAAACAAACCTGTTTATCAAAGCAGACAAAATCGGAGTCGACCTTTCCCTGTGGAGACTTTTTTTCGGAAAAATTTACATCCAGCATATTCAATTGATCTCTCCTGAAATTACGCTGCCATCTCTCCTCGGCCCGAATCTTGGCAGATCGGACAAAAAAACCGCTATTCCTCTCGGTATTTCAATACAGGACGGGATCATCCGGACATCCTTGAACAACCGGGAAATCTTCCTGGATAAAATCAATGGCACCTTAGAAGATGCTGTCGTCAACCTTACATTTGAAGTGTCGTCTCTTAAAAATCAGGTCGAGATATTTGCCGAAAAGGTGGGGAGTAACTGGACCGGCAGGGCCGGCCTGAACGGATTCAACCTGGAAAGGCTGACGCCTGACATCAGGGGACTTGCGGATATCCTGATCAACTTTCAATTGAGTGAAAACCAGATAAGCTTTTCTGCTGAGATGAAGGCGAATACAATCCATGTTCCCGATGCAGAAAACCCAATCGAACAGGCCTCCGTCGAAATTCATGCGACAGCGGATTCAAAATCCATGTCAGTCAAGCGTTTCAGGGTCAAAACGTCTGATTTCTCGTTTTCAGGAACAGGGAACCTTTCTGGTCCTTATGATTTAGATAAACCGAAAACGATTTTCCTGAACCTGTCCTTTGCATCCGATTTTTTTAATTTTGAAAAAATGGTTTCCCATCTGCCCGAAGAACGCCTTCCGGACTGGTTGACTCCTCTGATTTTCAGGCAGGTCCGGGATGGAGAAATCCGGATTCGCAAAATCACATACAATGGCAGCCTGGCCGAATTTGCCGATATGGAACTTTTTTTTAAAAAACTTTACATTGACGCGGAGCTGTCAAACCTGAGTTTCGGAGCCGGATACGGCCCTGAACGGGTTACCGGGATTACAGGCTCAGCAGGTTTTGTTTCAGGCGATTTGATTTTCAAAAATCTTTCAGGATATGCGGAAAACGCAAAATTGACCTGCCTCGATCTTATCTTTCCGGATGTGATCGCCCCGGATCTGCGAACCATCGTCAACGTGGAAGTTGATATGCCGGTCAAGGATTTTATCTATCTCTGGCGAGCCGGAATGGAACCGCGGGAGGTGTATGATCTCCTTGCTCCACTTTCTAAGGTGGAAGGTGGAAATATAAAAGGCAGCGTGGTCGTCCAGAACAATGTTACAGAAGGGCCGCCCGAAGTAAGGGGAGAACTGGAAATTGAAAAGGGTTCGTTTTTCTGGAATGAAGATCAGATTGAAAACCTTTCCGGACGGGTAAACGCTGCGGATTTCTCTTCTGCAATCCTGATCAATGCTTCCGGAACGCTCAACAAGTTCCCGGTAAAAAAAATCGCGATCGATCTCGAGGATCCCTTTGGAGAAATGCGATACCGGTTTTCAGTAGATTCTGAAACGCTGCCGGCAATTCCCCGGTTCGAACTGCTGCCAAAGGCCTCGTTTACGATAAAGGGAACAGGCAAAGGCCCTTCATTTAAAGGAATCGCCGACCTGACCACAGATGGGTTTATTCTCTTTGGAACTCAGTACAGACCCACAGGAAACAAAATTACCGGGAACGGAAAGATTTCCGGAAATCTCTGGCCGGAAAAACAGATCTCTTTCAAAGAAGCGAAACTGAAAATGAATTCCGGAACGCTGGATCTTGAATATCATGACGCCGATTCAAAAGGCACCTTTAACATCAAAGGAATGTTAAATCTTGTTCGATCCGATTCTTCGGGTAAACTACAAAATAATCCTGTTCAGGGCGGTTTGGACATGGCACTCGTGTGGGAGGGCAGAAAGCCTCTGATCGGCCATATGCAGTTCAAAAAACTTAAACTTACTCAAAACAGCACCCCTGTAGTGGTCAATGGTCCGATTATTATCGCGGGAGAGCTGTTGTCCTCCCACGGAATCATGATTTTATACGGAGATGCCCAAACCAGAATATCGGGATCGCTTTCCACTCAAAATAACGCCTTGCAATTTACAGGCGACATTCATGTCGACGGATTCAAGCTCGAGCACAAATCGATTCAGGTGCAGCATGGCGAAATTCCAGACTCGCTGACCGCAACGGTTTACCTGACCGCATCTAACCTTGAAATTTTCGGTATCTCTTTTGACAAGGGAGAGTCAAAAATACAAATAGAAAAAAAAGTTATGGTTTTCAATGATCTGGCGGTCAAAGGAGAGTCGGGTAATATAAAAGGAAGCGTAACGGTTTTCCCGAACCGGGAAAATGAGATGGATCTCAACCTCGACCTGAGAAACAAGGGTATTAAAAAACTGTTTCAGGTGATGCAGCCGGACAAACCACTTATTGATGGTTATATGCGGCTTACAGGCCATCTGTATGGAACGGCAAAATCAATAAACGGAAATCTGGAGTTCACTGCGAGAGACGGCTATACCCAACAGTCACCGCTCCTGTCAAATATCTTTGCTGCCCTCAATCTATATAAAATCATCAAAGCAAAAAACGTTGAAATTCTAAAAAAACGGTTTACCTTTAACCGGATATCCTCTAACTTCAAATTTACAAACAGTGTCATCTCCTTTAACGATTTTTTTCTGGACAGCGACTCCATCCAGTTTTCGGCTATCGGAACATACAGTATCGGAGATAAGCAGATCGATGCCATTGTCGGGGTACAGCCCTTAGAGACAGTTGATAAAGCCATAAGCGCGATACCCATTTTAGGATGGGTGCTGACCGGAGACGGCAAAGAGTTTTTTGTGATTTGTTTCAAGGCGTATGGTGACATCGAAGATCCCAAAATCAGGCTGGCTACCGATGACACGGTCTCACAGCCAATGGCTGAAACGCTGTTGAGGATCTACAAACTTCCAGGAAGAATAATCAAAAAATCTCAGACATTTATGCGCGAATCTCAAAATGAGTAGCATTGGCCGGAACATGACTCGTTAAAACCATTCAAAAAAGCCGTTCATAAAACCGGACACAGGGAATTGAAACAGGATATCAAAAAACATAAAAATACCCGGGAAGAGTTGAAAAACTCCAGGGAACGCCTGAAGATCCTGTTTGAATTTGCACCGGATGCTTACTATTTGAATGATATGGACGGCAAATTCATCGATGGAAATCGGGCTGCCGAAGAATTAACCGGGTATAAAAAAGAAGAGCTGATCGGAAAAAATTTTCAGGAACTGGGCTTGATCCCGGATGAATACCTCCCAAAAGCGCTCGAACATTTAAAAAAAAACCTGAATGGTCTTCCTTCCGGTCCGGACGAACTGCTTCTTGTCAAAAAAGACGGAACAGAAATCTTCATCGAGGTAAGAACCTATCCTGTCAAAATCAAGGTCAAGGATACGGTTTTGGGTATCGCAAGAGATGTAACGGAAAGAAAACAGTACGAGCAGAAGCTCAAAAAAGCGCATGAAGAACTCGAGAAACGGGTAAAAAATCGAACCCTGGAACTGGCAACGGCCAATAAAAAACTGGAGTCTAAAACCATTAACCTGGAAGAAGCGAATACAGCCCTTCGGGTACTCTTAAAACGGAGAGAAGAGGACAAAGTGGAACTTGAAGAGAAGGTCCTTTTCAATGTCAAAGAACTGCTGTTCCCCTACCTGGAAAAGCTGAAAGGAACAAGGCTTACCGACACGCAGCAAGTTTTTGTTGAAATTCTTGAAACGAATCTGAAAGATATCATCTCACCGTTTATTCATGGCATCTCGTCCAGATATCTACAATTGACCCCGATGGAAATCCAGGTGGCAAACCTCATCAAGCAGGGAAAGACAACAAAAGAAATCGCGAAAGTACAGAACCTGTCATCCAAAACAATTGAGTTCCACAGAGAAAATATCAGAAAAAAGGTCGGGATAAAAAACAAAAAAATTAATCTGAGAACGTATCTGCTTTCCATCCAATAGAACCGGTTTTAAAAACGCCTCTCAGGCCGAATCTCTTTGTCGAAGCCAGCGGTTCAATCCGAAAAACAATAAACCATATCCATGCTGTTGAAACCCTCAATTCCCCCGACCATAGACCGGATTGAAAATTGTGGAACCCATTTGAATGCCTGTTTTTACCCGGTATTTTACCGGAACTAATTAAGGCTTGCATTTTGAATGGATTGGGATAGATATTTTGATTGACCCTTTCTTACTCATTCGAACCCGGAGGCAACTATGGCCAGCCCCTATTGGATCAAAAAACTGATCAACAAAACTTTTTCACAGAGATTTTTCTGGTCGCGACTTTCCAATGTGCCCGGCATCGGCCGGATCATTGAATACGCGCTGTTTGAAAACGACGATATTATCTTTCTTCCGAAAACCAGATCCATCTCCGTAAACCGATCCGTTGAACATGAGGACAATATGGTTGTACCGTCGGATGTCCTCGAACACTTTATCCGCAAAGCGAATTTTCATTTTATCATGGATTCCTGTATCTGCAGGGATTCAACAGGCTGCACCGATTATCCCATTAACCTCGGGTGTCTTTTCCTTGGAGAAGCCGCAAAAGGAATAAATCCCAAGTTCGGCAGGGCGGCAAGCCGAGAAGAGGCGCTTGAACATGTTGCCAGATGTCGGGAAGCAGGGCTGGTTCATCTTATCGGCAGAAACAAGCTTGATAAAGTCTGGCTCAATGTCGGACCAGGAGAGAAACTGCTTACGATCTGCAACTGCTGCCCCTGCTGCTGCTTATGGAAGGTTCTTCCTGTCATCACTCCCAGCATTGGTTCAAAGGTTCAGCGGATGCCCGGAATATCCGTAACCGTTACTGAAAAATGTGTGGGATGCGGTACATGTGCCCGTGACATCTGTTTTGTGAATGCCATAAGCCTTGAGGGGGACCACGCGGTTATCGGAAGCGAGTGCCGGGGATGCGGAAGGTGTGTGGATGCATGCCCTCAGGGAGCCATTGAAATAAAAATAGAAAAAACAGAGATTGTTGAAAACGCCATAAACAGAATTTCAAAACTTGTTGATGTTTCATAAAAATCCGAGCCAAAAAATTCAGGAGATCGTTCATGACAAATGTGTGTATCACCGGTGTTTCCGGCTATCTCGGAATGAGACTTGTAAAAGAGCTCCAAAAAATAGAAGATATCGGCTCAATTGTTGGTCTGGACATCGTTCCCCCGTTCAATGCTGAAAATAAAATAAAATTTTACAAATTGGATATACGCGATCCAACAATAGGAAAAATACTTTCGGATCACCATATTGATACGGTCTTTCATCTTGCCTTTGTCGTAAAACCGATCCATGATCTCAAAAAAATGCATGACATCGACTACAATGGAACGCAGAATGTTCTGAATCAAGCACGATCTGCCGGAATCAATCATTTCATTGCAATCAGCAGCACCCTTGCCTATGGAGCTCATAAGGACAATCCCAACGAAATTTCCGAGGACCACCCGCTTCGCGGAAACAGATCCTATCCGTATGGGTTCAATAAATGCCGGGTAGATCTTCTCGTCCAGGATTTCGCCGTCCGGAATCCTGAAATGGCCGTAACCACTCTTCGCCCCTGTACTGTTTTCGGACCAAATGTAAACAACTATGTTTCAAGGATGCTTTTCCGGCCATACACAGTGGGCATTCTTGGATATAATCCAAAAGTTCAGTTCCTTCATGAAGATGATTTTGTGAACTCCTGCCTGACAGCAATCGAAAAAAAAATACCGGGAGCCTTTAATATTGTAGGAAACGGCACGCTGACAACAGAAGAAATCAGCAAAATTACAGGCACAACGATAATACCTTTTCCTTCATGGATTCTATATCCTGTCCTGGAAGCATTATGGAAGCTGCGTTTTCCGGGCATTGAAGTAAACAGCGGCTACCTGGATTATGCCAGGTATTCTTTTATTGCAAGTCCGTTGAAAGCCAAGAAAGTACTCGGTTTTTATCCCGCTTACAGTTCTCTTGAAACCCTCATGGAAACCGTGAGGAATAAAAAAAAGTGACACCCCTTTTGGATATTTTTCTCTTCTGGCTGCCTCTTTTGCCTATCTGCTGCAGATTGCTGTTCCCATAACGGCTATAGCGGTTGACCGGATTTTGATACAGGGAGGAGTATACGTCGGCGTACTGATTTTATTCTGGACGGTTCATCTTTGTTTTACAGGATGTTCCAACTGCATGAATGAAAGCTGCCCGCTAAATCCGGATTACGGGCAAACCAGATGAAACAGACTCGAAATACCGCTCACATGAATGAGATCATCCCCCCTGCAAGGCAGGGGGGATTGATAATCAAAACGAATAAAGCTCTGAATCAAAAAATCTCTATATTGCGTCTTTCAGTTTTTTTCCTGCTTTGAATTTTACGGCGTTGCTTGCTTTGATTTTAATGCTTTCGCCTGTCTGAGGATTTCGTCCTTTTCTTGCTTTTCTGCGGACCTTTGAAAACGTTCCAAAACCTACCAGGGTTACCTTACCATCTTTTTTCTTTAAAGCTTTTGAAACACCGTCAGTAAAAGAATTA
>JAWOIJ010000073.1:0-24035 GCA_046484745.1 Desulfobacterales bacterium | reverse complement strand
GGTGTCTGTAGCGAGGCGAAGGGCTGGTGGCTGGAAGCCGCTGGACCCAGTTGACCCCGTCCCACTCCCAGGTATCGCCCCGCACGCCTCCGCCATCCCCGCCAAACAGCACCACGCGGCTTCTCGCCAGGTCGAAGGCCATGGCCAGGTACCACCGCGCCGCCGGGCTCGTGGCTGGGTTCATACGGATCCAGGTCTGCCCGTCCCACTCCCAGGTATCACCCAGGTTGGTGTTGGTCGCGTCCCGTCCCCCGAAGAGGACCGCACGCTGACGCCCCCAGTCATGGGCCATCATACCACAGGCTCTTTCTCAAGGATAACCATCCATAACCTGTCCTTGTTCCGAAAAATACAATAGAGGCAACCTGAAATTTCAACGTAAACGGAGAGGATTCCAAATGCTGACCGAAACACAGCTTGATCGTTATGCAGAGGTTCTGCTCTGGGGGCTAAATACCGCAAGGAGCGGACAAACCCAAAAAAACGACATCGTTGTTATCCGCTACGGCATGCCTGCGGTAAAACTTGCCGAAAAACTGCAGGCCAGGCTCCTGGAACTGGGAAGACATCCCCTGCCACGGATGGTTCCGACGCCTACAATGGAAAAACAGCTTTATCAGATAGCAAACAAAGGCCAGCTCTCTTTTATCCCGCCGGGAGAAGAAACCCTCATGAAAAATTTGAACGGCAGCATTTTTCTTCACGCGCCTGAATCCATTACCCATCTCAGCAAAGTTGATCCATCGAAAATCGGACAGGCAGCCATTTCCAGAAAAAAGCTGCGGGACATTCTGACCAAACGGGATGAAAGGGGGGATTTTAGCTGGACGCTGTGCATGTACCCGACAAAGGCCTTGGCAAAACATGCGAATCTTTCCATACAGGAATATACAAAACAGATTGTTGCCGCATGTTTTCTCAACAGAAAAAATCCGGTGATGCACTGGCAGGAGGTTTACCGGCAGGCCGGATCCATCAAAAAATGGCTGAACCGTCTGAAAATAAAATCGCTGCATATTGAATCCGAAAACACGGATCTGGTTGTCGAACCGGGTGAATGCAGAAAGTGGGTCGGTATATCCGGGCACAACATTCCGAGTTTCGAAATTTTTATTTCACCGGACTGGAGGGGGACAAAAGGCACCTATTATGCAGACCAGCCTTCATTTCGTGACGGAAACTATGTGAAAGGAATTCGGATTGAATTTCAAAAAGGAACTGCTGTGAAAATCAATGCGGAGAAGGGAAGCAACTTTATCCGGAAACAGCTTGCCATGGACAAGGGCGCCGGTAAAATCGGAGAATTTTCCCTCACGGACAAACGATTTTCAAAAATCAAAATGTTTATGGCCAATACGCTTTTTGATGAAAACTACGGCGGCAATTACGGCAACTGCCATATCGCACTTGGATCTTCCTACTCCGACACCTTTGACGGTGATCCGTCCAGATTAACTGCTGCCCGCAAGGCCGGTCTGGGATTCAATGACTCCGCGCTTCACTGGGATATTGTGAATACGGAAAAAAAGACGGTAACCGCTCACTTTGCATCCGGGAAAAAAACCGTCATCTATGAAAATGGTCAATTTACATTGTAGCGGGCGTTTATCTGTCGGTAATATGAAAAAGCGCCCATCCATCAGGATGGACAAAAACTTGCGTACGATTTGCGCCGATTCCGGCAGGCCGCAGCATTATCTGCTGACAACCGGTTCTTGATTTTACAATTTTCTCAGTAAATCCTCTGCAAAGGTAGATCTAATTGGAAAAATACTGTTGCGTAATCGATTCCAGCTTCTCGCGCAATGTTTGATCAGAACAATTTGCGAATCTGTCATAAAGTGGCCTTGCAATGGTAGTGAAGGTGTCAAGAAGGGAAGGATCAAAATGACTCTCACGCCCTTTTCTTAAAGTTTTCATCGCATCATCGAAAGGCATTGGGGATTTGTAAGGTCGCTTGGAGGTCAGCGCATCAAATACATCGGCAATTGCAAAAATTCTGGCATTGATAGGGATAATTTCACTGTTTAACCCATATGGATATCCTTTTCCGTCAAATCGTTCGTGATGACAACCAACCACATCTGTCGCATCTTTCAGCCAGTCCGAACGTTCAACAATGTCGATGCCATGATTGACATGGCTTTTCATTATCTCACACTCGTTTACTGTAAGTTTGCCAGGTTTCAACAAAATTCGGTCGCTGATACCAATTTTGCCAACGTCATGCAGAAAAGCGCCTTTTATCAGTCCTCGAATCAAGCTTCGTTTCAATCCGAACGCTTCGGCTAAAGTTACCGAGTAAATTGTAACTCGATAATTATGAATATCTGTATCGCTATCCCGCTTAGCGATGGCGCTTCCAAGAACCCGTAAAATTTCAATATTTGATCTAAGAAGGTTATCCGCCTGCTTCGATATCCGTCCGATGAGCGTGATGATTATGGGATAAAAAATTAACGTGGTTAAAATCACAATACCAATGGCCTCAAAGGCTGTTCGCACAATACGCCCAACAACTTCATTACTAGCTGCGGATGATATTGCAAAAATGCCTTTGATGACGGCAACCTGCTCACCCTTGCTGTTGGTGAGCGGAAAGGTAAGCAGTATGTGTGGTCTCCCTTTGATACGCATGAACTTATAAACTTTTTTTAAAACTGCCGGCAGTCGATGTTCCCGTGATTTCATAAAATCATCAACTACACTTAGATAGGCGCAACGCATATCCTTTTCCATGATTATTTCTTTTCCGTCAAGATCGTAGATACCTGCACAAATCACGGAACCCATCCCCAGATTCAGCTTACCTGCAATTAAAAGCATTTTCAGTTTATGCCGAAGCGCGGGTTGTTCTGTCAACGTTGGACCATCCAACAAGTACCGAATTTCATCATTAAAGCGCATGGTTATTTCGTTGGCGCGACTATTGACATGGCTAAACAATCTATTGATTTCAATAAAAAAAACGGTGGCTGCGAGTACAATGGAGATTAGGGTTCCGGCAACACCAAGTCGAACGAGCAATCGTTTTTGAATGGATGTTTTAAGGCTGGCTTTGTTGCTTTGCTCACTAAAACTGTAATTATCAAGATTGTCTTTACCCATTTTTGGCTTTGGCCACGTTGATATGAGTTACATTATCTGGATATGAGCATCAATGTAAAAAAAGTCATTCTTAATGACCATCCCCGAATTTAAACTGCACGAAATCCTATTTTGTCAGGGTGCATAACTGCTGCCATTATTATCCTGATTGTTTAGAAAAAAAGCGGCTTCAAACTCCAGATCGCGTTTGGGAGCAAGGCTAGATGTTTTTTTAACCACTTCTATCAGAGCATAAACCATTTTTTAATTGGTTTGAGATGTCCCCTCTGTCCTTTCTTTATCCCTCGTGGTTTCTAAAATAATTTCAATTCGGCGATTCTGACGCCTCCCTTCATCAGTCTCATTAGACGCAATGGGTCGGTATTGTCCAAATCCCGTTGCTGATATTCGTTCCGGTTCAATACCGACGACTTCTTGAAGAAACCGAACCACCGTCGTTGCCCGAGCAACAGATAATTCCCAGTTGGTAGCATACATTGTGGTTGACTTCAGTGGGCGATTGTCGGTGTGCCCCTGGACTCGAATATATGGGTATCGTTTCTCCTGCATGAGTCCTGTTAATTTTTTTAGAAGAGTTTTGCCATCTTCACTCAAGATAGCACTTCCCGATTCAAAAAGAAGTTTATTTACAAGAATAACTTTCATGGGCGGTGGTGAAGTAGACGGTTCAATTTTTTGAGCCGCAATTTGCTCCTTAATACTGGTCTGAAGCGTTTGTTCTGAATCATCAAACAGTCGTATAATTGTCTCTTGAAGCGAGATGACGGTTTCTTTTCCCTTGATCGTCTGGCCTAATTCATCAATCTTTTGGGAAAGTAAATCGTTTTCATCACGGATAGTTTCGATTTGACCCTGCAATTCCGTCTTATCCTTCTGGCACTGGTCTTTTGCTTTTTCCGATGTCTGGAGCGCCTGCTGTGAAAGGTTATAATCATTGCGAACGGCATTAAATTGAGCTTTGGAAACGCAACCAGCGAAAAATGCCACAAAAACACATCCTGCCGACATAAGGAGTCTGTATCTCATTGTTGGTCCTCCGAAATAATAATTAAGAAGGATAAAAATGTTTTAATCTATTCGAAAAAAATTGCAGGAATTGCAAGATAAGATTAATACATTTTTTTGTATTAAAACATATTGGCATAACTACATATCGGCACATAAAATGTCAAGCCAGATGTCACATGAATCATTCAACAGTTCGATTTTGACATAACGCAAGATCCGAATGCGTTTGCGGTGATTTCATTTTTCGATCTCAAAATTGACTTGATCTATTGCTTCCGGGTGATGCTGCCTTTTATCATGACTTTTTTATACACCCATAAATCGTCATTCCCAGCCCGATCAATACGGAGATACTGGCGATAGAGTTGGATACGAACATCATCATATTGGCAAGCGGCATCACCGGCTCAATGCCTCGAACATCGAGAATCGCACCCCAGATGGGGCCAATGGAATAAAAATATCCGGTAACAACATAAGAATAGGCTAAAATCCGGCTCTTTTTCTGATCCAGGGTCAACTGTGAAATACAGGAGGAAACCGCGATAATCAAAATACCGGTCATGACGCCCTGAAGATGCGCCAGATGCCAGGCTCTTATGCTGCCGGGGATATCCCCGGTAATGACAAACGTGTACGCCAATCCCGACAATGCGCCTAAAAACGCCACAATCGCACCGTGTTTTATCATCAATAAGCGATATGCCTGATTCATATGTCCCTCCTCCATCAAAGTGCTAACCAAATCTATTTCATTGGTCATATTTTACATATTAAATGCGGCCACGGAGAGTTTCTCTCAGAATTGGATATGGTTAGCTGAATGGATGATTTTTTTATATCGTGTATTGTTTGAGTGCATTAGGGATCGTTAGAAAAAACAGATTACCGGTAAGGGGTTTTCATAGTTTGCAAACCATTCCACTTAACTTAAACAGTTTGTTATTGAACCATATTCTGTTTTTTCTTATCGAGCCCTTTTGCATGAGTTTACACGATATAAAATAAAATTATCCATGAAGCTATATTGCTGAAATATTAAATACCTTTGTACTATATCAATTAGAACCATTATGGAACAGATGCCTTATACAAAACCCCATCTCCTTCAATGCGGTATTTCCCGCATCGTGCAGGAACAATTGCGGACTGACCCCTTGAAAGGGAAATCGTTGCTTTGGAGTCATATTCAGACAGCCTTGCTTTCCCTTCAATACAGATTACAATCTCTACCGTATGGCTGTCCCGACTCTGGTATGAACTCCCGCTTTTGACTTTCACAACCGAAAGAACAAACTCCTCAGCCGGGCATGGATATACTTCCTCGCACGCTCCTGCCTGCTGCGGTGCAAGAATTTCAATCTCCTTTTCTTCAAACGTCAAAACGTTCAAAAGCTCCGGCACATCCATATGCTTTGGCGTGAGCCCTCCTCTCAGAACATTATCGGAATTCGCCATCAGCTCGATACCAAGGCCGCTCAGGTATGCATGCAGTTCCCCTGAAGCCAGGAACAATGCCTGACCAGGCTTGAGACATACCAGGTTCAGCAGTACAGGAGAAAACACTCCAAAATCATTGCCATATGCCTCATAGAGAATCTGCATCCATTTAAAAACCGGGTCATCCTGAATGTACAAACCGACTTTTGCCATGGTTTTGTTTAAAATCGCTTCAATCTCGCTCTTCGGCATCGTAATCAATCGCTGGAAAAAAATCCTCAATCCTTTTGAGTCGGGTTTTTCGGAAAGGTCATGGATTGCCGATTCGAGCCCTGGTGTAGAAATTTTTGAAAGCAGCAAGAGCATTTCAGAAATCCGCCTGAAGCCGCAAAGAGCCCAGAAGTCGGAAAGGGCGCAGATGCATTCCGGCTTGTGATTGTCATCTCTGTAATTTCTGTTATATGCATCCAGAGGAATACCCAGTCTGTTTTCTCGTTGAAATCCTTCAATTGCCTGCTCACGGCTCGGGTGAGCCTGTATGGAAAGCGGTTTTGATGCGGCCAAAATTTTAAACAGATAGGGGAGCCTGTTTAAAAACTTATCCGCGACCTGCTCGCCAAGAAACGCTTTTGGATGCATCTCTATAATTTTATCAATCGCCTGCCATTGGTTATTGTATTTTATAAGAGACGGAGCCTTATGATGCGCCCCCATCCATAGTTCTGCCTGTGGGTTTTCAGAAGGAGAAAGAGTCCCCAAAAGATCCGGAATAGCGGTATGGGATCCCCATGCGTATTCCTGAATCGAATTTTTCAGCAGATGGATATGTTTCATAACGACTACCTCTTCTTGTCGACTCAACGTTGTCTTTTAAAAAACCATCCCCATATGAAATCCGAAGACTCCCGGCACCATAGCAGATTTTGGAATTTCAGACAATGTGTGAGACAGCAGACTGTTTTCAGTTGAATTAATTTTTGGTTTATGACATATTTCATTTACTGGTTTGAACGGTTCGCTGTGAATTCCTTTCGGCCAAACCAGGCCTGTCCATTATAGAGCAACCATAGCAGATCATGATCATTGAAAACACAAGATTGGCACAAGAGAGGATAACATGTCCAGCGGGCTTGACGTAATTATTGTTGATGATGATCCGACTTACTGTGAATTGATTGCGGATATCGTAAACCAATTCTATACATGGGGAGATGTGTTTGTTTTCACAGATGACGAAGAGGCTGCTCTGTATTGTATGAATCGCAGGAGCAGCATCGCGATTTTTATTGTGGATGTATTTCTGGCCGACAAGAGCGGCTTTTTGTTTCTGGACACCCTCTCGAAAAAATATAAAACCATTTACGAGGATACGATTATCATAACCGGAAACGCAAGCGACAATATTGTGGACATGTGTGTAGCCGCGGGAATAAATCATTTTCTTGAAAAACCGATGCGTCCCTATGTACTTCAGCTTGCCGTAAGGGCCATTGCCTCTAAATACATGCAATTCGCGAACCGGCTGTTACGCAATCAAGAGTTTCTGGATGAATGTAAAAATGTTATTGGAGCGTTTAACGGCGATCCGGATCTTGATTGTCCCCAATAAATGCGGCAGGGCGCCTGTCATTTAAATTTTTCGACATAGTCTTTAAAAACCTCTTTTACTTCCTGATTTTGTTCAAGATCATAAAGCCTTTCAAAGGTACCTCTGACTCCATTGTTAGAGCGCACCAGCGCCTCTCCCACATCCTTGTATGCGCTTACGCCCAGCTGAAAAGCAATAGCACCCAGGGAATCAACAAAGCGGTCTTGTATGCGGAGCCTTCCCGGCTTTGCGGGAGAACGCCATGCCTTGCCCGCCATGTATAGGGCCGACCGGATGGAGTTGGCTGTTGAACCGACCCTTTTTACAGCATCGTAAACCATATAGGCTACTACAAGGGGACTGTTTTTTAATGAATCCGGAACCTTTCTGTTCATTTCAGACAAGTCTGTGATGCTGAGCGCAAGAAGATAGTCCATGGTACCGGCCTCACCGTAAAGGTAGGTCTTCTCTTTCTGGCTTTCCAGAAAATTGATCGATCCGGGAAGATCCGTCAGTGATCCGGGTTGTATTCCGATTTTGTTTCTGGTGCAGAAATGGGCGATTTCTCTGCCTGTATGATCATCAAGAGAGTTGAAATAGTCATAAGGAAGTCCGCAAATAAAAGCGCCGTGTACCGATATCCCATGAGCGATTATTTTTCGGATCTGCATGGAATAATATTCTGAAACGGTCAGGCCGCTTTTTTTGATTCCTTTCACGGCATGTTTCCCGATATATTCCAGGTTTCTGATATCCAGCGACTCTAAACCGATAAAAAAATGAGAGGCGCCGGAAAATCTCAGTTTTTCAAGCAGCTTCTCATCTTCGGCAACATCGATTGAGATCTGAACCGCGTAATTCAATTTCAAATCACTGTCAATAATGCGATCCAGAATTTCTTCCAGTTTTTTTCCTCCCAAAAGAAAGTTGTCCGGGAGAAAAAAGAAAAATCGGTTCTTCAGAGTTGCACCGTCCTTCTGGCTTGATTTTAATTCAAGCAAAAAATCTTTCGGTGTTCTCGAAATAAATTTTCTCTGATTTTTTGGAAGTGTCGATATGGAACAGAATCTGCAGGAGAAAGGGCAGCCGATATAAGGTGTCGCAACATTCAGACGCGAAATCCTTGCAAGATAATGTCCGATAAAAGGCAGTTTTTTTAAAAATTCAAGCCTCATTTCCGGCATGGGGATTACCTTGTCACTCCCCCATACGCCATCTTCAACTGACAAAAAACCTTTGTATTCAGGTTTCAGAGCCCCCTTCCCCATATCGGAAAGAAGCGCCTTGATGACATCGAAATCGCCTGCTCCGCTTACCTGGGAAATCAGCTCCGGATGAGGTACATGGGCTTTGATAAATGTTTCAACATCAAGAGGGCTTGTGGAGACATGAATGCCTCCGATAATAACGGGTATCTTTGCATGATTCAAGGGTATGGACGCTGCAACCGCAGTTGGAAAATTGGAACTGATCGTTGTAATAAATACCGCTTCCGGTTTTTTCCCTTCTTCTTGAATAACACGACCCAGAAATCGCCTGCGTCCATCCGTGAGAATGACCTTTGCATCCGGTGCGGCTCTGGAGATCTGATTTGCGATATAGTAGGATGAATAATTTTCTATCCCAAAATGATCTAAAATGCCGATCCGTTCCCTATCAAGATCAAAATCTATAAAATCAAGATAGTTATTTTCATTTAATCTCGATGCATCCTGTCCGGACAGGTATGAAAGTAGATCGATCGGTGTAAAATCCGGCTCACCGGTCTTGTCCATCACATGAGATGCAATCGGATGGTACATGATATAATACGGAGAACTCATGGCCGGCCTTTTTTGAATAACGATTCAACACGCAATCGTGTGATAACCCTTCTATGCTGCGCTCTATTCACGTCATGCCTGAAAACCAGATTATTTCAGAAGTTCACAAAGCAGCCTCACCCCGAACCCGGTACCCCCGGTACCGCAGTATGCGTTTTTCTTTTTTGCATATGCAGGGCCGGCGATGTCGATATGAGCCCAGCATGTGTCTTCCGTAAATTCCGAAAGAAACAGTGCTGCCGTAATTGCTCCTCCCCATTTTGAACTTGACAGATTTTTAATGTCAGCGAAATCGCTTTTAATCAGCTCCCGGTAATCATCGGGTAGCGGCAGACGCCAGCACCGTTCGTACGTCTTTTCTCCTGCCTGAACAATGGAAGCAGCCAGATTGTCATCAACAGAAAAAACACCCGCGATCTTGTCACCAAGCGCCATCATGCAGGCCCCGGTTAACGTTGCCAGATCAATCAGCATATCCGGTTTGTATTTTTTAATCGCGTACGAGAGTGAATCAACCAGGATCAGCCGTCCTTCCGCATCGGTGTTGCCGACCTCAATGGTCTTACCGGCATGGCTTTTAATAATATCACCCGGGCGAAAGGCTGTTCCGGACGGCATGTTTTCCACAATGGGAATCACACCGATAATATTCTTTTTCAAACCAAGCCTTGCAGCCGTTATCAGGGTTGCGGCAACTGCAGCCGCACCTGCCATATCCATCTTCATGTCCTCAATAGAACCGGATTGCTTCAAATTGATTCCTCCGGAATCAAAGGTCACCCCCTTTCCCACAAGGACAGTGATTTTTTTTGCGCGTTCCGGCCGATACTCCATCACAAGAAGCCGGGGTTTGCTGCTGCTTCCCTGGGCGACAGCCAACAACGCTCCCATATTCAGTTTTTTAATTTCCTTTTCATCCAGAATGCGAACGGTGACTTTTTCTTTGCTCGCCGATTCGGCAACAGCACGCGCGAACTGCTCTGGTTTTTTATCATTTGAAGGCGTGGAAACCCAATTTCTCGCCAGAATCGTACCCTCGCAAATGGTCTCCACCTGCCGAAGAAGAGACTGATTCTGTTTGTTGTTTGAGGCGGTTGCAAGCAGTCCGATTTTTTTGAGCGGTTTAACTTTTTTCTCGTTTTTATACGTGTCAAAAATATGATTCCCAAGGGTTGCGCCTTCCGCAATCGCTTCGAGAATAACAGAGCCTTCCATTTGTACCGCAGATGGAGAAGGAACCGCGATCAGAATTTCCGAAAGCCCCTTGGCAATACATTTTCCGACAGTGTTTCCAGCCAGCCTTCGAAAAGACTCTGCTTTGATTTCAGATAGTTTTCCCATTCCAACAAAAATTACTCTCTCTGCCTTCATCCGGGGCAGATCGAAAAAAATCAATTCGTCCTGCTCATCACCATTAAATTCCTTTCTCTTTTTGGCTTCCCCAATGAGGGAAGACAATGCCGTGTCAGAATGAATTTCGTGATCCCGTAAAACGGGAATAACAATGGCCTGAGTTTTTATTTTGTCCGGACTACCTGATTTCAGATAAAGCACTATTCCTCTCCTTTCCAGCGGCAGATCGTTCGCAAATTAACCATAATCTTACAACAATGGACTATAATTTAATCGCCCTAGCGTGTCAAACAAACTCTGAAGATCCAAATGGCATGAAATCATATGATATTTTCCGGCCTTATCCGCTATTCTCAATTCCTTTCTTGACTGACCGGGTTGACTATTTTAATGTAAGGCTCCAGTGAGCATTACAAATTTTAAAAATGCCGTTTGGTGCAACACCGCAACGATACAATGTTCCCGTTTTTCAAAATGAATCACATGAATCATGACCTGAAAAGGAGGAATCAACCGGTTTCCAATTTCCCGGCCAATAAAAAATTATGAGCTTAAATATTGTGAATAAAGTGGATAATCTGGTAAAAATCAACCATATCCTGGTCAGTGTCTCAGACAAAACCGGACTGGATGTTTTCATACCGAAGCTTGTTGAAATCAATCCTGAAATCAAAATTTTTTCAACCGGTGGAACATTTGGAAAGATCAAAGATATTCTGGGGCACGACAGGAAATCAGCCCTGATACAGGTCTCCGAGTATACCGGTCAGCCCGAGACGCAGGGAGGATTGGTGAAGACTCTTGATTTTAAAATCTATCTTGGCCTGTTAACCGAAACCTATAATGACTCCCATCAGGAAGATCTCGCACGTACGAATGCGGTAACCATCGACATGGTTGTGGTCAATCTGTATCCATTCCAGAAAGCGATTGCAAAACAGGATGTAACGCCTGAAAAGGCCAGAGGAAATATTGATATTGGAGGCCCTTGTATGATCCGGGCTTCCGCAAAAAACTTTTTACGAGTTGCCTCTGTCGTGAATCCAAACGATTATAACCGGATTATCATGGAACTGGAAGCGCATGAAGGATGCACCACGCTTGAGACGAGGTTCAAACTTGCCTGCAAAGCATTTGAACACACTTCGGTTTATGACAGCACAATCGCCCGGTTTCTGGGATCGCAGCCGTTTTCCGATGTGGACGCCTGTTATAAATTGTAAATGTTTCAAGCCAAAGGAGATCAGTATGCCTGAAGATCTGAAAAAGATGTACAAAACGATAATGGATGACCATTTCCCCCCGGAAATGGAAATCAGTTTTGTTGATAAAGGCAAAAGACAGACCCTTTTCTACAAGAAGGTTGTCTGGACCATCGACAACATCCAAAAAGGGTTACGATATGGTGAAAACCCGGGCCAGGAGGCCGCATTATACAAACTGGTTAACGGCAACCTTGTTTTGGGGGAGATCGAAACCATCCAGCCGGGCCGATATCTGACATCCGATATTGAGTTGCTCCAGTCCGGGAAGCATCCGGGTAAAACAAATTTGACGGATGCGGATAATGCGCTTAATATTCTTCGATATTTTAAAGACAGCCCTACCGTTGTCATTGTCAAGCATAACAATCCGTGTGGAGTAGCCAGGTCGGACTCTATGGAAAACGCTTATCTGAAAGCCTATATGGCCGACAGGGTTGCCGCCTTTGGCGGGTGCATTGCCGTAAACCGGTCTCTGGATAAAATTACTGCGTCAGCCATCGCCTCTCAATATGCTGAAGTCGTAGTTGCCCCTGATTTTGAAGAAGGGGTTTTGGAAATTCTCGGCAAAAGGAAAAATCTCCGGGTAATACGAATTGGAAATATGGATCGGCTTCAAGAGTTTGTCGGCAAACGCTGCGTTGAATTCAAAAGTCTGATCGATGGCGGCATTATTGCGCAATGGTCGTTTACGCCTACCACGTATACCAAAGAAAACCTGAAACCCGCGGAATGCGAATATAACGGCAAATTATACAAAATAAACCGTCTGCCGACCTCCGAGGAATACAATGATCTGATTTTTGGATGGCTTGTTGAATCCGGGGTAACCTCCAATTCAGTGATCTATGTAAAGAACGGGGTTACTGTTGGAATTGGAACCGGTGAGCAGGATCGAGTCGGGGTTGCCGAGATCGCCAGGGACAAAGCCTACAGAAAACTGGCGGATCGGTATTGCTGGGAAAAATACGGTGTTGCATACACAGATCTTCATGATCATGACCAAAAAATGGAAATTGATGAAACGGTTTCTCATGAAAAGGGCGGTCTCATTGGTGCAAGCATGGTAAGCGACGCGTTCTTCCCTTTCAGGGATGGCGTGGATATCGGACTTCAGGAAGGCGTTTTATCGGTCATACATCCGGGAGGATCTCTAAACGACTATCAATCGATCGAAGCCTGTAATGAAGCAGGCGCAGCCATGGTATATACCGGCCAGAGAAGCTTCAAGCATTGAACTGTATGGCAAGGGTTATATGTTTATAGAACCAGCGCGGGATAACGCGATTTTTGACAGGAACGGAAAAATTCTGTTTGTCGATGACGAAGAAAACATCCTTGAAATCGCAATCGAATTTTTTCAGCACAAGGGTTACCAGGTTGTAACGGCAAAGAACGGAATTGAAGCGCTCAAGGTATTATCCAAAGAAAAAATCATATGCTGTTTCACCGATATCAATATGCCTGAAATGGATGGCCTGCAGCTCGCGGAAGAGATCAGAAAACTGGATAATACGATTCCGATAATCGTTATGACCGGATATCCTTCCCTTGAAAACTCAATTCGAACATTAAAAAATGGTGTTGTCGATTTTCTTATCAAACCCGTAAATTTAAATCAGATGGAAATATGCGTACAGAGAGTTCTGCGGGAACGTCAACTGTTCATAAAAAATATTCTTTTATCAAAAGAGATAGAGGGCAAGGAACGCCTCGTGAGGCTCAACAATGAACTTGTTTATAAGCTTGAAGAACTTCTGGTCTTAAATAAAATAATGGCGGATCTTTCCGCAATAAGCAGCACAGCAGATATTTTCAAGTTTATTGTCGAAATTGCAGTGGAGCTGACGCATGCGGATGAATCAAAATTTTTCGTAATCAGCGATTCTGAAAACACCCCCTTTGAGGTCGCCTCATTTTTTTCTGAAACCTGTCGAAAGGATCTACCGCCCGAAACAACAGGGAAGTCGCTGAAAGCAGACAGTAAGCTTGCCCGGATGATTATGGAAACGGTTCAAGATGAAATTCCGCTTCTTGTCTCCGAAAACAAAAATACAGAAAAAAACGTGGATAAAAATCTTTCATTGATGGTGGTTCCTCTGAAAATACAGGAAAAGGTATTCGGTGTGCTGACAGCCTCGGCAAAACATGGCGATAAACGCTTTTCTGATAAAGAGTTATACTATTTGTCCTTTATGACACAGAAAGCCGCTTCTTCAATTGAAAATCTGGCTCTTTACGAGCATATTAACAGAGGATTAATGACAACCCTGAAAGCCTTTGTAAAGGCTCTGGAAGTTAGAGATCCGTATACCACAGAGCACTCGAACAGAGTGACCGAGATATCAATAAAAATCGGCAAAAAAACAGGATGCAGCGATGAAGAAATTGATATTTTGAAAATCTCCAGTCTGCTTCATGATATCGGTAAAATCGGTATTCGTGATGAGATACTGTTAAAACCCGGCAAGCTTACAAAAGAAGAATTGGAAAAAATCAAAGAACATCCGAATATTGGAGCAGAAATCATCGGACAGCTTGGGATGTGGGATGAGCATCAGCAAATCATACGTCATCATCATGAACGATTTGACGGCAGCGGCTATCCGGACGGACTCAAGGGAGAAGAAATTCCCCGTCTGGCAAGGATTTTAAAGGTTGCGGATGTTTATGACGCGATGGCATCTGACCGTGCTTATCGAAAAAAGCTGGCGCCGGAAATCATTTTAACCAGTTTAAAAAAATACAGCGGCACCGAGTTTGATCCAAAATATGTGGAGGCTTTTCTTTCCCTTTATGCGGAAGGGAAAATAAACTGAAACAACGCTTCCTCTTTCTCCCATAATGAATTGTTTGGAGAAAAATTGTCTATTATTATATATTTACAGATTCATATCCAAATGCTATGATGCAAAAAATTCGGTGAAACGGAATTGATACAATGGATCGCTGCTGATTGGAGAACCCATTCATAATGTCACTCGAAGATCATGAGAAGCGAAAAAAACAACGAGTAGCTTTTAAAACCAAAATCACTTTAAAAACAGATCTGTCTGAACTGAATATAGAAGGAAGTTCAAAAGATCTCAGCTTAAAGGGTGTGTTTATTCATACAAATGAAAATATTGCCCTGAATACGAAATGCGATATCGAGATATACCTGACCGGGATGACGGAAAAATTCGTTCTAAACATGCATGGATCTGTGATCCGCAAGGAGAATAGCGGAATTGCCGTTGAGTTCACCACCATGGATTTGGACAGTTATACGCATTTAAAAAATATCCTCCGGTATAATACACAAAATCCTGAAGATATCTATTGAACGACCGAATAAAAGCCAAAAAATCGTACTGCCATTCTTTGTGAAAAATATCGTTTAAAAATTTACAACCGGCTTCAATGCAACTTCAGGATAAATCTGCCCGTGGCAGGGCGGCATGGAATTGTATACCCATTCAATGTCGATGCCTCCAACCTCAATGAACCGTGAATGTTGAAAACCCAAAAACTTCCCCCGAACCAGAACATCCTCCATTTTCATGGTAAGCCCAAAAACAGCAACTTCCTTGCCTTTCGGAATCCTCTTTAATTCATTTTTATAGGCATGGGTGGAAAAAGCCAGCCTTCGACTGTCGGAGGCCTGACACTGAAGCAACGGGACAATTACCGGAAAACCGTCATCAGACACCCACGCGATAAACTTCAGCGCATCCAGCCTGTTAAAAATGTCTTCCGCAAACGGCCTGAGAATCCTCTCTGTGTTTCTCGTCTGCAAACCGCCTTTGGCAAATTTTGTGAGAAGCGATGCATATACAATGTTTGGAAGTGGTAGATTTTCTTTTTCAGTTGTTTCGACAAGATCAAGATAATGAACCGTATTGATGCCGAAATAGGCATTATACCGGAACATGGGAAGATTGTTATAGGCCTCAAACTCAGGCCCGTCCTTTCTGAGATGGGTCCATCTTGCTTTACCACGCCACATCTTTCTGTCGAGCGTCATAATCAAAAATCCGACCTTACGGGTCTTCTGGATAAATTCCTTGCTTTTTCCCTTGCAAAACTCACCCAGTGTCAGCAAGTTGGGCCCCGCGGCCTGGATCGATGTTATCAATGAAATATGCGCGCGCCCCTCCGGGTTTACGGAAGCGACAAGGCCGATTTTTTCCTCAGGTTTGAAAGCTGCTATCTCATCCGCATCAAATGCTGTCTTTTTTTCCGGCATAATCGTATGACCTCCTCTTGTAGTAAACCCCCGAGTTAACCGAAATGTTTTTGTTTACTCCGCAACCCTTTCACTATCCGGCAGAATATCTTCTTCAAGTCGGGTGGAGCCGCTCCAGAATACAATACCCGGATCCACTCCGGAGCTTCTTGCAGCTCCGGCAAGCGTTTCCATAAAATCTTTTTTTAAAAGAGGACTGTCCTTCAAGATCCAATCCAGCCCGAGCCTTATATATTTATCTCTGCAAAGATTGTTAAAAGCGCAAAGTTCCCATCGAGCAACGATATTGTTGAAATTCTCTGCAATAAACCTTCCGATGCCCGAAATGTTTTCCACTTCGGCTGTCAATCCCGGAATTACAGGGGTCCTGATCCACAGTGTCGAAGGATACAAATGGGACTTCATATATTTTGCGACATAAAGGAGATTCCGTAAAATTTTTTCATTGGTTTCACCGGTAAACTTTTTATGCTTTTCAGGATCGATCTCCTTGAGATCATAAAGCACCATCGATGAATAGGGAAGAAGCAGGTCAAACGCCTCTTTGGAACACAGACCGCATGTATCCAGTGCGGTATGCAGGCCTCTTTCCCTGAGCGATTTTAAAAAGTTTGCCGCAAATTGCGCCTGCATTCCCGGCTCTCCTCCGGAAACCGTTACACCTCCTTTTGATTTCTCAAAATATGCCCGGTCCTTTATCACTTCATGAATCAGGTCATCAAGAGTCCACTCTTTTCCCAGAATTTCCATTGCAGTTGATGGACACTCTTCCGCACAGGTACCGCAGCCGATACACCGGGATCGGTCTATTTTCATTCCATCCTTCTCTAAAGAAAGGGCTCCGGACCGGCATGCTTCAATACAAGTCCTGCACCCGATGCACCGCGATCCAACCCACTGAACCTGAGGCTTTGGTGAAATGCTCTCCGGATTATGGCACCATGCGCATCGCAGGCTGCATCCTTTGAAAAAAACGGTTGTCCGGATACCCGGTCCATCCTCTGTGGACATCCGCTGGATTTCAAGAATCCGAGCCTTGAGAATGCCATTTCGGTTTGATCTGTTCATGGCTTTCTTACTTCACTCAAAAAACATTAAAATGCATTATGACTGACCCGCTGAATCACTTCATTCTGAAGTTCTCTTCCGACCGTTGTAAAATAAGCGTTATAGCCGGTTATCCGCACAAGAAGATGTCGATAGTCCTGAGGATTTTTCTGGGCGTCCAGCAAGATTTCCGGATCAAGCATATTGATCTGAAGAGCGGTTCCCCCATTTTCAGTGTACCCTCTTAAAAATGCCTTGAACTTTTCTCTGTGTTCCGGATCTTTGATAATCGATGGATTAAATGTAATGGTGTGGCTGGCTCCATTGGGAAGCCTGTTGACATAATCCTCCCAGTGTCCGGCTGTTTCCGACTTTCCGCCCAGAACTTTCCCGACGGAATTGGTATTAGCTGTGGGACCGTTGATATCCGCTCCATTTGCAGGGCAGATCGCATTGGAAAGAAACTGCCCTTTTTCACGTCCGTCGGAACTGGCGGCCATGATATATCCATCGCCGGCCCAGTAGTTCCAGCTCAACATTCCCGGCCTGAATTGCCGGCCTGTTGAAATGGTTTTATGTTTCCAGGTTTCATTGCACCAAAGCGTCATCACCCTGGATGCTATTTCATCCGCCTTGTCGTCATCACGGCCATACTTGGGCGCTTTGTTTTTTGCCATGGTCTGAAGGACTTCATACCCTTTCCAGTTCTTTTTCATCGCTTCGATCAATTCCGCCATGGTGCATTTTTTTTCGTCAAATACCAGATATTGAATTGCAAGCAGGGAATCAACTGTCGTGGCATATGTCACCGCCTCGATCGTTGTGTGGCTGATTTCAGCTCCTCCCTGCGTAACATCAAGGCCTTTTTCAGCGCAACCCTTTACAAGACAGGACAGGTATGGCGTGGGGAAAAATCGGGTTCGTATGGATTCGGAGGATTCATACAGATCAACACATTTCTTTATGATATACCCGGTCTGTGTCTTATAGGCATCCCAGAATTCCTCCCAGGATGCAAACGCGGTCGCATCTCCCGTGGCAGGGCCATCCTGGGTAATCTTCTCCTCCTTGCCCGTCATGGGGTTTTTATATGGAAGCATATCCCGTCCCCCGGTCATGGCAAGTTCAACCGCTTTCAAAAGGTTCAGGTTGTTGTCAACCGTTCCCGATCTGTCGTTTCCAACCATGGTATTTTCAAGGCAGCCCACGGGCGCATAGTCATGCACATTTCCTTTATGAATCAAATGGGAGATGCCGGACTTTTCCGCTTCAAGCATCATTCCTGCCATTGAACGTTCATCGAAATTGAGTAAAAAAGGAGCCCCCTGACTGGAAGATATCATGTCCACCAGGCGGTCCAAAAGCGCATCCGGCGAGTTTCGATGAAGTCTTACGTTTGGTTTGGGTTCAAGGATGGGTGTCATTTCATCGATAACCTCAAGAAAGGCATACGTAAGATCATTGGTCAAATCCTTGCCGTCTTTTCCCATCCCGGAAAGCGTAATGAGCTGTCCGAATCCCGCGGTGATTCCCTGATTGCCATTTCGGATCATGGCGTCATATGCCGTGTTGCAATGGATCCAGAAGCACTTTAAGATCTCCTTGCCGAACTCCCGGTTCATTCCTTTTTCAATAGAATGGTTCCAAAAAGGAAGAAGATACTGATCAATCCTTCCAAAAGAGACACCCGGGCCAGGATAATTTTCATCACTCATGATCAGCATGTGGGTGATCCAGAGGGCTTGAACCGCCTCCCAGAATGTTTCAGGAGGCTCCCAAGGCACCTGATCAAGATTTTTTGCCATCTGCAAAAGTTCTTCCTTCCTGGTCTTTTGTTTTTCTTTATCCGCAAGCTCCCGGCACAGTTTCGCATATTCTGCTGCAA
Organism: Desulfobacterales bacterium; assembly: GCA_046484745.1. Classification (GTDB taxonomy): domain Bacteria; phylum Desulfobacterota; class Desulfobacteria; order Desulfobacterales; family SURF-7; genus JAQYVL01. The sequence goes on along the minus strand of JAWOIJ010000073.1, from coordinate 5,293 downwards.
CATCTCTCGGCATGGTTGCAGCCGTCATCATGGCTCGCAGCTGTGCGCCTTTAGGGCCATTTTTTTCCTGGTTTGCAAGCCGGCTGTATTTTTCTTCAAGGTCCTTGTGAATCCCTTTCCACCCGATTTTCAGCGCAACCTCATACCCGGGAATAAGATGGCCGCTCGTGGCGCCGGCATTGCCATAACCATGATCATGAAACCATTTCATCCTGCCCCTTGCTCCGTTTTTGCCAACCGTCAGCCGGTTATAGGTTTTCTGTTCCTTTTTATTCAGACAAAGAGAGGTCTGAATATTAAACCTTCCCCCTGCAATCAGGTCACCCGGCAAAATTTCCTTTGGCACATAATGAACCATGGTTTCCCGAACAAACCATGCCCTTCGCTCCGGAAGACTCCAGGACCAGAAATCCTTGTCCAGGTCCACCTTTCTCGCTGCCTGACGATAGGATCCCAGCATTGTCTGCATGAGCATATAAGCTTCAGGAACAATGTAAAATGTCATCTCGTTGAACTGAACATCCCATGGAGTCCCGGTTGTCCAGCTGGTAAACTCATTGTCCCATGACCGATCCGTCCCTTTGAAATAATAGTTCCTGAGCCAGGAAACCCTTACAGAAAGTTTTTTTGGCGCTTTAATACCCGGAATGCTCTTTTTTAAAGCAGCTACGCTCATCATGACCTCCTTATTCTATGATTATGGATCTCAGATGCCGCTCTCCATGTGAAAGCAGGCTCTCCATAATCTTCAGTGCTGTTTTTTCATCCCTTTTTTCCACCGCGTCTGCAAGATTGTTGTGAAATTCCAACACAACCGAAATGACAGAAGCGTCGCGAAAAAACAATCCGGTGAGATTGGTGTAAACCTGTTTAAAAGAATTCAGAAGAAGCGGATAGCTGAAATTATCGGTGGCCATTGCCAGCAGAAGATGGAACTCAAAATCAAGCTCAATCAGAATGTCGATATTCCGGTGATCTTCATCCGCTTCCTTTTTGACAATTTTCTTCAGTTCCAGGGCTTGCAGATCCGTACGATTCCGGGCTGCCAGTTTCGCATTTTCCATTTCAAAAAGGATTCTCATTTCAAGCAGTCCGTCCAGGAGCTTTGGCGCAAGCTTTCCATCGCGATAGTTGACAAGAGAGTTCAACAGCGCCAGGGAACCATCCTTTCGGTAGTCATTGACGATTGCACCGACTCTTGGCTTCAGGGAAACCAGTCCTTTTGAGGAGATATCAACAAGCGCCTCATGGACTACGGGTCTGCTGACACCGAGCTGCAACGCAAGCTCCCTTTCAGATGGAAGCTTATGCCCCGGCGACAGCTTTCCTGAAATAATCAGTTCCTCAAAGCGGGCAACACAGATATCTTTGAGCGCCTCTGTTTTTATCGGTCTCAGTTCAGCTATCATATCCCTCCTTTTCTGGCTGGTGGTTTTACCAGATTACCAGATAAACTCATCGTTGTCAAGAAAGAGGATATTCAGCAATATCATCTTTCTACCCTTTTGAATCTATTGTGGTTTCAGAATTTAACCGCGCTCGTGAAAAATCATAAAACCGCCGGCAAAAGAGAAAACGCAAACGACAAGTCCTGCCCGGTAAGGCGAATGGGTCATGAGGGATACGGTCTATTGAATGGTTCAATCATGGTTACAAGCCGTTATATTACCTGCTTTCGGCACGAATATCCGACTTGTTTTTCGGCTGCCAGCGCAATCCCCCTTTGAAGCCATAAGCCCGATAGATATAAAACACATTGTCCGGCTCCCTGAATCGGTCTGCTTTGCCAAAAACCGGATCACGAAAGGTTTCCACCTTTATGGGGTCGTCAACACGCTCAAACACCTCAATCAGTTTGCGCTTATGGTCTTCGGAAGCGATCGTTACGCCAACCGCATCCCAACCCAACAAATCCGTATCTTCCCACCAGTAATCGTAGACATTGGGTCTTCTCCATTTGTTTATGGAGACGGTTTTCGGCTGATCCGGAGTGTAAAAAGCGAGTTCACTCGCCAACTGGTAGCTGTCTCCGAAAAGAAAGGTTCTGTCCTGCCTGGGCATGGCCTTCATCACGATTCCCGCTTCTCTGCCAAGATGCTTCCAGCCGATGGTCTCTTTGGCAACCCTGTCCAGGTGTCTTGGAAGAGGAAGAATCAGCCAGACAACATGAATCAACACAACTGCGGTAAGCAAATAGGAGGTCGCGTTCGCCCATGGCCAGAGCCGCTGCCCGATTCCGGGTTTCCCCTCTCTGGAAGATTTTCTTCGGGCATAAAAAGCCGCCGCCAGAACCGACGCCGTCAGATATCCCGCACCCGGCCAGTTCCCATAGACCCGTGTATGAAGGCTGAGAATCGCGAACAGGGCAACCATGGGAAATGATGTCCAGAACAGATATTTATAAATCCATTGCCGGCCGTCCTTTCTGAAAACATTGATCCAGGCGAGGATGATCAGTAGAAAAACCAGGGGGGAAAGAAGTGCCGCCTGGGACCCCAGATACTCACCAAAATATTTGATATGAAATGAAATGCTTTCATTTGCACCGCCGATATGGGCAACATGCTTTACGGATTTCCATCCGTTTTCGGCATTCCAGTAAATAACCGGCAAAAACAGTAAAAAACCTAAAAACAGACCGACATATGGACGGATGGAGAAAAGCCTTTTCCGGTGTTCTCTGGATAGAAGCCCGAAGATATATGCCCCTGGGAGAAAGATGACCATGGTGTATTTGCTGAGCATTCCAAAGCCGAAACAGGCCCCGGCAAGAAGCCAGTGAGACCACTTTCCGCTTTCGTAACCGCGCAGGACAAAATAGCTTGTACCCGCCCATCCCGCTGCCTGCAATGCGTCCGTGGTGGCCAGAAGACCACCCACATTGAATTCAAAAATTCCCTGGGTCAACAGTGCGGTGTTGAATGCCGCTGCAGGGCTTATATATCGATGCGCTATTGCGACAAGGAACAGGCACGCAACCGACATTGAAAGAATTGAGGGGAGACGAACAGCCGTCTCGGTCTGGCCAAAAAGTTCGGTCGACAGCCTGATGGCCCACCCGATCATGGGGGAATTGTCATGATAACCCAGTGCGAGGTGCCTGCCCCACTGCCAGTAGTTTGTTTCATCCGCTACCAGAAGAAATGCACCTGCGTAAAATATTCTGAAAATTGTCAGCCCTGCAATCAGACTCCAGGCTGCGAGTATATATATCCGGCTATTTTCTGTATTCATAGGATTCCATATGTATTATTTATGAATTCATGTCAAGAACAGGTTACAGAACCCGGCAGAGGTATTCAGTGGGCCGCTGCACTCCCGGATGTTTTCGGGGTGTGCCGGGAGAGGTTTATCATATACTTGACGAACCTTATCATGGATGTTCCCTTAAAAGAGCGACCCGGAATCCTCTCATTCGTTGATTGCGGCATTTGGAGCGTTCCGTCAGTTGCAAAGCTGAATTTGAAAAATATTATAAATCGTTGCAGTTTTTTTATATACCGACATATAATATTTTCGTTTCAACAATTGTTATCTGCATCTATTTCGATTCTGTTCCCGTGCCACGTTGAAGCAAAATCGGGTTTTGGTTGAAAGATATGTCTGAAGCAGGTATGGTTCTAAAATTAAAAATGGAAAAACACTACACAAAAATTTTCATCGCAGTCATCGGCATCAAACTGCTTCTTGCCGGGTTTTTCCCGGTCATATCGGATGAGGTTTACTGGTATACGCTGGGCCAGCATCTTGATGGCAATTATTATGATCATCCGCCAATGACCGGATGGATTATCTATGCCTTCTCCTCTCTGGGGTCTCACATTTTTTACCTCAGGCTCTTTCCGATCCTCTGCGGTATTATTGCCGCCCTGGGAATCCTCCTTTTTGTTCAGCGTGTATATGATGACCCGGTGAAGGCGAAGCTGGTATCGCTGGTTTTTCTCGTCGCGCCACTGAATATCCTGTTTGTTCCCATGGCCACGGATACTGCCCTGTTTCTGTTTGTTTTTTTATCCGGAATGTTCTTCTGTTACGGCATATACCGGGACAAGGGCGCCCATATTTTTATCTCCGGAATTTTCCTGGGCCTTGCGGTTTTAAGCAAATACTTTTCAGGGCTTCTTCTGATCGCAGTCATCGTCTCCCTGATTTTTCATCCGAAAAAAAAACGGGCGATACGGTATTGTTTCATTTTTCTGGCAGGAGCGGTTCCATTCGTATTGCTGCATCTCTACTGGAACTATACCCACTGCTGGACAAATGTGATGTTCAATGTATTCAACCGCAATCGGAGTATCCGGACAGATTATGGCGGATTTCTGAGTTATATCGCCTTTCAATTCTATCTCGCCACTCCCTGGTGTCTCTTTTACCTTGGCAGGCACAGAAGAGAGCTGAAAGAAGATGTCAAAAAATATAAAAATCTTTTCTTCTGGCTGTTCCTCATTCCCATTCTTATTTTCGGAGTTGTATCCTTCCAGGAAACAGGCCTGCACTGGTATATTGCATTCTATCCCTTCTTTTTTATGCTTCTGGTTTACCTGAACAAAGAGGAGTTAATCAAAGCGGTCAGGTACTCGGCCCTGTTCAGCCTGATACACGTTATTCCTATTTTTATCGTTCTGGCCCTGCCGGTGGAGACATTTAAAAACCATGAACATTATCGTGATCTTGTACTCTGCACCCACGGGGATGAGCTTGTTGAAAAGATCAAAGAAAAATATGGAGACAACTATATTCTCGGGACCAATGGGTACTGGACCTCAGGTGCTCTTAATTATTTCAGCGGGGAAGATGTGATTGTTTTTCATGATAATTCAAAATTTGGAAGAGAGGATGACAAGGTTACCGATTTCCGGGAACTTGACGGCAAAAACATTCTTGTCCTGTCTACATCTGGCATCAAAGACGATTACAGCATCTACTTTGACAAACTGACGTTTGATTCAATAACCATAAGGGAAAACCGCTTTAACATCGCCCTTGGAGAGGGGTTTCACTATACACTCTATCGGGACCGGTTTTTAAAAAAAGCCCTTGAAAAATGGTATGACATTCCGGATTACCTGCCGGTTGGGGATTGCTTTTTTTATAATAAATACTTCCCGGAACGCTATAATAAGCAGAACTGATATGAAAGCTGTCATTTTTGATGTTGACGGAACCCTTTATGATCAAAGAAAATTGCGTTTACGGATGTTATCTGATATGTTCGCGGCGTTGCTGCGCCGCCCCCGGACTCTTTATGATTTTAAAATCCTGTGGGATTTCAGAAAAATAAGAGAAAAAAATC
>JAWOIJ010000049.1:0-55004 GCA_046484745.1 Desulfobacterales bacterium | reverse complement strand
GAATCGATGCCATCCGGAATGCGAAATGAGCACGAATCAGTTCCCTCTGATCTGAAACCGTTCGCCCGGCAGGTCATTGACCAGAGCGGATGAACCCACATATACCGTGTAATCCGCCGGTTCAACAACCCAGTCCGAACGGTCTTCATCATAGTAGGCGAGCTGCTTTGCGGGAATCCTGAAATCAACCTGAACTGTTTCACCGGGATTCAGTCTTATTTTAACAAACCCTTTCAGTTCTTTCATTGGACGGTCTACCCTGGACGTGCTGCATCCGATATACAACTGAACGACTTCATCCCCAACTATTTCACCGGAATTGGTGATATCCGCACTGACCTGAAGCGTTCCATCCGGGCTTATTTCAGATTCAGCCAGCTGAAGATTGCTGTATGTAAACGTGGTATAGGAAAGGCCATAACCAAAAGCAAAGGCCGGCTCATAAGCGTTTTTATCCATAAAACGATAGCCGTGATACAGATCGTATTCAATGGATTTTGCCTTTTTGTCAAAAAAAGGAAGATGATCTTTGGATTTGGGAAAGCTGCATGGAAGTTTGCCGCTGGGATTGACATCACCGAACAGAACATCCGCAATCGCGTTTCCGCCTTCCATGCCCGGATACCAGGCCATCAGGATGGCCGGAATGCCATCTCTCCAGGATTCGGTAATGATTGCACTCCCGCCCACCAGGATGACAACGGTATTGGAATTCCGCGCGGAAACGGCTTGAATCAGAGCCTCATCATGCCGGGTGAGAGAAAGAGAGTCCCGGTCTCCGCCATTGGGCGAGAATGGAATATATTCGCCCTCCTGCCGATGGGTATATCCCACGACAACGATGACGGCGTCTGCATTACAGACAGTTTTCACGGCGGATTGTATATCCCTGCCATGATCAACATGAACTTCGACTCCGGCACCGACGGCTGCCGTTATTCCCGCAAGAGGCGTCACGACATATGGAGGATGCACCATGCTGCTGCCTTTATCTCCAATATTTTCCGCTGAGGCAAGCCTGCCGATGACAGCCAGCTGTTTGATCTCTGATTTATCGATGGGCAGTAAGGGTTTTCCGGTTTCCGGGATAGCATTGTTTTTCAGCAATACAATCGATTTCTGAGCCACCTCCCGGGCTAAAACCGTGTGTGCGCTGCATGCTGTCTGGTGAGGGCCATATCGTTTTGGTTCACCAATTTGCGCAAACCTGATTTTTTGTTTCAATATCCTGAAAACCGCATCATCGATGTGTGCTTCCGACACCTGCCCGGATTCAAGCAGTTTATGCAATTTTCTGCCATAATGCCAGGCAAACGGCATCTCGATGTCCAGACCGCCGGTAATTGCCGCATGGGTATCCCGAATGCCCAGCAAAAAGTCGGAGATGACAAATCCTTCAAACCCCCATTGTCCTTTTAAAATGTCCCGAAGCAGATGGGCATGATGACCGCAATGCTCTTTATTCACTTTATTATACGCGCTCATGACCGAGGCAGCCCCTTCATCGACACATCGCTTGAAGTGAGGCAGATAGACTTCGTGAAGCGCCCGTTCATTTAAGCGGACATCTACTTTGAAACGCGTATTCTCGATGCTGTTTGCGGCGAAATGTTTGATACAGGCCATGACATGCCGCTGGATTCCCCGAACAAGCGATGCCCCCATCTCACCCAGATGAAATGAATCCTCGCCATATGTTTCCTGTGCACGCCCCCAGGCCGGGTGGCGAAGCAGATTGATGCACACACCGCCAAAATAATTGGCCCCCTGTGACCTTGCCTCCACACCGATGGCATCTCCTACCCGCTCTTCCAGCTCCATGTCCCATGTCGCCCCCCGTCCCATTGTCACCGGAAAACAGGTTGAAGCGGACATGACAACACCACGGGGACCATCTGTAAAACGGATGCCCGGTATGCCCAGACGAAAATTTTCACCAGCCGGATACGGTCTTTTGTTATATGCCAACTGCATCTCGACCATGCCCGGTATCCGGGGAGTGTCGCCCGACATCTGATGAATCTTTTCCAAAAGAGTCATCTGCGACAGCAGGGCGGATGCTTTTTCCTGTATCTGCTTGCTGGTGAGGGCTTCTGCGGCGGTTAACGCTCCCCATATACCGGGAACCATTTTCACCTTTGCCATTTCACATCCTCCTGGCCGGAGCATTTTTTCTTTTTACAGATACGATAAAGATAATGGCGTTGTAACAAGGGTTGTCATTCTAATGCAACCGGCCATTGGGCTCCGGCACGGCTAAAACAGCTGAAGCCGCTCCCGGTAAACCGCAACAACTGTTTCAGGGTCATTGGTTACCACAATATTTTCTTCAATCCAGGCAGGCGCCCTTCCGCTTCTCACCATGGTTTGAATCTGATGTTTCATTCCTTCCCAGAAATCGCATCCACCCTCGGTATCGAAAAGAATAATGGGAACCGGTTCCATAATGGAAAGCTTCATGTTGCACAGGGTGATTCCCAGTTCTTCCAGTGAACCAAGTCCTCCGATATTGAAGATCGGAAAGGATGTCACCTCAAACCATTTCTGGCGGCTGTGACGGCACGTTGCCTGAAATACCTGGCAGAAATCCACATCCGTGGTCATTGACTGGTCGGTAATATCCAGAAAATTCGCGCCTGAAAGGATTCCTCTTTCCCGTGCCTGTTCATTGGCCTTTTCCATCACGCCGCTGCCGCCTCCGGTTACAATGCCGATGTTTCCGCCCCAGAAGCCGACTAGAGCGTCCATAAGCTTCCCCAGCCTTTTTACACCGTCTTCGGACAGCTCCATCGTAGAACCGTAAAAGGCGAAAAGCATGGATTTATGAAAATCAGCAAGCCGCTCCGGAACAACGAAATAGCCCATTCCATCCCGCATGGTATGAATCATGATGCGGCGATTCAGTTCGCAAACCCAGTATACGTCTATCCCGAACGTATGATATTCCTGGAGCCTGTGGTGATCCTGCTGAGAGAGAAACGGCCCGTGCTCACAGGAAGGCTCATAAAAATAGATCGATTCAATTCTGCCTTCACATGCCAGGTTGACGATATCCCGGTGCTCCATCATGTTTGGAAAATATTTCAGGACAATCACCGCTTTCTTTTCCTTCAGGGAATTGCGGATGTTTGAAGTGGCATACACATGAACGCACTTGCTCTGGGTGGAAAAATCTCGACGTTCGGAGGTGCACTCCGCTTTAGAGACCCTGCAGGGAGTTTCCGGAGCATTGATGTATATCCGCGCGTTGCCGAGATCCTTCATTTTTTTATCCAGGACAGCTACCGGTTTATGCAGGAAGTGGCAGTTTGCCGACTTTTTTTCACAAAGCCGGGTTTCGAAATCTTTCATGCGGTTGTACTCAGCTTCCGAATCCATTCCAGATGTGGCCTTTCTGCGATCTGCTGTCCGGTGCTTTGTCTTGCCGTAAATATGGGCGGAAATCAGCGGGTTGACCAGAGGATGATCGCTCCCGTTGACAATTTCCAGGTATATCCGGATACCACGGGTTTTAATCGGGTCAAGAACGGTTGCCGGAAGGTTTCGACCCAGGGAAGATCCACCCTGCAAAACGATATAGTGATCATTCAGATACATGGAGCAGGTTGTAATAACGCCTTTCCGGGGAGGGATTGTCAGTGCGGAAACCGGTTTTTGGATCTGATATCGGCTGAGAATTTCCCGGCCATCTTCATGAAGCAGAATCCGGGACAGGGTTTTTTTGGTGATCCCTTCCTTTAACTCGCAGATTACTTTATGAGGAGCAATGACGATTCTTCCGTCACTTGAAATTGAAGTGGATGCAGGAAGTTTAATATCCGATCTTTCAATGGCAGCCAGCACCTCATCCGATGTCAAAAGCGCTTCCGGATCACAAAACACCAGACGCCCAACCGGCAGGCCTGCATCAAAGAACTCTCTCAACATATCAAGCCCGGGATAATCGGTAATCACAGGAGATGCAACCTGCGTAAGCGTCAACACGTCTCCCTCCAGATTTTCAGCGGAAAACGGCTCACAGGTGATCTGAAATCCAAGCCTCGCGATCCTGGAGCGCTCGCTGAATAAAATGTGCTCCGGCTGATTCCTCAGATGATCGATCAAATTCCGAGAAAGCCCGAATTCTGTCTGAAATGTGATGGACTGTTCTCCGGAATGGATAATTTTCGAAATAACACCATCATCCGATTGTAATAGTCCGCGATAAGAACGATTATCTCGATCCGTATTCATCATACTCCTTCCGTTGTTACTGCTGTTGACCGGGGAAACAAAACCGGTTGCCCTGATGGTTGAGATTACGAAAATGCCCTTTAATTTCTCATAAATGCTGTTCCAGTGTCAAGGGGCAGGAAGCGCGGGGTGCAATGGAATCGCTTAAAATTCTTCTTGAAAAATGATATGGATATCAATAGAATTTCGCATACCGCGCAACTTTTTTCAACCGTGCATGAAATACCGGGATCTTTAAACAGGGTAATTCCGAACGTGTCGGATATCCACGGGGATCGATCCAGCATCCACAAAAAATGATAAATTCAGTGCCTGTCATGCCCAACCTTCATCTTGTTTTATCACAGAGCCTTGTTTCGCTTCTTTCCCGAAAATACAGCGGATGCCGTTTGATAACCTACCCGATTCGCAGAAAAGCTTCCATCAAGGATATCATCGAATCCATGGGAATCCCGCATACGGAAATCGGAACGATCCGCTGCGGACAGGAAGAGGTCAATTTCGGGTTTATCCCGGAGACCTCCATGACGATTACGCTGTTTGAAATCCCGCTCCCATTTGATGTCACCTGTCCAACCTGTCTGCGCCCCGATCCCTTAAAAAAAATTCGATTTATCGCGGATCTCAATGTCTCGAAACTTGCAACGCTTTTACGCATGTCAGGGGTTGACACACAAATCTCGGCAGATCTGTCAGACAATGAAATCGCATCGATCGCCCATGAAAGTAAACGAATTGTTCTCAGCAAAGATCTGGGACTCCTGAAGCATCGGAAAATCACATTTGGGCGGTATGTCCGGGCGATTTATCCGAAAGACCAACTCAAAGAAATCATTAATTTTTTTAATCTCAACTCCCATCTTGACCCTTTTTCACGCTGTTTAAGATGCAATACCTTGCTGACTCCGGTAGAAAAAAAGGACATTTTATCCCGGCTGCAGCCGAAAACACGTCTCTTTTTCAACCGTTTTAAAATGTGTACGCGATGCAACAGAATTTACTGGAAAGGCTCTCATCATGAGGGGATGGTAAAAAAAATGCGACAATACGGGATCGCCGGGGTTTGAAGGAAAATGGGTCTTCAGATGCAAGTGTTCCTGGCTGAACTCTCTGATTTACCTTGACTTTAATCGTCAGTTGGATTATCGTCAGTCATTAGTTGTGGAACATTGAATCATGTCCACACATCACAAATCAATGTATACGGTCAACTTCCTCACGGTTGGAAAGGCGGTTGCGCCAAAAGCACCGAAGATGAATGGTTTTCGCCGGGACCCTTTAAACGACTTCACTACGCGAAGAAAAAGCGCGGATACAAAAACAATCCCTGTTAACCATTGTATGCGAAAATACGAAACATGAATGTGCTTTTTAAACTCTTCCGGAAGTAATTATTGAAATGCGACGTATCGTTCTCCAAGAATTCCATACCTTAATCAATTACCATATATATCGTAGACTGTTGGATAGTGGGTAGGGGTATTCCCTTTATCAGGGAATTGTGGTGAAAAGGTTTTCGTTACGGGAATCTTTCTAAAATCAGTAACTTTCATTGAGCAGGGAGGAGGTCAGGGTTATGCCGGAAGGGATCGTAAAATGGTTTAATGACAAAAAAGGGTTTGGTTTTATCGAACAGGATGCTGGAGGAGATGTGTTTGTTCATCACACTTCAATTAACATGAACGGGTTCAAGACACTTTCAGAAGGGGAAAAAGTAATTTTTGATGTAGAGATTGGTGATAAAGGACCGGCAGCTAAAAATGTCCAACGGTTATAATCAATCCAGGCAGCAGGCAGGCGTCTCCCGGCAAATCTGTCCGGGCGCCTGCCCTGTCTGCTTCTCCATATGATTACCTCTCTATCGTTTTTCGGCAGAAAAAGAAGCGGTTTCCATTCCAGAACGTTGGCCTGCCGCTGATATCCTGTTCTTGTTCTACCTGAAAAAGGCATGAAAAACACCGGGAAGGACTGCGGCCTGAAATACCTTAGCCGAACCCCCTGTTCCCCGGCAGTTCTCATTTGAGTAACCCATATAAAATCCGAAACAGAATACCCTTATATTATGGATCAAAAGACAAGATCTTCCCTTGGGCATCCGTCTTTTTCGCATAACAAAGAGATGCGCAAAAAAAAATCATTCCGGCACGAATCCGAATTGACATCACGCGCGCTCTTATTTATGATTCATACCGAATGACAAGATGTCTATCTTTTTCGAAAACCCATATTTTTCGGAGAAAACCATGACAGCGAAAAAAACAAGTCTGGAATCGACGATTACGCGACGAGAGTTCCTTCAGTTTGCAACGATATCCGCTGCCAGCTTTGCAACAGGCTGTGCCGTGAACCCGGTCACCGGAAAATCACAGTTGATTCTTATTTCAGAAGACAGTGAAATTAAAATAGACAAAGAAAATTCTCCCTATCAGTTTTCCGCTGACTATGGAACGATTCGAGATACGCTTCTTGCCGATTATCTCGATAAAACCGGAAAAGAGATGGCAGCGCGAACCCATCGCCCCAATATGCCGTATTCATTCAAAGGGGTAAATGCAACCTATGTGAATGCTTATGCTTTTCCAGGCGGGACCATCGCCGCGACACGAGGAATATTGCTCAGCCTTGACAATGAAGCGGAACTGGCGGCCCTGCTCGGACATGAACTGGGCCACGTCAATGCGCGCCATACCGCCCAAAGAATGTCTCAATCCATGCTGACGCAGGCAGTCGTGGGCGGTATCTCCGTTTACGCGGGAACAAAGGATCCGGCATATTCAAAGGTTGCATCGACCCTCGGCATGATCGGCGCCGGCGCTCTTCTCGCATCCTACAGCAGGGATAATGAGCGTGAAGCAGACTCTCTGGGATTGGAATATATGACCCGGTCCGGATATAATCCAGACGGATTTTCCGGATTGATGGATATGCTGAGAAGCATGTCCAAACATAAACCCAACGCCATAGAGCTGATGTTTTCAACCCATCCCATGAGTGATGAACGGTACGACACCGCACTTAAAACAATCCAGACCAAATATCAGCCCGCCAAAAAAAATCCCCTTTACCGGGAACGGTACATGGATCATACGGCTCGGCTTCGCAAGATAAAACCTGCCATTGAATCCATGCAGCAGGGAGAGAAGGAGATGGCCGCGCAAAACTATCCTTCCGCGGAAGACCATTTCAAAAACGCGCTCTCTGTCGCACCCAACGACTATGCAGGCCTGTTGATGATGTCGCAATGTCAATTGCTGATGGAAAATTACGCTCAAGCTGAGCGATTTGCGGAAACCGCGGGACAGGTTTTTCCGGAAGAAGCCGGATCATGGCATCTTAACGGGTTTTCAAAAATGAAACAGAAAAAATACGACAATGCCCTCGACCAGTTTGAAAAATACGAAAAAATACTTCCGGGCAACCCCAATACAACCTTTTACAAGGGATATTGTCTGGAGCAGATGGAAAATATCAAAAGCGCTGCACAGGAATATCAGAACTATCTCAAGGCCGTCAACCAGGGAGAAAAGGCTGCTTACGCCTATGAGCGCCTGACAGCGTGGGGATATGTAAAACAATAGGGCGTGTCTTTTCCACCACTTTTTATACGGCAACCATCTGGAAACAATATGTGTCCCGAAAAACTTTTTATTGAAATATGATGGTCTACCGGTCATAATAAAGCAGCGATCTTAACCATTTTATCAATCCAACATAGCGGTATTTCCAGGATAATCACCTTACACGGGAGGGAACATGGCCACCAAACCCAATTATACTCTCCAGCAACATCTGACTGCTGTCAAAGAGGGCAAACGAATTTTCGAGAATGCATTTCAAAGTGTATCCAGGATGATATTGGAAAAAAAAATAGACAAAGTGGTGGTAAACGGTAAAACCACCTATGACTTTGAAATTTTCCGAATCGGAAAAAAACATATCATTGGAATGTACGACGAGCTGAACAGTTTTGTCTCCTATGTCAAAGATGCCGCGGAGGGGGGATCCTCAAAGGAAATGGCATATGTACTCGTCGGTGAGCCCGGAAACGGCAAAACCTTTTTCGTGGACTACCTCTGCGAAAGATACCGGAACTTTCTGATGGTTCCGGAAAATAAAAAATACACCTTCAAATTCGTAAACCTCGACAAAATAGACGGCTACGGACGAATTACCTCAATTGAGTCCCAGACATATGAAGACCCGATGATACTGGCGATGAACCTTTTCGAGGAATCGGACCAGAATAAAAAATTTCTGGCCCAGAAAATCGGCTTCTCAGAAAAAGAAATCGAAACGTTTTATGAAAACTTTCGCCCTTTAGGCGCCTGCAGCGGATATATCTGGAATGGCATCCGCGAACTGATGGACGGCAAAATAAACCAGATGCTGAACTTTATTCAAATCGTTCCGGTTCCGCTTACCGAAAGCCTGGGAACGGTAACCGGGAAATATCCCGCGAAAGACAAGATAACCTCTTCTGCCGTAGACCTCCTGGGTGAAGAATCGATACAGCGTCTTCTTCATATCACCGACACCAACAATCCATACCGCTTTGACCTCAGGCGCGGCGCCCTGGCCAGGGTTGCCGGCGGAGGAATTCATTTCAGCGATGAAATTTATAAAAACAAAAAAGACCTGGTGCAGGTATATTTAGGGGTCATACAAAATCGAAATATTGAAATGGACGGATTCAAATGGCCCATTGACACATTGATTATCGCCACCAGCAACAACTCGGAATTCAATCGATTTTTAGAAGAAAAAGAAGAAGCACCGATTGTGGACCGATGCCGGGTCTGTTACGTTTCGCATAACACCAACTATAAACTTCAGGAAAAACTGACAAAATATGCAATTGGAAGTGATTCAAAATCAACGCTCAGCATGGAGACGCTTCACCAGGATCCCAACCTTAATTATGCATCATCGGTTGCGATTGTCCTTTCAAGGCTTCCGCGCAGTGAAAAATTGACACCCATTGAAACCATGAAGCTTGCGGCAGGAGAAGTTGCCGGTGAAAAAAGCTTAAAAACACTCACCGAGGTAATCGACACCCTGAACCAGGAACCGGATATCACCAAACGATTCGGACAGGGAGGTCTGGGGCAGCGAAATTTAGGAAGAGCGATTCAGCTCATGATAGAAAGCTCGGAAACCAACGAGGGAAAGTGCATGTTCGCGTACGATATCTTCAAGGCTATCGAGCGCATCATACTGGACTACGTCAACGATGTGACCAAAAGAAGTAAATATCTCGAGGATTTGAAAACCGCGAAAGGACTCTACCGGGAGCGGATCATGACGGAAATGTTCAATGCATACATGGATGAGCCCCTTGCCATTCGAAAGGATGTCATGAACTATGTAAACATGATCATCGGTATTGACGCTGAAAACCTGGGCCCGGATAAAATGTGGAAATTCAAGGACCCCCAGACCAAAGAGTTGAAAGCGATCAAAATCGACGAGCGATATATCAATAGCGTGGAAGAAAGACTCGGATTGAAAACCGAGGAGCAGCGCGAAACATTCCGCACCTCCATCCGGAAAATTTACGGTCAGAAAATTTCACTGGATCCGAACTATAACTTTATGGACAACCTTGAACTGGTCAAGGCGGTCACCGATGTGCGGCTCAAATCCGATATCGCGGGCGCGGGCAGCCTTATCGGAGCGCTTGCCAACCGGACAAATGAAGAAAATCAAAAGCTGTATGATCGCATGATCGACACCATGCTGAACAAATTGGGTTACTGCCGGACCTGCGCGCAGAAAACAATCGAATATTTCTGCACCCAGGAAGATGAAAAATAACAGGAACCGTATAGCAGAATGAAATCAGACCTGTATCCATACTATCAGGAATTAAAAAAAAGAGGCCTGTCCCCTGAGCAGGAAAAACGCATCCAAGCTGAACTGAACTTTGAAGGAAGCCATGATCCGGTTGCCGAAGAACCGAAAAGCGCTTTTGCAGAAGAAACAACGCTGCAGCCGAAAGGTCTCTATGCATGGAATGATCTCACATCCCTTCACAGGGAATCTATCCCCATGTCCGGTTATACAGCCGCGATGCGATCGCTTGATGAGCTGATTGAGCGTGACAAGCAGAGAGAAAAAGACGGGTTTCCCCGTAAAATACGTGTTGGAAGGCTTGTCCGGCCCGGCAAAGGCGGAAAGGATAATGTCGTAATCGTTCCAACGACTGTTGAAGAAAAATTCATCCATGACCCTTCGTTCGGGAAAGAGGAAGAAGAGACCCTGGGCGGTTCCGGGGCGGGCGAAGAAGGAGAGATTATCGGCGAGCAGCCGGTAAGGCCTGAGGGGACACAGGACGCGTCAGGCCCCGGCGAGGGTGAAGGGGGCGCGCATGAAATCGAATCCAGCGCCTATGATCTGGGCAAAATTCTGACCGAGCAGTTCGAACTTCCGAATCTGAAGGACAAGGGCAAAAAGCGATCCCTGACACGCTACACCTATGACATGACCGATAAAAACCGGGGATTTGGCCAGATCCTCGACAAAAAGGCAACCCTTAGAAAGATTGTGGAAACCAATATCGGGCTCGGAAACATACCGGATCCCGGTCAAATCGATTCCACAAACTTTATCATCGCTCCAAGCGACAAGGTATACCGGGTTCTGTCCCGCGAAAAAGACTATGAGTCCCAGGCGGTCGTTTTCTTTCTCCGAGACTATTCAGGCTCCATGTCCGGCAAGCCGACAAGCCTTGTGGTCTCCCAGCATGTACTCATTTACAGCTGGTTGATATTTCAATATTCCATGCAGGTGGAATCCCGGTTTATCCTTCATGATACCGAGGCAAAAGAGGTGCCGGACTTTTATACCTATTATAATTCAAAAGTGGCAGGAGGCACAAAAGTGGCTTCTGCTTTTCGACTGGTTAACGAACTGGTTGAAAGGGACAATCTCGCAAAAGATTACAACATTTACATCTTCCATGGCACAGACGGAGATGACTGGGATACTGATGGGAAAGAGGCCCTGCCCGAGTTGAAAAAAATGCTGCGGTATGCCAACCGGATCGGGATAACCATTGCGGAACGATCTTACGGATCAAAAAAGGAAAGCGAGGTTGAAAGATATCTGAAAAAGTCGAATCTCCTGACGCAGAATCCGAAGATTTTCAGAATGGACGTATTGCAGGAGGACGCTGACGAGAGCAGGCTTATCGAAGGAATCAAACATCTTTTAGAAGAATAACAGCACATGGAACTGATAGACCAGCATACGAAAAAAATCATGGAGGGCTGCAAGGAAAGGGCGAGAAATGCGGGCCTGGTTTTCGATGATGAAACGCTTGAATACATTGTGACAAATCGCGACCTCCTGGAGCTTTCCCCCAAACTCATGATACCCACCCTTTATGACTACTGGGTGCATGACGTTGAAGTGTTGAAGGAAAAAGGTCGGTATGAGCTTTATCCGAACAATCCTTACGAAACGGTCATCAACACGAGGCCGGCTATCTCATTTTACAACGACAACAATCCGGACTGGCTGAACGTTATGATCTTCTACCATGTCCTGGCGCATATCGATTTTTTTCAAAACAACATTTACTACCGGCATACCTGGGACTACGATTTTACCGGACAGGCGCTCTCGGACAAACGCCTTTTCGCGAGACTTCGGTCTGAAAAAGGAAGATGGGTGGATTACACCATCGAGTTTGCCAGGAGTATCGATAACATTGTCGGGTATTACAAGGATCTGTCGCGTCAGGACCATCTGGATGGCAAACGGAAACCAAGCCGTCTGGACTATTATTTCGATCTTTTTCTGCAATCCGAAAAGAAGGTTCCCATACACGACTATGTCAAAGAAATCGAAAGATACAATAAATACCAGAAACAGCTGGGGGATCTCGGCGAGAAGGCCTTTTTTTCGGAAGTAACGGCGAAACATCCGGAATTCGAAACGATTTTTGAAAAATACTGCGCGGAAAAACCAAGGCCCTGCGTTGATCTGCTTCAGTTTATTATGGAACACTCCCGCTATCTGAATCAAAATGAAAATACCTGGATGAACTCGGTCCTGCAGGTAGTCCGGAAAACCTCCATCTTTTTTCAGCCCCAGATCCGCACTAAAATCATGAATGAAGGATGGGCGAGTTACTGGCATGAAAAACTTTTTCTTCAAGATGACCGTATCAGCGGGCATGAGGTTGAGTTTGCCCGTGTAAACGCGGGTGTTACGGCTCTTCCCCGCGTGGGCCTGAATCCGTATGCACTTGGCATGCGCCTTTTCCAGAACATTGAAGATACCGCTGACAAGGGCAGGTATTCCATAAAATTCCGAAAAATTTTCGACTCGATCACCCGAGAGACGTTTGACCTGAAAACCGGAAAAGGAAAAGAGTTCATCTTCAAAATCCGTGAAACCTTCTCCGACTTTCTGTTCGCGAACACGTTTATCGACCAGGACTTTGTAAATAAAAACAAGCTTTTTGTGGCCGGAAGAAGCTTGAATCAAGCCAAAACAAAATGGCAGTATTATGTGAAAAGCAGAAATGCCGGAAAATACCGCGATATGGTTACGAATTCCCTTTACCATCCCCCGCACATTTCGATCGATCAGAATAAAAATGATAGCAATTCCCTCTATCTCGTCCATCATTTTGAAGGGAAACCGCTTGTAAAAGCATATATCGAAAACACCATGATAGGCATTGAACACCTGTGGGGTGGAACGATCCATCTGGAAACAACGGAACCCGCAGCGGAAGCGCCCTCCAAGTGGGCTTCCACGGTTCCCTTCATGAAATCAACGTCTTCCAGAGATGCCGAACCGAAAACGGAAATTAACATGCAGCGTGTATTGTACACCATGGAAAACCGAAAACTGACCCGAAAGATACTGTAACAGCGGAGTCGACAGCAAAGAAAATTATGGACAGTCTGAAAAAAGCATTTGTCAATCTGAATCAAAGCATGAGCGACAGGGACCAGCGCAATGCGATTCCCTTTATACAATTTCTGAACATCCTTGCAGAAAAACCGGAGATTGTCATACGGAACATTTTCCATTCCTTTCACGATATGGTCAAATTCTATGTGGGTAAAGGGGAAGATGAGTATCCTGATGATCCTGAATCCATTCAATATGTAAATTATGACTGCAGCCGGCTCTTTATCGATGGTGTTGACAACCCCTTTTTTGCAGACCGTCTCTTTGCGAACCGATTAATCGGTCTTGTCGAAGCGATGAGACATGGCGCGCAGCAAAATAAAATTTACATTTTTGAAGGCCCGCCCGGATGCGGCAAAAGCACCTTCCTGAACAACATGCTCAGAAAATTTGAGGAATATTCCCATTCCGAAGAAGGGATTCGTTATGAGATAATCTGGAGAATTGACAGAAAGATGTTCGAAAATTTCAATGATCGAGAGACATCGCCTTCAGCCGCAAAGCTCATTCAAATCCTTATGAAAGCCGCTGGGGAGGATTGGGAGGAGCAGCACATCGAAAAACCTTTTCTTCAAAACGACGAGGAATTTATCGAAATCCCATGCCCGAGCCATGACAACCCGATCATGATCATACCCAAGCACTTCCGACGGGAATTTTTTGACGACCTCTTTAAAAACGACGAATTCAAGTACATCCTGTCCTCTGAAAAAGATTATGCATGGGTTTTCCGGGAAACCCCCTGCACCATTTGCAGTTCCCTTTACAGCGCCCTGCTGGAAAGACTGAAAAGGCCTGAGAAAGTCTTTCAAATGATTTATGCTCAGCCCTATCAGTTCAGCAGGCGCCTCGGTCAGGGGATCTCTATTTTCAATCCAGGCGACAAACCCATGAGGCAGCCTGTCTTTACCAATGAAATCCTGCAAAAACGAATCAATGCCATCTTGGGGGACAGCAGCCTGGTTCATTATATCTATTCACACTATGCCAAAACCAATAACGGCATTTACGCCCTGATGGACATAAAAGCCCACAACACGGACCGTCTTATCGAGCTTCACAACATCATCAGTGAAGAGGTGCATAAGGTCGAGGATATTGAAGAAAACATCAACTCTCTCTTCATGGCCGTCATGAACCCGGAAGACAAGCCGAACCTCAAAGACTCCCAGTCATTTCTGGATCGTATAAAATTTATAAAAATCCCCTATGTAATGGATCTGGACACGGAAGTAAAAATTTACCGGAATACCTTTGGACGGCATATTGACGGAAATTTTCTTCCCAGGGTGATGGACAATTTTGCAAGGGTAATCATATCAACCCGTCTCAAAACGGAATCGGAAGCACTTCCGGAATGGATCGGCAACCCTGAAAAATACCAGCTTTATTGTGACAAAGACCTGCTGCTTCTTAAAATGGAGATCTACAGAGGTGTTATTCCAACATGGCTCCGGGAAGAAGACCGAAAACGATTTACAGCCAAACGCCGCCGAAAAATCATTACGGAATCCGAAAAAGAGGGTTCAACAGGCATCTCCGGAAGGGATTCCATTAAGCTGTTTGATGAGTTTTACTCCATCTATGCAAAAGAAGACAAACTGATCAATATGTCGATGCTATGTAAATTTTTTGAACATTTTCAACAGGACAAAGCCGGAATGATCCCGGAGGGCTTTCTGGAATCCCTTGTGCGCATGTATGATTACACGATCCTGCAGGAGGTCAAAGAGTCCCTCTATCTTTACAATGAGGAGCAGATTTCAAGAAACATCAAGAACTATCTTTTTTCCATCAACTTTGAACCGGGAGCGACTGAAAAATGCAACTATACGGATGAAAAAATTACCATAACCGAAGAGTATTTCAGAACGACAGAAGAGTTTCTGCTGGAAAAAACGGTTGGTGACGCTGACCGCCTATCCTTCCGGAAGGATATCCAGAAGGAATACGCGTCCAAAACCCTGACACAGGAGATCATGATAGACGGCAAAGAAATCGTTGAGACCTCTCTGTATCAAAAACTGCTCGAACGATATTTGTATAATCTCAAAGAAAAAGTGCTTGATCCTTTTCTTGAAAATGAAAATTTCAGACGCGCAATCAAGGATTTTGACAAAGAGGATTTTAAATCCTATGACCAAAAAATTCGGGAAGACATCACCTTTCTCATGAAAAATCTTTACAGCAGATATTCGTATTCCAAAAAAGGCGCACAAGAGATATGTATCTATGTCATCGATCATCACCTTCCAGAAAAATATTCCACTACCACCTGAAAGATATTACTTGTGAACGGTCATATTCCATAGAACATGAAAACAGTACTCATCGATTCCTCATCAGCGATTCTCTTGTTTAAATCCGGTTTGTTTGATCACCTGATCCATCGGTTTGAGGTGATACTCAGCAACTCCGTTTATAAAGAACTCACCACAAGCGCCCATGCAGGCTCGAATGAATTTAAAACCTATATTCAAAACCATAAAATGACCGTCCGTCACCCGGAGGCTGATAACACAGCAAGCCGCATTCCACAACTGGATGCCGGTGAGCGGGGTACCATTCTGCTGTTCCAGAAAGGGGCAGCTGATTTTATCATGATTGATGATGGAGAAGGGGCGGGCTACTGCCGCCGAAATCAGATTCCCTATATCAATGCGTTGCTGTTTCCAAAGATACTGTTGTTTTCCGGCATTATCTCTCCGGAGGAATGCCGCGGCAGGATAGAGACGATTTTGAATCTGGGAAGATATTCAAAGGAAATAATCGAATATGCACTGGGATGCGACAAAATGAAAGTAGAGCTGTTCCTGCCCTGAGAGATCTGTAATTTCTGGATACGAAGCCCGACGATAAAATTTTCAGATTGCACCCTTCTTGTTTTTTTCTCGTATCAAAGCCAGACCCTCCTGAAAAAAAAACAAGTTGAAACAGTTAAAATGAAAACAAATACAAATCTTAGAAAATTTGATTGCCAGCGACTTTTAAAAACACAGCTCATCATTCCAATCCTTCCATTCTGTATGTTGTAAATAAAAGAAATGGAACTCCCCTTAAATCGCAAAATGGCCGCCCTACCGTAAGATCCACGATTTTTCTTATCCTGAGTTACAAGGATTTGACTATATTTTTGTACAATATGTGAAAGTTTATTCTAAAAAAATCGCGTTGGTCAATAATAAATTGGAAAAGATTAAAAGGCGTCTACCCGGTCTGAATGCATATCATGTGCGAGATGAGAGATAGGTTCCGAGGTTTACGCCCTTTCCTCTGATTCCAATTTTTTTCCTTATATTATGCCTGTGCGTATCGATCGTTCTTCGAGACAGTCTCAACGAGCTGGCTATCTCCTGTGAAGTCGCGCCATGTTTAATAAAATTTGCAACCTGTATTTCTGTCGGGGTCAGTTTCAAGTATTCCGAGGATAGAGACGATTCAAAGGGTGCAATGATTTCATCTAGATTGGCTTCCAGGATAGCCAGTTCGGTTTTTTGTCTGCCATTTATCAGGCTTTTCTTAAGTCGGGCTAAACTCGGATTGATCAGTTTCTTGATATTTACCATGATCGTCTTTTCCAGTCGCTCCTTATCATCTTTACGCTGATCCAGTAATACCTTCAAGGCGATATTTCTTTCTTTAAGTTCAGCGGTTCGCGCTTTAACCTGTTGTTCTAATCGTTCATTTGTTTTGCTCAGCGCCTCTTCAGCCTGCTTGAGTTCGGTAATATCCCTCACGATACCGCTGATGCCCTTGATGTTACCATCGGCATCGCGCAAAGGTACCTGGACACTGTGAAAAGTGTACGGTTTTCCCGAAATCGTAAGCGACCGCACTTCACTGACGTTTTCACCTCTAAGCGCACGCTGATCCACCTCATTGACAACAGCGGCATCTTCTTTGCTGAATACCTCCTCAGGAACTTTCCCGACCAGCTCCGCCTCGGTGCAGCCCATTAATTGAGCCATTGATGAATTTACAAATGTGTAATGCCTGTTGATGTCTTTGCAAAAAATTGAGTCCATGGCTGTATTGGCAATGGATCGGAACTTTTCCTCGCTCTCCTGCAGCTTCTTTTTTGCCTGATTGCGTTCTTCTTCAAGCGAAACAGCCCTTGCCAGGGTAGAAATGATATGTATTTCAGTCTCGCTGAATTCTCTCTCTTTAATATCAACGATGCAGAGGGCACCTATCGTACTGCCGCCTAATGAAACAGGAAAGCCCAGATACGATTTCAGACCGTATTTCTTAACATTCGGATCGGTATCATGATAAATCGTGCGTCCAATATCCCCGATAACAACCGGTTTGTCTTTTTCATTCATTGTCACTTCATAACAGATATGCCCATCAGGAGTGTCTTTACGAATGAAATCGGAAGGAAGATTGTGAGACGCCCAGGCGATTAATGACTGTTTTTCATGATCGAGCCGGCTGTACAGACAACAGGCCCCTTGAAGGAGTTTGGCGGCATGTTGTGCAATAATCTCGATATTGGTTTTTGGGTTCTCGCCAAGCAGGCTGAAAATTTCATTGAGTTTTAATATCTTTTCGATTGCGTCTTTTTGTTCCGCAAGCTGTTTTGCCAGTTCTCCATAGGCTGGTTGGTTGGCCATAATAAAAAGCCTCTTCGTTTTCTTGAACTTAAATGATACGTGAGAACCGTTATCTCTCCAATGCTTTCATTCAATTATGCAAGCTGTCTGCCGGCTCCGGGTCCGGGTGCGAGTCCGTAAATTTCTTCAATGTTAAAAATGACCGCGCCTTTGGATTTCAGCGGGAATCCGATCTTGTTTCCCATATCTTCAATCCATTCGGCGGTCTCTTGAAACCGCTCACCCGTTGTTTCTATGGTTACAGTGCCTTTTAACTGGTAACCTTCAACTCCTTCCCAAAAGGAAACAGCTGCTCTGGGGTTGGATTTTAAATTGGCCAGCGTCTTATTGAGGAACTGGTTGGATATCAGAATGGTTTCATCATCGATTATTTTTTTTGAACCTACCGGAACGGCATTGGGTGTGCCGTCAGCGGTTGCAGTGGCGAGGATAACAGTGGGGACATTTTCAAACATTGCCTTCATTCGATCCGTCATTGCTGCCATTTTTTATCTCCTTTAATTTATAGGGGTTATCCGATTGTCTCCATAACGGGGGTTTGTTACGCTATACATCGGTTTTCGCATGATTTTTCAACTTGATGTCTATCCTTTCGCATTTCTTTAGATTAAGCCAAGATCGCTTGCGTGTCAATAAATGCCGGAAAGCCGGTCGCAGGCATGGTAAGTTTAGCGCTCCTGAAAAGAGAAGCCTCAATATGATAAATCGATCTCAACAAATACCATGCGCTGTCATTGCATGCATCATAATAGTATTTGACAAAACACAATTTACTGAGTAAGTGTTACTTACCTAACAAGGCGACAAAATAAAATACGATGCTTCTTATCTGTTTGATTTAAAATTAAATATTCAAGAGGCATCATAAAAAATTCTCCGTCAGCTTGTACGTGGAGGCTTTTATTTTTTCAGGTGAATAACGTCGGCATACTTTTATCAAATGAAACAGCCAAAAAACAATGCATCTCCGCCAGGCCGCATCAAAATTGTCCGGGCACTGAAACAGCTTTTGGTGCAAAAGGATTTTAATTCAATCACTACAGCGGAAATTGCAAAAACCGCCGGTGTCACAGAAGGCCTTATCTATAAATATTTCAATGATAAACGGGATCTGCTGTATAAAGTTCTGCTGGAACTTTTTGAACTGTTTCTCCGACAGATGAAAAAGGATCTCTCCGGGATAGAAGGCGCTTTGAACAAACTTCGTGCGATCATCCAGTTCAGCCTTTACTGGTATGACCGGCAGAGGGTTTTTACACGGATCTTGCTCATCGAAGTCAGAAATTCTCCTGATTTTTACGAAAGCTCGGCATATCAACAATGTGTTCGCGAATACAGCAAAATCATCATCGATATTATCAATGAAGGAATCCTAAACGGCGAGATTCAAAAAAATATAAAGCCTGCTGTCATCCGGCAGGTTATTCAAGGGTCGATAGAGCACGCATGTCTGCCTGCGATAATTTTTGACAGAAAAATATCTACAAAAGCTATCGCGGACGACCTTTGCACAATAATATTCATGGGCATCACGGATAACTCCGTTCCCATCTCAACATAAGACAGATCGTTGTCGCGCCATGCGGCAGAAATAATGCATTTATCAGGTAAAGCAAGGAGGAAAGAATAATGGCACAGACAATTGCAGACCGAAGGGATGTTGATTTTGTTATTTACGAGCAACTGGAGGCCGAAGAGCTTCTCAAGATGAACAGGTATAAAGATTTGAATAAAAAGATGTTTGACATGGTCATCACGGAGGCTCGAAATTTTGCAATCAAAGAGATCCTTCCGTTGAATGAAGAGGGTGACAGAATCGGACTCAAGTTTGAAAACAACAAGGTAATCGTTCCGGAATGCTTTCATCGTCCGTTTAAATTGTTCCAGGAAGGGGAATGGATTGCCATGAACGAGGATCCGGAAGTCGGCGGCCAGGGCCTCCCGCATCTGATCACACAGGCATCCATGGAGTATATTATGGGCGCTGATTTTTCTTTTTCCGCATTCGGCATGGTGTGTCACGGTGCTGCAAAAATGATTGAACTTTTTGGAACGGAAAAACAGAAAGAACTTTTTCTGAAAAACGTTTACTCCGGCAAATGGGGGGGGTCAATGGTCCTCACAGAACCCGAGGCCGGTTCGGATGTCGGCGCCCTGACGACGACCGCGGTAAAAAATGAGGACGGAACCTATTCCATCTCCGGAAACAAAATATTTATTACATGCGGTGAGCATGACATGAATGAAAACATCATACATCCGGTTCTGGCGCGTATCGAAGGTGCGCCCAAGGGCACAAAAGGTATTTCAATATTTATCGTGCCCAAAATCTGGGTAAACGATGACGGAAGCCTTGGCGAATCCAATGATATCGTATGCACCGGAATTGAAGAAAAATTGGGTCTCCATGCCAGCCCGACAACCGCCCTGACCTTCGGCGGCAAAGGAAAATGCCGCGGACTTCTCCTGGGTGAAGAAAACAAAGGTATGATGGTCATGTTCCACATGATGAACGAGGCCCGTCTCGGCGTGGGAGCGCTGGGACTTTTTAACGCATCCTGCGCATATCTATATGCTATCAACTATGCCCGGGAGCGTATCCAGGGACGGGATCTTGCTGATTTTGCAAACAAGGATGCGGAGTCTGTTTCAATACTGAGGCATCCGGATGTCCGCAGAATGCTCCTGTGGATGAAATCTTATGTCGAAGGCATGAGAAGCTTGATCTATTATACAGCCTATCTTTTTGATAAAGAAGCTTGCGCGGCAAAACAGGAAGACCGAGAGTACGCGTTGGGACTCATCGAGATCCTCACTCCAATTATAAAAGCCTATTGCACCGACCGTGGATTTGAATGCTGTGTCCAGGCGATGCAGGTATACGGCGGTTATGGATATACAAGAGATTTTCCCATTGAACGTCTCCTGAGAGATTCAAAAATCAATTCCATCTATGAAGGAACCAACGGCATTCAGGCAATGGACCTTCTGGGTCGGAAACTTGGCATGAAAAAAGGAATGCTCTTCATGAACTTCATGGGTGAGGTCCAGAAGATTATCGCAAAGGCCAAGGGAACAGAGGGGCTTAAAGATCTTGCCGCCAAACTGGAAGCAGCGCTGGGTCGCCTTGGAGAGACCGCGATGCACATGGGAAAAACCGCAATGTCGCCGGACATGAAAGTGGCGTTTTCCTTTGCTTCCCCGTTTCTCGAAGTCATGGGAGATGTGATCATGGCTTGGATGCTGCTCTGGAGAGCAACCGTATCTGCCCCCAAACTAAAAGAGATTGTAGGTAACGCGGCCGGAGATGAAAGGCTTGAGAAAATCAACAAAAATAAAAATGCCGCTTTTTATGAAGGTCAGATTAAATCCGCAGAATACTTTATTGAAGCGATTCTTCCAGCAACACTCGGAAAAATGGACGCAATCCGGAAAAACAGTTCCGCTGTTGTCGATATACCGGAAGCATCCTTCGGCGGTTAATGCCCAAAATTGATGCATGCCCAAATGGCCTTTTTGCCGGAACCGGCGAGAAGGCCATTTTACTTGATGGTTATTTTAAACAATGACGTATGAGTTAACATACAGCGAAGAAATATTTCCCGGAATATATCGCATCACCCTTCCCTTGCCCGGAGACAAGCCAGGCCCTGTCAGCGCCTACCTGTTTGTCGGCGAGAAGACGAGCCTTCTGGATACCGGTACGGCAAGGGCAAGCATCAAATTACAGAAAGCATTTCAGGAACTGGATATCCATCCGGAAGAAATCCGGCAGGTTATTATATCTCACGGCCATATGGATCATTACGGCTCCGCCAGCTGGGTTGTATCCGCTTCAGGCGGGAAAGCAAAAGTGTTTGCTCACAAAAGCGATTCCAGGCGCATTGAAACCGGCTCAGATGTATCCGGAAAAACATATCACCATTTTTTGAGGCTGATGGGGGTTCCCTGCCGGCATCGCTATGGCTTGCGGATACTGCAGCTCATATTCGGGTCAATGGCAAAAAACTGTCGTGTAGATCGGCATTTTATTAAAAATGAAATGATTCAGATCGGAAACTATGAAGGACGGATAATTTTTACACCGGGGCACACAAAAGGCTCCATCTGCATTTTTCTGGAAAACGAAGGGCTGCTTTTCTCCGGGGATCATATTCTCTCCCATATCACACCCAACGCGCTCATCATGCTGCAAGAAGGATATGATCTGCCGGAAAGACTCAGCCAGAAAGAATTTTACGAATCCGTGGAAAAAATTGAAAGGCTGAAACCCGGCAAGATCTACCCTGCTCACGGGCCGACAATATCAGATCTTTCGGCGGTTGCAGACATGTACCGCAGGAGTTTTGATGAACGTGAAAAAAGGATCTTCTCCATCATCGAAAAAAAAGAAATCAGTGTGTATCAGATCGCCCGGGAGCTGTTTCCCAACATGAACACCCGCCGACTTCCCCTTGAAATCTTTTTATCCATTTCCGAAGTGTTTTCCCATCTCCAGATGCTCCGGCATAACGGTGTCATTGAATTTCAGATTGAAAAAGGGAAGTTGCGCATCATACACCAATAGTTCCCAGGCGGGAATCGAGCAAGAGAGGAAGAGGAATTCAATATTTCTTCGTTCAGGTTTCGGCAAAATCATGCCTCGCCTTTACCAACCGCTTTGATTCCTGCCAGGGAAAAATCAGCGATGTGATCTGCAAGGAGCTTGATGAGTTCGGGGTTCAGGGTTTGATCCAGAAGATATTCCAAGTCGTTGTGTTTGATGGTCAAAAGGGCACGGCACTGGTTGACGATACTCAATTCGCAAAACAGCACACTCCGACGCTCGGCTTTTTGGCCTATGATCTGACGAATGATATTATGCAGCTTCCGTCTCCGGGGCTCGATCAATTCATGCCAGGCATCCTGAATCAACCCGGTAGGATTGACCAGCTCCATCAGGTAGAGGCGGCTGAAATACCCCAGCCCCCCTTTTGCGGTAAAGTTTTCCATGAGGATTCGGACATACTCCCGCAACTGCTCCTGTGGTGAACCGTCTATCAGATCCGAAAACGCCGGTTCTTTAAATTGTTGAAAGGCATGTCGCCAGGTCTCGGCATAAAGGCTGGCTTTGTCTTTGAAATAATAATTCACGGAGGCCACGTTGGCATTGGCCCGTTTGCAGATATCCGCCACCTTGGCATGATGGTATCCTTTTTGAGAAAATACCTCGCAGGCCGCGTTCAACAGCCTCTGACGGGTTTCTTTGCCGTCTTCTCGTTTTGTCACGGGATTACCCTTTAATTTTTACCACTGCAACTGCTATTAGGGATTGACATAATCATTTTTACACCCTACTAATTATCTTAAATTACAGTTTAAAATAAATGATTTTATTTGTCAACAGGAGGAAAAAACACCTATGCGACTTTTCAATCAAAGATTTCCGATAACGCTATTGGCAGCAGCGTTGTTATCCGGTTTTCTGGCAGCAGGCTGCGATTCCAAACCGCAGGGGCCGGGGGGACCAGGAGGCCCGAAGGCAGTGAGTGTGATTTCGGTAACGACCGAAAAAATCACCCTGACCACCGAACTACCGGGCCGAACCGCTCCGTTTCGCATCGCGGAAATCAGGCCCCAGGTCAGCGGCATCATACAGAAACGCCTGTTCACGGAAGGTTCCGATGTCAAGGCCGGCCAGGTTCTCTATCAGATCGATTCAGCTCCGTTGCAGGCGATACTCGACAATGCCAAAGCCGCCCTTGACAGGACTGAGGCCAACCTGCCTTCGATCAAGTCGAGGGTCGATCGTTACCGGGAACTACTCGCGGACAAAGCGGTAAGCCAGCAGGACTACGACGATGCGGCTGCCGCCCTGATCCAGGTCGAGGCCGATATCCAGTATTGGAAAGCATCGATGAAAACAGCTCGCATTAATCTGGCATATACCCGAATTACCGCGCCAATTTCCGGCCGTATCGGTCGATCCGGCGTGACAGCCGGCGCCATTGTCACCGCTTACCAGCCTATGGCCCTGGCTACCATTCAACAACTGGACCCCATTTACGTTGATGTGCCCCAATCCACCACCGAGCTGCTGCGTCTGAAGGATGGCGGCCTCAATCATGGGGGAACAGAGCAGAACAAGGTCAAGCTGATACTGGAAGACGGCACCCTGTATTCTCAGGAAGGGATCCTGCAATTCAGTGATGTCACGGTGGACCCGACAACCGGATCCGTAATCCTTCGGGTTGTCTTCCCCAACCCGGAAAACATTCTCCTGCCGGGCATGTTCGTCCGGGCGGTGATTAATGAAGGCGTTAACGAACAGGCCATCCTGATTCCCCAACAGAGTATAACCCGTGACCCCAAAGGGAACCCTTACGCCCTGATCGTCAATGCCGAAAGCAAAACCGAACTGCGTATGCTCACCCTTGACCGGACCGTCGGCGACAAATGGCTGGTATCCTCAGGCCTTGCTCCCGGAGACCAGGTGATCGTCGCGGGGTTGCTCATGCTTCGCCCGGGAACCGAGGTGAAAGCTGCTCCTTTTAATCCGCCGCAAGCAAAAGATGCCCCCGCGGCCGAACCCGACGCACCACCATCCCGGAAACAAAGTGAAGGAGGGGCGTAATGTTATCGAAATTTTTTCTCGACCGACCGGTCTTTGCCTGGGTTATCGCCATTATCATGATGACCGCCGGTGGGCTGGCCATTTACAACCTTCCCGTGTCACAGTATCCGCCTATCGCGCCGCCGGCCATCGCCATCGACTCCTTTTTTCCCGGGGCCTCGGCTGAAACGGTGGAAAATACGGTGACCCAGATTATCGAGCAGAAGATGACCGGCCTGGACGCCATGCTCTACCTCGCCGGCACCAGTTCTTCATCCGGAGCCTCCCGTGTCGAGCTGACCTTTGCTCCGGGGACTGATCCGGATGTTGCCTGGTCCAAGGTACAGAACAAGCTCCAGCTTGCCATGGCCAGCCTGCCGGATGTGGTACAGCGTTCCGGCGTCAAGGTCAGCAAATCTACGCGAAACTGGCTGATGATCGTCGGTCTGATGTCCGAAGACGACAGCATGGACGGCAATGACCTGAGAGACTATGCCCAGTCCAACCTGGAAAAAATCCTGTCCCGGGTGCCGGGTGTCGGCGAAGTGGAGAATTTCGGCTCCCAATATGCCATGCGGGTCTGGGTCAATCCAGACAAACTGACCAGTTACAGCCTGACCATGGAAGATGTCGTACTGGCGCTTCAGGCTTACAACGTCGAGGTCTCCGCCGGTCAGTTGGGCGGCGCACCGGCCATACCGGGCCAGCGGCTGAATGCCGCTATCATCGTTCAGCATCTGCTCCAGACCCCGGAGGAGTTCGCCGCCATCCCCATCCGTACCAATCCGGACGGTTCGGTGATCCGGATCAGCGACATCGGCCGCACGGAACTGGGGTCCGAGCGTGAAGATATCGTGGCCACTTACAATGGCAAGCCCGCGGCCGCAATGGCGATCCGGCAGGCCGCCGGTGCCAACGCTCTGGATACGGCCAATGCCGTCAAATCAAAACTGGAGGAGATGAGCCAGTATTTCCCGCCCGGCGTAAAGGTGATTTATCCTTACGACACCACCCCTTTTACCAAGGTGGCTATTGATGAGGTGGTCAAGACCCTTTTCGAGGCTGTCGTGCTAGTCATTCTTGTCATGTATCTTTTCATGGGAACCTTCCGGGCTACATTGATCCCGACCATTGCCGTACCGGTTGTGCTGCTCGGGACCTTCGGGGTTCTGGGGGCTTTTGGCTTTACCATTAATATGCTGACCATGTTCGGCATGGTACTGGCCATCGGTCTTCTGGTGGATGATGCCATCGTGGTGGTGGAGAACGTGGAGCGTATCATGGCCGAGGAGGGGCTTTCGCCCCGGGAGGCCACCGCCAAGTCCATGGACCAGATCACCAGCGCCCTGATCGGCATCGGCCTGGTGCTGTCCGCGGTTTTCGGCCCCATGATTTTCTTTCCCGGTTCCACCGGCATCATTTACCGCCAGTTTTCCGTTACGGTCATTTCATCCATGCTCCTTTCAGTGGTGGTTGCTCTGGTTCTGACCCCGGTGCTGTGCGCCTCTTTCCTGAAACCGATGCCCCAGGGGCATGAACCCGCCGACGGTGCAATCTGGTTTCTGCGCCCCTTTTTCCGATGGTTCGACCGAAGTTTTTTCCGCGCCCGGGATCTGTATGTCAGGCTTGTCGGCCAGGTGCTGGCTAAAAAACTGCGTTTTCTGATCCTGTTTGCGGTGATTGTAGGGGCCATGCTTTATCTGTACCAGCGCATGCCCACATCCTACATACCGGATGAAGACCAGGGTATCCTGTTGGTCATGGGTATGCTTCCGTCAGGATCGTCCCTGGAACAGACCGAGGCGGTTCTCACTAAAGTGCGAAACCATTTTCTCGAGAATGAAAAAGAAGGGGTTGAATCTCTCATTACCGTCGCCGGCTCAAGTTTTGGAGGTCAGGGACAGAACATGGCTCTGGGATTTGCCAAACTAAAGGACTGGAAGCTGCGCCAGCGGCCGGATTTAAAAGTCAAGGCTATCGCCGGCAGAGCCATGGGGGCCTTTTCCCAGATCAAAGAGGCCATGGTTTTCGCTTTCCCGCCGCCGCCGGTCGTCGAACTGGGGATGGCCACCGGGTTTGATCTTCAATTACAGGACCGTGGCGGCCTGGGCCACGAAAAATTGATGGCGGCCCGCAACCAGCTTCTCGGCATGGCGGCCCAGGATCCACGCCTGGTCAGGGTCCGGCCTAACGGCATGGAAGATGTGCCCGAATATCATATCGATGTGGACTGGGACAAGGCCGGTGCACTGGGGCTTTCCATCAATTCCATTCACAACACCATTGCCGCGTCCTTTGGCAGTGCCTATGTAAATGATTTTATTCAGGCCGGCCGGGTCAAAAAAGTCTATGCCCAGACAGACGCCCCCTATCGCATGCTGCCGCAGGATCTGAAAAAAATCTATGTACGAAACAACATCGGAAAGATGGTCCCTTTCGCTTCCTTTGCTTCCGGACGCTGGGCCATGGGTTCGCCCAAGCTGGAGCGCTACAATGCCTTCCCGTCGATCAATATCTGGGGCGAGCCGGCTCCGGGAAGAAGCTCCGGAGAGGCGATGGCCGCAATGGAAGAGATCATCGCCAGGTTGCCGCAGGGAGTCAGCTATGACTGGACCGGACTCTCCTACCAGGAGAGGATGTCCGGCTCCCAGGCGCCCCTGCTCTATGCCTTCTCAATTTTCGTCATCTTCCTCTGTCTGGCGGCCCTGTATGAGAGCTGGCCCATTCCCATCGCGATTCTGCTGACCCTGCCTCTCGGGGCCATCGGCGGAGTCATCGCCTCCAGCTCATGGGGGATGCCCAATGACGTTTATTTCCAGATCGGCCTTTTGATCACCCTGGGACTGACCACCAAGAACGCCATCCTGATCGTTCAGTTCGCCCGGGCCCGGGTCGACGAAGGAGCGGATTTGATCGAAGCGACGCTGGAAGCCTCGAAATTGAGGCTGCGGCCGATCATCATGACCTCGCTGGCCTTCGGTTTCGGTGTTCTGCCGCTGGCCATTGCCGGTGGAGCCGGTTCGGGAGCGCAACGGGCCATCGGCACCGGCGTACTCGGCGGGGTAGTGACCTCGACCTTTCTGGTAACCATCTTCGCACCGCTCTTTTACGTAATGATCTACAAGGCGTTGGGAAAACATCGAAAGCGCTTTACGACCCAACAGGTCGAGAAAGATACGCCCGGAGGAGATGTACATGAATAGACGATTATTGTTTTTGATAGCCGGATTCGGTTTTATTCTCGGCGGCTGTACGATGGCCCCCACATACACCCAGCCGGTTGCGCCGATCTCGAATGAATGGCCGCGGGGAGCGGCCTATGAGAACGCGCCGTCAGCCTCTGACGCATCTAAAATCCCGGAGCTGAGCCGCCAGGAATTTTTTGTCGACAAACCGCTGCAGAAGATTATAGAGATAGCGCTGGACAACAACCGGGATCTGAGGCTTGCCGCCTTGAACGTGGAAAGAACGCGCGCTCTGTACGGCATTCAGCGGGCTGAACTGTTCCCGGCGGTCAATACGGTCGGAACGGGAGTCAAACAGCACCTGTCATCCGATCTTATAAGACCCGGGGATTCCAGAACAGTTGAACAATATGGTGTCGATCTGGGTATCGCTTCCTGGGAGATCGATTTCTTCGGCCGCATCCGCAGCCTGAAAGACCAGGCTTTAGAGGAGTATCTGGCTACGGATGAGGCCCGTCGCAGCGCGCAGATCGCGCTGGTGTCGGAGGTTGCCAGGGTGTACCTCACCCTTGCCGCAGATCGGGAAAATCTTCAACTGGCCCGATCCACCCTGACGACCCAGCAGGCTGCCTATGATTTAATCCACCGGCAATATGAAGTCGGTGTCGCTAATGAACTGGACCTGCGCAGGGCACAGATTCCAGTAGACGCGGCCAGGGGAGATGTCGCCCGCTACACGCAAATGGCGGCCCAGGATCAAAATGCATTAAACCTTCTGGCCGGCTCTCCGGTGCCGATGGACCTCTTGCCGGCGAACCTTGCAAGCGTTACACCGCCCAAAGAATTTTTTTCAGGGCTGTCCTCCGAGGTTCTTTTGAATCGGCCGGATATCATGGCGGCGGAGCATCGGCTCAAAGGGGCGTATGCCTTTATCGGCGCAGCCCGGGCTGCTTTCTTCCCCCGCATTTCTTTGACAGCCTCGGTGGGAACCGCAAGTGATGAACTATCCGGGCTTTTCGGCTCCGGGTCCGGTACGTGGAACTTTGCACCGCAGATCGCAGTGCCCATTTTCGACGCCCGAACCTGGGCCGCGTACCGGGTCAGCAAGGCGCAACAGGAAATCGCTCTGGCCCAGTATGAAAAGGCGATCCAAACCGCCTTCAAAGAAGTGGCCAATGCCCTTGCCGTACAAGGTACGGTGGACCAACAGGTTTCTGCCCAGCAATCCCTGACAGATGCTGTTTCAGACGCCTATGATCTCTCAAACAAACGCTATCAGAAAGGAATTGACAGCTACCTGGGCGTTCTCGATGCCCAGCGGTCCCTCTATGCCGCGCAGCAGGGGCTCATCTCGCTCCGCCTGGCCAAACTCATCAACCAGGTACAGCTTTACGCGGTATTGGGCGGGGGGAGTGAATAGGTTCAAGCAGGATGTTTTTGATCATTGTGACAATAACGATAGATCCATTCCAAGCATAGGTGAAGGAATATGACCATTCAAAAAAAAATACTGGTATTGGTTGATGGTTCCGAACGATCCAACCGGACGGTAAACTATGTAAAAGACTTTTTGCCTGTTGATGAGAATCTGAAGATTGTGCTGTTTCATGTATTCAAAGGGCTGCCGGAAGAATACCCGGAAATTGACAAGGATCAGCGTTCTGCAAACAGCGCCCGGCAATTAAAAGACTTAGAAACGAGGCAGGAAAAAAGAATTCATACCTATCTGGAACAGATGAAAAACAATTTGATCATTGCCGGATTTTCGGATCGGCAAGTTGAAATAAAATTTCAACCCCTGAAAGAAGGAGTCGCCCGGGACATCATCCATGAAGCGAGAAAAGGTTACAGCGCGGTGGTTATGAGTCGGCGAGGAACCGCCATGGCACTGCAAAGCATCATCCTTGGCAGCGTGGCTGTCAAGCTGCTGCAATCGATATCTTTTATTCCGACCATCTTTGTCGGGCCGGCCCCCCCGGTCAAAAAAATTTTACTGGCCGTGGATGCGTCTCCGGCTTCGATGAAAGCGGTTGAATTTGTTGCCTCATTTTTAAGCGGAAATGGATATGAGGTCTGTATTATTCATGTCATTTTAGGCCTGGGGGGAGTCAATTTTGAAGAGTCTGAAAGTGATGCGCCGGAGCTGTCTGACAACATGCCGGATAACGGCATTGAATCTTTTAAATCAGAAGTCCAGCGACTGTTTCAGAATATAAAAGAGACGCTTGCGGCATCCGGGTTTGACCCTGAAAAAATATCGGAGAAAATCGTTTCCGGTGCTTACAGCCGATCCGATACCATTGTCAGGGAAGCTGAAGACGGCGGCTGCAGCACCATTGTCGTCGGGCGAAGGGGCCTTTCAAAAGTGGAAGCATTTTTCATGGGCCGGGTCGGCCATAAGGTTGTCTATGGCGGAAAACATTTTTCAGTCTGGGTTGTCTAATGACAGGCTGCGGGTTTCGGGAGCTTTCTGAAGTTCCCCGGTTCCGGAGCTATCGATTGCTGCAATATATCTTTCTTGTAGCCAACAACCGGGAATGTTATACTCCACCTAATTTAAACCTTCAAATTCAGACATTAAAAAGCATCCCCTTATAACCATTCATAAATTCCGGATCTGCCATGTTTTCCATTATACCTGGTAATGATCCAATGCAAGCGTTTCGAATCAAGCGACTGCTGATGGCAAACGTCTTTTTTCTGATTTGTGCAATCATCATCTTTATCTTCATGCGGTCCGGTCTGCTCGACATGTCGATGCGTCATCGACTCATTTACTTTGGACTGCTGTTTTTCATTCAGTCGTTTTTCTACTTCCTGATGCGGAATCAACAAGGGCTTTAAAGATCCCAGCCTTACACTGTATCAGATATCTGCCGGCATCATATACATCACTTATTTCATGTACTTCGTTCAAAATCTCCGCGGTGCCGTTATGAGCTTTTACTTTTTAACCATCCTTTTCGGTGCCTTTCAACTCACCATAGCTGAATTTATTATCGTGTCCCTCATTGCGTTGACGGGATATGGTCTGGTGATTCAACTCCATATGACTTCAGGACCAGGACGGGCGGAAGCGATATTCCCGTATGCGCCATTGCGACTGTGTTTTACGGCTGAATAACGATAGTCGGGTACAGGCCTTTCAACCTTCCCCGGGGATAGGGTTGAATGGTGTTGAATGAAATGTTCTGATTTCGCTGGGCATGTCCCTTGTTTTGGGCGCCATTAAAAAAAGCGCCGTTGGCTTCCAGGATATGGTGAATTCGATCTTGGAAAGCGTTGACAAAACGCCTTCCGGAACCTTCAAAAACCATATTCCCCTTGGAAAGTCCGATTTCAATTTCCGAAAATTCATTGATCGGCAGGCTGTTCTCTTCCAGATCGTTCTGGCTGGTTACCATTCCCCAAACCAGATGCCCGGCAGGGATACTGAGCGGTTCCTGAATATCAATAATGGTATGAGGCATGATGATGCTTTCCTTGCCGATGCGCAACCGGCAATCCGTTCGCCCTCGCAGAAAACTGTTAAAACCGACAAAAACATTTTTACCCAGATCCGCTTCGATGATTTTTGCCCCGTGTGCCGTAACGTTGTAACCTTCCAGGCGTGAGTTTATGATATAACAGTTTTCCTGAGCGTTGGCCCCCTTTCCAAGCCATGCATTCCGGAGATAGGCACGCTGACAGACCAGGACATTATCGCTGATATGGGTAACGGGCTTGGTGACGGCATAACGATCCAGTGAAGCGCTGCCTGGAACCGACACCGACGACTCAAAATTCACGAATTCAAAAACCTCCTGAAAGTCTTCCTTGCGATCGTTCACAAAATCCATAAAAATCCCCTGTGGTTGATCGCCGGCAGTAAAATAAATATATTTTTTCAATTGATCGTCTGGATACCGGTATAAAAAATTGAAGCTTCCCGGACTGCGAACCCAGATGGTTCCCGGTTCAATTTTCAGATGGCTTATCTCTCCGGCCTGCACGTATGAGAACGTTCCGATTACGCAATCCCTCACGGTTGTTAAATCAACGGTTGAAAACGGCCCCAGAAAACAGCCGTCGGAGGGCGAACCGTGAATATTCGCATAATGGGTGGAAACGGTATCCTTGATAAAAAATTTTTCCAGGGTTTCCGGGTCATGGGAAAAATTGTGGACCAGTGTTTTGACCAGAGCACTGTCTTCAATAACAATCTCTTCATCCTTGGAAATCTGAATTTCAAAATTCTTAAACCGAAACGACTGCCCCTTTTTTTTGAGTTCATCACCCCGTATATCACTTTTATACAACAGAGAATTGGTTACATTGCACCGGCCGAGAAAATAACTGCCCGCGAGTCCCGAATGCCTGAATTGAAAATTCAATGGATGATCCGGAGTGATGCCGTAAAATGCATAAAATTTTGTCATCTGACCGGGTGGAATCAGATTCCAGACACTGGGTTTCACATCATATCCAAGCTCCCTCAGGTTGATTGTAGTTCGTTGAATAATTCGATCAAAAAGCTTTTCCAGTTCTTTCATTATCTGTCCTTGTCAAATGGTGGTTCATAAAAATCCAAAAGCTTCCTATGGTTTGATCTCACTTGGTTTCATGGCATGGAAAACCGCCGCAAACACATCGGACATCCGCAGAATACCGATGATTTCCTCGCCCTGGGTCACCAGAAGCGACAGGTGCGTTCCCATGACCAGTTGATGAATGGCTGTATCCAGTGATGTGTTTTCTTCAACAATTTCTCCTTCCGACGGAGCCTGCATGAAATCTTCCACTTTAATCTTCATTGCGACCTCGCGGATATTCTCCATAAAGACACCTTTAAGCCGATGTTGGTCCATTATGGAATGGATAAATTTTTCACTGAAACCAAAACGACCGATGTCATCGATCTTTTCTGCCTTCTCATTTCGGGGTTCAATGGCCCGAAGTACATCCAGTTGACTCAGTTTGCCGATAACCCGATTTTCTTTATTCAGAATCAATATGGCACGATGATGATATTTGGTATGATCAAACCGCTCCTGTGCCTTTTCCAGAGCCAGCACAGCATCAAAGAGCGTTGACCCTTCCAGAACCGATGCATATTCGGAAATTGGAACCATCAAATCCTTTATCGTATAATTTTTCACAAAAAGACTCCATCTGGAATTTAGAAAACCTGTTTGATATCATTCGCGAAGCAGAAATCTACCTTTACCCCCTGAACCATCCATGCTGCGGCAGCCGGCAACCCCGGGTATACTCCCCGTGCAGGGCTGAGCCAGTTGGTATACCTGTCTCGGCGTAAAATCCGACCGAAACCCTCATCACCTGAAATCGATGTTTTCTATCATGTACGGGGTACAATATCAAGGCATTACCATTATATGTCATGCTCCAGGGCTGTCTCGTATCCTTATTGACAGTTACCTTTTTTTACGATAGTTTTTTACTTTAAACAGTGTTTTATCGGTTCAAGGATACGGAAACAACCCTGAATCTTCCACGTTTCGGCTATATCAAAATGCCCGATTGTAAAAACAGGTTGCCCGCGGGCAGGGACAGGCTGTTGTGATCCAAATCCGCGCCTGGCCGGCAGGTTGAATTCAGAGAAAAAGCAAAGTTTTCAGGCTGATAACAATTAAACATTCTGATGGATTTAAAAATTGAATCCCCTGTCCCCAAAACGCTGGATCCGACAGAATCAGAACATAAAGGAACGAGGATAAAAAAACGTGAACGGTTTTACCTGCTCTTGATACGATCGGTTCTGTTTTCTTATTCTGTGTTCCAGACCGGGAAAAGATCATGATCATAGGACTTGATGTGGGTGGCACCCATACGGATGTCGTCCTGCTGGACAACCAGGGGCTGGTTAAGGAAATCAAAGTTTACACCAATTCGACAGATCTTTTCAGTACCGTGCTGGAGGGCCTCCGACAAATTACTCAGGACATTGACCTGAAAACCATTAAAAGGGTCGTTCTCAGCACAACACTCACAACCAATTCTATTGTTCAGGGAACCCTTCCCGAAGTCGGAATGATCGTTTCAGGCGGTCCTGGAATTGATCCCATGCTTTTCAAAACCAACAGTCACTACTACCCGGTTTCCGGCTCTATTGACCATAGAGGACGCCGGATTAAAGCCATTGATCATGAAGAGGTCAAAAGCATTGGTGAAAAACTGAAGGCCGATGGAGTCCGACAACTGGGAATTGTTGGAAAATTTTCAGCAAGAAACCCGAGCCACGAACTGGAAATCAGGCGTATCCTGAGAGGCAATTTCGACGATTTTTTTCTTGGGCACCGCGTGTCCGGGAACCTGAACTTTCCTCGCAGAATCGCAACGACCTATTTAAATGCCGCTGTTTATCCGATACATAAACACTTTTTTCAGGCTGTAAAAAGATCTCTTGCTCAGCAAGGACTTAAAGTTCCCATACACATTCTAAAAGCCGATGGCGGCACGATGAATTTTGAATCCTCAATTCACTTTCCCGGGCAGACCATCCTTTCCGGACCGGCTGCAAGCGTCATGGGAGCCACGGCATTTGCTCCTGCGGAAGAAGATATACTGGTCTTTGATATCGGCGGAACGACCACGGACATGGCAATCCTGATTAACCGTGCCCCGCTGCTGGATCCGGCCGGAATTGAGCTGGGAAAATACAAAACCCTGATTCGCTCCCTG
Source organism: Desulfobacterales bacterium (assembly GCA_046484745.1). GTDB lineage: Bacteria > Desulfobacterota > Desulfobacteria > Desulfobacterales > SURF-7 > JAQYVL01. The sequence continues at coordinate 20,769 of JAWOIJ010000049.1, read as the reverse complement.
AAAACCCGATCCATCGGGATCGGTGGAGACAGTGTCGTCCGATTCAAAAAAGGCGAGATCGAAATCGGACCGGATCGTTCAGGATACGCAATGGCATATGGCGGAACCAGGCCCACACCGACAGACGCTTTAGCCGTCATGGGAAAACTAACGGATTGTGACAGAGATAAGGCAATAAAAGGATTGGAACCTGTCGCATCTGAAATGGGTATCCCCGTAGAAGAGGCGGCACAGAAAATTTTTGACCGGGCATGCCGTCTGATTTTAAAAGAAGCGAGCGAAATGGTCGCCCAGATTAACAGCAAACCGGTATATACGGTTCACGAGCTTCAGGAAGGGTATCAGGTCAAACCGAAAAAAATACTGGTTTTGGGCGGTCCTGCTCCTTATTTTGCAGAGCACCTGAAAAAAATTTCAGAATATGCGGTAACCGTGATTCCAAGTTGGGGGGTGGCGAATGCAATCGGCGCCGCCCTCGCAAGGACAACGTGTGAAGTCACCTTGTTCGCTGATACGGAAAGGGGCATTCTTACCGCACCGGAAGAAAAATTCAAAAAAAATATCAGCCGCGACTTTACAAAAGATCAGGCAGTTCAGCAAGCGTATGAGCTTCTCAAGCAGAAGGCACTTCAAATAGGAGCGACTTCTGAAGATCTCGAAATGGAACTTCTGGAAGATCAGGTTTTCAACATGGTTCGCGGTTTCCAAACAACCGGCAGGAACATCCGTATAAAAGCGCAGGTGAAGCCAGGCCTGATTCAACGATATGAGAATGTTGTGGAAAAACTTTCCTTGCAGCGTGACGGCTGAAAGTGAAACCTTAAAACATATGGAAAAGTAGAAAGCGCAAAACAGACGGCAACAAAAAAATTGAATTTTTTACGAAGCTGTCAAAACAGCGGAGCTGAAAATGCTACACGCAAAAAAAAAAACAGGGCTTGTATTCTTCCCTGCATTTGACTGGGCGATTGATCCGACACATCCGGAAAGAGAGGAACGTCTTCTCTACACGCAGGACCAGGTTTTTGAGGAAGGGCTCTTCGATATAGAAGGTCTTTTGGAATTCAAGCCGGATCTGGTTACGATCAATGATGTCAACAGGGTTCACTTCTGCGTACCGGATGCATGGAAGGTAATGACCGAATCCCATTTTATCAGTGCCGGAGGAGCCAAAACGATCGGCATGGCTGTTCTTGATAAAAAGATTGAACGTGGATTTGCCCTGGTAAGGCCACCGGGCCATCACGCCATGCGGGTCGTTCACGGTGCAAGAGGATTCTGCAACGTGAACATAGAAGCAATCATGATCGAGTTTCTAAGAGCGGCCTATGGCATCGGGAAAGTAGCAATTGTAGACACGGACTGCCACCATGGAGACGGAACCCAGGATATTTACTGGCATGATCCCAATACACTTTTTATTTCCATCCATCAGGACGGCAGAACCCTTTATCCGGGTTCCGGATTCACCAATGAACTTGGCGGCCCAAACGCTGTCGGGACAACACTGAACATACCCCTTCCACCCAATACATCCGATGAAGGATTCTTATATACCATCAAAAACGTCGTGCTCCCGATCCTTGACGAATTCAAACCCGATCTTGTCATCAACTCCGCCGGCCAGGACAATCACTACTCCGACCCGATTACCAATATGAATTTTTCAGCAAAAGGGTATGCAGAATTAACCTCCCTGCTTCAGGCGGACATCGCGGTTCTGGAAGGAGGCTATTCAATCGAGGGCGCGCTTCCCTATGTCAATACGGGAATAATCCTTGCAATGGCCGGTCTTGACTTCAGCAATATCCGTGAGCCGGATTATGATCCGGACAGGATTCGTCAGTCAGGCAGAGTGACCGCCCAGATAACGGAAATCGGAAAAATCGTTTTGAATAACTGGCAGAATCGAAAACTCATCCAAGAGCACATGAAACAGAACATGAGGGGCAAATACAATGACAGAGTCCGAAAAATTTACTACGACACCGACGGAATAACCGAAATGCAAAAAGAGAGAATCTGTATATGTGAGGATTGCGGCGGAGCCCTTCGAATTGAAACGTCCGCGGATACGGGTTCCCGGGTTCTGGCGGTGCATATTCCGCCAGGCGCCTGTAAACGCTGCAGAAATGAAGGGCAAAGATGGTTTGAGGAGGCGAATTCAAAGGATTTTCACCGGGCATACCTTCAAAACCGGCCGGAAGATAAATATTTCGAAAAAAACCTGTTTCAGCAATAGGTTCCCTCTTCCGTTATGCGAAACAACCGTCGAGCCCGACTCAAAAAAAATCTTATACTGCGATCACGGATCATACAAACGGTTCGAAACTTTTTTATTGATCGTGGCTACCTCGAGGTGGAAACACCATCGAGAATACCGGCTCCGGCTCCGGAAGCTCATATCGATGCCCAGGAATCGGGAAACTGGTTTCTGCAGACATCTCCCGAACTCTGTATGAAACGCCTTCTTGCGTCCGGCTTTACCCGTATTTTCCAGATATGCAAATGCTTTCGGATGAATGAAAGGGGACACCTTCACATCCCGGAACTTACCATGCTGGAATGGTATCTTGCGGACGCCACCTATCTTGAACTGATGAAGGAGTGTGAGGCCTTGATCCGATTCGTGGCCGATTCGACGGGCACGGGAAGCCTGATTCAATTTCAGGGCAGTAAAATCGATCTCTCCGAACCCTGGGAGCATCTGCGTGTTTCCGATGCATTTGCCAGATATGCACCGCTTTCCCTTGAAAAGGCTCTCTCCGAAGGCCTCTTTGATGAAATGATCGGGCTTGAAATTGAGCCCCGTCTCGGCTTTGGAAAACCGGTTTTTCTTTATGACTATCCGGCAGAACATGGTGCATTCGCGAAGCGCAAGCCGGAAAACCCGGATATTGCGGAACGATTTGAACTCTATATCGGGGGAGTGGAACTCTGCAACGGCTTTACCGAACTGACAGATCCTGAAGAACAGCGGCATCGCTTTGAAAAAGAAAATCAATTCCGAAAAACCGCCGGGAAAAAAATATATCCCATTCCGGAACCATTTTTAGCAGATCTTGAATTCATGCCCAATGCGGCAGGAAATGCCCTTGGCCTGGATCGACTGGTAATGCTGTTCACCGATGTACCCACAATCGATGATATCCTGACATTCACTCCGGAAAATTTATAAGCCGAAAGCCTGAAAACCGGTTGATACATTTTTTAAAAAAAATGGCATATTGTTTGCTGTTTTCTCCTGACTTTAATAGAGTGAATCCAAATAATGTTTTTCTTGAATGAACGGACTCTTCATTATATAGGATAGATTTTTATGCCCGGACGGATCGATGGGAGTATGGATTCAGATGGGCTTGACACAACGATTACAAAAAATCAACTGGATGAAAAACAACATGATCAAAAAAGAATCACTGGAACGTTGGAAGATCGATAATGCCGTGGATCTTTACGGTGTTCTCAACTGGGGTGCGGGCTATTTTGGTGTTTCCGACAAAGGGGAGGTTGTGCTCTACCCCTCAGGGAAACCGACGGACACGCCCATCAGCCTGATGGATATCGTCTCCGGAATACAGGACCGAGGACTGGGCATGCCGGTCCTGCTGCGATTTGGAGATATTCTCCAGTCCCGAATCACCCAGCTTCATGAAAGCTTCCGCGCAGCCATCAAAAAATTTGGATATCAGGGTATTTACAGAGGCGTATATCCCATAAAGGTGAATCAACAGCAACAGGTGGTCGAAGAAGTGACCCGCTTTGGTTCCCGTTATCATCACGGTCTGGAAGCCGGCAGCAAGGCGGAACTGATTGCGGCGATATCCTTTCTGCGGGACACGGAAGCCTGCCTTGTCTGCAATGGATATAAGGATAAGGAATTTGTGGATCTCGGCCTGTATGCCCGAAAAATGGGATTCAAATGTTTTTTTGTCATTGAGATGCCCAGCGAACTTACGCTGATCCTGGAACGGGCCAAAGCGCTCCATATCAAACCTCTCATCGGTATTCGAATCAAAATATCGACAAGAGGCGGAGGCCACTGGACAGAATCAAGTGGAGATCGCAGTATTTTCGGGCTGAACACAACGCAGCTTTTAAGCGTCGTGGATCAGCTAAAAAAGGAAAACATGCTGGATTCGCTTCAGCTTCTCCATTATCACCTGGGTTCACAAATCCCGAATATCCGGGATATCCGTTTTGCGGTTGCCGAAGCCAGCCGGGTTTATGAGGGCCTTGTCCGGGAGGGGGCACCCATGCAATATCTTGATCTGGGCGGAGGGCTGGCCGTAGACTATGACGGCTCCCATGCCAATTTCCCAAGCAGCCGGAATTACTCCCTTGATGAATACTGCGCCGATATCATTGAAGTGATCATGGGGACCCTGGATGAACAGGGAATCCCGCATCCGACAATTATTACCGAATCAGGCCGTGCCACCGTGGCATACTATTCGGTTCTGCTGTTCAACATATTGGATGCAAGCTGTTTTGAAACACTCCCCCTGCCGAAAAAATTACCGGAAGACGGCCATGAAATGATGGCGAACCTGATTGAGGTTTTGCAGTCGCTTAACTTGAAAAACATACAGGAATGTTACAATGATGCCATTTATTATCGTGATGAACTTCGGCAATTATTCAAACATGGAAACATCTCATTGCGGGAAAAGGCCATGGGCGAAAACATTTTCTGGCACATCATTAAAAATATCACCAAAGAAGTAAAAAAGCTGAAATCCATCCCTAGTGAACTGGAGGGGATTGATACCGTTCTGGCCGACATTTACTACGGGAACTTCAGCATATTCCAATCATTGCCTGATTCCTGGGCTATCGGTCATCTTTTCCCGATCATGCCGGTTCACCGGTTAAATGAAGAACCGACCCGGAATGTAATCCTCGCGGATATTACCTGTGATTGTGACGGAAAAATCGACCGCTTCATCGACCAGCATGATGTGAGAAACACCCTTCCGCTCCATGATCTGAAACCGGATGATGAATATTATCTTGGTATTTTTCTTGTGGGCGCCTATCAGGAAACCCTCGGCGATCTCCACAACCTGCTGGGAGACACCAATATCGTCAGTATCCAAATTACGGAAGACGGCGAATTTGAATTCATCCGGGAAATCGAAGGGGACTCGGTCGCGGACATATTGTCTTATGTCGAATACGATACCAAGGACATGATTGCCCGGTTTCGGGAAACCGCTGAGCAGTCCATTCGAAACGGATTAATCACCCCGAAGGAAAGGCAGAAAATTATGAAGGTGTTTCGGGCCGGGTTGAGGGGATACACCTATTTTGAACGATAAGGGGGAGCAGCATATGGCAAGAGTACTCATTATCGGTGCAGGAGGCGTTGGTCAAGTTGTCGCCCACAAGTGTGCCCAGGTTCCGGAAGTGTTTTCGGACATCTGCCTGGCCAGCCGGACACTTGAAAAATGTGAAAAAATTGCGGATCAGATACCCCGCCCCATTGAAACGGCCAGGGTGGATGCGGATAATGTGCCGGAACTGGTATCGCTGATCCAGCAGTTCAAACCGGCCATGATCATCAATGTGGCGCTGCCTTATCAGGACCTGACCATCATGGATGCCTGTATTGAAACCGGTATCGATTATCTGGATACCGCAAATTATGAGCCGCCGGACGAGGCCCGCTTCTGTTACAAATGGCAGTGGGACTATCATGAGCGCTTCAAAAAACGCGGCATCATGGCTCTTCTTGGCAGCGGTTTCGACCCGGGTGTCACCAATGTATTTTGCGCATGGGCAAAAAAAAAGCATTTTGATACGATTCATGAGATCGACATCATCGACTGCAATACAGGAGATCATGGCCATCCGTTTGCAACAAATTTCAATCCGGAAATCAATATTCGAGAGGTCAGCGCAAAGGGAAAGTATTATGAGGACGGAGAGTGGAAGGAAACACAACCTCTTTCGGTTTCAAAAACCTTCGATTTTCCGGAAGGAATCGGAGAGCGGAAAATCTACCTGATGTATCATGAAGAGCTGGAGTCTCTTGTCAAGCATATACCGGGCATCAAACGTGCAAGGTTCTGGATGACCTTTTCCGATAATTACCTGAAACATCTCGAGGTGCTTGAAAATGTCGGGATGACGAGGATCGATCCGGTGATCTATAACGGGCAGGAAATCATTCCTCTTCAGTTTTTAAAAACGCTTCTGCCGGACCCGGCATCCCTTGGACCCGTAACCAGGGGCCGAACATGCATCGGATGTCTGATCCGTGGCATAAAAGACGGAAAAGAAGAAACAATATACATCTATAATATTTGCGATCACCAAAAATGTTATGAAGAAGTAAAATCCCAGGCGATCTCCTATACTACCGGAGTTCCGGCCATGATCGGCGCCATGATGATGCTGACGGGGAAATGGCGGGGAAAAGGAGTATTCAATATGGAAGAATTCGATCCGGAACCGTTTATGGAAAAACTGAACCTGCACGGGCTGCCATGGACAGTAATCGATCAATAGCACTGGACCTGGACCTGGTTCCCTCGCCCTGCTTTGTGGTGGATGAGTCCGCCCTGAAGCGGAACCTTAACATTCTGAAAAAAGTTCAGGAATCTTCGGGATGCAGCATTCTACTCGCCCTCAAGGGTTTTGCCATGTTCCGCACCTTTCCGCTGCTGCGAAAAACCTTGAAGGGGATCTGTGCGAGTTCACCGCACGAAGCACGACTGGGATTCGAGGAGTTTGGCGGAGAAGTCCACGCGTGCGCAGCGGCTTTCAGTGAATCGGATATGCAGGAACTTGTTCTTATCTGTGACCACATCGTCTTTAATTCGTTCTCCCAATGGAATCGTTTCAAACCGCTTGTTCAGAAGTCAAACCGGAAAATAAGCTGCGGAATTCGCGTGAACCCGGAGCATTCGGAAGTGAAAGTCACTCTTTACGATCCCTGCAGCCCTGGTTCCCGTCTAGGCGTCCGCAAGGACCAGTTCAGGGAGGACTCTCTTTCCGGAATTTCCGGCCTTCATTTTCATACGCTCTGCGAGCAGAATGCAGATGCTCTTGAAAGAACCCTTGCCGTGATTGAAGAAAAATTCGGGAAATATCTTTCTGAAATGAAATGGATCAATTTCGGAGGCGGGCATCATATCACAAGGAAAGATTACGACCTTGACCTGCTCTGCAGAATTATCAAGGATTTTCGCAAACGTTATAACCTGGACGTATACCTGGAACCGGGGGAAGCCGTTGCCCTTAACGCCGGCGTACTCGTGGCATCGGTTTTGGATATTATCCACAATGATATCGCTATCGCTATCCTGGACACATCGGCTGCCACTCATATGCCGGACGTGCTTGAGATGCCATACCGGCCGGAGATTGAAGGCGCGGGAATACCCGGAGAGAAACCCCATACCTACCGTCTTGGCGGTCCTTCATGCCTGGCAGGAGATGTGATCGGAGACTATTCCTTTTCCAGGCCGCTTGAAATCGGATCAAAACTCATTTTTCTGGATATGGCCCACTATTCCATGGTCAAAACAACGACCTTCAACGGCATCCAACTACCGTCAATTGCGCTTTACAAACCCGAAAAAAATGAGTTCACCATCATCCGTGAATTCGGATATCAAGACTTCCGAAACCGGCTGTCCTGAAACCAGCACCTGCAGATCAGTTGACAGCATCCTTCAAGGCCTTGAACGGAACAAATTTCGGAACTTTTTTTGCCTTTATCGTCAAAGACTCCCCTGTCTGAGGGTTGATTCCTTTTCGAGAGGCTCTTTTCACGACCTTGAATGTTCCAAAACCGGAGAGCGTAACCTCTTCCCCTTTTGCCAATGCCTTGGTGATATTCGTGATAATACTTTCCACAAGCATTTTTGCATCTTTTGAATTGCCTACCGTCTCTTCAACCTCTTTGATGATATCCGCTTTATTCATTGTGTCCTCTCCCGTGTTAAGATTAAATCCGAAAAACAAAAAAACCGGAGCGGGCATATGGCAAGCTTCCCTTGCCGTGCCGCCCGGTATCGTTCATCTCAGGTTTTATCCAGATCACAAAGCAATATGCATACCACGATTAAATTCTCAATACATTCAGGGGGCATTGAAATCCAATGTCAAAACCGTATCGGAAAAATCAGAACCGTCGATTCCTGTGGGAGCTTGTGTTCCAAAAAATCAGAAAAAAATGAGAACCCTCTTGAAAGTCTTTCTTCTTGCCATTTCTGACGATATGGCTGCTTTCGCCTGTTTTTCATGCCACTATCAACCAGAAAAACACAATCATGGCACAGCATTTGCTTTTGTAACCATGACGATTTTAACATAACCATAAGGACAGCATATGGACACGACCGCTGAGGAAACCAAACTGACTGAAGAAGAAATCGCTTATTTAAAAGCACTTTTGATCCATCAATTAGAAGAATACACAAGGCGAGGAGACGATGCGGTTTCCGGAATGAAAGAGGAAGACAATTTTTATCCCGATCCCCTGGACCGGGCTTCTTCCGAAACGGTACGAAACTTTTCACTCCGTATCAAAGACAGGGAAAGCCGGCTCATTAAAAAAATTAAAAGCGCGCTCGATAGAATCGAAGAAGGTACCTATGGTATCTGTGAAACATGTGAAGAGGGGATCTCTTTTGAGCGATTAAAAGCAAGACCTGTCGCAATGCACTGCATCGAATGCAAAACCAAATCCGAACATCTTGAAAAATCTTTTAAGGAATAACCGGTTAAAAACCACCCGAAACGGAACCGGATATTCCGAAAAATACGAACTTAGGATTCCGATCAACTCTTGTAATCCTCTTTTTTAATGCCATATTTGGTCAACAGCTTGTGCAGCTGCCGCGTACTGATGCCGGCGTCTTTGGATGACTTGTCAATCCGTCCATGGTTCAGTGATAGAATTTCTTTTAAATACTGACACTCAATGTTTTCAACACCCATGCGCCGGACTTCGCAAAGAGATTTGGATGTTTGTACCCGTATGTGCGAAACAGCGGAATTCTCAGTGAACAGCTCCCCGGGAATGCTTTCAGGAGTAATATATTGGCTCGTTTCCAATATGTGTGCCCGTTCAATGATATTTTCAAGCTCGCGAATATTCCCCGGCCAGGCATATTTTTCAAATGTTTCCATGACCAGCGGGCGCAATCCCAGGACCTCCTTGTTATAGAGCTTGTTCAGCCTTCCCAGAAAACTGTCAACCAGAAGGGGAATATCCTCGGTACGCTGATTCAGGGGTGGAATTTCAATGGGAAAGACATTCAGCCGGTAATACAGATCCTTTCGAAAACTGCCGGCATCAGCCATCTCTTTTAAATCAATATTGGAAGCTGCGACAAACCGCGCTTTTGACTCAATGGTTTCCTCACTGCCGATAGGCTGAAACACCCTGTCCTGTAACACCTGAAGAAGCTTAATTTGCGCCGAAGGAGAGATGGTTCCGATCTCATCCAGAAAAAGTGTGCCTTCCTGGGCGATTTCAAACTTCCCCCGTTTTCTTTTTTCCGCACCCGTGAACGCGCCCTTTTCATGGCCGAACAGTTCGCTTTCGAGCAGCGTGTCCGGAATCGCTCCGCAATGAATTCCGATGAACTGATTCTTCCTCCGATTACTGTGCGCGTGAATCAGTCTTGCAACAACTCCTTTCCCGGTGCCGGTTTCACCATACAGCATCACCGTGGTATGCGTGGGTGCAACCGATCGCACTTTTTCAAAAACCGCTTTCATGAGAGGGCTTCGGGTCTGAATAAAATCGATATATTCCTTATCCCAGAACTGATCTCTGAAATAGCTCAGCTCGAGCTTTGTGCGAACTTCTTCCTTTATTCTTTCGATTACATATTTGACTTCATCGCAGTTCACCGGCCGGGTGATGTAATTGGATGCCCCTGCTTTCACGGCGTACATCGCATCCCGGATTGTCTCCTGGGAGGTAACGATGATGATCTCGGTAGTCGGATAGATCTGCCGGAAAACGGCAAGCAACTCTCTATAAAACTCCGGACTGGATGACTGGCCGCTTCCTTCCATCAACAAGGCAATATCCATGAATGCGAACTCGTGCCGTTTTTTTTTGAACTGGCTCAGGCACTCTTCACGACTGGAAGCGAAATAAATTTTATACAGATCTCCGACACATTGTTGAATCATGTCATTTGTCTGTTTATCCGATGCGACCAGCATGGATTTCTTGATCGATCTATGCATTTTCTTACCTGCACGATTATGGTCGGTTACAGTAACTCGGAATGCCTCCGCATAATAACTTTTTTTTCAGTTTTATCAATCATTAAAAACACAAAATTTCCCCTTTTCCTGAAAAAATACCGCACCCGGTGCAAGTGAATTCCAGACTCCAAAATCGGACTCTTCTGCCATGCAAAAAAGCAACCCTTCAAAAATCAGACCGCCTGTTTCCCCCGGCTATTCTTTTGAATAAAACGCCGGAGAGGCTGCCACATGACGGATTGTCCCGTCAAAATATTGGTATGTTAATTGCAATATAAATTTTGTGTCGGCAAAGAAAAAGCCGCTTTTCCAAAAACATGTACCATCCTGAAGCACGAGTGGAAAAAATATGAAAAAAAACTTAAAAATCAAAGGGATTGTAGTCCCAGTCAGCTGGGATGACGACGGTAATATTCTTCGGATATCGATTCACACAACAGATGAAAATGAATATCTTATCGAACAGTCTAAAATGGGAATCGACCTGCTTTCTCACATTCAGTCGAAAATAGTCGCGGAAGGCCCCGTAAGGACGCGTCTGGACGGCAAATCCATCATCAATGTAAAGGGCTACCGGCTGATTTCAGATTACAACAGTGATCTATAACGGAAGGCTTTCCCCCTTACGCAAAACCGCGGCTTACAAAAACCTGCAAACAGGGCAAGTGTGTCATTTCAATTTTCAGAAGAGATCCAAAACAATCGAGATCCTTACGGATTATCGCTGCTGTTTTACCAAACACTTCCGTAAACCGGCAGAGCCGGTTCTCTTTTACACCACCCGGTTGCGAAGCTTGCCGATACCCTGAACCTCGAGTTCCACGACATCTCCTGACTTTAAAAATTTATCCATCTCGAGCCCACAGCCGCGCCCCTGACTGCCCGAACAGGTGCCGGAACCGATGAATTCACCGGGATAGAGGGTTTCGGACTGAGAAATATAGGAAATAATCTCCTCAAACGTCCAGTGCATATCCCGGGTTGTACCCCGTGACCATTCTTCGCCATTGATACGGGCCAGCATGGTCAGACTGTACGGAGAAGGTATCTCATCCGGCGTTACCAAGCATGGGCCGATAACATTTCCCGTGTCAAAATCCTTCCCCTTTGACGGGCCCAGACGTCCGCCCTGCTCTTTCAACTGGATGTCCCGGGCTGAAAAATCATTGAATATGGTGTATCCTCCGATATAATCACCCGCCTCTTCTGTTGAGATATTTACCCCTTTCCGGTTCAAAAAAATACCCCATTCCAGTTCGTAATCAAATTTTGTCGTGTATGAGGGCATTCGGACTTCCGCCTCTGTCCCGACAACGGAAAAGCGGTTGCTCTTATAATAAATCGGCCTCTGGTAGAATGCTTTGTTGGCCTGATAGGCAAGGGATCTTTTCCGCCCGAAAACCCTCTCAATCCATTCATCAACAGGTGCAAACTTTTTTAAGCCTACTGTTCGAATGGCATTGATGACATGCTGCTCAAAAGACATACAATCCCGTATTGACTCCGGCCGCGGAACCGGAGCGAGCAGTTTCACGCGTCCCAGGTCAACCCTGGACTTTGGAGGAGAATGTGCGGCGATAAACTCCATCACAGCCATTGCCTTGTCCTGAGCCTCTTTTCCTCCCCTCAGAAACGAGAGCATGTCCGCAAAAAAAAGTGAGGGCTCCCCATCCATTGCAACGGCTCCGGCTTGAAGTACGCCGATGGTTCGGTCTTCGTCCATCAGTGCCCCAATCTGCTGAAATTCATTTTCAGCAACGAAGGTAACAAGTTTCATGTTTTCTCCTGCCGTGCCTCAGAAGTAGGTTTAATTTTTAAAATTGCTTCTATCGTTTTCGCATAACCGCGGGCTCCGCGTCCGGCAGCCGATGCGCCAGCATGGCCTGCTTTCGCATGATATTCAAAAGTGCCGGAACGCCGGGAGAATCGGTTCGCCCTTTGAAATGCCGATACAAGGTGTAGATATTGCTCATCATACGTTCCGGAGAGTTCCAGCTTGAAAACGGCTGTTTCGCGAACTCACGGTTCAGCACAATATCATATGCCGCTTTCCCGGGCGGCATCCCGGCGTTAAATCTCTTCTGCGCCTCCTGATGGACATATTCCCAGTAGGAAAGGACCTGCCTGACGCCGGACTTGTCGGTAACCGGGCCGTGTCCGGGAACAACAACATCCACATCCATATCCAGAATTTTCTTCAAAGCGAAAAACAGGTTTTCAACAGGCCCCGCCCATATGACCGGTGTGGAGCCGAAGAACACGATATCCGCGCAAAAAAGGATTCGCGCATCCGGCACGTGGACAATCACATCGCCACTCGTGTGAGCCGGCCCCACCTGGATAAGATGCACCGTCCGGCCTCCCACATCCAGCACCAGCTCCCCCTCAAATGTCCGTTTCGGCATTGTGGGTGTAACCTCTTTAAAATCATACGGCCCTACCATGTTCTGAAACCAGTGTCCCACCTGCCTTGCTCCGAAGAAGGCGAGCATCTTCCCGAGAAATTTGCCCAGAAGAATCATGGACACGGGCTTGATATGGTTCATTTCATCGCAAGCGGCGCGTGAGGAGATGATTTCGGCATTCGCCACCAACTCGTTCCCCCACCAGTGGTCCCCATCCGCATGGGTATTGATAACGGTTTTAATGGGATTCCTCTTGGTCAGGGGAATCATTGCATCCAGCATGGCGCGGGTATATTTCAGATCCCAGAGCGTATCGATCAGCAGCGACTCTCCGTCCCCGATCAGGAGACCGGCATTGCTTTCCCCCCAGGAGCCGTTGGGAACCATCCAGGCATAAACCTCGCTGCCAAGATCATAAAGCCCTTCCTCATACATCGGCACTTCCTGAAACCGGGTGCGTCCAGGCACATGAGCCGGAGCGATGTGCTTCCACTTGTTCACAGGCACTCTCCTCTTTTCTGCTCTGTTTAAACCATAGACAGGCATGAAGCCATGCCCTGACCCTCCATTTTTTAGCGTTTACGTTAATTGATCAGCTCTTATTGAACTCTCATCCGCCGGCTATTTGCTTTTGTTCTTTAACGCGAACTCTTTCTTTCCGGCGTAAATTTTTTCAAGCAACTCCCTGCCCACGACCTTTTCGAAGTCCTTATGCAGGGGAAGGAGCTTTTCCCTGAAAGCAGCTCTTTCTCCTTCCGTGAGGCTGTTAACCATGATACCTTTATCGCTGAATTTTTGAAGCAGCGACTCATTCATTTCACGAACCGCTTTTCTTCCCCAGGCCATCTCCTTTCCGCGATCACCGATAAGAACTTTTTGCAGATCTTTTGGTAATGATTCAAAAAATTCTAATGAATACAGAATAACAGCCGGTTGATACATGTGCCGAGAGACCGTATAGTGGTCAACCTCCTGATACCACCCGTAATAAACCGTGAAAACAGGACTCATATCAAATCCGTCCACCATTCCGTCCATCAGGGAAACCATAACCTCCGTGGTTGGAATCGGTTCCGCCTGTGCGCCCAGCGCTTTCCACATTGCCAGATGAATCGATGATTCCTGTGACCTCATTTTCAGTTTCCGGAGATCTGATGGTTTTTTAATCTCAATCTTTTTCGTGGCAAAATTACGCCAGCCGTTCTCATGCCAGTACGCAAGATAAAACCCTTTTTTGTTGAGAATCTTCTGAAAATCATCAAACACGATGTTGTCCAGAACATAATCGGCTTCCTCGAGGCTGTCAAAAAGATAGGGAAGTTCAAGCACCTGCAGTTCGGGTATGCCGGTTGCTTCCGCCACAGCAGCGGTAGTTCCGCCAAAAGCCTGAATCCTTCCGCGCCGGAGGCTTCTCACCATTTCCACCTCACCGCCAAGCGCACCTGCAAGATAAATCTTGGACTGAATTCTTCCTTTACTTTCTTTTTCTATTCTTTCTTTTACACTCGCAAGGTGTTTGGCCCAGGGGGACCTTTCCGGAACAATCGTGGCAAACTTGATGAGATATTCGGGCTCATCGTACGCGGCGGCGATATCGATTGCCGCCTGGCCCCAGATAAGCACCATCGCCATTGCGCAGAGAAAATGAAAGGCAATTCGTGCTTTTAAAATTCTTTGTAATAAAAAGATAGTTTCGAGATTCATCATAAAAAGCTCCTTTCCATTGTAACGGTTATAGGACTTGTTCGAATTATCGCAACCTTTTTCCTGTTTTGAAAAAATCAAACCATCTGAAATATTTTCACTGACATTGAACGTATTTTACGCGATGCACAACGATGATACCGGAAGCAAAGGACAAGAATTTTTTATATCCGGGCTATATAATGCCGGGCAATCTTATGTCAATGGTTACATAAATCGATAAATAATCGCCCCCCACGTCAATCCAGCCCCGAGACCTGAAAAGATCACTGTGCTCTTTTCAGGCGCTAAAATTTTTTTTTCAATTGCCTCGTCCAGAGCGATCGGGATACTGCCGGCCGTGATGTTCCCCAATTTCTGAATGTTGTTGTAAATTTTTTTGTCAGGTATTCCCATAGCTTTTTGATAAAACTGGTTAATACGAAGGTTGGCCTGATGGGGTATCACCAGGTCGATATCTTCCATGGTCAACCCGACTTCGTCCAGAACTTTTTGAGTTACTTCCGGTAGACGTTTTACCGCAAGTTTAAAAATATTTTTACCGTCCATCGTCGGAAAATGTCTGCCTTCATCAAAATGTTCTTTGGTAAGTCGAGGGTTAAGTCGTGAAGCAGGAACTTCCAGCATAAGAGATTCAGCATAATCTCCCTGAGCATGAAGGCTTGCGGCAAGTAAGCCGACCTTTTCATCCGTATCGATGCCTTCAAGACAAATAGCTCCGGCACCGTCTCCGAAAATAACGGTAACATCGCGGCCTCTTGTCGCTTTTTCCAAACCGGTGCTGTGGACTTCAGCACCAACAAATAAAATCTTATTTGCGTAACCGCTTTTGATATAGGCATCGGATATTTGCATCCCATAAAGAAAACCGGTGCATTGCTGGCGGATATCGATTGCCGGGGTTGCTTTTAAGCCGAGTTTACTCTGGAGAAGACATCCCGAACCGGGGAAAAAAATATCGGGACTTAACGTGGCAAATATGATCAGATCAAGATCTTCCGGAACCCATCCGGCCCGGTTCAGAGCTATTTTCGAAGCTTCCAGACCGAGATCAGAAGCACCGACATTCCCCTCTTCAGGCACCCATCTTCGTTCTTCAATACCAGTCCGCTGCTGAATCCATTCATCAGAAGTCTCCATCCATTGCGTCAAATCCTTGTTTGTTATAACTCTTTCAGGCAGGTATCTGCCGGTACTCTTGATCATCATTTTTTTCATGCGGACTTTCTCCTTCTGTCGTATCTCTTTAATACAGAATTTATGGCTTTAAAACCATAAATTCAATACACTTCATAAAATGCAGGAACTTTCCCTTTCAGAAATTCAACATGTCTTGAAAAACCACCCCCTGTTGTTTCCTTCTCGGGCAAGCAGCGCGGCACCCAGAGCGCTTATAATTTGAGGGTCTTCGGACAGATTCCAACTTTTTGAAGCCAGTTTCTGTTCCAGAAAATGTACGACACCGGTATTTTTTGCTACCCCGCCGATAACCGCAGTGGGTGGTTTAAACGTCACCTTTTTAGCAAGGGTGAACGCTTTTTCAGCTATGGAACGATGAAGAGCCGCAAGAATATCCTCGGGTTTTTCGTTTGCGTTCACATGAGATATGATTTCACTTTCCGCAAAAACAACGCACTGGTTGGACAGGTTCAGCGGTTGGACAGATTGAAGTGAAATGGGGCCTATCTCCTCCAGCGGAATCTCCATGGCCTCTGCTATCATTTCAAGAAACCGGCCGCTGCCGGAAGCGCACTTCTCATTTTCAATAGTATCGAGAACGCTTCCGTTTTCTCCGATTTGTACAACGCAGGTTATAATTCCCCCGATGTCAATTACGGTATGGATTTCCTTATTCAGATAGTATGCTGCTTTTGCTGCACAAACAGGGCTGGTGAACTGTAAGTCCGCGATCCTGACATTTTTTCGTCCGTAACCGGTGGCGCCGGCACAGCGCAGCTTGCCGCGTCTCACTCCCGCTTTTTTTAAAGCCGATTTCAGAATACGTCGGCTGATACGGGACACAGAATCATCGACCGGTCTTATTACAGACGCGAGAATTCCGTTTTGTCCGAGAATAACGGCTTTTGCTGTTCTTGTTCCTATATCGATACCCGCTGTAATCATTTCTTAGAGGCCTTGCGCTGCAGGGCGTCTCGCGCAAACAGCGCGGCACCAAAGGCTCCGACCAGTTGAGGATCCATTGACAAATTTTGAAAGGTGACTCCCAGCTCCTGTTCAAGAAGCTGAACCATCTTGGTATTTTTTGAAACTCCGCCGGTCATGCATACGTTACCTGACAACCCCACTCTGCCGACAAGCGACTTAATGCGGCGGGCCAAAGAAACGTGTATACCGGCTGCGATATCCTTCCTTTTTTTCTTTGCATACAGCAGTTGCATCACTTCCAGCTCGGCAAATATGGTGCAGATCGAACTCAAGGCAAAAGGTTTTTTTGAACCTGCGGCCAGCGCCCCCAGTTCGGATATATCCACACCAAGCGTCCGTGACATCATCTCGAGAAACCTGCCTGTTCCCGCTGCGCATTTATCGTTCATGGCAAAATCTTCAAGATAGCCGCTATCGTCTACTCTTATGATTTTACAGTCCTGCCCGCCGACGTCTATCACGGTTCGGATGGCGGGAGCAAGATAATGTGCGCCTCGGCCGTGACAGGAAATTTCGCTTATATTTTTTGCGGAAAAAGAGATGGAATCCCGTCCATAGCCGGTAGAAAAACAAAGGCTGATTTGATCCTCGGAAAGACCTGCGGCATCGAGTACTACATCAAAAGCATCCCGGGCTGACTGTTCCGGCCGGGGACGAACCTTGATGATCGTCGAAGCGATCGTTTTTCCGTCCTGATCTAAAATTAAAGCCTCGGCGGTCAGCGATCCCACGTCGATACCGGCGTATAACTTTTTATCATCAACCATGATAATCTCATGTTCACGGCATCGATTCGGGATCAAAATTTTCCGATTCTCTCCATGAAAGCTTGAACCCGTGTCTTTAGCTGCCCTTCGCTGCCCGCGTATAATTCACGCTCGAGGTACAGCATCGGCAGGCCGATCTTTTTTAACTCGTTTTTGAGTATGAAAGCTTCTCCTCCCCACAGATCGCAAAACTTCAGCCTTTCGCAGATCAGTCCTTCAAGGCGGTACTGCTTAACGGAATTTTTTGTGTACTCAATCCTGTTCCGGAAATCATCACTGATGCGAGGGCATGAAAGATGATTCATATATCGCTCTGCCAGCGCATCGAGCGGGTTTTCCAGTGTTTCATCAACCTCTTTGTCAAAATAGCGCCTCCCAAAACATAGTGAGTCATCCACCAATGCAGCGCCATGGCTTTCGATCAGCTCAAGATGTTCTATCTCCTCGAGACACCCGGACTGGATCATCAGACGCGGAGCATTGCTGGGATACACCCTGCGCCCGGGAAGTTCTTCGCCAAGTGCATCCAGCATCGTGAGGAACCGATCCTTCGGAAGAGCGGTCCCCGCCATGATAATCGACAACATTTCCGCGCCGGTGACCGGTGGGGAATCATTTTTTCGCATTTCATAAATTTTTGACAGCGACCGTCTGATCCGGTTAGATGTTCTGATCGCCTCCCACAGCGCCTCATCGGATATGGCAACCTGAAAGTGTTCTTCCAGCTTTTTTTTGAAAATCTCCAGTTCTTCCCTGTACCACTGTACAGCGCCCTCGTCCTTTTTGTGCGGTACGGCAATAAGATGAATAAACGGTGGATCATCCAGGGCAGCCTGCCAGTTGTCATACATTCTCCGGATATGGTCGCAGGCGTTGATGAAAACGATTCCGTCTATAAATTTAAACTTTTCTTCAAGGGCAAGATCGAATATATGCCGTGCGTATGAACAGTTAAAGCTGGAAAACCAGGTGTCCCCGAGTGTCGTTTTTGTGGAGCCTACAGCCCTCATCCTGAAAGGAACCATTCCTGCCGCGACAACCAGTTCCTCAGGCACATAAGAGCAAAAAATACCGACTATCTTTCCTCCCTTCCCCTTATAATCCCGGAGATACGGATTAAAAGGCTCTTTTGCGATATTTCGAAATTGATGGATAACACTCATACTCTCTCCGTATAGTTTACGAATTCAGGTTGCCGCTGACTCGCTGCATATTGAAAAAATGCATGGAACCTGTTTCAAAGCCTTCATAAAACGTGCTGTTTAACACAAACCATTGGTTATAAAAAATTCTTCCACCTGTTCCTTCAGCTTGGTTTCATTTGTCATCCGGATATCGAAGATGTCCGATGTGAGAACCAGGAGCGGCATATTGATCTTTTTCATCTCCTCCTTGAGAAGCCGGACGCTTGCCCATCCGTGCTTGCATCCTGCATGGCCGGCGTAGATAAAGCAGTCGCCGTTATACTCCTTGCATATCTTTTGTACATCCCGATGAAAAAGCTGGATCGTTCCATGGAACTGCCGGGCCATGGTCAGGTTCATGTATGACTCAGCCAAGCCCCTTCTCATGGACTCCGGAGTTGAGGTGTCAATGGGGGGCGTGTTGACATGCCCCACCAAATCCACTACCACCACCGCGCCGAATGTCTCTTCCATCCATATCATCAGCGGATAAAACACAATCGGAACATCAAACCAGATTACCCTGATTTTTTCCTTCTTAACCGACCCTTTTCCCTTTTCAAGCCTTTTCCGAATGACATCATGCATCCTCCGGGCTACTTCGGTAACCTCAGGCACGCCTCTTCCGCCTGCTCTTGCAAGCCATGTCAACGGATGGATATAACCAGAGCCCGGGCATGGCACAGCCCTGCACATCTCATTAATTTCCATAAGCAGCTCATTGGTTTTATTGACTTCCGTTAACGTTTCCCGAAGGCGGTCATAATCAAGTTTGCGGTTCAGCTGTTTTTCCAGAAACAAGATAAGGCCATGTATGTCTCCAGTATAATACTCCAGGGATCGGGCATCATCCCAGTATGGCGTTTCAAGCCGATAAATGGGCGCGTTCGTCAGATACTCGATCGTCTGGTAGGAGGACACCATGCTGTCACACGGATGAGATACGGTAACAATACAGGTCGGATCTGGATACTGTTTTGCCATGCAGGCGCCGATGGCATTTCGGGCCGCGGAGCAATACTCCTGCGGAACACCGGCTTGTTCGGCATAATCACACAACACCTGATTGGGTTCGAGCCCCATCATCAGCAGCGGAATAGCCACCAGGGTTTCCGGAATAACCGGGAGCGCATCAAAGGCATATACAAGCTCTGTTGACAGGCACCATTCCAGCCAAACCACGGGCTTTTTCGGATTGCCGTTGTTTTCACAGATCTGCCTGTACATTTCTTTAAAAAATCCATGTCCCGCGATATTGGCATACCAGATATCCGGGGTCATGGCATGGCTGGCGTTAATTTCAATCTGTCTTCTTGTAAAATAAGAAAAAAGGCTTTCATATCGAAGCAGCGGTTTAAACAGCTTTGCCAGCACCCTTACCATCTGCAGCCGCCGCATTATCTTTTTCCGATTTGCCGCACTGTCTCCTCCAATGCCCAGAAACTTGTCATATGCCACCATTCTCTTGTGAAGTCCCTGCATGTAATAAAGGGGAGGAAGGTCTTCTGCACTCTTGATTTCAGTTTTCTCTTTATCGCGGGTGGATCTGTTTTGAGTGTCAAATCGCATGTTCATCCAGCCTCCCATACGAAAATCGCAGCTTTTTTGCTTCCAGGTTCAATAATGTAAAATCAGGGATAGAAACAGGTCGTTATAAAAACCTTGAAAAATTTTATAATAAATGGTTGTACCGTTGCAAAAATTGGAGTAAGAATCTTTCACGATTTTAGACGCACCGCCGTCTGAAATCGTGTCAGGGCAGGTGCTCCAAAAAGGTTTGCTATGGAAATTTCAGGTCGCAAAACAAGATCGGTATTTGACAGGTACAATATTGTCAATGATGCTGATTTGAAGTTGGCTGCTCATAAGCAAGAGCAGTACCTGAATTCAATCATGGGCGCAATTTCGGGCACAATTCACTATTTTGAGCCCAAAAAATCGGGTCCAAAATCAGCCATAACCAACCGAAAATAAAAAAATTTGCCCCCGTAGCTCAGTGGATAGAGCAATGGATTCCTAATCCATGCGCCGCAAGTTCGATTCTTGCCGGGGGCACCATCATTTCAGGGTGTTAAAGATACTTTCTTTTCATCCCGCTTGTTTTTGCCACCGTTTTTCTGCCGGTTGTTTCAACAGACTCCTTTTAATTCTTTTTATAAATCTTTTCCCATAAACCAGCGGCTTTTTTATACCACTTCAACGTAATTCTGAGACACACCCTCTCCCATGTAATACATGCCGGCTAAGTTATTTTGAGCACTCACATCTCCCTGTTCAGCAGCTTTTCTAACTTGAGCGCACGAT
>JAWOIJ010000040.1:0-13185 GCA_046484745.1 Desulfobacterales bacterium | reverse complement strand
CCGGTCGGACCTGTAACGATAATGTTTTGTGCATTCTTAATCCAGTCACATGCAGAAAGACTTAAAACCAATGATTTGCTGATGCCCCGCGGACTTTTATAATCGATATCCTCTATACAGGCATTGTCTTTCAACCTGGCATTTCTGAGAAGTGTTTGCAGCCGCCGGTCTTCCCTCCAGGTCCAGTGCCGATCCACCAGAAAGGCAAATCGTTCCTCAAACGACAGTTCATTCATATCCGGCTGCATCATCTGCTCTTTAAAGGCATCCGCCATTCCATTGAGTCTCATTGCATGCAGTTTTTCAAGTGTCTGTTCAGTTAACAAAGCTGTTCTCCTTCCAAGGTCGTAGCAGAAAATCATCCTGGGCGAGAATGGGCCCTATTTTGCTCGTCGGAGCACAGGATGATCTTTCTGCGGGTTATTGCCAAGGTCTCTTTTCAATTCATAATACTGATTCCCTCTTATGTTTTGGTGGTCTACGGACTTACCCTCTGCCTGATCCAATTGCAGCGGAACCTTATCCAGCCCTTTCTTAAGAATCGATTCAACGCTTTTATAGGAGTATGACCGGATGGATACCGCCCTTGCACATGCATTCTCAAGACGTTCGATCGAATATCGTTTCCCCAGCCGCATAATCCCCATGCAGGCTCTAAAGCCCTGCTCCGGGTGTCGCCTGCTGTTCATGATCCCCATGACAACCTGTGCGGTATGCGGACCGTTCTTCGCAGCCCAGTTGATAATTCTTGACGGCGTCCATTCCAGATATTTCTGATGGGATTTCGGCATATGCTCCCGGCATGTCGTAAATCCGCTCGCTTTATAGCTTCTGTGATGGCTTGCAACCCGTTTATTTTTAAACAGAACCTCTATGGTTGTGTCGGTATACCGGATATCCACCTGCTCTTTTCTCAGCTGGTAGGGTACGCTGTAATAATGCCGGTCAAATTCAATATGGTAGTCAATATTTACCCTGGCTTTTTTCCATTCGGCATATTCATACTGAACAGCAGGAAGCGGTTTTAATGCGGGTCTGTCTATCTTCTCATACATCTCCCTGCGGGTGGTATTGAGCTTCTGGAACTTCCGGTTGTTCAGCTCAACGAGCTTCTGTGCGATCGCCTTATTCAGTTCCGCAACACTGAAGAACGTATGCTTGCGTAATGCCGCCATGATCCAGGTTTCTGCAAACTTGACCGCATTTTCCACCTTGGCTTTGTCTTTCGGCTTTCTGACCCTTGCAGGGATGACAGCCGTGTCATAATGACGGGCCATGTCATGATAGGTGGGATTGATCTCCGGTTCATACCTTGATGGATGCGTAATGCCTGATTTTAAATTGTCGGGAACCAGTATCTCCGGAACACCTTTGAAAAATTCAAAGGCATGAATATGGGATTTAATCCAGTGAGGAAGGCTCTGAGAACAAGAGGCTTCTGCGAAAGTGTAGTTGCTGGCCCCAAGGGTGGCTATGAAAATCTGAGCATCCGTGGTTTCTCCGGTCTCTGGATTTTTGATTGGAACCGTGTGACCGGCGTAATCAATAAACAGTTTTTCTCCGGCATTATGCCTCTGCCTGAGAGCGATATCCAGTTTTTTAGCCCAATGCTGATACAGCTCACAAAAATAGCTGAACTGATATCCATCCGGATGATTCTGTTTGTATTCATACCAGAGAAGCTGAAGGGTGACGCCTTTTTTCTTGAGTTCATTGTGGATATATTCCATGGGAGGCATGTTGCGTTTATAAACAGTCTTATTAACCCTGTTTTTAAACAACAGATCATAAATATCCGTATCGCTGAGTTGATCGGGAAGAGGCCAGGTCAGGCCGGCTGATCTGGCTTTACTGAGATATTCTGCAATGGTACTTCGGGCGGCGGAGCAGCTTTTTGCTATTTGTCTGTTGGTGAGACCGCAGTCATGCTTGAGTCGTAAAATTTCTTTTATCTTTCGCATAGATAATCTTTCTTTCGCCATTATATCCTCCTCATTTTTTTGATGAGAAGGACATAAACGTTAAAAGTTCAATTATCCAGCGTCGCTAAAAATTATATTGCATTACAAGGTGGCCGATTTGTTCCGGAACAGGTGGCCGGAATGCTCCGGAATGGGTGGCCGGAATGCAGCGGAATAGGTGGCCGGAATGCAGCGGAATGGGTGGCCGGAATCAAGCGGAATGTCCATTTAAAACAGCCAAAACAATATTGGCTTCATCTTTGGCGGGATGGTATTTCTCTATGTCTGTACTCCAAATGATGCGAACTTTTTATAAGTAAGCAAAAGCAGGTTAAAGGATATCCGTTCCATGAAGTGTTTAATAATTTAACACCAGGCTCCTTATACTACAGTAAGAGGCTTGAGACCTTTGAATGCGTGAAGCAATTAAAAAGAATACAATACTTCAACGTAAAAGGTACAACTACTCTTTGCGATTTGCTTGATCGACCGAAAAAGATATCTGGAATTTGTAATTCTCTCATATTTCTATACCTGATTTATTCAAAACGTTCTGAAGATTTACAGACACTCATATTCTTATATTTTTAAAAGCTCAGAATGTCGATTTCCGGTGATTTGATCTTTTAAAACGAGATTATCAATATTTAGAATCCATTCATCTTCATAATATGATGCCAGACCTGAAAACTCTTGATCCGAGACCCAGTTATCGAACTCAATAGGATCAATAACGCCATTTTTATTCCCACCATTTTCTAACAGGTCATACTCAAATGGCACATCATACACGTTGATAGCCCCATCATCATTTCCATCAAGATTCGCATCAAAAACCCAACCTGTCCACAAAAATAGACCTGTTATATTAGTTGCTTTTGAATTCCCCATTGCATACTGGTTTTCAAGCCTAACAAATTCAACATCCTTGGTCTTATAAAGTTTATTACCAACGATTATGCTAAGCGTTTGGGAAGTATCTTCTGGACATTTTATATGTGTTGGAAATTCAGGATTAGACGGATCGAAATCATTACAAGCTTTTCCCTCAAGGTTTGGTGAAAGAATCACCAATCTATCTTTGGCCCTATTACTATCTTTGAGTCTTCCTTTTTCGTTTTCAAATACATTATAAATTTGGTCTTCATAAAGTAATTGTACCTCTGTATGGTTAATTGGAAAAACGAATAATATAGTTAAAAAAATGAAAAATACATATATAGTAATTGTTTTCAATTTGTACCTCCTTATGCGGCAGTAATAAAACTAAAAGCGTAAAAACACGGCGGTACAAGACT
Source organism: Desulfobacterales bacterium (assembly GCA_046484745.1). Taxonomy (GTDB): domain Bacteria; phylum Desulfobacterota; class Desulfobacteria; order Desulfobacterales; family SURF-7; genus JAQYVL01. The sequence continues at coordinate 9,926 of JAWOIJ010000040.1, read as the reverse complement.
TGTGCCATGTGATAAAAAAAAGTTATTTTTTTTTGCTTGATTGGTTAAGGAGAGTTTCTAAGGAACTTTATAAAAATAATTAGATGTCAAGACCGTCCTGTTCAATCTAAATTAACTCTCTATATTTTACTTTCGGACATCAAATATACTGAAAATTTAAAACTGGAGATCGGTAGAGCTTATCTGCCAAAATTAACAAGATCCATTCCTGGTGATTATTTTCCAGCAATCTATCGATCTATAAAATCATTTTTCGATCTTTCAGGTATAACGTAAGTCACAATAGCTTGTACTTTGAATTATAGTTTGTGTGCGTTTAAATTCAATATCTGGAGTTTCATGATTTTGAAATACGACAAATCAAACTATAAAGTACAAAAAGTATACGGTTCGATTATAAAAAAAGATACATTTCCTCCAAATTCCTTTGATGAACTTCAATGGCAACCCTCCCTAATCAACTAATTACAATATAAGGGTCTTGACTAGAACAGAAATAATAATTTGTCTCAAGTGCTGTCAAGACATGAAAAATAAGTATATTAAGCGTTCAGAAATTTATGAAATAACCCTCTGTTCCAGTCAAGGCCTACTATAAATTTATATAATTTCATCAATATGACACAAATCTTGCATTTATATTTTCGCAAGTCCTGGAGTTTTTTGTTTTATAGCTACTCGGAAGGAGGTTTTATGAAAAAACGCACTTATTTTACTACGGCAACCATTATCTTGCTGACAATTTTTTTGGGTTTATCCGCAACCAAGAAGCCAGCGTCAGCCGCGCCTTGCATTCCCGAAGGAGCATATATTTATGCTGCAACCTTTTCCATTTACGTAGATGATTACACTGGTCGAGAAGTACAGCTGCATCGAATCACCGCTCCATGGGTTGAGATGGAGGCAACCTGGGGCAACTTCGGAAGCAGCTATGACTTGCTTTTAGAAGGATCATTTGTCTCAGACGGATACGGTTGGCATTCCGTGGATGTGACTGAACTGGTTCAAGATTGGGCTAATAACATTTATCCCAACTACGGTCTTCTGTTGCAACAAGGTTGGGCTCAAAATGCGACATATATCAGAAGCAGTGAATATACCGCCGTTGAATATCGGCCCAAGCTGGAAATTTGCTACTCCGATGGACTGGAGATTCATTGCCTGACCATTCAAAGACCGGGGGTTGAACAGGATGGTATAGCCGATGCTTACATATGGGATCTGGAACCAACTTACAATGGGGGAAACGAATCCACCCTTATTGCCGGTCCTGTCTGGTGGTCCCAAGCACAAAGCCTTATCCGGTTCGAGTTTGGAACCTGTCCCAAGGAAGAAGCTTTGTCACCAGGTGAAGAAGCTGTGTCACCAGGTACGGAGTCTCATGGGTACTGGAAAAACCATCCTGAGGATTGGCCGGTAGATGAAATCACAATTGGCGGCGACGTCTATAACAGAAAGAAAGCTGTTTCGTTTATCCGAAAGCCTGTAAAGGGCGACAAAACAGTAAATATGTTCAGAGCATTGGTTGCTGCAAAACTGAACGTGATTATCGGAAACGAAGATAGCTGTATTGCGGATGCCATTCTTGCCGCCGATGATTGGATGGAAACAAACGGTCCCGTTGGAAGCGGTGTAAGAGGCAGAAGCCCGGCATGGCGTGAGGCCAAATCGATTCATCAGGAGCTTAACGATTACAATAACGGACTATTGTGCGCTCCTCGCCGCGACTAAGAAGGACTTACACACTTCAATTCAATTAGCAAGAAGAGGCCGGGCCATCACAGGCCCTGCCTCTTTTCAATTTAGAAAAGATCAAAATCTACCCTCCTGTGGCAAACGGTTCGTGCAATGTTGCCATGTGTGATCACACAATCCGAATCAAGACGAATTTTTGGTGGTCTCGTTCGAAAACTAAAACAAACTCAACCTTATTTTGGTTGTTATAGATCCAAAATGACCCTTTCCGGATGGGCGCTATAGTTCTTTCTTCAAAATCTCATTGTACTGATCGAAAACTTTTCTATTCGAAAGAATGGTTTCATGATCGCATTCAAATGCAAACCGATTTTTTGCTTCAACAAAAACGCGCTCATCAATCGCGGTTCCTTTTGATACTTTATCCTGTTTCCCATAGAATAAATAATACGATATATGAGGCGCAAGGTGCGTACGCGCGACTCTTTTGATAAAAGAACTTCTCCGGCCGAGATCATACCAGCTCGGCAATTTCCTGAACGAATATGTCATGCCGATATCCGCAGAGATATACCCGGTCCATGGTGTGGCAAACGTAATATAGAGTTTGACAAATTGCATGTTTTTGGAAAAATTTTGATTCGTCAACATTGCCCGTGTAACAATACCGCCCATGCTGTGCGCCGCGATACAGAGGGTATCGAAACCATGTTTTTTCTGGAGATCTATCACTTTTTCATATAAAATTTTTGAAGAAAGAGATAACCGCATTCCGGAAGGGTAATAAAAAAACCAGGGCTGATATCGCTCGCGATCCAGCCGTATCAGGAAATAAACCCAGTCCTGAGGGCTCCCGCTGGCGCCATGAACGAACAAGATTGGAATTTTCGAAGGATCATACGGTTCCGCAAAATAAATGTTTGCCCCATATGCCTTCATGAACAATGATGGCGTCCACCACCCCGCGGCTGCCTTTTCAGGCGAAAACATTTCATCATAGATTTTTCTGACCTGCCCGTTGCCTCCGGTGTAGATTGCCGTATCAAAATCATCCTGAATGGTCAGTTCCTGCGGGAATTTGATCGTTCCCATATTGTTTTTACTGACGGTGATGTCGATATTCTTCTTTATCTCTCCGTTCTTAACAACGATTTCTTTGCCCTCTCCATAGATACCGGACACTTCATCTGTTTCAAAAACCGAATTATTATCGATATCACTAACCGCGTAAATAACATATCTTCCTTCCGGAACATATATCATAAAGGGTCCGGACCGATACAAAATAATATAATCCACAAGCGTTTTATTCTGAAAGGATCTTGGATAAGCAATTACGGAAACAGGATGATCATCTTCATTTTCACAGACGACTTCCCCCATGAGTATGCACGAGTTGTACAGGGATGTTTCTTTGTCGCCGTTATCTCTTGCAGAATCTTTGTTTGCTAAATCATCCCGTGGCGGGATGTCGAAATAGGCGCAGGAATTCATGAAGAAAAACAGAATCGATATAATGGCCAATGGTATTGTTTTGGTTCTCATGCGATGCCTGGAATCATCCGCCAGTCTGATTTTCGAGAAACGCCGCGACATCCTGGTATTTGCTGCCCCTTGCCAGATCGAGAGCGGTAAGCCCCTCATTGTTCCTCAGCGATACAACCGCTCCCCGATAAACAAGCTCTTTTACGAGATTCAGATACCCGTGATAGGATGCCTTCATCAATATGGTAATGCCCTGATAATCCTGCACATTCAGATTTGCATTTTTTTCATATAACAGCGGCAGAACGTCCATATAGCCATAACTGAAAGCCCTCATTAACGCCGTCATCCCCTGATAATCCCGTATATCCGGGTCAGCTCCCTTATCAAGAAGAAGTTTTATCGTATCCATATCATAATAGTCAATCGCAAGCATCAGAGGAGTCGTTCCGTAATTGTCTTTGAGATCCAATTCCACTCCATGTTCAATCAGTATTCCTGAAATTTCCTTATATCCATTCTTGATGGCGATATGCAGGGCTGTCTCTCCCCTGTTGTTCTTTTTGTCTGCATTGCAGTTCGCCGACAACAAAAAAGAAACAATGTCCCCATAACCATAGAAAGTTCCCGTCATCAACGCGGAGTAGCCTTCGTTATCCTGTACGTCGCCATCTGCTTCTTTTTCAAGCAGAAGTTTAATAAATTCGAGATTGGAATACTCGATGGCGATGATCAGGGGCGTGTCTCCGTTGTCGTCCCGAACATTCACATCTGCATTGTGATTGACAAGTACCGTTGCGATATCCAGGCGACTGCTGTTTACGGCCATCATCAGAGCGGTCGACCCTTCCGCGTCGTGAATGTTTACATCCGCCTTCCGGCTGATCAGGTATTCGACCATACCCAGGTGACCTTTTTTTGCGGAAATCTGGATTGCGGTTCTTCCCTTGCTGTCCCTGGCATTTACATCAACGATATTTTCTTCCAGAAGATGCATCACTTCAATCATGGAGCCTTTTTCAACAAAATCGAAAAAAAACCGCTCCGGGTTGGAATAATAATTTGAAAATTGAGTGTAATACATCTTGTTGCCGGACGAGGAACAGGCGTGAAGAGTCAGCAGACATAACAGCATAAGAATGAAATAAAGTTTCATGGTCTTCCGGTACGTGATTTGGTTTGCCGCATCCATCGATAATGATCCTTCCGGGCCGGATCCGGATTTGATATCCAATTCTGATATGGCAGCGCTGAAACCGGAACGAACCCGTCCCGAAGTCTATAGGACTGCCTTCCGAACTGCCATGCCCGCTGCTTCTGCTTCCCGTAAAAGTTTCTCCTGATCAATTGTGAGCAGCATGGCATCCCTTACAACCACCCTGCCGTCAATCACGACATCCCGGACATCCGATCCCTTCACTGTATAGACAAGGTGCGAAATTGGATTGTACATGGGAACCAGATGCGGTTTCCGCATATCGACAACAATCAGGTCGGCCTGCTTCCCCACTTCAAGAGATCCGATCCGCGATTCAAGACCGATTGCCCTCGCGCCCCCTTTCGTCGCCATGTTCAATACCGTTTCCGCGCTCATCACGGTGGGGTCAAATGTGTTGACCTTATGAAGCTTTGCCGCCGAATCCATTTCAGCAAAAAGATCAAGGTTGTTGTTGCTGGCACAACCATCTGTTCCAAGGCCCACGGTCAGCCCTTCTTTTATAAATTCCGGGACCGGTGCTATGCCGGAAGCAAGTTTCATGTTGCTCTCCGGGTTATGTGCGATGCCTGCTCCGCTGTCGGAAATGATCCTGATGTCCTCTGCATCAACCCATACGGCATGCACCAGGAGCGTGCCCGGTCCCAGCACGCCGACCTTGTCCAGGTATTGAACCGGAGACATGCCTTGCTCCTTCTTCATCTGTTCATATTCGGACCGGGTTTCAGCCACGTGAATCTGAAAAAGAACCCCCCTTGAACGGGCCTCCCCGGCGGCGGCGGCAAGCGTTTTTCCGGAGCAGGTGTATGGTGAATGACAGAAGATTGAAGGCATAATCAAAGATGTCTTTCCCTGCCATGCTTCCACAAAGGATACGGCATTTTCAACATTTTTGGAAGGGTTCGGAACTCCGGGAGCGGGATAATCGATTACGCCCTGCCCCAACACCCCGCGGATCCCGATCTCAAACACAGCTCTTGCAACAAAATCTTCAAAAAAATATCCATCGCAGCATGTGGTTGTCCCGGAAAGCACCATCTCCGCGCAGGAAAGCAGCGCTCCGATCCGAACGGTTTCCGGATTGACATGGGACGCCTCAGCCGGAAAGATATATTCATTCAACCAGGTCATCAGCGGAAGGTCATCCGCAAGCCCCCTGAACAGCGACATGGGCAGATGTGTATGGGCATTGACCAGCCCCGGCATCACGATACAGCCGCCTGCATCGATCGTCTCCATAGACAGCCAGGACGCCATCTCCTCACAAGGCCCTGCTGCGGCGATTTTCCCCTCTTTTACGGCAACCGAGCCTTTTTCGACAATCGTACCGGATGGATCAAGGGATAACAGCATCCCGTTTATCACCATGATATCAGCCAATTGATGTTTCATCGGTTCCTTCTATCACCTTTTTGATGAGCCTTTCCAGTTTCGGTGCCGCTTTCCGGGCAACCGCAAGAACAGACTCAACCGTAACGGGTTCGGGCCTGTCCGGATTGTTCATGTTGGTTATGATGGAAAGCCCCAGGATTTTCATTTCCGCGTGAACCGCCGCGATCACTTCCATGATGGTTGAAAATCCGACAGCGTCCGCTCCGATTGTCTTCAGGTATCTGTTTTCAGATGGCGTTTCAAGGGACGGCCCCGTTAACCCCGCATATACTCCCCGCTTGACATCGATCCCGATCCCAGCGCCTATATTACAGGCGATCTCTGCCATTTCCGCGTCATAAACCCGGCTCATATCCGGAAACCGGCTGCCCCAGCGATCATTGTTTGGACCTGCAAGAGGGGTTGAGCCGGTAAGGTTGATATGGTCCTTTATCACCATAATGTCGCCTGCGCTGAAGAGAGGGTTCAGCCCGCCGGCCGCATTTGAAACGATCAGCACTCTGATTCCGAGCATCTGCATGACCCGGATGGGAAACGCAACCTCCTGCGGAGAATATCCTTCATAAAGATGGAATCGTCCCTGCATGACCAGAACCGGTCTTCCGGAAAGAGTGCCCATGACAAGCTTTCCGGCATGGCTTTCCACGGTTGAAACCGGAAAATTCGGAATTTTCGAATATGCAACTGATGATGCGATATGGATGGACGATGCGATATCTCCGAGTCCGGTTCCGGCTATCATTCCGATTTTCGGTGATTCGGCTATCTGTTTTTGTAAAAACCGGACCGCCTCATCGACGTGATCTTCATATGCTGGCATGATGTTCCCTGATTCTTAAACGTACCGGATGAACCCTATGGATATGCAACCATCTTTACTTCACCTGCCGATTTCAGTCAACCAGCCTGATTGGTTTATTGTCTCAGATGTCTGTCAGATGGATTGGCATCCAACCTTGTCATGACCCATTGTCCGTCTCCGACAGGCGACCTCGGAAAGCACCCTATTGACCTCCCTCTTCAAGTATGATGATAACAGAAACAATATCAACATGGCATCGGAGAGATCAAATGAAATATAAACGCATTGCCTGGAGGAAACCGGGTGTTATCGCCCTCCTCATTATCCTTCTAATCCAAAGCCATATCAACCAAAAAGTGGGAACTCCCATATGAAGTGGATAGAAGTAAAAATTCTGTTTGAGTCCGCTTTCCCGGAAATGGCAGGAGAACGGATTGCCGTCATTTTTTATGATCTTGGATTGAAAGGCGTCAGTCTTGAAGAACCCGGTCTTGAACCGGAAGAAGGATGGGGAGATGATGCCGTGGAACAGCCAAGCCATTATTCGGTTTCAGGGTTTTTTCCGTTCCGGGATTTTACGGATAAAAAAAGAAGCCTTCTGAAAGAAAAGCTGTCAATGATTGAACGTGAAAATGAGATCCTGTCAAAGGTGGTATACCGGGAAATCGACGAAGAGGATTGGGCAGAGTCCTGGAAAGAATATTTCTGGCCGGAAAGGATCTCGGATAAAATCGTGGTAAAGCCCACCTGGCGCGAATATGAACCCAAAAAGGATGAGCTGATTATCGAAATCGATCCGGGCATGGCGTTTGGAACCGGAACGCATCCGACAACTGCTCTGTGCATCCGGATGATTGAAAAGTACCTGCGGCCCGGTGAATCGTTTCTGGATATCGGCACCGGTTCCGGGATACTCATGATTGCGGCTGCCAAACTCGGAGCTGAAATCCTGTGGGGAGTGGATAATGACATGGTCGCCGTTGAGATCGCTGAACAAAATTTGCGGTTGAATACCATCGAAAAATCACGATTCCAGATCATTTCCGGCAATCTTGTGGATGACATCCATCAAAAATTCAGCATGGTAACCGCCAACATCCTTTCTGAAGTCATCATAGAACTCCTTGATGACATCCGGGAAGTGACGGCAGAAGGAAGCATCCTGATCTGCTCAGGAATTATTGAAGAAAATGCCGGTGGTGTAATCGAAAAAATGAAAAAATCGGGATTTTCCATTGCCGAGGTGGCGGAAGAGGAAAAATGGGTCTGCATTGTCGCGCGCACTCCAAATCAGGGTTGAATAAGAATATTGTTCTGTTTATTCTGAATTATAGCGAATGTTGTTCTTGACATCCTTATTTATCATGTATTATAATCTGACACCATGGAAATTAAAACAATAATAGACGAAACAGGATTGAAGATACTGAAAATATTGCAGGAAAAGGCCAGGATTCCCAACGTGGAGGTTGCCCGGCAGGTAGGCATGGCGCCGTCGGCTGTTCTGGAGCGTATCCGAAAACTTGAAAAGCAGGGAATCATAGACGGCTATGAGGTCCGGCTGAACCCGAAACGTTTTCGGCGCAACCTGGTGGCCTTTGTATTTGTCAAAACGGAAATTCAGGCGGATCAGACAGGAATCGGTTCTTCTCTCTCACAAATCCCGGAAGTTCAGGAAGTCCACTTTGTTGCGGGAGAAGACTGTTACCTGCTGAAGGTACGGGTTGCGGACACACTGGAACTGCAGAAATTTCTGAGAGAAAAAATACGCACACTGGAAGCGATTCATTCCATTCGGTCTCATATCGTGCTTTCGACCCTGAAAGAGACCGCCCGTATACCCCTTCCGGAAAATGACATGGACGTTTACTGCCGGGAGTAATCCTCCGGCAGGCATTGGTTTCAAAGGAGAATCAATATGCCCATCAGCAACTCATTTAACGACCGTCTTTCACCCATACTGGAAAAAATCGTTGCGCATTACGGCACGCCATTTCACATCTATGACGAAATCGGCATCCGTGAAACCGGTCGTCTTCTGATAGAAAGTTTCTCCGGCATTCCCGGATTTCGAGAATACTTCGCCGTCAAAGCCCTTCCCAACCCCCGAATTCTTAAAATTATGATACGCATGGGATTCGGCATGGACTGCAGTTCAATTCCGGAGCTGGCTCTGAGCCGCAAGGCAGGAGCTTCGGGAGAGGATCTGATGTTCACCTCCAACAATACAAGCAGGGAAGAATTTTGTTTTGCCATGAAGGACGGCGGCAGCATCATCAACCTGGATGATATTACCCTGATATCCAAACTTCCGGAGATGCCGGAACTGATCTGTTTCCGGTATAACCCCGGGAACCGCAGAACCGGAAACTCCATAATCGGAAAACCTGAAGAGGCAAAGTACGGCATCCATCATGATCAGGTCTTGGATGCCTATCAGACTGTCCTGAATCGGGGAGCGAAGCGGTTCGGACTGCATACCATGCTGGCATCCAACGAGCTGAACTACCGGTACATGGTCGATACCGCAGTAATGCTGCTCGAACTCGCTGAATCCATCTCCGAAAAACTCGGGATTCAATTTGATTTTTTAAATATCGGAGGAGGCCTGGGGATTCCGTATAAACCCGATGAAAAACCGCTGAACATCCCTGCAATGGCGGCGGAGATCGCGTTGGCTTTTCAACGGTTCAAGCAGAAAAATGGATATGCTCCCAGGCTGTATATTGAAAGCGGACGTTACATGACCGGGCCGCACGGAGTCCTGGTCGTAAGGGCGATCAATGAAAAAAACACCTATCGCAAATACATCGGTGTGGATGCATGCATGTCCGCCCTGATGCGTCCCGGGATTTATGGCGCCTACCATGAAATAACGGTTCACGGAAAAAACCACGCGGGGAAAAAAATGATTGCCGATGTGGTGGGCTCTCTGTGTGAAAACAATGACAAATTTGCCATACAAAGAAGCCTGCCTGAAATCAATATGGGGGACATTCTTCTCATACATGACACAGGCGCTCATGGCCATGCAATGGGTTTCAACTACAACGGAAAGCTTCGGCCCAGGGAACTGCTTCTCCGGGAGGACGGCTCCGTTGAACTGATCCGAAGAGAAGAAACCATGGCTGACCTCTTTTCCACACTCGATTTTGAAAAGGATATCTTGACCCTGTAAGCATTGCCTGATACATGTACGGCTTTCAATCACCTCGAAGGATACCTTGTCTCAGCAAACAGACCGACCCTGAACAACCAGGGCCGTATCAGATTGATTTTACGGGGATTAAAATGAACAGAAAAAACCATTCCCTTCTTTCTCCTGAATATTCCGCC
>JAWOIJ010000045.1:0-118085 GCA_046484745.1 Desulfobacterales bacterium | reverse complement strand
ACGTAATCCGCCTTACTGATTGTGGAAAGCCTGTGGGCGATGATCACAATGGTCATTTTCCTGGCCAATGAATCAACGGATTGCTGGATGAGCTTCTCGGATTCGGTATCCAGAGAGCTGGTCGCCTCATCCAGAATAAGAATATCCGGTTTTCGAATGATTGCTCTGGCAAGAGACAGTCTTTGTCGCTGCCCCCCGGAGAGCCTGATTCCTCTGTCACCAATAATCGTATCCAACTTTTCCGGTAAGGCATTGATAAATGTGTCGGCATTGGCAAGTCGGCACGCGTTCCAGATATCCTGTTCACCGGCTTTCGGTGATGCCCAAATGAGATTTTCTCTCACAGAGGCGTTGAAAAAAAACGATTCCTGCGGCACATATCCCACACGGTCTCGAAAAGTATTTATATTATGATTCTCAAGAGGAATTCCATCCAACAGGATTAGTCCTGACTTTTGTTGAAAAAGTCCTAAAATCAGATCCACAATTGTGGATTTGCCTGAGCCGGAAGGCCCTACCAGCGCAACCGTCCGTCCCTTTTTTATAACCAGATCAATTCCCTTCAGGGTTGATTTTCGATCGGGATAACAAAAGGATACATCCTTAAACTGGATATCGTTTTTTAAAGTTTTGTATTCGATGTCTCCAGGCGGTTCTTCCATTGTTGATGCAGTAAGGCGTAAACGTTCCAATTGTTCATACGCCGGCACAAATCCTTCAATACTGGTTTTCCCCTGCATCAACTGGCTGATTATTGGCATGAGCCGGATAAAAGCAAACAGGACCATCGTCATTTCATTTAAGGGTGTCCCATCAAGATGGGCGCTGTATAGGGCTACCAGTGCGGCTATGATGCCAAGGGGCAGAAACAATATCCCGATTCCCTTTTGCAGGGTTTGAAATTTTATGCTTACATCTGAATGGCGAAGAAAAGCTTCACTGTATCGATGTGCAGCTATTTTTTGGCGACCAAATCCAATGGTCAACTTGGCTGCTGAAAAGGTTTCAAACAAAACCCCTGCCTGCTTATTGGCGGTTTCGGTATTTCTTTTTCCAAGGTCATAGGTAAGCCTGCGCAGAGGCCATACCGGCATGCTGACGACAATAGCCACTGTTAAAAAAATAAATGTGAGTTTCGGGCTCAAAGCCAGTGGAACCATTAAAAAAATAATTGCCTGAAGAAGATTCGAGAGAAATTGAGCAATCTGACCAAAGGTATCTCCAATTTTTCCGGTTTCCTGCTGGAAGGTATTCAACAAGACACCCATATCTCCCTGACTGAAAAAGAGGAACCGTGCACGAAAAAATTTGTTCAGAGTGTCGGTCAGTAAATGAAAAAGCACGTCATATTTTATCCGCAACACAGCATGATTGGTAGCCACGATTGTGATGCCGTTAACGACCGATATGCCGCCGAAAAACAAAAAAACGGATAAAAGGTTCAAGTCAACATGGAAGAAGGACATGGCCTGTTTAAAAACCAGTGTGATTTTGCTGACATTTTCTCCTGTCCGACCCATGAGGAGATCCGTTATGGGAGCCACGGCCACAACCGACACTGCATTCATAAGGGTCTGCAGACAGATCAGGCCAAACAGCATACAAAAATGCAGGGGAAAGCGACGAAAAAGGTCGAGAATTAATTTTTTTAAAACATTCACTTAGTTTTAAAGCTCCTGTAAGTCGCCATAGCACTCATTTGGATCCATTCAACTATTCCAGCAGGTCTCTGTTTTGACGCAGGAAACTCGCCCCTATGAGGGATCTTTGTCTGCCACAAAGCTCACTTTCAGAAAAAAGAGACTGAAATTGTTTTTGAAGAACATCATCTTCCTGGGTCGATTTCCATATACCCCGTATCCGTTTATCCGCCTCTATTACAGTGGCTGTAATCTCTTCGGGTGTATTTTGTACGCATTCTATCCCCGCGCATTCATATTCTTGAGACTTCATATACATTCCCACACCGGATTCCAAAATCTCCTTAAACGTCATGAAACGTTTTTTTCCTTTTAACCACAGTTTTTTAGGAATAAAAACCGTAACCGGGTTTCCATGACACCATTGAAGTGGTACCTGATTCACGGGTACTAAAGGACGCTGAAACACGCGAGCTACGGAAGCGATGCCACTGCCACCCGATTGCAGAAAAAAATAACAGTTCGCGCACAAATAAAGATCCAGCAGCTCTGTTCTGTCGCCGTTGGAAGCATAATCGATAATTTTTGGGTTATTCGTATTCAATCTCTCTTTTACCAAAGATCCCATCCGGAAAGCATAATAACCGTTATGTTGCACCATATACTCTATAGCCGGTACATGATTCTCGATTGATGCATCACGAAAATCATGATAGGACCATTCTTCTCTTGATCGATACGCGTAGACTTCGTCTAGATATCTTGAATCGCGGGAAAAAAAACACAGAAACTTATCTTCGTCGCGCAATCCTACCTTTCGAAGGTATTGTTTTCCTATATTTTCTTCTTCCGGAAAAAACGACAAATGGGGCGCAAACCGGCTTTGATAAGCATGAAAATTCTGGTCCGAAGGGAGCTTTAAATTGTGTATTTCACCTCCAGGTATAGTCCGGTTTATAATGCGTAGCCATCGAACAAAAGGAGATATATATAACTGCCTCTGCCACATTTTTTTTAACTGCTGGTTGCAAACGTTAATCTGGCAAGTAAAAACATCAATAGTTTTCGGGCCAGATGAGTTTTCATCTCGTTCACACAGATATTTCTCGGTATTTCCAACAAAATGTCCGATTCTTTCGCTGATGAGATGGCCGAATCGGATGGTGATAAGGGGACGAATCAACCGAACAAATAGAACGATAAGGACCGCCGGCACTAACGCCAGAGGCAAAGTCGAATAAAACAATGCCGTCTTCAGCAATTTTTTATTTCGAGTAAAAAACGGTAAATTCCAGGATAGTTTTTTGATTCTCAATCAATTATTCTCCTCAATCCAGGATGAAAGATGTCATAAAGGGAAGATGTTACCGACCGGTATTGCTAATCAACTGCCAATAGCATCTAATTTACTGATCAGTTCATCCAGCATTTTATCCAAACTTTTTCTTTTCTGAAGGCGTGGATATTTTTGAAAAACGTTCTATATAAATGAAAGATCATACCCAATCGATATGAACTTATTGATTGTTTCCCGGCTGATTATTTTTTTAAAGATCCGTTTTTTCAACCCCGGCCAGCTTTTCCAGACCTGTAACGATTCATCCTGTAACTCTTTATTTTCTTCGATCCCGGCGGATTTATCTTTACCCCTATGAGAGTTTAGTTTTTGCTGAGAAAAAATCTGGATCAGCAACTCTTCATCAAACCTGCACTTTCCTTTTGTCAGATAACCGGCTATTTCTGAAAAATAATCAGGCTCAGCGACGATTCTTTCCATCTTAATAAGAGGGATGTTCTCCCTATCGATTTCCGAACTCATCTTGAGCAATGCCTGACATGCTTCAACAAAACCAAGGCTTTCCACATTCTCCGACTCGGATGCGGCAAGTTTCTGAAGAAACTCTCGGTTGACTTCAGCCCTTGGCAGATGTTCTGCAGCAAATTTCTCCGGATAATCATACTGCCTGTGACAGACCAATGCCGTATACGATGCAATAAAAGTGATCGGATTTCTAACCATATTAGCGATTGGAATGTTCTCTTTAATGCCGGCTTTTGCGAGCTTGTCCAGTAACTCAACCAAAACAAATCCATGAACATTACCCAATATCTTTTGTCCGCTGGATGCACGGATCAGGGTATCAAAATAATCCGGAATGCTCATCTTTCGTTGTCTTTGTTCAGCATCCAGCCTGTCATCTCTGTATTGCTTGCTTTGCAACAGTTCTTTTGTTTCCGGTCCTCTTACCGGTCGGTCTCTCCCGTGGCAGCAAAAAATCAGCGGGTGTTTGTTCAGAGCCTGGCTAAACCATGTGGTAGCCGTCAAGCCTCGTGAAGCAACAATAAAAAAGTCGGTTTCCCGGATCATGATTCTCAACCATTTTTAAAAATGTCGGTTCAGTCAGATGGTACGCGTTTACTCAATTGTTTCAAACCATTCAGCCAGGTCGCTAAAGAGTGTATCCATGGATTTCGAACATCGCTATTGTTTCTTCTCTTACAATTTTTAAAAACGCTTCCCTCTTCCAATCCGGCCATGCCGCGTATTCCTTTTCCGGGTTATTTCTGACAATGCCTGTTTTTCGAAAAGGCGTATTGACCCATGAATAGATGAGGTCCATCAGTGGCCTTTCATAAACGATCCTTCCGTGTGTCAGATAATCTACAACTTCAGCAAATTTTTCTCGTTCACTGACAACTTGTTCTATCCTCACATTTTTCACACCCGGTCTTAAATCAGAAATCATACGGTTCAGTATTATCAATCCCTGGTAGAAAGACCATATCTTCACGTCTTCCCGTTTATAGGGCCTCAGGTTGTATCTTTTGATCTCATCATGGCAGGTTATGTTCCATTCATGATCAACCCCTGAAACATCATCCGGCGGCATGTTCATATTGGAACATCTCCAGGTTGTATAAAATTCCAGCCAGCAATAGGGATGTCGTGCAAGATTTATAAAACGAATTTCATCGCCATAGACCTTCCACAACGCCTCGAGCTGATAGGAACGATACGCGTAACATTCGCCGACTGCTTCATACGCAGCGCCAAAATCGATCAAAAATTTTGTAAAATCCAGCAGATTCGGCCTGTCCTTTCGGGATCTTTCCTTCAAATATTTCGAGCGGACGGTTTCACCTATATAAATCATGATTTCAGGATGGGCGTTTAAGGCTTTTGCAAACCAGTCAAACCAATGATCTCCTGCAAGACCATGAGAACTGACATAAAAGACATTGAAGTTGCTTTTTTGTGCGATCATTTGTTTCCAGTATGGATACCGTAAATTCATTTATAGTTCATGAAATTTCAATTATTCTTTCTTCCGGTATCCCAAATGTGTCCTTTCGGTAATTCAAAGAAGGCATTTTTTGAATCGAAGGTAATATAACAAATATGTGATCATGGCATTTCTTTTTTATTATCCTGTCAGAACGTACCAAAATCTCATATTTTCCCATATATTTTTCTACGAACTTTTCTTTATCTACATATCGGCTGACGCTTTTGCTGCTTGGCAAGTCAATAAAGTACTGTATGTTTAATCTGTTCCATTCAAGGCCGATCATTTGCATCAACTCAATGAAATGATTTACGTTCAGGCATGGCATAAAACTGAAAGCAGCATTACGATTGTTTAGATCTATCAATTTCCGCTTAATTAACTGAAGCCGTTTAGCAATGTGTTTAAAAACAGAAGAAGAGACATCATATCGCTGATTGCATTTTTTGCATCCAATTTTAAAAATATCAATATGATTAACATGAAAATTTTTGTATATGTTGATCTTTTTACAATGTGGACATTTGGCGGTAACCGTATAAAAGTATCGGTCTTTTTCTTTGTCGTACATGGTTTGTCTTATTGAGCGGACATCACCAAAATTGCGATACTCGGAAAAATAGTTTCCAATCTTATCATATATTGATGAAAATTCTTTTTGATCAAGCGCTGTCATATTTATCGCAGGACAGCCCTGTTTAATATACTCAAGCTTGCTTTTAATTATTTTTTTTTTAAAGACAGTAATAATATATTTTGGATCCTGGAAAAGGAATTACCTGGGACAGATTGATGTTATAAAAATGATGCTTTTTCCACCACGCCAACGTTTCATTTGCTGTCTCCAGTGTCTCTCTGGGATCTCCAAAAAGGAAATTACCCTGAATTCCGATTTTCATTTCTCTGGTTATCATCAGGGTTTTTTCAATATCACGGACACATGTTTTTTTATTCATGCTTTTCAGTATGATATCTGAAGCGCTCTCCACTCCATAACTGATATAAAACAGGCCGCTTTTTTTAAACCTTTTTAATATATCAATATTCACTTGATCTACTCTGAATTGTGCAACCCATTTTAGTTTGTAAGGCTCCATCTTTTCACTAAACTCTTTGACTTTAATTGGGTTTATACTGAACAATTCATCAAGAATGACTATGGAGTTGATATTGTATTGTTTGACTAAATATTCAACTTCCCCGATAAAGTTATCGAGAGATCTTTGTCTGTATTGTTTTCCTAACGGATGGAAGCAGAATGTGCAGTTAAACGGGCAACTCCGGCTTGATACTACCGGTATAAACCTCGGCTTATCAAAAGGATAAAGAAAGTGTTTATTATTCGGAAGCTGCATATCCAGATATTTTTCTATTTCAAATCCCTCATAATCGGGATAGGGAATACAATCCAAATTCTTGATCGGTAGTCTTTTATCTGTTTTGACAATTTTCCCGGATGAATCTCGATAAATAATACCTTTTATTTTAGATAATTTTTTCCCATGCTGAATCGCATCTGCCAACTCGATTATTGTCTGCTCCCCTTCGCCGATGACTCCGATATCTATTTTCATGTGTTGCAGCATTAACTCCGGTTCACTGGTTATTAAACCACCTCCGGCAATCGTGATAATTTTTTTTGAAATGCCTTTCACAATATCGAAAAGTTGCTTAACCTTTGAATAATGCACAGATAAACCCCCTGTGCAAAACACATCGATATGCTTTTCTATGATCGTATCTCTCAATAACTGTGAAAGGCTTCCACTATGATGGTTCAGGTTAAGACAGATTACCTCAAAACCTTCTTTCTTGAGAGATGCAGAAACATAGGCCAGTCCTAATGGAAAGTCATAATGATCTCCAAAAGTCTCAACGTATTTAGGAACGACAATTAAAAACCGCATCTTTTATTATTTACTATTTAATATTCTATTGTGTCGTGAGTTCACCATGACTGGTGAATAATGATAGCAATGATTTGTTGAAAAGAACTAATTCCAAATTTTTTACAGCTTCTTAATAATAACACATACCTCATTTGTAGGTATTTCTATTATTTTAGGTAGCTGTGATTGGATATTACTCCTATACTTTTCAGGCGTTCGGTTCAGCAGTCTCTCAACATAAACCGTACTGAATTGAAACATTGTATAAGGATAATAATCAATAATACTTAAACCAAGGTCTGCGCAAAGGTACTCAAACGCTCTCCGTGTCCAATATGATAAATGCTCAGGAGGTTTATAGTAATAAGGTATCTCGCTTTCTGCATTGACTGTGGTGAGCGCTATATATCCACCGTATCTAAGATTTGCAATCAAACGCGCCATAGTATCTAATGGATCGGGCAAATGCTCGAGAACCCCCCATAGCGTTATAAAATCCCACTTAAAATTATGCAGATCTTTGATGGATTTCTTTATTTGCCCAGAAGGTATTGAATTCCATTCTATACCATAACATTTTTTCCCTGCAACCTTGACAAATTCACCTTTACCTGCACCGAAATCAAGCGTTAAAGATTCATAGCTCCAACCATATTTTTTCAATACATTTATATGTTTACGTGCATTTAAAAAAACAATTTCTGGATCAGCACGAAAATCATTGTACTGTTGATAAAATCTTTTCAGTTCGTTCTTTTTTGGAATAGGGAATGTATACTCCAACCCGCATCTCCCACATTTTAAAATATAAAAATCATGCAAGATTGGAATTCTGTATTCATCGGATGGTTTTTTGCATACATAACAAAAACTCATATTTATCGCTCAATATTTTCTTCTATTTTTATTGGTATTTTTATTATTGCATTACGAATTGTAGAGAAGAATAGTACTGATATATGACGAATTACCACCGAAAAAATTGATTCTAAATGAGTATCATCTGATAATTTTAGAGTAAGCCTCTAAAATGGGCCAAACCATATTATCCATGCTGTTTTTAATTCGATATTGCGCAATACTTTCCAATATCTCTGAGTATCTATTTTGCATTTTTATTAATATCTGATCTAAATTTTTAATCTCATCTTTTGCGATAATGACACCTAAATTGTTTTCTACAACAATTTTACTGACAGCCTCCATTTCATCAATGACTATAACCGGTAAGCCTAGTTCCATATATGTAAAAAATTTTGTTGGTATAATCGTTCGGTAATGATTCCTGCTGATTAACACATCGTCGAATATGTATAGCATCAGCCCATAATCGAAATCTCTTGCATGATTTTTCAATTGCCATGGTGGATATCCAACCCGAAAATGGAATGAATTATGTAACTCCTCGATTTCCGTAAAATGAGGATATAATAATTTCAGTTTTTCACTATCAGCAGCTATTTGAGGATTATTATAAATCGTCAGATTAAAAGGAGAATTAAGCAAATCGCTCACGATGCCATGCAACTTTGCATCACTGAATACTTTATCCGATTTATGATCAGGAGGAACTCCCCCAATATAAAGAAGATTTAGTGTGCGCTTTTTTTGTCTTTGGTTTGGTTTTGCAAAAAAAGGTTTTACCGGGTAACAAGGCATGTAAAATATATTTTTATCAAATCGCATTTTCAACTCAGTGTCAATATTTTCTAATACCTCTAATGTATACGGCAGAGTAACCAATTCGTAGTCTTCAAGAATAATTCTTTCACAAAGAATATCCATCGAAATTTCTGTCTCGCTTAAACCCAACAGGACTGCATGCTCCTTCTTATCAAATAATAATCCAATAAGATCATTTACATTACATGCGACCAGGTTGGTTGTTATTAATTTAATATATAATGGGAGGAAGTTCCATCCAACCCAAGACTGAACATATATAAGGCATTCATGGCATTCTTTAAAGGCTTTTAAATCAAAAATTGTATCATACAATACAATGTGATCAAAAAATTGTCCTTGTTCAGGTTCAACCCCCCATCTAGTAAGCAAAACCGTTTTAATCCCCCTTTTTTTTAAAGCAATACTGACTCGTAAAAAAAAATAATTGGGCCTGTCGGTTACAAAAACAACTGCTTTTTTAAATAACTGTTTGCTTTCGGATGATTTGATATCGAGGGATAGATCATAAGCGCCAATTCTTAACCTGTAACGTTTCAAGTCAGCGGGTGATGGTTTGATACCATCTATATGGCTTTTAATGAAATCTTCTAATTCTGAAATCGTAAGCATCGACTTGCAATCCAAATATTGCATAAAACCACTTTATGGATAATGTTGTTCCCGATCTGATCCTCCTACCTTGAACAAAACGGATTAAGTTTCATATCCGATCTGACTTCATTTGATCAAATGAAGTTGACATGCATTGGCGGATGATGTTGAATATCAAACTCTTGCAGTTGCTTGCCCTGTTTCAAATCCCATAGAACTTCATTCACCTTATGCTGTAAGCATAAGGTGCCGCATTGCGTTCGCGCGTCGAATTTATCTGAAGAGATATAACTCATCACTTCCCAATAACGATCACTTTGCCAAATTTTCTTATAAGATGTATCCACGATATTTCCGATATGGAACTTTTTATACCGGTTGTTGAACAACATTCCACATGGAGCGACAAGACCTGATCCTGAAAATTGCGTAATAAAGGGCGGCCCGAAGCATTGCGAATAGCACCTTTTCCCCAAACTCAATATCTTTGACCACTTTGCCTTCACAAGATAGTTCGAATCAGACTGCTTCTCGGCACGATTTAAAATATCTACCATATCACCGTACTTTTCATAATCGACACCAAGACTTCCATTTTCGTCATCACTGCAATGCTTGATTACTAGATAATCTACACCGAGATTTTTTCCCAGCCTTGTCAGAGGCTCGATCTGATCTGCAAACACTGGAAGAAGAACCATCTGCAGCCCGATAGTGGTTTGGAGTAAATTTTTTCTTTTAATGTCAACACACCTTCTGATCGTATCCAGGATTTTATAAAAACAATCAACCCTGCATCCGTGAATTTCAGAATACCTTTCGGGTTCGCCTGCAGAAATGTTGAAACGCAGGTACGTCAATGCGGGCAGGATATCTTCCAGACGATCCTCTTTTAAAAGAAATCCGTTGGTGCCGAGTGCCATATCAAGCCCGTTCTTTTTTCCGCGGAGAATCGCATCATAAAGATGGGGAGAACAGGTACTCTCTCCATCACTTACAAAACTGATGGCTTTAACTCCTATATCCGCAGCATCATCCAGGAAGCGGTAAATCACATCCCGGGTCATTTGTTTCTCATCGTTTGCCTGAAGCTGACCATAGCAATACACGCACCGGTATGTACAAGCTCTTGTCAGTGAACAGTCTATGGTGATCGGTGCAATTCTTTCACCATTCAACCAGGCATCGACTCGATCCTTATGCCATGCCAGCTTTTGCCCATCCAGAATTAACGATTCAGTCATTAAACCCATTTTCCCGATATTACGAAATGATTAAAACATACTACTGTCAAAGACCACTACATGATTTTTTCCTCGTTGAAGGCCGGCATGATGATACCTTCCCTGAGCTGGTTTCAAAACCTTCAATCGGATCCGAAACCGACTCGGATTGAGGAGTTTCGAGGAGATTTTGAAACCGGTTCTATCCGTTTTCAAGGCACTCTTTTACTGTCCTGACAATTACGCCTGCATCCGGGTAATACGCCTCTTCAAGCGCAGGACTGCAGGGGGTTGGAGCATCCGGAAAATTGATCCGCCTAACACCCGATTTGAGATCGGCATGGGCTGATTCAGAAACCCTGCACGCGATTTCTGCACCCACACCACCCGTCCGGCAGGCAACATCCGCAATAACCAGATGTCCGGTTTTTTTTACTGATTTGATAATCAAATGCTCATCCAGAGGATTTAAGGTTCTGGGATCGATAACTTCCATGTCGATCCCTTCATCTTTCAGAATATTCGCGGCTTTACACGCTTCAACAACCATATGGGACAAAGCAACGACTGTGATATCCTTCCCTTTCCTCCTTACGATGCCTTCACCTATGGGTATGGTATACCGCTCTTCCGGTACGAACCCGGTGTAATCATAAAGCCACCTGTGCTCAATAAATATAATGGGATTACCATCCTGGATAGCCGAAAAAAGAAGGCCTTTAACATCATAGGGAGTGGCGGGCATAATTACCTTCAAACCCGGAATATGCGTAAAAAGAGCATGAAGCGCCTGTGAATGCTGGGCCGCCGATCCCCAACCCCGTCCGATGATGCATCGGATGACCAGGGGAACATTAACGACTCCTCCGCTCATGTAATACCATTTGGCGGCATGGTTAACGATCTGATCCATGCACATGGGAAGAAAATCCATCCTCATATGAATAAAAACAGGTTTCATTCCCGCTATGGCCGCACCAATGGCAACACCGGTCAACCCATTTTCAGCAATAGGGATATCCATCACCCGGTCCTTGCCGTATTTTTCAGAGAGACCCAGCGTAGAGCCAAAAATACCCCCTGGATCATCTACTCCCTCCCCTATCAGGAAAGTCCGGTTATCCTCCTCCAGTATCTGATCAAGGGCTTCGCGAACTGCCTCCCGATAGGTGATTCCTCTCAATCCCTCCCGGGAAAAGGTGTTCTGAAATTCATCTTTGTCTGCATATATGCTGGTCCAGGGCATATTTACTCCATCCCAAAATAGACATTGCTTAAAACCGTTTTTTTATCCGGATACGGACTTTTTTTTGCCCATTCCAGTGCGCGCATCAGGTCGGCATCAATTTTGTCAACAACACTCTGAAACTGCTCCTCACTCAATATATCGTCTTCAATCAATTGTCTCTTAAAAATTTCTATGGGACACTTGGCCATCCAGTCGTTGAGTTCTCCTTCCGGGCGACACCCCATTTCATAGTCGCAGTCCGAACCCACATGCCCCTTCCACCTGTACGTCCTGCATTCAATAAGTGTGGGTCCGTCATTTTTCCTGATTCTATTTACGGCGGCCTTTGATGCCCGGTAGACCGCAATGACATCGTTTCCGTTTACCTGAATTCCCTGCACCTCATAACTTTCAGCTCTTTTTGCGATATTGTCATGGGGTTGTCTTGCAGAAATATGAGAGTTGACGGAATAAAAATTATTTTCACATACAAAAATTACAGGAAGTTTTTTTAAAGAAGCAAAATTCAGGCTTTCGTGAAATACGCCCTCGTCAACAGCTCCGTCGCCAAAAAAAACCGCGGAAATTTTTTCATCTCCCTTCATTTTTGAGGCCAACGCAGTGCCAACACCTAAAGGAATTCCTCCTCCAACGATTGCGGATGTACCCGGTATACCGATTTCAGGAATGGCAAGATGCATTGATCCTCCTTTTCCCTTGCAGTAACCATCTGTCCGCCCATAAAACTCCGCATAGAGTTTTCCCGGATCAGCCCCTTTGGCAAGGCAGTGGCCATGGCTCCTGTGATTGGTGAACAGGTAGTCATCTTTTGCGAGATTGACGCAGACACCCGCCGCAACCGCCTCCTGCCCGATATATAAATGTACGGGAGTTTTCATGTCCTGGGCAGGATACACATCGATTATCTTTTCTTCAAACTTTCGGATCAGAAGCATGGTCCGGATTAATTTTAAAAGAATCTCAGGGGCTATTTCATTTTGAGAATGAGTCGACATGCTGTGTTAACACTCAATCAAATATAATTAACGTGGATTGGCGGATTTTTGAGTTTATGAAGATAGCGATTGATTTCATCCATACGGCAATTGACCCTGCATGATACCGGATCCATCTTGCTTTCCACCCAGGCAAGGGATTTCCGCCTCTTTTCACTTTCCCAGATATTTTGAAATGCGTCTTCATAAATATTTCCATAATAAAACCGGTCATCATTGAGATATACACTGCATCCCCAGACATTGCCTTTCGCATCAACATACGACCAGAAAGGCAAGGCAAGACACTTTTTGTATCCCTTTTCCTGTTCATCCCATCTTGACATTGCCTGTATCCTGAAAAGGAGGCTGAAATCAGAAGTATTCAATGTTTCCAGATCTTCGGCAAGCTTGAAATAATCGCTGTACCTGATATCCCTGTATTTGTCGGTTCTGCTCTGAGGATGCTGAGAATACGGTTTAACAACGAGGTAATCGAGACCGATCGTCTTTGCTGCAACGGCAAGCTGTTGAATCTCTTTTTTATTTTCAGGTAACAGCAGAATCTGCATACCGATTGTACATGAATAGTTGTTCTTCTTTTTGATAGCCACTGCCTGCTTCAGGTTTTCCATTACCATGTCGAAATCCCGGGAACGGGTTCGATGAATCCTTGAATATGTTTCAGGATTACCGGCATTGCAGCTTATCTTGATCCACTCTGTGTTGCCCAGAATTTTCTCAGATATGTCCCTGTTCATCAAAACGCCATTGGTGGTAACTGCCACATCAATACCTGAATCTTTTGTATGCCGGATGATATCGACCATATCCGGATGCAAAAACGGCTCGCCTTCACCCGCATACATGATGCTTTTGACTCCAAGACGACCGAGTTCTCCAATGGTCTCCTGCAACCGCCCGGTCTCCAGAAAATATTTTCCATATCCGATGAAATCAAGACCGCAGAACACACAGCGGTGATTGCACGCACTTGTCGGGCTGACCTCCATATAAATCGGATAAATGTTCTCTCCGGAAAGCCAGTTGGAAACCCGGCGCGGGTGATAAATGAGTTTATGACTGTCGATACGGTACTTATCCATGGATTTTTGTTTTATCCTCTTTTGTCGGCCCGCTGTTCTTGCTTTTGTATTGCCGCCCACAACGACGGAAAAGATTCTGCATGGTGAGCCCTGATGTAGTAACTGTCTCCCCCATCCGCAACGGTTCTCACCAGCATGGTTTTCCACGGCCTGAAATAATATCCGGGAGACTTTCCTGGCGCCTCTTCATGATAATTTTCCGGAAGTTTCTGGATGTCACAGACCAGGGTGGTAAATTTGTTTATCGTGCGTTTTTCCTGCGCAGCAACATTTCGGACCATGGAAAGCGCCTTGAGAAATACTTCCGGACCCATTACAGCGCTTCCGAAATTCATGACAACGCCTCCTTCTAATCTCTCCAGGACTTTGGTGAAACGCAAAAAATCCAGATAGCTTGTTGCCCCCCAAGCCGCACCGTCACAGTTCGGATGTTCGTGAACAATATCATATCCAATACCGACATGCACGGTTACCGGTATTTTCAACCGATAACCTGCGGCAAAGATACTGATTTCCTTATGAGGGTAGTCCCCTCCTGCGATTGCCTTTCCAACCGCTTCTCCTAAGCCGAGCCCTCCCTGAAAGGCTTTTTGTACAATATCATTGAGTTGACCGGTTTCCTGCCATAACCCAAACCGGCCATCTTTAATATAGGTTGCAACACTTTCGGTTGTCTGACCAACCAGGGCAAATTCAAAATCATGAATTACACACGCGCCATTGGTGGCGATACATGAAATATACCCGTTTTCCATAAGATTGATAAGACACTTCTGCACTCCGGATCGAAGCACATGCGCACCAATCATCAAAACAACTGCTGCCCCACTGTTTTTTGCCCGGACAATATGATCTGCGACCGTGATCAGTTCTTTGGCAATTCGGGGAGATGATTTCAATGGTACAATACCAGACAAATCAAGATCATGTTTCCTCTCGGAAAGCGGTCTGATTTTCAATCTTGAGGTGTCAAAAGTTGGAAACATGGAATGAATTACTTTATCATTGATGTAATGTATTTCATGACGCTCATTTTATCGATCGACTTCTGATTTCCGAGGATTTCGACCGCAAGCGCTCCAACGATATTGCCCAGCACTCCGATCAGTTCCGGATCGCATCCCAGATATGCGGCCAAGGCGGTGATGGAAAAGAAGGCATCCCCGGCGCCGATTCGATCAACCACTTTCTGGGCAAATGCAGGAACTTCAACACAGCTTCCGTCCCGGCTCTGAACCAGACAGCCTTTTTTTCCTCGGGTCAGAACGAAATTGGAAGCCGCAAGCCGGGTGCTGATCGTTTTTACCATGGACCGGACATCCCCCCTGACATCACGCATTTCCAGACGAATCTCGTGCTCGGCAATACTTACAAAATCTGCGCGGGAGTATTTGGTTATGGTATGGAACCCTCTGTTTCCGGAATTGGCCTGAGTATTTACCGCTAAAAATCGTGCATGCTCCATGAGAATCTTTCGCTGGTTTTCACTGATAGCACCATGCCCGAAATCGGCTGCAATAATCAGATCATATTTGGAAAGCTCTGACTTCAGCCATCGGCAAAGGGCCTCATCTTGCTCCCGGGGCAGCCCGGAATCATCCATGATATATACTTCGAAAAGCTTGTTCAAAGAATATCCTTCCACAAAACGCCTTTTGATCGTAGTCGGAGATTTGCTTTGAATCATGAAATGGGGAGTGATTTTCTGATTCAGCTTTGACCGGATGAACTCCTCATAGCTTTTCTTTTCGCCAAGAACTGTTGCAAGCTGGACATGCTTTGCAAAATTCGCCACATGATTGGCCACAGCCAGAACCCCGCCTGCAAAAAGGTCATACGAATTAAACTTGACGGTCACAACCGGATCTTTCGAGGATAAGCCCAGTGAACTGCAATACTGATAATCATCCAGAATCGTATCTCCGATCACCAGGACATTCAGCTCCGACATCCGATCAAGAATTCCCAGGACGTCATCCGGTTTGTATCGAGTTCTGAAAACATTCAGATACGCTTCTACTTCTTCCGGAAATGTCGAAACAAAGCGGTTAATGAGATTGGTTGAACTGAAAACGATATCCCGGGTAATTTTCAGCTCCGCACCGATTTTCTTTGCAACCCGGGCCTCTCCAGCCAGCTTGCCGGTCTTATCGGATTCAACGCTTTGAAAATCAGAGCCTTTGACATAAATATCCGGCTTCAAAAGACGTAATGTTTCTTCGGCTGTGGGCCATTTGTTGATGGCCACATAATCCACACAATCCAGAGAAGCAATCGCTTCTACGCGGAGCGCTTCCGAAAAAGCTGGACGATGCGGCCCCTTATCCACATACCGGTCAGGAGTCACGGTCACTACCAAAACATCACCCATCTCTCTGGCCTGCTTCAAATACCGAATATGACCGATGTGCAGAAGATCAAAGCAGCCATGACAATGAACCACCTTTTTTTTCTCTGATCGAAAATTCGCGGTCAGTTCTGCCAATCTCTCAATTGTCTTGATTTTTTCCGTTGCGATCACGTTTCATCCTTTTGCGATCATGTCCCAAGGCCTTGGGCGAAGAAAGCTCCGCCCGCTGGATTGCAGGGGGTTATAAAAAATAACCACTTGAAATATATTACTATTTTATTAAAATAAACCCGAAACCAATCCCGTTTCCGGGTTACTTCGTTTTTCCTTCCCAGATCAATAACAGCGCCTTTTTTTCCAGTCTGGGCATCAGTTCTTTATATTCTTTTCCGCTGAGCACCAGCGGACGAATTTTCCGTTTGATGTATCGTTCAGTTTTTCTGCTCAAATCATTCAAATGATATGGGTCAATTTCACCGACCAAAAGAAGATCGATGATTCCGGTATCCTTTCCTTCAGCATAGTCGCCCATCAAATAAGCGCGTTCCAGCTTTCCTAGTCGATTAACAATCCCGTCAATAACCTGATCAATTCCAACAACT
This sequence comes from Desulfobacterales bacterium, assembly GCA_046484745.1. Lineage (GTDB taxonomy): Bacteria > Desulfobacterota > Desulfobacteria > Desulfobacterales > SURF-7 > JAQYVL01. Next base: position 101,488 of record JAWOIJ010000045.1, on the reverse strand, counting down.
TTGCTGATCATGGATCGCAGTTCGGGAAACAGGGGGTGCTTCTGGTTTGCGCTGTAATATACCTGTCGGCCATTCTTTTGAACTGTCAGAAGATCGGTTTTTGTAAGTTGATTCAGCTCCTCGCGCACAGCATTGGTAGAGAGGTTAAACTCTTTTGAAAGCTCACGAAGATAAGAACTGGTTTTTGGATTTAAAAACAGACGGACCAGCAGTTTGATTCTCGTTTTTGATGAAATAAGCCCTGAAAGCAGACCGTTCAACCCTATCTCCTTTACGAGTAGTTTTGCTACTCATAACACATCTGGAGATAATGTCAAATCCTTTTCAAATAAAGCGGTTATCCTGGTTGCAATGGTATGGAATCGGGATTGAAAAACAAAAAGGGTGTGCCGCTACAACACGTTTAATATACTAAACTTTTCTTCTTTCTACTCTTTCGCCGGCATTGTCCGGATTTTCGGCAATTTTCCTGACGCGATCACTCCCCCGCCGTTCAGACCTCATCTGGCAAATCTGTTCTGATACAAGTCCCATCATAAAGATGACCACAGATGTTGTAAAAAGAAGCGCGCTCATGTTTGTAAATCGCATCATGGTAACAAAGGTGTAAATGTAATACCCGAATCCCAGAAAAAACATAACCAGGCTCACCGGCAAAAACACACGCATGGGAGAATAAAGCGTACAAATTTTCGTGATAATCATAAAAAAGCGAACACCATCTCTGAACATACTGATTTTACTGTTGCCTGTCTTTCTTTTTTCTATTTTTATGGGTTTGTATTTTACGCTCCATCCGCTCCTCAACACCCCAAGGGTAAGCGTCGTGGGGTAGGAATATGTATTGGGAAGCATGAACAGAAAATGTCGAACAACTTCTGCTTTCACAGCCCGGAATCCGGATGTCAAATCTTTGATTGCAAATTTGGCAACATAGGAAGCCAGCCAGTTGTACAAGCGGTTTCCAATAGCCCTTCCAAGCGAAGCATTGCCCAGAAAGGAGCGGGCACCCACAACCATGTCAAATTCAGGTATATGCTCCAGCAGTTTTCGAATATCCTCCGGGTCGTGTTGACCATCGCCGTCCATGAACACGAAAACATCCCCTTCCGCAACCCGGATACCGCTTTTCACGGCCGCCCCATTGCCAATGTTATAGGGATGCCTGTAAACCTCCGCACCGGCTTCGATCGCTCTGGCAACCGTATCATCGCTGGAACCGTCATCAATCACAATAACGTTAAAATCAGGATAGAGTTCCCTGGTTTTAGAAACAAGATCGCCGATAATTTCAGCTTCATTATATGCCGGGATGATGACTGTGATCTGTAGTTTATTCATTGATCTTCATGCGGAAAGTTTAAAGTTACTCCAAATCATCCGGAAAAGGCCTCCTGCAAAAGGATCGCGCATCGCACAGACCGCCAAAAGCGAACCGGATTGAATCAGAACTTGCTGAAAATAACGAATTCCGGATGGGAACCGATCACGAACAATAAAAAAAATAAGCCTTTCCTGTCAAGGCAATTATGCTATATTGGTATACAGACTTGTGATATCCAAATTCAACCTGCTTGACAGGAAAAATGCCGACTCTCAGACAACAGCTTATTGCACTTTTAGAAAAAAAAGAAATGACGGCGAAAGACATTTCCCGGGAACTGAAAATTCGGGAAAAAGAGGTTTTTGAGCACCTGTTCCATATCCGGCAGACCCTCAAAAACAAAAAACAAACGCTCCTTGTCATCCCTTTTCAATGCATGGTGTGCGATTTTACATTTAAAGACAGAAAACGGCTGACACGACCGGGGCGATGCCCCAAATGCAAAAAAGGACATATTCAGGCGGCGACGTATCGAATTGTATAGTTCGTGTCCTACCACAATGCCCTGCCAATCAGGATTGCCGTTCCTTGGATACCTGTTTCAATATCTGTGGCAACAACATTTACGTCTCCGATCGAAAGTGAAGTTGCAAGGCCCTTCTGCTCCATGCGGTTATTGACTTTTGCCGCAGACTCATCAGAAGAGGACCAAACCACCTCTTTTGTAATCACTCTTGTCTTGCCATCCGAAAACAGGCCGATTGCGTTGAATAAATGGCTTTGGCCCAGTGAAACGGATTTTTTTCCCGGCCTGACTTCAATGGAGACAAGCTCGGCATTTGTAATTTCTACAACCGCCTGACCCGTGATTTTTGTTTCTGGATCCTGAGCTGAAATAACGGTTTTTCCGGGAAATCTTGAGTTCAATACACCTGTTTGACCGTTTATTTTGGCAACCCGGGGATCGGATGAAAACCAGATCAGCGTCTTCGTCATCTCTTTTGTCTCGCCCGTATTCAATGTTCCGGTAGCGGTAAACGACGCTCCGCGACCCGCGGGAAGAGAAACCTGCTCCGGAACAACAGCAACCGATACAAGAGACGGCGCAATGACATTCATCGATGCTTTCCCTGAAATTTTACTGACAGGATCCAGGGCGATGATCGATACTCTTCCCGCACTTTTTGAAATTATCTCCGCCTTTGCGGCATCTGTTTTATCAATTTTTGCGACCGCAGGATTGGAAGAGATCCATACGAGTCCGTTTGAAATATTTTTTTTACTTCCGTTGGAAAAAAGTCCCTCTGCACTGAACTTCCTGCTCTTTCCCAGAAGAACTGTCTGGTTTTCAGGCTGCACAAGAATCGAAACAAGTTCTTGTTTTTTTACAATTAACTTTGAGGTGCCGCTGATCCCGGACCAGGGATGGAAAGCCCTGATCTCTGTTGTTCCCGCTGAAAGCGGAACAGCAATCCCCCTGTAACCTTCTGCATTCCCGATAGAAGCGACCGACCTGTTCGATGAAGTCCATTTCACCATCTGGGTGATATCCTTTTTCATGCCATTTGAATAGGTCCCTATCGCTGTCATCAATTGAACCTTTCCCGGGAAAACGGCCGATCCGGAAGGGCTCACGGCAATAGCCGTTAATTCAGGTTGTTTTACCGTAAGAGATGCGGATCCACTGATAATAATCGTGGGATCCGTTGCCTTGATCCGAGCAGTGCCGCTGGAAATGGAAGACGCCATTCCATTGCTCCCGGAAGCATTGCTGATTTCCGCAACAGAAGGATTTGAACTGGTCCAGATAACGGACTCGGTAATATCATTGGTCGATCCATCAACATAGGTTCCGACAGCCGTAAATTTCAGCGTTCCTCCCTTGAAAACGAATCCCCGGGAAGGCGTTACTGAAATTGAAACAATCTTTGTCGTTGTGACCGAAAGCGTTGTAGAATCGCGCACCCCGGTTTTCAGGTCTGTTGCAGAAATTGTACTCGAGCCGGCAGGAGGAGAAATACCCAATCCTTTGCTTCCCGGCATATTGCTGATGATGGGGGTCGACCTGTTGGATGATGACCAGTCCACAAGATCGGTTACGTCGCTGCTCTGCCCGTCCGAATAGGTTCCGATTGCCTTAAATTGCTGGACATGGCCCGTATGAACAGAAAGATTTTCCGGCAAAACGTTAATGGCGACCAGTTCCGGAGGAAGGATGTTGAGCTCCGCGCGCGCCTGGATATTTTCAGAAGTAACCGCTGTTATCGCTGCCTTTCCTTCCCGGAGCCCTATGAAAACGCCTGGTTTCTCGGATTCAGATGAAATTTCAGCGAACCGGATATCGGCTGAACGCCAGAAAACATCTTCTGTGACATCCTGATCAGAACCATCGGAAAATCGTAAAAAAGCCTTAAATCCAGCGGTGTTCCCTTTTGCGACAGACAGGCTGGACGGCCGAATTTCAATCGATGCGATTTTCAGGTTCTCTTCATTTCTTCCGCATCCTGACCCCGAAAAGGAAAAAATCAGCAGCAAAATTCCAAGTGCGAACCAATTAAAATGTAATATTTTCAATAAGAATTCCTGTTGACTTTTTGTTACCCATTCAAATTTTAGGCACTGGTTATAAAATAGTATAGTTTCATTTTAGTTGTCAATCGTCAGTGGTTGTTTCCGGGCAGCCACTGGAAAAAAATCTATGATGTTTCTGACAGCCTGAAATGGAAAGAAGGGCGCCATTTTAAAATGAGACTGGTGTGCATGCAATGCTGCTCCGAGAGCCGGCAGAACGACCACTTTTCAAACCTGGATACAGTCATTCAAAGCTATAACGAATACTCATTGCAAAATTGAGAGATCTTTGATTTAAGTCAATTTACCCACAATTATGATATGCTAATAAAATAGCTTAAAGTATTCGAAGACAAATGGTGACATTTCTTTTGAGAATCACCATTTCACAAATCAGCCTATTCATTCCAATAGCTTTAAGGAACAACTCATTATTGTTGTTCCGGAACCCAGCATAGCGACGGCATGTTATCATGAAGACAAAAGCCATGATCAGCACAAGATTGAAGAATTATTTTCTGATTGCCATTTTCGGGGCGATTGTTATCGCGTTGATTGGCTATTATTACACAGAAAAAGATCTGCCTCCCTATCCTCAACGTGTCATTTCTGAAAAAGGTGATCTTTTATCCGGCAAAGACTGGATTATGGCAGGACAGCAGGTATGGCAAAAATATGGTCTGATGGACCTGGGAAGTGTCTGGGGGCATGGAACCTACAGAGGGCCGGACTTCACGGCCCAGGCTCTTCACCACATGGGTTTGAACATGCGCGAAAGACTGGCCATGGAAAGATTCGGAACCCCCTATGATACACTTGATGTGGAGTCAAAGGGATCAGTTGACGCAGTCGTCATTAATCAGATCAAGACCAACAGGTATGACGGAGAGAAGGACGTTTTGACCCTGACTCCGTTGCAGGAAAGCGCATTTCTTGCAAATCGAAAGTTTTATAATACATTATTTTTAGAGGGTGATAAAAAAGGCCCAATCCGGGCTGAAACAATAACCGATTCCATAGAACTTCAAAATCTGGCGGACTTCTTTTTCTGGACTGCCTGGTGCGCCGGAACGATCAGACCCGGCGATTCACATACCTATACCAACAACTGGCCGCATGATCCGGAAGTCGGCAATTTCGTATCCGGCTATTCACTGGTATGGTCTGCCATTTCGCTGGTGGCATTTGGATTGTGTCTCGGGTTATTCATTTATCTGTTTCATAAATACGATTTCAACAAAGGGGCACTGCCGTATAAACCTGAACCGGCTTTGGCTCTTGCGGAAGCCGCCATTTCATCCAGCCAGAAAAAAACTGCCAAATTTTTCCTGGTTGTGTCGGCACTTTTTTTTCTTCAGGTAAATATCGGCGGTCTGATGGCTCATTACACGGTTCATCCGGATTCATTCTACGGACTTGACGCCCTTGCCCGATTTATCCCTTACAACTGGGTAAAGACCTGGCATCTCCAGCTGGCTATATTTTGGATATCGGTTTCATGGATAGGAATGACCCTTTTTGTGGCTCCACGGGTCGGCGGAAAGGAGCCTGTCTGGCAGGGGTTGCTGGTTGATGTCCTCTTCGTAGCGGTACTCATTGTCGCCCTGGGGAGTCTTACCGGGGAAGTCCTGGGTATAAAGGGACTAATGGGAGAAGCCTGGTTCTGGCTGGGGCATCAGGGATGGGAATACCTTGAACTGGGTCGGTTGTGGCAGATTCTTCTTTTAGTGGGACTTGTCATCTGGCTCTTTCTGGTAGTCCGAGCCCTTAAAGACCACTTTGCCGCTGGAAAAGACAAATGGGGACTGCCGCACTTTTTAGCTTATTCAGGTATTGCGGTTGTAGGTTTTTTTGGATTCGGCCTCCTTTATAATCCCCAATCCCATCTGACCATCGCAGACTTTTGGCGGTGGTGGGTCGTACATACCTGGGTAGAGGGAGCATTTGAATTTTTTGCCGCCGCCGCCATTGTTTTCGTCATGGTCAATCTTGGACTGGTTAGACTGGAGGCCGGACTGCGAACAGTCTATTTCACGGTCGGACTGGCTCTTTTCGCGGGAATCATCGGTGTAGGTCATCATTATTACTGGTTCGGAGAGCCATCTTTCTGGCTTGCGCTTGGTTCCACAATCTCCGCGCTTGAACCGGTCCCCATACTGTTGCTTTTAGCCGAAGTATGGCACAACCAAAAAACACTTGTTAAAGCGGGCAGCGATTTCCCCTATAAATATCCGCTAATGTTCCTGATGGCAGCAGTCAGCTGGGAATTTGTCGGAGCCGGAGTCATGGGGCTTTCGATTACCACACCCGTGGTAAATTATTATGAACATTCTACATACCTGACGGTGAATCATGGTCATACGGCTCTGTTTGGCACTTATGGCATGCTTTCTATGGGCCTGATCCTATTTTCCATGCGCACTCTTGTGACGGAAAAAGGATGGGATAATCGCTTGCTCAAGGTCACTTTCTGGGGAACGAATATAGGTCTTTTTATCATGTTTACCTGCACACTGCTGCCGGTTGGACTGCTGCAGGTTCTGGATAATATCAAATATGGTTTCTGGCATGCCAGATCCGATGCTTTCTGGTCGAAAGAAATTATTCAGACCCTTGGGCAAATCCGCTTGGTTCCTGATTCTCTGATCATAATCGGGTCCGGTGCATTGCTTCTGTTCATGCTCAAAGCGGTTACCCGGCTTAAATCGGTTACAATTAAATCCGGTGAAACGTTTTCTTGACAGATGATGATGAATAGAGTGAGTCAACCTGTTTTGATAAGATAAGAAGACATTTTGATCTTACCCTTGATTGCAATCGATATATGAGTCTCCTTTTAGATTGCATAATTGGAAAGGAAGAGTAAATTTTAAAAAATTACAAATTATAAGGAGGAGACAACCCTCCCTCGTAACATTTCACAGGCATGGAACTGAACATGGCCGCAAAGCACTTGTTGCAGGAAACACAAGACGCTTCTACGGCCTTTTTTTCTTTGAATCGTTTTACCAGAAACGGTTCCCGGATAAAGGGCCGGGACATGGAAATCAGATCCGCATCTCCATCTTCAACGATTTCCTCCATCTGGGATAATTTTCGCAACCCGCCCACCAGGATCAGCCGTGTGTCACCGATATGCGGCTTGATCCTTCGGGCTGGTTCGAGATTATAGGCATCCTGGAACGTATTGTCTTTCTTTTGAAACTTGAGTTTCACCTTTGCCAGCGGCCGCATCCACAGCGGAAGTGCTGCCGCCATTTCCGCAACCGGGATATCTCCCCGAATGGAATGAAAGGTATAATACGTCCCGCAGCTTGTTTCCACGGCACCCACGCCCAGTTTGGCCATCCCGTTTGCATAGACAGCCGCAAGGTCCGGTGTGACACCTTTAAACGGTGTATAATCAACTGCGTTCATTTTTACCAGAATTGGTTTGTCATCCGGCAGGTTGCTTTTAATCCGCTTGATGATTTCTTCAATAAACCGAAACCGGTTTTCATCTGACCCGCCCCATTGATCTTTCCGCCTGTTGAAAAACGGCGATAAAAACTCACTGATCAGGTACCCGTGGGCAGCGTGCAGCTGAACCGCATCCGCACCTGCTTCAATTGCCCGGACGGCTGCATTTAAAAACGCGCCAATGGTTTCTTCAATCATTTTCTCATCCATTTTCCGGGGCTTGTTCAAGGTTACCGGATCTCTTCCTTGCCCGCTCGGTGCGAGGGGCCGGGTGCCGATCACTTTTCTGGATACCTGGCGGCCTCCATGGGTGATCTGAAACGCGATTTTCCCGCCGTTTTCATGAACGGTTTCTGTCAGGCGTTTCAGGCCGGGTATCATATCGTTTGAATGGATTCCTATCTGCCCATGGTGCGCTTTTCCAAGCGGATGCACATACATATGTCCCGGAATGATCAGACCGACCTCACCTTTTGCAAGGTTTTTATACCTTCTGATGTGGCCATCGGTGATACGGCTATCCTTGTCCGCCATGGCTTCATGGGTGGCAGAATGAACAAACCGATTTTTAATTTCCACTTTACCAATGGTAACAGGCTCAAACATCCGGGACATATGATACCTCCCATTTATCAATTAAACTGTTTTCGTAAATCCTTTTTCAGAATCTTTCCGGTCGGCGTTCTGGGAATCGCGTCTGTAATGACAACTTTTTTGGGAATCTTGTACCGACCGATCTTTCCCTGACACCACTCGATAAGCTCTTCTTCTGTAAGCTCTTCTCCGGGTTTGACGACGATGATTGCCTTGACCGCTTCTCCCCACTTTTCATGCGGATAACCGATGACAGCCACATCAGCAACCTTGGAATTTCCAAGGAGAGCGTCCTCGATCTCCGCAGGATAGATGTTTTCACCACCTGAAATGATCATATCCTTCTTCCGATCCATAATATAGTAGAATCCATCCTTATCCTTTCTGGCAATATCGCCGGAATGCAGCCACCCGTCAACAATGGTCTCGGCAGTCGCTTCAGGCCGGTTCCAGTATCCTTTCATCACAACCGGACCGCGCATCAGAATCTCGCCCATGACATCAGGGCCCACGTCATTTTTTTTGTCGTCAACAATACGAATGTCCGTATGAAAAAATGGCCGCCCGCACGATCCAGCTTTTTTAATGGCATTGTCGCTGTCAAGCACCGTCCCGGTGCAGCACTCCGTCATACCATAAAGCTGGCGTACGGAAATACCGGCCTCATTATATTCCTTGATCAGGGTGACCGGTACGGGAGCGGCATAAACCAAAATGACCTTTACCGAATCCCAGTCATATTTTTCAAAGTTCGGAACCAGTTTCAAAAAATCCAGAAGCGCCGGCACAGATCCAAAAGCAGTCACTTTTTCCTCCTCGATGAGTTCAAGAAATCGCTGAGGATCAAGGGTTTTGAGAAGAACCGTCCGCAATCCCCGGTGTATTAACATGGGAACGCCTCCGAGTGCGCCTACATGAAAAAGCGGAAGGGCAACCATGATCGTATCACCGGCCCCCATCAGTGTTGCGGCACCGTTGACAGACGCCCAGAAAAAATTCAGGTGGGTCAGTTCAGCGCCCTTGGGCCGTCCGGTTGTGCCGGATGTATAAAGGATGGTCAGCGTATCGTCATCACCCCCGGTTATCTCCGGTTCTTCTTTTGCAGCTTTATCAATCAAGGTCTTATACGACATCGCCCATTCCGGCGGATCATTTGAAATGGCAATATAATCCTTTACCGGCAGATCCTTTCTGATGGAATCCACAATTTCAGCATACTCCTGCCCGAAAACCATCACTTTGGGCTCACAGTCGGAAAGAATAAACTGCATTTCCGGCGCTGCAAGCCTATAATTTATGGGAACCAGGATTGCACCAATCTTCCCCAGGCCAAAAAGCACGTCATAATATTCCGGCTCGTTAAAGGCCAGCATGCTGACCCGGTCCCCATGGCCGACACCCAGGCTCTTCATGGCATTGGCCAGCCGGTTGGCACGTTCGTTCATTTCAAGAAAAGTCATACGAATATCCTCGCATACCAGCGCTTCCCTTTCCGGAGTGATGAGCGCCCTTTTTGTCAGCAATTCTCCAATATTAACTTTCATACCATTTTCCTCCTCTTGAATTCGCTCTGGGTTTTATGCCGATACCGCTGTTTTGAGTGCAACTGCTCTATGCCATGCCATATTTCAGAACGGGTGTCAAAGTTATGTTCCGTTTCAATGCCGTGCAATGCTTCAGCCATATACATACCACGTGCAACGATCGGCAGATAACTTTCGATACCGCAATTAAGGATTGTCGCATCCGCGAAAATATGGCATACGTATAGCATTCTAATAAGGAGGAATCATGAAAAGCACGGTTTATTTTACTGACTTAAGCGCAGGCCCCAAAGAGAATCTGATCTCCAAACTTGGAAGGCTTCTGGAAACAGCCGGCTTGGAGAAAATTGTTGCAAAACGGGAACTTGTTGCCGTCAAGCTGCATTTTGGAGAACTGGGGAACTCGGCGTTTATCCGGCCGGTTTTTTTCCGAAAAATTGTAGATACCATCCGAAAAGCCGGAGGAAATCCTTTTCTAACCGATGCCAACACCGTATATGCGGGAACACGCAGCGACGCCGTCAACCATTTGAAAACAGCCTTTCAAAACGGTTTTGCCTATTCGGTTGTGGATGCCCCCATCGTGATTGCCGACGGGTTGAGAGGTAAAAGCGAAGTAGCTGTAAAAATTAACCAAAACCGCTTCAAAGAGGTCTATATCGCATCTGAAATCATCAATTCGGATGCACTTGTCTCTGTTGCTCATTTCAAGGGGCACGAACTTTCAGGATTTGGCGGAGCCCTTAAAAACATCGGAATGGGCTGCGCTTCTCGAAAAGGGAAACTCGCCCAGCATTCCACCGTCAGCCCGAAAGTTGTCACCAAAAAATGCATTGGCTGCGAAGATTGTGTTCCGCACTGCTCGCAGCAGGCGATATCGGTCACAGATAAAAAGGCCTCCATCAATCCGGAAACATGTATCGGATGTGGAGAGTGCATCCTCATCTGCCCGAACAGCGCGATTCAAATCCAGTGGGACCAGTCGATCCCGGTATTTCTGGAAAACATGGTCGAGTATACCCTGGGCGTTCTGAAAGGAAAGGCGGATAAGGCCCTTTTTGTCAATTTTATCACTGACATCTCTCCTGCCTGCGACTGCTACGGCCACAACGATTCTCCCCTTGTCCGGGATATTGGAATCGTGGCCTCCACCGATCCGGTTGCAATCGATCAGGCATCCGTCGATCTGGTAAACAAGGAAAAAGCCCTGCCCGGCTCCTGCCTGAAAGCAAACCGGGAGGCTGGAGAAGACAAGTTTCAGGGACTCTATCCATATGTTGACTGGCCCATTCAACTCGACTATGCAGAAAAACTGGGCCTCGGTACCCGGGACTATACGCTTGTGCCCCTGCCTCAGAAACAAAAAGAGCAAAAAAAGCCCTGAACCGACGGTTGAAAAACGCCTTCCGGCTGCTGCAATCTTCGCCCGACGAATGCATGTGGACCGAACTGTATTTCTGTTTTCGTTACACCCGAATCATCTGACTGGAGCAGTCCTGGCAGGCGGCGACCAATTTGATTCCGGACCCGCAAATCGCCTCGCCAACTTTTGCAACAGCCTTTTCCTGTGTGTTGTTGGTTTCACTCAAGTGGGCCAGGATTACATGCTTCAGGCGATCCTGTTTTACCTCAGCCAGAAGCGCCTTTGCATCATCATTGGAAAGATGTCCCGCTCTGCTTTTAACCCGCTGTTTAAGAGGCCATGGATATGGCCCTTCGGAAAGCATTCGAGAATCATGGTTGGCTTCCATAACAATCAGGTCGCATCCCTTTAAATGCTCCCTTACCATGGTTGTTGCAATACCGAGATCAGTTGCGATGCCGAGCCTGATCCCGTTGCTGCTTATTGTAAAACCGACCGGATCAACCGCATCATGGGAAATCGAAAAAGGGTGTATGGCCAGAGAGCCGATGCGAAATGGATTGCCGCATTGAAAATTGACTGGCATACGGATTTTCCCCAAAAAATTTTCTGCCGCCCTGTGTGTTTTTTGGGTGATATGTACAGGAAGCTGATAACGCCGGGAGAAAACCCCTACACCCTGAATATGATCGCTGTGTTCATGTGAAACGACAATGGCGTCAATCTGTTCAGGAGCAAGTCCTCTGGACGCAAGCCTTCGTTCAATTTCGATTCCGGAAAGACCGGCATCAAAAAGGATGGATGTCGCTCCATCGGATACAAAAATAGCATTCCCTTTGCTCCCGCTCCCCAGAACACAAACGCTCAGGTGTGAATCCGATCTCTTGATGTTCAAAATTCTATACCCCGGTATGACCGAACCCGCCTGCGTTCCGTCCGGTTTCGTCCAGCGCTTCTACCACGGAAATGCGCGCCTGGTAGACCTTTTTAATGATCATCTGGGCGATTCTGTCGCCCCGGTGAAAGGTATAAGGTTCTTTTCCCAGATTGATAACCGCGACCTTGACCTCACCCCGGTAATCCGAATCAATTGTACCGGGAGAATTAATCAGTCCGATACCGTGTTTAACTGCCAGACCGCTTCTCGGCCGTATCTGGGCCTCAAAACCGGGAGGAAGCGCCATGGCAAACCCGGTAGGAATCAGACTGATGGCTCCGGGCTCAAGAAGAAAATCATTATCGAGCGCCGCACTGATGTCCATTCCGGCGGATTGGGGAGTCATATAGCGAGGCAGGGGAATATCAGCATCCTGATCCGGTCTCAGTCGAAGAAATTTTATAACCGGCATACTCATGTCAGCCTTTAATAACACCCTTTAATTAAGCGATATATCCGACTTTAGTTCTGAAACAGGACCAAGGACACTGATGGCCAGACACTTTTCTTTTAAAAGCGCATGGTTCAGTTCCATGATATCCTCTATCGTTACTTTTTCAATTTCATCTAAAACCGCCCGAATCGGGATTTCATGCCCGAAACTGATCTCATTCTGAGCAATTCGAACCATCAAATTGTCCATATTTTCAGATGAAAGCAGAATATTTCCTTTTGTATACTGTTTGGCATCGGAAAGCTCAGACTCTTCTATCCGGGAATATTCCAATTTTTTGATTTGATCAACCAGAAGTTCAATAACTTCGTCTGCTTTTTCAGGTGAAACCCCGGCATAGATTCCGAGCATACCGGTATCGGTATGCGAAGAGGCAAAGGAATAAACGGAATAAGCCAGTCCTCTGCGCTCGCGAATCTCCTGGAAAAGACGTGAACTCATATTTCCTCCGAGAATTGTATTCAGGAGAGAAAAGGCATAACGTCTTGGATCTGTTGTTGTAATTCCGGAGGTGGCCAGGCAGATATGGACCTGCTCCAGATCTCTCTGGCTGACAGTGACTGATGGTTTTGTGCAGGGGGGGAACCGTCTGGAAATGGTGCTTTCTGCTTTTACGCTTTCAAAAGAGGATCTGATTAAATTCTCAAAATTTTTGTGTTCAAAATTTCCTGCAGCAGAAATAACAATCCTGTCCGGCTGATAGAATTGTGTTAAAAAATTTTTAATTGTATCCGCATCAAACCGGATGATATTGTCCCGGGTGCCGAGTATGGATCGCCCCAGTGGATGATCTCCCCAGAAACTTTTTAATAGAAGCGTGTGGACCCATTCTTCAGGGTTGTCTTCCACCATTCCAATCTCCTGAAGAATTACAGGGCGCTCCTTATCCACTTCTTCAGGGCTGAAGACCGAATTCAAAAAAATATCGGAGAGAATGTCCACCATGGTCGAAAGGTGGGTGTCCATCACTTTTGCATGGTAGCAGGTGAGCTCCATGGAGGTGAAGGCATTGGTCTGGCCGCCGATGGCATCAAACTCTTTTGCAATTTGAAACGCATCTCTTTTGCGGGTCCCTTTAAAAATCATGTGCTCGATAAAATGGGAAAGCCCGCTCTGTTCAAGGGTCTCATCCCTTGCACCCGCGTTGACCCAGACACCCATGGATACGGACCGGGCATGAGGAACCTCCTGGGTTAAAAGGATAACGCCATTATGCAGGACAGTTTTATGAATGCCTCTCTCCATCTTTTTCTTCCAACGCATCCTTGAGGCTCAGTCGAATTTTCCCGTCCCGTGTTACTTCCAGAACCTTGACTTTGATGATATCTCCTTCATTAACAACATCGGTAACTTTTTTGACATGATGGCTGGCAAGCTGAGAAATATGAACCAGTCCGTCCGTACCCTGCTTGATCTGAACAAATGCTCCGAAATCGGTTATTTTGACAACCTTTCCTTCATATATCGCACCCACTTCAGGGTCCAGGGCTATATCTTTAATCATTTTCACTGCCGCGTCACCCTCTTCCTGGGTCAGGGCGGAAATCTTTACCTCTCCGGAGTCATCCACTTCAATACGGGTGTTGGTTTCAGCCTGAAGCGCCCGGATAACCTTACCACCCGGGCCGATAATATCTCGAATCTTATCGGGATTAATTTTTATTGATATAATTTTCGGCGCATAGGGTGATATTTCGTCCCGTGATTGGCTCAGGGCTTCCATCATTTTATCAAGAATATGGTTGCGCCCCTGTTTTGCCTGCTCCAATGCTTTTCCCATAATTTCCTTGGAAAGTTCATGGATCTTGATGTCCATCTGAAGCGCTGTAATTCCATCCTTTGTGCCCGCGACCTTAAAATCCATATCACCGGCATGATCCTCGTCTCCAAGGATATCAGATAAAATCGCGGTCTTGTCTCCTTCCTTTACAAGACCCATGGCAATGCCGGATACCGGTGCCTTTATGGGAATACCGCCATCCATCAAGGCAAGAATGCCCGAGCAGACCGTTCCCATGGAAGATGATCCGTTCGACTCAAAAACCTCCGAAACAAGGCGAATCGTATAATCGAACATTTCCTTGTCCGGCAAGACTTTCTCAATGGCCCGGGTTGCCAGGTTTCCGTGACCGATATCACGACGACTGGGTCCTCCTGCCCGCCTCACTTCTCCGACGGAATATGGCGGGAAATTATAGTGAAGCATGAACGGTTTGAACTCTTCTCCGCTCAAGGTTTCAACCCGCTGTTCATCCTGACCCGAGCCGAGCGTCAACACACCGAGTACCTGTGTTTCTCCACGGGTAAAAAGCGCGCTTCCATGAGGTCTTGGAAGGTTGCCCACCTCGCATGTAATCGGCCTTACTTCATCAAACTTGCGGTTGTCCATTCGACGCCCTTCATCCAGGATCATTCTGCGACTTACGGATTTTTGTATATCGCTCAGAATACCTTTGATCTCCGCTTTACGATCCTCATATTCTTCGCCCAGATTTTCCAGGACATTTGCCTTTATTTCACTTATCGCCTTGCTGCGTTTAACTTTTTCAGGAATAACAAGGGCTTCACGAAAAGCAGACCGTGTCTCGGCTTCAAGCCTGTCTATCAGCGTCTGATCCCTTTCCACAACAGGCAAGACCCTTTTCTCGACGCCTGCTTCCTCCTTGATCTTTTTCTGAATGTCGATAAGCGGCTGCATCGCATCGTGACCGAAAAAAATCGCATCCAGCATATCCGCTTCACTGACAACATTGCCGCCACCTTCAACCATGACAACACCCTTTTTTGATCCGGCAACCACAATATTGATGTCACAGTTTTCATTTTTACACTGGCTTATTGTAGGATTCACGACTAACTCCCCGTCAATCCTGGCGACCCGAACGGCTGCAACAGGGCCTTCAAAAGGAATATCGGATATCTCCAGGGCAACCGATGTTCCGACCATGGCAAGCACATCCGGATCATTTTCCTTGTCCATGGACAGTACCGTTGCAATTACCTGTGTTTCAAAAAAATAATTTTTAGAAAAGAGCGGTCTGATAGGCCTGTCAATAAGACGACAGGTTAAAATCTCCTTTTCACTTGGACGACCAATTTCGCGCCTGAAATAGTTTCCGGGAATACGGCCTGTGGAATATATTTTTTCCTGATATTCAACGGTAAGGGGGAGAAAATCTAATCCGGTTTTCTCTGATTTGTCGGCAACCACGGTAACCAGAACAATTGTCTCTCCAAGCTGTACCAGAGCCGAGCCTGAGGCCTGTTTGGCAATCTTGCCCACCTGAATATCAAAGGATCTTCCTCCAATATCAATTTTATATGAAATTTCCATTTTTTAATCTCCTCTAATGGCAGCACTGTCAATGAAACAAATTACATTCCTGAAAGTAATGCTGCCGGAATACCCCTTCCCGGCCGGGCCGGGCCGTCTTTCCGGGCTCAAATGCCTTTTCAGCTTCTTGCAGAAAAAGGGGTTTTTTCGAATTCTGCCGGCATAAAGTATTAAAGAACTTCTTACCAAAGCCCTTCTGTCTTGAAGTGTCCACTCATCATTTTGCTGAAGTCCAACGGTTTCCAGACCGCTAAAACGGCAATCCTTAAAATCAAAACAACCAGGGAAAATCCGTCTATCGTTTTGTCTTCAACCTTTCTATCTTCTCAGATCAAGGCTCTCAATCAGTGTACGATAACGGCTGATATCCTTATTTTTTACATAATTCAACAGCCTGCGGCGTCTTCCAACCAGAACCAGCAGACCTCTTCTGGAATGATGATCCTTTTTGTGGACCTTGACATGTTCCGTAAGATAGGAAATGCGGCTGGTAAGAAGCGCTATCTGAACCTCCGGTGATCCGGTGTCGTCATCGTGCAGTTTAAACCGATCAATCGTATCTTTCTTGTCACTCGTTGTAAGCGTCACTTTCTTTGGCCTCCTCTTGTGGATTATTTGAATATTGAAAGTTTTTTACTTTTTTATCTTCTAAAATTTGCTTCCGCATTATGATGCGCAGGGATGAAAAACACAACAGTAATCATAAACATCACTGTTTTTTCCAGTGCCCAAAACGGCAAGCAGATTGTTTTCCGGGTCAACAATTCTTATAAATTTCCCATACCGGTCTTTCTTCCCGGGCTGCATCCTTTTATTCTCCAAAAACTGCCCTGTTAACACCTGACCATGCAGCACTTTATCCATAAGCTCCTGATCTGCTATATATCCTTTCATATCTTCAAGGGCATTGCTCATGCAGATCATCTTTTCCGGCAATCCGCCTTCTGCCAGAAGCTTCTCTGCCTCCGCCATGGTAATGGCCTGGTCTTCAGAAAAACCGCCGCTTTCAGTTCTCCGCAGGCTTTTTAAATGACCACCGCATCCCAGTTCCTTGCCGATATCAGAGCAAAGTGTCCTGACATAGGTTCCGGCAGAACACGATACTTCAAAGTAAATCAACGGCAAATCGATCTGAAGGACCCGCAGGCTTGCAATATGAACCCGTCTTGGGGGTTTCTGAACCGGTTTTCCTTCGCGCGCCAGACGGTAAAGCGGAACCCCGTTATGTTTCAACGCTGAATAAACAGGAGGAAGCTGATCCATCTCTCCCTCAAACCGACAAAAAACCGATTGGATCTTTTCCGCTGAAATGCCTGTTACATCATAAGCAGCGGTAACGTCTCCGGTGGCATCCAATGTATCTGTTTCGATTCCAAGCGTCAAAACCCCCTGATATTTTTTGCTTCCATGCAAAAAAAACCGGGCAAGCCTGGTTGCCTGATTGATACAGCAAATCAAAACACCTGTTGCAAGCGGATCCAGGGTGCCTGCATGTCCTACCTTTCGGTAACCGGCATTTTTTTTGAGCCGGGCCACAACCTTGGCAGATGTCATGCCGGCGGGTTTATCAACAATAAGTATCCCGCTTTTTTCCAGCGCCATATCGTCTTTCCGGGTCAAAAACTGTCGGCCAGATTCAAAATTTCCGCCTTGATTTCCGACAGCGATGAAACCACATTGAATCCGGCAGCGCTTTTATGCCCCCCGCCTCCATATGCCGCTGCGATACCGGCAACATCAACAGAGCCATCCGAACGAAGGCTGATATGAAACTGATGACTGCTCTCAGGCAGATCCGTACATCCATTCTGACTTTCAAATATCAATGCCGCCACTTTGACATCTTCAATCTGTCTTGCATAATTAATCAGCCTTCCCAGGTCCTCCGGTTTTGAACCGGTCTTGTTCAGCATCTCCTGGGTCAAAGCCATAATTGACAACTTACCGTTATCCGATACTTCTATGGACTCCAGAACCATATTCAGAAGCTTAATCCGGCTGAGAGAGTATGCAACGGAAACATGACTGGCTACGAAGTTGGGGTCAACACCAAGGCCGACCATCTCTTCACAGATGGCAAACGCCTCTCTGTTTGTATTTGAATACCGGAACGAACCGGTATCGGTCATGATGCCGGTATAGATTGAAAACGCCATAGCCCGGTTCAACGTTATACCGGCTTGCTTTATAACGCGATAAACGATTTCAGATGTCGCGCATGCGGAAGGATCGACAATCTTATACTTTCCGAAACCGGTATTGGTAATGTGGTGATCAATATTAATAACCACCGGGATGCGGCCGATGTCGGTTGCCTTGTCGCCAACCCTTTCCAGGCTTCCACAATCAAGAACGACGGCTGTATCAAAAGCAGCAAAACGGTCTATGTGTTGAACAACCGTATCCGAGGAAGGCAAAAAACGAAATGTTTTCGGCACCTCGTCTTCATTATAGAGGGTCACATGCTTGCCCAAAGCCGTTAATGCGAGCCCCATGGATATCATCGCCCCGAGTGCATCGCCGTCCGGCCGAACATGAGAAGTCAGCAGAATCTGACGACTGTTGCTAAGATGCTCTATTATCTGATGCATTTTCGGTCTTAATGTTTTTCAATACTGAATCGATTCGATCCCCGTAATCAAAAGACTGGTCATAATGAAATCGAAGATCCGGCATATACCGGAGACTCAATCTTCCTGCAAGTGTCCGCTTGATATAGCCAAGAGCGCTTTTAAAGCCTTTTTCAGCGGCTTCTGTCAGCTGCTCTCTGTCAGAAGAAGCTCCTGAAACCGAAAAATAGATATGTGCCAGTCTTAAATCAGAAGACATTTTCACTCCGGTTATGGTCGCTGTATCAAGTCGTGGATCGTTTATATCTTTTCTTAACAGGTCGGATAGCATTCTCTGGATCTGACCTGACACTCTGTCGGCTCTTACAAATGGTTTCATAAACTCATGATCTCCATATCCGTGTCGATTATTTCAGCCAGTCCAAGGTTATCCGCCATATTAAACATTTTATCTATTTTTGAATTGATTGCCATTCGGTCGTTGCCGGTTAATGCAAATCCAATCTCCGCCCTCTGATGGATGTCATTTGCACCGACCTCTGCAACAGAGGCGTTGAAACTGTTGCGCAACCGACTCGTAATCGCCTTAACGATCTTTCTTTTGGATTTCAGGCTTCTGCAATCATGAAGCCTGAAAACAATTTTACCAATACCGACAACCATTGCGACCTACTTAACCCGGCCTTGTATTTTGGCATTTCACATTCCATCAACGATTACTTGTTTCCAACAAAAACAGAATTAAGCAACTAATCCATCGTCGGTTTTATTTCCTCAAGGTAGTAACACTCAATCTCATCACTAACTTTAATATCATTAAAATTTTCGATGCCGATACCGCATTCGTATCCGGCTTGAACCTCTTTGGCATCATCTTTGAATCTTCTAAGGGAAACAATCTTTCCATCATATATCACAACGCCATCTCTGAGCAGTCGAGCGTGCTGGCCCCTTTCCATCTTTCCACTGGTAACATAGGAACCTGCAATGGTTCCTTTTTTGGGGATAACAAAAACTTCACGGACTTCAGCACGGCCCAGAATCTGCTCCACATAGGTCGAATCCATCATTCCAACCATGGCATCCTTGATATCCTTGATGGCATTGTAAATAATATCATAAAACCGGATATCAACATTCTCTTCTGCGGCAAATTCCTGGACTTTGGCTCCTGGCCGCACATTAAACCCCAAGATAATGGCATTCGATACCGCTGCAAGCGACACATCCGATTCCGTGACCGTACCGGTCGCGGCATGTATTACATTAATCTTGACCTCATCACCGGATAGCTTTATGAGCGAGTCCTTGAGCGCTTCAATCGAGCCGTGAACGTCCGCCTTAATGATAAGATTAAGCTCTTTTAATTCGCCTTCCTTCAACTTTTCAAAAAGCCCTTCCAGACTTAATCGGCTCGATTTGGCAAGCTCCTTTGAACGCTGCTTTTGAGCTCTGTGAGCACTGACATGTTTTGCATTTTTTTCATCATTGATTGCGATCATTTCATCGCCGGCGACCGGCACACCATTGAGTCCAAGGATTTCAACCGGTATTGACGGTCCGGCATCATTGATAGGCTCCCCGCTGTCACTCAGCATCGCACGGACCTTTCCGTAATGAATACCACATACCACCGAATCTCCGGCATGCAGCGTCCCCTCCTGTACCAGAACGGTTGCAACCGGACCTCTTCCTGAATCCAATTTGGCTTCAATCACATGACCCCTTGCAAGCTTGTCCGGATTGGCCCTCAGTTCCAGAATTTCGGCTTGAAGAAGAATCATATCAAGGAGGTCATCAATTCCTGTCTTCTGCTTTGCTGAAACATTAACAAATATGGCATCGCCCCCCCACTCTTCTGAAACAATTCCATGTTCCGAAAGCTCCCGTTTAACTCGATCAGGATCTGCGTCAGCCTTGTCCATCTTGTTTACAGCAACTACTATCGGAACCTCTGCCACCTTGGAATGGTTGATTGCTTCAATCGTCTGGGGCATGACACCATCATCGGCCGCGACAACCAAAACAACAAGATCCGTTATCATGGCTCCGCGAGAACGCATAGCTGTAAACGCTTCATGGCCCGGTGTATCCAGAAACACAATCCTTCCTTTATCCGTCTTTACATTATAGGCCCCAATATGCTGGGTTATCCCGCCTGCCTCATAATCCGTAACGCTTGATTTTCGGATAACATCAAGCAGGGATGTTTTGCCATGATCAACATGACCCATTATAGTCACTACCGGCGGCCTGTCTATCAGTTCACCCGGAGCATCGGTTTCAACCCTTAAAAATGTCTCTTCCTCAAAAGCGGCTTTTTCAATTTCATATTCAAATTCCGCAGCCACAAGCTCAGCCGTATCAAAATCAATTGTCTGGTTTACGGTCGCCATAACACCCATCATCATGAGCTTCTGGATCATCTCACTGGCCTTTATACCCATCCGCTTGGCAAGATCGGCAAGAATAATTGTTTCATCAATCTTGACGCGTCTTTTGATTGCTTTGGGAGTTGTAATTTGGGTTTTTTCTCCTACAGTCTGCTTGGCCTTGGGTCCTTTGCGCCCTTTTCTTCCTCGCGCTCGGCCGCCTTCATAAAGGGCATTGCCTTCAACAACGGCTTTTCGTCGAAATGAGATTTTTTTCTTAAAGAACTTCCGATCTTTTTCAGGGTCTTCCAGTTTCTGTTTCTTTTTCGCTTTTTTTGTTTCTTTGATCACCGATGGAGAAACTTCCGATTCCACTGCAGGAACCTCTTCATCAAGTCTGGACTTTCCCTTTCTGACAGGTTTTTCTTTTTTACTCTTACTCTCCGACGCCTCGATCAATTCAGTAATTTCTTCCGGCGGCGCTGTTGGCAATTTTATAATTTTTGCAGCCGTCTGTTTTTTGGCCTTTTTTAGCGTCTTTTTTGGTACAATTACTTTCTGCAACGGTTTTTCAACTGTTTCGATCTCCTTTTCCCCTTCAGAGACTGGTTCTCTCGCCGGTTCCGTTTCAGCAGAAAGCTCTATTGTTGCAGACTCCTCTGTTACTTCGGTATCAGGAGGCAACGCTGCTTCAACTTCCCTTGCTGCTTCTGCAGGCATTTCTCCGGAAACCTCTTCAGGAACCTCTCCGGAAACCTCCTCAGGAACCTCTTCAGGAACTTCTTCAGAGACTGCAGGCTCTTTCAGTTCTTCAGATATGGGCGGCACTGGATCCGCTTTTTTCCGACGCCTGATAACCGTTGGTTTGACACGTCGTTCTTCAACCTTGTTTATCTCTTTTGTGCCGAGGATATGAGACTTGATTAAGGAAACCGCTTCATTATCAAGTGAACTCATATGGCTTTTAACGTCAACGTTCAGATCCCTGATACTATCCAGAAGGGTCTTATTCGTAATGTTCAGATCTCTGGCAAGTTCATAAACTCTGATTTTTGCCATTCATCCCCCTTTAACTTCGTTGCAAAAGGCTTCTATAATTCAAGTCTCAACCGCAAGATTCAATAATCGTATTCTATCTTTTCTCATATCGATTACCCGGTTCACCTTCCGGACATCAATCACCCGAATTCAGCTCCTTCAAAAATCCAGCCTCAGAATCAGCCGCTTTAACATCCTCTGACTTTGCTTTCTTTGCTGCGACGGTTTTTCCCGGGAATTCTTCGGACTCCTCCGGCCCCTCTTCTTCCGCAGCGGATTCTTCTACAGCTGTTCCAGGTTTTTCAGAAACCTTCTCCTCCGCTGCTGTTTCCTTTGAAATTTCTCCGGATGCCGCCGATTCCTCTTCTTCAGTAGCGGATTCCGGTAAACTTTTTTCAGTTTCCTCTAAAACCTCCTCATCGACAGCCGTTTCTTCTGAGGTTTCCTTCGTCTGTTCCGCAATCTTTTCTACCGAAAATTTTTTCTTTTCCAACACACCGGATTCAACAATAATAATGGCATTCTCAATCAGTTCTTTTGCCTTTTCTTCCTCATCGATTCCCCTGATTTGCATCAAATCTTCGACAGAGGCATTGCTGAGTTCTTCTGCTGAAAAAAAGCCTTTTTCATACAAAATATCGGCAAGGCCGATATTGACCCCCAGAACTCCCATGAGTGAATCATAACCTTCTTTCATTGCCTGACTGTATATGGATTCACTTTGGACATCAAGATGCCAGCCTGTCAACTTGGATGCCAGTCTGACATTCTGACCGCGTTTACCAATGGCAACAGAAAGGAACTCATCGGGAACGATAACCTCCATCGAACCGTTTTCTTCATCAATGATAACCCTGGATATTTCAGCCGGAGCAAGCGCATTGCATACAAATTTCGCCGAATCTACATGCCAGGGAATAATATCGATCTTCTCGCCTCGAAGTTCTTGAACCACATTCTGTACACGGCTCCCTTTCATGCCGACGCAGGCACCAACCGGATCAATATCAAAGTCTGTTGAGCCAACTGCAATTTTGGCCCTGCTGCCGGCTTCACGGACTGCGCCCTTAACCGTTACGATGCCTTCACTGATTTCCGGAACCTCGGTTTTAAAAAGGTTGATCAAGAATTCAGGATGCGTTCTCGACAGAACGATCTGCGGGCCGCGTGAGTCCGGAAACACTTTCATAATATTCGCACGAATGCGATCACCGCGCCTGTACGCTTCCTTTGGAAGCTGTTCCCGTTGCGGTAGAATGGCTTCGGTCTGACCGATATTGACGATTATATCACCGCGGTCTATACGCTGAACAATACCATTGATGATTTCACCTTTTCGATCAATAAAACTGGAATAAACGGCTTCTTTTTCGGCGTCTTTCATCTTCTGGATGATTACCTGCTTTGCCGACTGTGCTGCAATTCTTCCAAATGTACTCGTATCCATTTTTGTTCCGAGACTGTCCCCGACTTCACATTCGGGATCAAGCTCGCGGCCCTCCTCAAGGCTGATCTGCACATCAGGATTTGTCAGGGTTTCGACTACTTCCTTGAATTGAAAAACCTCTATCTCCCCTGTCTCTGCACTGTAATGCGCCTCGATATCAATCTGATTTCCAAATTTTTTTCTGGCCGCTGATTTCAGAGCCTCTTCAAGTGTTTTGGCAAGCGTCTCAACAGCAATTCCCTTATCTCGGCTTACCTGCTCAATAACACGTTTTATGTCTGTTATTAGCATTATTTATCTCCGTTGTAATCAACGAGCCTTGCTCTTTTTATCCCCTCGCAGGGGATCGAGAAGACCCGATTTTCCACCTTGATGTTTACGTTTCCGTCAGATGTACCTTCGAGTACACCCTTGAAGTTTTTACGCCCGTCTATAGGCTCTATGGTTTTGATCCTGGCAACTTCTCCCTGGAATCTCTGAAAATCATTAATTCCAGACAACGGTCTGTCCGGTCCGGGTGAAGACACCTCCAAATTATAAGCCTCACTTCCTTCCAGATGAATGTCCAGCAGATCATTGAGCTGACGACTGATCAGAACACAGTTATCCAAGGTTACTCCGCCGGACTTGTCAATATAAACTCTCAAAACCTGGCCTCCCGGTTCATATTGATATTCAATATGAACCAGTTCCATTCCCTCTGATATGCACAACGACCTTGCAATCTTCTCTACCCGCGCTGCAATATCCCTGCTTTCTCCATGAACCGCTTCTGTTTTAACGCGATCCTTCCTCACCAACCGGCTTCTTTTATTTTTTTTTTGTACTTTCAACGCAACCATAAGCCTTTAAAACAAAAAACGGGCTTTTTGCCCGTTTCCTCTCGCTTTAGGTAGACTTCCAAAATCTTAATTAACAATACCTAAATCATGAACATAACCTACGTGCATTCAGCATGAATACTAACCAATCTACCCACAGTCAGCCTTGCCCTGAGCCCGGAAAAGGCATAAAACTGGAGCGGGCAACGAGACTCGAACTCGCGACACCAAGCTTGGGAAGCTTGTACTCTACCAACTGAGCTATGCCCGCTTATCCAAGCTTAAACTTATTATTATAAAAATCAATGCTTGTCAACCTGAAAAAACAGCCTAAAAACAGGCAAAGGGCGGGCTAAGAATCAAGAATTTCCCTCATGCGATGAAGTTCGGAGCTTATCTCTTCATACGAAATGGAGGTTGTTTTTTGCTGTTTTCCCCTGCGCGTGGAACTCAGGTGCTGTCTTGCTCCCTGGATGGTAAATTTCTTCTCATGAAGAAGATGCTTGATCTGACATATGAGTTCCACATCCTCTTTGCGGTAGAGCCTTTGCCCGGACTCTGTCCGTTTCGGGTTGATACCCTTGAATTCGGTTTCCCAGAATCGAAGCACATACGCTTCCAGGCCTGTGAGGCTGCTGACCTCTCCAATTCTGAAATAAAGTTTATCCGGTATGTTTAATTCGGCTTTTCCGTTTTTTTCCATAATTCTGTCAGTTCAGGCTATGAATTACTGCCGATGCAATTATGGTAATTTTGCATTAAAAGCGGTTAAAACGGTTCCGGAAATTCGGTTATGAATGTTGTTGACAAACTCATCTTCCAGGGTCTTTTCCGGAGATCGGTATATTAACCTCAGAGACAGACTTTTTTCCCCCTCTGGAACAGGCTTCCCTTCATATACATCAAAAAGATGTACTTTTTCAAGCATCTTCTCATTAATATTTTCAAGGTGTTCAATAATCGCCTGCGCCTCCGTGTTTCGGTCGACAATCATGGTAATGTCTCTTGACACCGAAGGGAATTTTGGTAACGGTTTTGATATTTTTTCCTCTGGTATCCGTGGAATAAGAACATCCAGATCCAGCTCAAAAATAAAAACAGACTGCTTTAAATCAAAATTGACGGCAGCTTCCGGATGGAGCTCTCCTACAACCCCTATGATCTCTTCACCAGCATAAATCCCTGCAGCATAACCCGTCCTCAAATAACGACATGATTCCGCAGACAGCGCCGTGAATTTAACCTTCTCTACTCTGAGTGCCTTGAAAAGCCCTTCCGCAACCCCTTTTATATCATAGAAATCACAATCCACTCCCTTGTCATGCCACGAGAAGTCATTTCTTTTGCCTGTCCAGATACAAGCCAGATTTTCCACCTCCCTGGGCTGCGTGTTTTTTCCGGTATTAAAAAAAATTTTCCCGATTTCAAAGAGCCTCAATGTTTTGATCTGCATTGCAACATTTCGATGCATCGTTCCGATAATACCCGGTATCAGGGAGGTTCTCATGACAGACTGCTCTTCGGACAGCGGATTTAATATCTCAAGCATGTTTCGCTTTGGATCATCCGGCCCAAGTCTTAGCTGTTCACAGGCCGAACGGTTGATGAAACTGTAATTTATCGCCTCGGAAAATCCATATCCGAGCAAAAAATTTTTAATTTCGTTCCGAATCACCAATCGTCTGGATGGAAGCCTCGTATCAAAAGGAATCAAGGGAAATGTCGTTGGGATGCTGTTATATCCGGAAAGTCTCGCGACTTCTTCCACAAGATCCTCATGCCGTAAAACATCAACACGAAAGGAAGGAACGGTGACCATTAGAAGGTCATCCTCTTTTTCTTCAACAGAAAATTCAATGGACTTGAGATGGTCCGCCATGGACTTTCGATCCAGATTCGTTCCCAGAAGCCGATTGGTGTTTTTAACACTCAAGGGTATCGTTTTGACAGCAGCCGGTTCCGGATGCTCATCTATAATCCCTTCAACAAGCTTTCCTCCGGTAATTTCCTGCATGAGAGCTGCCGAACGATTAAGAGCAACCACCGTAACATTGGGATCAACGCCTCTCTCAAACCGATGGGAAGCGTCGGTATAAAGGCCCAGGCTTTTTGTGGTCTTACGCACCGAACCGGGATTAAAACAGGCACTTTCGATTAAAACTGATCGCGTCTTTTCACTAATTTCAGAGTTAAATCCACCCATTACACCTGCGATGGCAACCGGTTTTTCCGCATCACAAATCATCAGCATTCCAGATGAAAGTGTTCGCTCTTTCCCGTCAAGAGTCGTGAACCGTTCTCCTGTATCCGCAGCCCTCACAACAATACGATTCTCAGCCAGCTTATCGATGTCAAAAGCATGAAGGGGCTGACCGGTTTCCATCATTACAAAATTGGTAACATCCACCAGGTTATTGATCGGCCTCAGCCCGACAGAAAGAAGGCGATCCTGAAGCCAGAAAGGGGAGGGGCCCACCGTAACATCCAGAACAACCCTTGCGCAATATCGGAAACATAAATCAGGATCTTTTATTAAAACAGAGGTATAGTTAAAAACAGCCGAACCGGAACCGGTATCCGTCTTTTCAGGATATCGTAAAAAGCTGTTCTGCATGGCGGCAACTTCCCGGGCAATACCGATGATACCCAGACAATCGGGGCGGTTCGGAGTCAGGTCGACCTCAAACACCATATCGGAAAGCCCGAGTACTTCTGCAATTTTTGCTCCAGGAAGGGTATCGGGATGCAATGATAAAATACCGGAAGAATCAGGCCCGATCCCCAGCTCATATTCACTGCATAACATTCCATTTGACTCTCTATTGCGAATAACCGCCTTTGAGAGAATCCTTCCATCCGGAAAAACCGTCCCCGGCATTGCGCAGGCCGTAACCATGCCGATTTCAGCATTTGGGGCTCCGCATACAACCTTGATGAGCTTCCCGCCTCCAATATCAACGTCACAGAGCTTGAGGCTTTCCAGGTCCGGATGAGGTTTACTTTCTACAATACAGCCGGCGATAACGGTATCCAGGTATTCATAGCGGTCGAATATGGAATCCACTTCCAGCCCAGCCATGGTCAATCGAGCTGAAAGCTCGGCTGCCGAAATTTCAACCGGGACATACTCTGTTAGCCAGCTTAAACTGAATTTCATCCTAAAACTGCCCTAAAAATCTGAAATCATTTTCAAAAAATTTTCTAAGATCATCAATCCCATATTTCAGCATGGCAATCCTTTCAACGCCCATACCAAAAGCAAACCCCGAAAATCGGGATGGTTCATAACCAACATTTTCAAACAAGGCAGGATGAACCATTCCGGAGCCGAGTACCTCAAGCCATCCGGTTTGAGAGCAGACTCGACATCCTTTACCTCTGCAGATGACACAGAGAATATCAACTTCAGCACTGGGTTCGGTAAAAGGGAAAAAACTGGGCCGGAACCGAAGTGAAATCTCTTCATCAAAAATCTGATGGACAAACGTGGTTAGAATCCCTTTCAAATCGCTGAAACTGATGGCCTTGTCAACCACAAGCCCCTCAACCTGATGAAACA
This sequence comes from Desulfobacterales bacterium, assembly GCA_046484745.1. GTDB lineage: Bacteria > Desulfobacterota > Desulfobacteria > Desulfobacterales > SURF-7 > JAQYVL01. The sequence continues at coordinate 74,101 of JAWOIJ010000045.1, read as the reverse complement.
TGGGTGTATGCGTTAAATCAGAGTCGCACCGATAAACCCTTCCCGGCATAATTACACGGATCGGGGGACGTTCTTTTTCCATAATCCGAATTTGAAGCGGTGATGTATGCGTGCGAAGCACGATATCGTCCGAAATGAAAAATGTATCCTGCATATCCCGGGCCGGGTGATTTTTCGGAAAATTAAGGGCTTCAAAATTATAGTAGTCGGTCTCAACCTCAGGGCCCTCTGCAATATCAAACCCGAGCCTGGCGAAGATATCCGTGATCTGATTGTTTATTTGAGAGATAGGGTGAAGCACGCCGGTGCTTAAAGGCCTTCCCTGGAGAGATACATCAATGCCTGATTCGGAATCCGCTGCATCGGATTCGAGCCGTAAGCGTTTCTCTTCAAACCGTTTTTCAAGCAGGTTCTTAACCTTGTTGGCATTTTTTCCGGCTTCAGGCCTTTCCTCTTGTGGAAGGCTTGAAATATTTCTTAAAAACAGCGAAACAAGTCCTTTGCGGCCAAGGTACCGAACGGCAAGATCTTGAATACCGGCTGCATCAGAAACGCCTTCCAGTTCGGCCAGCGCCTCATCTCTGATCTGTTCTATTGTATTTTCCACTGGTAATGCCCAATCAAGTCAGCCGAAATCCCTGCTCTGTATAACGAAAAGAGCCACTAAAATTTTGGAAACGCTTCGAATATTGTTTTGTTTAAAAAAATAACTACTGCCTGGCTGCAAGGGCAGCAATTTCAGCAAACCCGGTTGGATCGGATATGGCAAGATCAGCCAGTACTTTACGATCAATCTTTATATCCGCGAGCTTCAACCCGTGTATGAATTTGCTGTATGAAAGGCTGTTCATCCTTACCGCAGCATTGATTCTGGCTATCCACAGGCGTCTGAAATCACGCTTCCGTACTCTTCTGTCCCTGAATGCGTACATGAGAGCCTTGTCAACTGAGTCCGCCGCAGTGCGGAACAGCTTGCTCCGGCCGCCTCGAAATCCCTTTGCAAGCTTCAGGACTTTTTTACGGCGCCTTCTTGCTTTAAAACCTCTTTTAACTCGCATAACTATTCTCCTTGCAAACCAGCCCTTCCGCATGTCCGGGCTGTTCATGAGTCACATCTTAAAATATCCGGTTATCCATTGGGAAGGAGAAGCTTTATCTCTTTCCGATTGGTTATATCAACAATATGCCCCTGTCTGAGGGTTCTTTTCCTCTTTCTGGTCTTTTTGGTCAAAATATGACTGGCATGTGATTTGCGGTAAACGATTTGACCGGTCCCTGTTTTTTTAAAACGCTTTGCCGCTGCACGATTGGTTTTAATTTTTGGCATTTTCATTTTCTCCTTAACCCTATTTTCAATACAGCATGTCGATGTCGCTGAGTTTATAACATGCTCATTATATGTCTTTTAATTAAGAAACGATCACTGGAGTGCCGGAAGTGTTCCATAATTGCGATACCCATTCAGCCTCTCAATTCTAAAAACCGGCTGCCCTTATACAAACACAGATGGCGTGAATACCCAAAAACCAGCATCACGCCATGAATATAATGCAATCATAGAGAAAAAAGCCCCGGCGAAGAACTGCGCGTTTCGCCTATTTTGGCGAAAGGATCATAACCATTGTACGGCCTTCAAACCTTGGAGACTGTTCCATCACGGCCATATCCTCTGTTCCGGCCGCAATCTCATCAAGGAGTTCGCGGCCACGCTGAGAAAGCGTGATTTCACGCCCCCTGAAAACAACGGTTACTTTGACCTTGTCCTTTTTACCGAGAAACTTCTTAATATGGCCAAGCTTGGTCTGTAAATCATGAGTCTCGGTTTTCGGCCTGATTTTGATCTCCTTAATCTGAAATGAGCTCTGTTTCTTTTTTGCTTCCTGCTGCTTTTTTGTCAGTTCGTACTTATACCGGCCGTAATCCATAATTTTACACACCGGCGGATTTGCCGTGGGTGAAACCTCAACCAGATCAAGGCCAAAATCACCTGCAGTTGCAAGTGCTTTATGAATAGCAAGAACACCGAGCTGATTCCCTTCCGGGTCTATAACCCTTACTTCTCTTGCTCTGATATTTCTATTGACGTTTATCTTAATCCCGTTCCGCTTTGGTTTTTTTATACCAGCACCTCCTCCTGATGATTGTCGCCAACGCTTCAAGGTCTCTTCAAGACAAATCAGAAAGATCCCCTGCCTTATAAACAATCTGCTAATTTATATTTTATAATAAGCAAATGCAAGAAAAAAATCAATAAATCTGAAATTATGCAGGATCAGCCCAAGCGAAAAAATGACGATGGATACCTCCTGGCTTTATAAAGAAAAAATTACAATTAATTCAAACTGTTAAACCGTTCCAACATCTCCTTCTGATACGCAGACAGAACTTCAAACTCAACTCCGATTCCGTTGGCGTCTCTTCGAGCAACCGTTGCGGATATTTTAAAAAAAGAGTTCTCCATATTCGGAACAGAGAACCAGAGTACAATCTGCTGGCCGACGGAAAAGGATTCATCCACCTCAATATAAGCCCCACTGATACTGATATTCCGAATCGGCTTCTGGCTGGAATAATCGCTCGTATCAAAGTCAGCCGCAATGGAACAGGTTTTTCTATCGTGCTTCCGGGTCCATTTCGAAGGTGTTTTTTCCAAACGGCTTAACAGCAAAACAAGACGGTCTTTCGACATCTCCTGCAACAGCTCGTTTATCCTGACCAAAATTTGTTCTTTATTCATATGGCATGTGCCCGGGTCTGGAAATCAACTTGATGAATCGATTACAGTCAATACATCGCGAAAGACTGACCGGTTACGCGGCTTCCAATCTTAACTCACTTAATTTTTACCTTAAAACAAAATTTTAGCGGTGTCAAACAAATGCGATTGCGCCTGAAAAGAGATTTTAAAATCAGTTCTACTGTTCAAGTGTATATCGGGCCAGAAGGCTTCCTTTCCAGTATATGCCGGCAGGGTTGCTGAAATAGGCTTTAAAAAGTTTCAGGCTTTGTTCGCGAAGAACATTTGAAACAATGGACACCTTCGACTCCCTGTACAGAGGCGGCAGGAGTGACAGGTCACAGCCGGTTCCACCCCCCATGACATCCTCATAGGAATATACGATTTTCCGAATACCACTTAAAAGGATCGCCCCAAAACACATCAGGCAGGGTTCCATGGTGCAGAAAAGCGTCAGATCCTTTTTATTCAATTCGTTATATTGTTCTGCGAGTATTTTCAGTGTGATTATCTCGGCATGATCGATTTCATTTGAAGCCTTCCCGACAGTCCCGGTTCGATACCCGGATGCAAGCACGCCATCACTGGATGCAATTACGCATCCGACTGGAAATTCACCATCAGCAAGAGCACGCTCTGCCTGCTCAAGGGCGATTTTCATAAAATATTCTTCCTGCATACCGACCATCCCGAATCATTTGATTATAATATCCGCAAACCATCAAAATGGACAATTTACGAGCCGATAAACCGTAACGATCCTCTGAAGCACCATCTATATTCGACAAACACTGTCGTCACACGGGCAGCTGTCATCAACCTCAAATGCATATGCAATTCTGGATTCCATTTCAATCTTTTCTGCTGAAATGGGTTTAAACGAATACTTATGAAATTCTTTGATCAATGCCGATCGAGACGGTATCGACTCGAGCCTCCGGCTCATAACCGTTCCTGTTGAGCCATCCACAACCTCTGCATCTTCTCCATTTGTTATCACGATGACTGGAACCTGGTATCCTGAAACCAGCCTTGAAACCGCAAGCGATGGCCTGATCCTTGTAACAACGGAACCCGGCCCATATTTCACAACCATACATATCTTTTCAGAAAGTGTAATCACGAAATCCACACAGATGATCGCTTTTTTTTCGCCGGCCCCGACGATCAGTTCATGGCGGGAAGCAATCTCGTTTCGTTTATAGCCTCTTGCTTCAACAAGCAGTTTTGCAATTTTTTGTCTATACCGTTCATCATGAGTATCATCCAGGACCTTCCCTGTAAGAAAATCCGTCAACTTTCCCATAATTAAATGATGGCCGTTCATGATTCAACCCTTTCACACGTGCAAGGATACGGCATGAAACACTCACCGTTCAAATAGCATATCAAGGATAAAAAAAATAAAAAAGATGTAAAGGTGATAAGCCTGTGAAACGTCGCAAAACAGACGGCAAATTAAAAAGTTCAAGTTCGAGGCGCGCGAATCTTGTATAATGAGGAATAGTTAGCCTATTTCGCAATTATACAAGATGAAGCGCAACAAAGAAATTGGACTTTTTACGAAGCCGGCAAAGATACAAATATTTCTTTACAATACGCAAAGGCGGTTTATAATGATCTGCTTGGTTGTTTTGATTTTAGAACCCATTGCTTTGAAGGGGGATGGAAAGAGTTCATTCTTTATCGCTGATTTTATGCACATGTCACTCCGAGAAGACTTTGAAAAACGTGAAAATGGTTTTATTGCCAAATTCGGCTGCAGGAGTATGGAGACAAAGGGCCGCCTGACCGAAGAATCGCAATGCCCGATTCGTACTGTTTTCCAGATAGACCGGGATCGAATCGTGTTTTCACACGCTTTCCGAAGGCTGAAACACAAAACCCAGGTTTTTCTCTCCCCTCTTGGAGATCACTACCGCACCAGACTGACCCACACCCTTGAAGTCGCTCAAATTGCAAGAACCATTGCACGCGCCATGAGGCTAAACGAAGATTTGACGGAAGCCATTGCCCTTGGACATGATCTGGGGCACACCCCGTTTGGTCATAGCGGAGAAACCACCTTGAAGGAAATCTATTCTCAAGATTTCTGTCACAATGATCAAAGCCTTCGGGTTGTGGATCTCCTCGAAAATAAAGGAAAAGGATTGAACCTGACCTATGAGGTACGAGACGGAATCTTGAAGCACTCCAAAGGATTTGGAGAAATTTTAACCCAAGATCCCAATGAAATGGCCTCCACGATCGAGGGCCGGGTTGTTCGAATTTCTGACATTATGGCTTATCTGAACCATGATCTGGATGATGCCATCCGAAGCGGAGTAATTCAAAGAGAACAGATTCCCGCATCCTGTACAAAAGCGCTCGGCCAAACACATTCTCAGCGGGCAACCCTCATGATTCGAGACCTGATTTTCTCCAGCAAAATAAAAGACGGCAACCTGGATCTCTGCATGAGCGAAAGGGTTCTCTCCGCCATGATCGACCTCAGAAAATTTCTGTACGAAAATGTTTACAGATCCGATCAGGTTCACAAAGAGTTTGTAAAAGCAAAAAAAATTCTTTCGGAGCTCTATACCTATTTCCTTGAAAACAGTGAAAAACTCAAAAATCAACTTGCCACTATGGAGATGGCCAAAACCCTGGAAGAACAGCCTCTGGATCGAACGGTCGCCGATTTTATTGCAAGTATGACCGACCGGTATGCGATGGCCCTGTATTCAAAACTGTTTCTCCCATCTCCCCTGGTATAAAGTTCTATTCCCATGAACCTTTCCATGAACAATATCGACCCAGCCGCCCCCTTTTTCATCCGTCTGAAGCAACTATTTTCAGACATGGATGAGCGATACCGTCAAGCATCTGTATATTACGGATTTGACTGCCGGGGGTGTGATGACAACTGCTGTATGACGCTTTTTTTCCATCATACCTATCTTGAATTTTTTTACCTGATGGAAGGGGTTAACGCGCTTCCGCCTGATGATCGAGAATCGCTCTTTGAAAGAGCGGAAACCGCACATCGAAGAACACTGGAAATGGAACAAAAGAAGATCTCCGTTCGCCTGATGTGCCCGCTTAATGTCGAAGGGCTTTGCATTCTTTATGACCGTCGACCCATGATCTGCCGGATGCATGGAATTCCTCATGAACTAAAACCTCCGGGAAGGCCGGCGGCATTTGGTCCGGGGTGTGACGCCTTTTCAACCCGATGCGGCTCAAAAACATATGTTCCGTTCGATCGAACCCCTTTCTATATTGAAATGTCAACCCTGGAAAATGAGCTGAAACAGCGATTCAACATTTCCCAAAAATTTAAAAAAACCATTACCCAGATGCTGGTTGGAAAGAATGAAATCCCTGGACATTGATGATTTGAAGCGCCTTCCGGGACGCAGACTGTTTGAAAATGACACCTTTTCATTTCGCTGCCATTCGGAAATTGAATGTTTTAACAAATGCTGCAGAAACCTGAATCTCTATCTGTATCCCTATGACGTGATCCGGCTGAAAAATAGCCTGAAGATATCATCCAACCGGTTTCTGGATCATCATGTGGATGTTGTCCTGAGGTCTGGTAATTTTTTCCCGGCGGTACTGCTGAAAATGAAAAAGGATGAAGAAAAAACATGCCCCTTCCTCACCCCGGAAGGTTGCTCGGTCTACCCGGACCGCCCGGATTCCTGCCGGACATTTCCATTAGAATTGGGTCTGCTGTACAATGCAGACTCTCGAAAAACGGAACAGATTTGTTTATTCAGACCCCCGGACTTCTGTCTGGGGCAATATGAAAAACAAGAATTCACCGTCAAGGAATGGATTGCAGACCAGGATGCTGTCGATTTCAATAGAATGACAGCCCGCTGGTCTGAGATAAAGGCGCTGTTTCAAAACGACCCGTGGCAAGGGGAAGGCCCGGACGGCAAAAAAGGCAAAATGGCTTTTATGTCGCTGTATAATATGGATGAATTTCGAAAATTTGTTTTTCAAAGCAGTTTTCTGAAACGATATAAAATCAAGAAAGCGCTCTTAAAAACGTTGGAAAGAGATGATATCGCTTTGATGAAATTTGGATTTTCCTGGGTGAAACTCTTCCTGTTCGGAAACCAATCCAAACAGATTCGACCGCGATAAGGCAATTTAACCTCTCCTGATAGCTATGCATTCTCAAATTCGATGGAGGTAATTTTTGCGTTATGAAGGTCCCATATACCGACCGCCGAGTGAAGCAGGCAGCCTTTTGATTCAGGCCACGGTTGGATGCCCGCACAATAAATGCAGCTTTTGCATGGTCTACAAGAAGGGCCCGCGGTTTAAGGTCCGACCGGTCCCGGAGATATGCGCGGATATCGATGAAGCCTTCGACCTTTACGGCATGAACGTGCGGTCAATCTTTTTCCCTGCCGGCAACACAATTGCAATGCCTACCCCAGATCTTGCCGCCATTTGTCGCCACAGTGAAATGAAGTTCCTGAACCTACAACGTATGACGGTATATGGATCGTCGCACTATATCGTTCAAAAGGGGTTGCCGGATATGAGACTGCTTCAGGAAGTCGGTTTGAGCCGCATCCATGTGGGGCTTGAAAGCGGTGACGACACGATCCTGCAAAGGATGAAAAAGGGAACAAACGCTAAAGAACAAATCCAGGCTGGCCAAATCGTCAAACAAGCTGGAATGCAACTTAGCGAATACGTCATCCTCGGTCTGGGGGGCACCGAACGTTCGACAGAGCACGCCTTAAAAACGGCCGAGGCGATCAATGAGATTGAACCCGATTTTTTACGTTTGAGGACCCTGGTCCCAAAAATCAACACCCTGTTACTTCACCAAATCAACAAAGGACGGTTTCAACTCTTATCGCCTCATCAGGTTCTCCAGGAAACACGCTTGTTGATTGAGAACCTGTCCATTTCAACCGTCCTGACCAGCGACCACTATACCAACTATTTGAATCTGTCAGGCAAATTGCCGGAGGATAAAGATAGGCTGATAGAGGCGGTCAACCAGGCCCTGACCTTAGACTCCAGACGTTTTCGCCCCAATTTTATCGGGACTCAATAAAATTTCTTGCAAACTGCAACCTATTTAACAGGTTATCTTGTCATATTTTATCAATCTATCATCTATACATACCCTTGGTATGTTTTTTTCACGCAACAATGCCCTTTGCTGAATCGATGGCGAAATAATTGGCGTTAGGAAGATGTGGTGCCTTCCTCCATAAAGACACCTACTGGCGGTTCCACTACAGGCAACCCCGGCAGATCGATACTCCGCCCACTGACTCAAGCTTAGACGCCATGGTCGGCTCCCCGCACTTGGAACAAGGTTCGGATGGTTCAATTCTGGCCTTGGCAGGCAATTTCTTTTGCAATGTTCTCACAACGAAGAGTTCATCATTCGACATCCCCAGCACATCTCTGCTCCGTTTAAGGTGAAGCTTACGAAACTTTTTCTTTTCATCTTCATCAGCCTCGCCGCTCATAACCTTTCGCAGAAGCTTGAGATGCGCCTCATCCGGCGAAAAGGCCCCGGACCTAATGGCCACCCTGAAGCCCTGGCCGGTTTTCCTGCTGAGCAGCGTCAAAGCCATCTTTCCGTAGTCCTTGTAAATAAAGTTACCCTTGCCGAAGGTGCATCCGGTGAGCACCTGTATGGCATCGGCCGAACATGCGTCTGTCTCTACAATGGCGACAATCTCTTCGTCATCTGCGCGTCCCTCCATAAGCTTTTCCATTGCCACCTTGGCTGCCTTGTAGCCAATAGAAAGGCCTGGACAGACATGCCCATGGAATTCCACGCATTTTTTAAATTCCTCACTATCCAAAATCTGTTGTGCATCCATGACGTTTCCTTTGTTCATCTATTCGATCCTTTAAGCTTTATACCATTTAACAAAGATTAAGTAAAATTAATCTCTGTATTTCCTTGCGAATTAAAAAGCTAACCTCCACTTTTCCAAGTATCAACATCCTATGAAATTATTCTCATATCACATGTTCAACTTTGATTGTGATCTGTAGTAGAAATAAAAGAATGTTTGTTTAGGGCAAACAACGATAACCAACAGATTTTTCGGAAGAACATCAAAAACGAATGGCTGTTGGGTATCATGTTTAAGTTGCAAATAATCACTACCATTTTTTAAGAGCATAAACGGATACGGATAATGCCGGCTGTCAGAAAAACCTCTAAATCGTCTGTTGTTTCTTTGGGTAAAGCAAATCAAAAGAATTCAGCCGAAAACCCTGCTGACAGAATTACGCGCATACCGGCAACTGAATTTCCCAATCGATATTTGATTCAGAAAATCGATGAGGAAAGAGTACTTTCATGCGTAGAGGCGCCGAATCTCATCGTTCAAATAAAATTCGGCGAATTACTGGGGATCGAAGAACTTGCGCGTGTTACTCTTCCGGGTAATCGAGTGGCGGTGGTGGTGCAATCCGATATGGGAATTTATGAAATCGAACCGCTGCTCAAGAAGATTTACGTCAGCAGCATTGGTCTGGTGATTCTCAGACGTACGCCGACGGACTATACGGTACGTCAGATTGATCCGTTCCTGGACGGCAGTCTGGAAAATATATATGAAAAATTAAATTTCATGGATCCGGCCGTCAAATGCCGAACGCAGGACAGATGGGGCGGATCATCCGATATCGGCGGGTCACCGCGGGATCGGGGAACACAGTTGGCACCCGAAGAAATAGCAGAGGGTTGTCAGGAAGCTTTTCAGAAATATTCTTTCGTTCAGCGGGGGCTGCAATTAATGCGTGTCGCTGTTTTGGCCGCAGGGGTTCTTGTCATTTCTCAATTTGTAACAAAACACCTACCCCCTGGCAAATGGATTGCTGCCCCGTCGTTAAGCCCGATTGTTGCTGATCCGTATCTGCAATTCAGCCTTGCGCTGATTCTTTTAACGACAATCATTCTGGCGGCTGTATCACGCGGACGTCTGTGGCAGTTTGGAATCATTTCGCCGGTGGGGAAAAACTGGTGGCTTACCTTGCCAATAGGCATTCTGGGCGCATTTGCCGGAGGAGCCTGGATGCCGGCGAAACATCCTTCTTATCAAATTGCCGATATCAGCCGATTGCTATTGGGCGGTATGCTGTTGGCGTTTGCCTCAGAGTATCTCTTCCGGGGCGTGCTTCACGGCATATTGGCGCGGCAAGCAAGAATTCAGAGCTGCGGCAGTAAATTCTTTATTTCATGGCCCAACATCGGCACTGCGTTTTTGTATGCCTTATTCCTGGCCCTTTTGCCGTTTTTTCAGAACGAAACCTTCATTCCTTATCCTATCACGTTAAAACAAGGCTCGATTTATTTTGCCGGATTCTTTTCCAGCCTTGTTTTGGGATCGGTCCGCGAGCGTTCCCATAGCGTTTTTTCATCTTTTCTCATCCACTTTATCGCGGTACTCACCATTCTTTTTCTGCCGGATTTTTTGATATACCTCTATCTATTATGATCGAAAATTCTTTTGTAAGATGTTCAAATAATCAATTGTCATAACTTTTTAACAAGTCGATTCGATTACATTTTTTACTCTTAAAATACAATATGATAAATCCATCAGGTCATATCTAATTGAGCAAGGTCCATTTCCAGCTGTGTCCCATTGATTTTATATAATTCATGCTTATGTTTAATATAGTAATTCTCATCCACAAATGTCACCTAATTCCAATAAATGCTCTTCAATAAATACTAAAACCATGAGATGGCATGCCCTCCAAGGTTGTATTTAAAAAAGGAGTTTTTAGGTGGCACTCAATCGGATTCCAAGGTGTGCGTGCATCTTCTCTTTGAATAACGGCACTTTTGGAATCCGTAGTTTTGGCAGGGATGAAAATAGCTCTGTTTTTTCATTGGATGCCGATATTTTCTATTTGAACCTTCATGCTGAAAAATATACATAACGGCTATTATTCATTCCATAGTTGACGGACACCAAAAACACCTAACAGATGCAAGATATATGCTGAATTTTCTGAATTTGTTGAAATTGTGGATGGCGAAATGAACATGCCTGAATGCTTCGAAAAACCGATGGCAAAAATCGATAAGGATGCCGCTATTGATTTACGAAAAAGTTGAACTGCATAATATTGAAGACCTTGTTTCTGTTGAGGGCTTTCCTGGACTCCGGATGCAGCGGGTCCCTGAATCAGTTCGGGTGAAACTCAATCCCGACGCCCAGTTCCAGATGTGTCACCCGGCCTGCTCGGAAATCCGATTTGTGAGCGACCATCCGGTCAGCATAGAACTTTCGTGCCCTGAAGGGCTTGGAACCGTTGAGGTATTTTATGGAACGTTTCAAAGCCAGAAAAAATATAAAATCAAACAGGACATATCTGTTATTCATCTTCCGGAGCCGGATCAGATGAACATGTATGACCAATCCAAATTATCAGACCTTTCATTTTCTCCTGATGTTTGCCGGCTTATAATGGCTGGAGATGCAATGTTTCTACATGAAATTCAAGGAGAAAATTGTAGGCCTCCAAACCGTGACGAAGTGCCTCGGTTGAGATATTTGGCGTACGGCACATCAATTACCCAGGGCGACAATGCCACCTCTCCGCATTTAACTTATGTGGAGCAGGTCGGCGTCCGTCTTGGCGCGGATGTAATCAATCTGGGAAGCGACGGTTCGGCCTTTTGCGAATTTGAAATTGCGGATTATATTGCTGCCCGAAAAGACTGGGATTTCGCGACATTGGCTCTTTCCGTCAATATGCTCAAATTTCAGCTTTCTTTTTTTTATGAACGGATATCCTATTTGATCAACTCCATCTGCCGGTCAAATCCCCGGCGACCCGTTATTTGCATTACTCTTTTCCCTTATTCACGAGAGTTCGGCGATACCTTTATCGGCATGGAAGATAAAGGTTCGCCTGAGGATTATCGCGAAGCACTGCGCAAGGCGGTTCAAAATTGTCCTTGTGAAAACGTATATTTGCTTGAAGGCCCAGATATTTTAAAAGACATCGGGGGACTTTCACCGGATCTCCTGCATCCTGGTGATCAGGGTATGATTTTCATGGGGGAGAATCTTGCACGCCAGATTAAACCATTGATTGAGCATTTTATCCGGGAGAAAAAAAACTTGGAAGTCGAAAGAAAATAGGGCCGCGGTGAATAGTCCATCCAAAAATGAGAGATTTTATTCGAGTTCAAGGAAGACGAAAATTTTAACCATATGAATATATGCAATATTTCGAGGATTAAACTTTGAGTCTGACGCAGAAATCGGACAAAATAACCGTTTATGGATGGACTAAACGACGCCCTCCGGCATGGGTGCTACCTTCTCGCCGCCAAGGACATATCCGCCATCCAGGCGGATTACGCTGCCGGTCATAAACGGTGCTTCCTTTACCAGAAAAAGAACGGCTTTTACAACATCATCAATTGTGCCGGTGCGGCCGCACAAGGTATGATCAACGATCGCTTGTTGCTGCTCAGCCGTCAGCAGCCCCCATCCTCTGGTTTTCTCCCCATGCCTGGTTTCAATTATCCCGAGCATAATTTCATTGACCCTCACATCGGGAGCGCCGATCCTTGCCCAGGTTTCAGTCAAAAGAGAAATCCCCCGGCTAGCCGCAGAATATCCTTCATTGAAAAGAAAGCTGACAGGACCGGATCTTCCGACAATCCCTGCAATGGAAGAAAAATTGATAACAAGCCCGTCACCCGATGCCTTAAGATAAGGCAAGGCCGCCTCGAAAACCCACTGCTTCGCCCGCAGGGTTGTGGACAATTCAAGATCCCATTGCTCCCGAACATACGGGCCGTGAACGATTGGCCAGCCTCCCCGCTCAATATTGTTCACGAGGATGTCAATCCTTCCGAAATGATCCACCACCTGTTTTACAAAATCGGGAATACGATCCGTATCCAGCAGGTTTACCTTTATTATAAGGTGATCCTGATCCACGGCTTTGAAATCTTCCTGCATCTCCGCGAGGCTCTCTTCCCAGTCATAATAGGTGAGTGCAACCTTGATCCCCTGCTTCGCGAGGGCGAGCCCGACCCCTTTTCCAATACCTTTTACAGCACCCAATACAAGAGCGACCCTGTCCTTTTTTGCCATGAATGAATTCCCTATCCTTTAAAAACCGTCTGCCTGATCCATTTCATTCCAAACTTTAAAAGCACGGTATCCTCTTTCAAGGATTCAAGATCCATCGCCGGATCATTGAAAAGCCCCTTTTCAAAAACATGCGTTCTGAAATGGTCGATATCATAACATGCCATATGAAAAACGTGCCTGGACTTAATGTCCAGCGGGCCTTTATCCTGCTGATTTTTAAGGCTGATAATTTCCATGAGAAGGTCGTTCATTTCATTATACGCCAAAAGACCCTGTTTCTGTATCCATTCCCGCACACTCCAGGTTTTATCCTGTTCAAATCCCCGGCAGTGAGGCTCCCGGATAAGTGCCCAGTGTTCGGTAATTCTCCCTGTTTCCCGTGAACGGGATGCCAGTCGCGCAAGGGGATAGGTACGGCAGGAAGCAGGCCTGTTTTCATAAACCCGGCAGCCGTCTTCGGTAACAAAAGGGCATATCAGATCCCTCTGGTCAGCCGGTTTCAGGGTAATCACCGGAAGGCCGGACTCCGGGCCGGTATGCTGCAGGGTGTATTCTGAAAGAAAGTCACCTGAAGTCATGTCCAGAGCGTTTTTAAGGCGCAGGACATCATACGGTGTAAGAAACTGGTTCAAATCCCTGCAACACTCGTTGAAACATGGAACCTCTCTGGAACAAGAAAAGGTGAAGCGATCATCCAGCGAAAGTGGGACCATCTCGTCATTCATAACATCTCTTTCTTTTAGAAAATTAAATAAGGATACCTCTGAAGCATAACCGTTACCATCTATTTTTAAAAAAATCCATGCGAATTCAATTTGTCCGTGACCGGTGGATATAAAATTTCTGATTTGCATCTCACAAATCCATGATTCCTGGTTTGAGCCAGAAAATTCCGGTACAAAAAGGGATCGACATCCCTGAACCCTGAAATTCAAAATGGAAATTTAACACTATATATTGTTATATCACTCTAAAATTTTTCCACATATTGGAATGTAATCGAAACACCTCAAATTGTACATAAGTTATGGAAATCAGCTATGCAAAAGTACTTGACAAGCATTTTTACGGATGCTAATTTACCTCTTTGGTTTACAATATAAGGTTATTGCCTTTTTCACAAAAACAACCTTATCAATCAATTAGTTATATGATTTCAATCATCCGGATTCTGCAAAGCCCGCGGAAAGGCTTTTCCGGTTTTTAGAGCTGAATTTTATCGATCAAAATCTTAAGATATTTAACTGAAAAACAATCCATTCAAACCCTCAAAAAATTATTGAAGGGTCACTGTTATGAAGGGGGGTGCAAAAAAACCAAAGTTCTACTGAAGTAAATCGATTAATGTTTAAGTTATAATCATTACAACGCAAAACTTAGGAGGTATATCAATGCCAAGCTTTGTAATTACTGAGAAGTGTGATGGATGCAAAGGCGGGGATAAAACAGCATGTATGTATATTTGCCCCAATGATCTGATGGTACTGGATCCCAATGCGATGAAGGCTTACAATCAGGAGCCGGATCAGTGCTGGGAATGTTTTTCCTGTGTAAAAATCTGCCCCACCCAGGCGATCGAGGTAAGAGGATACTCTGACTTTGTACCTTTGGGAAGCAGCATTATGCCCATGATGGGTACGGAAGACGTTATGTGGACCTGTAAGTTCAGAAACGGAACAATCAAACGCTTTAAGTTCCCCATTCGAACGACTCCTGAAGGCCAGGCAAACGCCTATTCGGATCTGAAAGGCAAAGACCTTGACTCTGGACTGCTTTCAACGGAAGAGGCTGACGGCTTTCAGCTTGTTAAGCCGCTGGCAATTGCTTAAGCGGATTTGTCTTACAAATTAATTCAACATACTGATTAATACCGAATTTACATCTAGTTAAGGAGGATATACGATGGCATTACCAAATAAACCTTTGGGTGAAACTAAAGCCGTAAGAGATCCGGAAGTTGAAGAGCGTGAAGTGGATATTCTGATCGTGGGTGGCGGTATGGCTGCCTGCGGTACTGCTTTTGAGGTAAAAAAATGGGCTGCGGACGATGCGAAAATCCTGCTTTGCGACAAAGCTGCCATGGAAAGAAGTGGCGCGGTTGCTCAGGGTCTGTCGGCGATCAACACATATGTCGGCGAGAACACACCGGATGATTACGTACGGATGGTTCGTAACGACCTGATGGGTATTGTTCGTGAAGACCTGATCTTCGATCTTGGACGCCACGTTGACGATTCTGTCCATCTGTTCGAGGAATGGGGACTTCCGGTATGGAAAAAAACCGAAGAAAACAAAAACCTGGACGGTAAAAAAGGCCAGAAAATGGGCACCCTGAAATCCGGTGCAAAACCGGTTCGTACCGGTAAATGGCAGATCATGATCAATGGTGAGTCCTATAAAAGAATCGTTGCAGAAGCTGCCAAACTTGCTCTCGGCGAAGACAACATCCTTGAGCGCTGTTTCATCGTTGAACTGCTGACCGATGCAAACAACCCAAAACAGATTGCCGGCGCTGTTGGCTTCTCGGTTCGTGAAAATAAAGTCTACATCATTAAATGCAAAACCATGATGGTTGCCTGCGGCGGTGCGGTTAACATTTATCAGCCCCGTTCGGTTGGTGAAGGTAAAGGCCGTGCGTGGTATCCGGTATGGAATGCCGGTTCTACCTACACCATGGCTCTCCGTGCAGGCGCTGAACTCTCCATGATGGAAAACCGTTTCACCCCGGCCCGTTTTAAAGATGGTTACGGTCCGGTTGGTGCATGGTTCCTTCTGTTCAAAGCCAAAACACTGAACGGTCTTGGCGAAGCCTTTGCAGGCGGTGCTGCAGCAAAAGCCGAGCTGGAAAAATACGCCCCTTACGGAACAGCCGCAATTACGCCGACCTGCCTTCGTAACCACCTGATGCTGTTCGAGATGAAAGAAGGCCGCGGCCCAATCATCATGGACACCGTCTCCGCGCTGGCTGAACTTGGAAAGACCATGGACAAAAAAGAACTCAAGCATCTTGAATCAGAAGCATGGGAAGACTTCCTTGACATGACCTGCGGACAGGCCAACCTGTGGTGTGCTCAGAACTGTGAACCGGAAAAGAAAAATTCCGAAGTTATGCCGACCGAACCCTATCTTCTCGGCTCTCACTCCGGCTGCTGTGGTATCTGGACATCCGGTCCGGACGAAGGCTGGGTACCGGATAGCTACAAATGGGGCGACAAGGGTAAAATTTATAACAGAATGACCACCGTGGTCGGTCTGTTTACTTCAGGCGACGGTGTTGCCTGTTCCGGTCACAAATTCTCCTCCGGTTCTCATGCCGAGGGTCGTATCGTAGCGAAAGAAATGGTTAAGTTCGTGCGCGATCATGCAGATTTCAAACCGACCATCAAAGAGACAAAAGAAGAGCTGGTTGACCTGGTTTACAAACCTGTCCGCGTATTCCTTGACAACTTCAATTACACCACTGCTGCCGATATCAACCCGGCATACGTGAAACCTTCCGGAATGGCGCTTCGCCTGATGAAGGCAACTCATGAGTACGGCGCTGGAACCGCTACTTACTACCAGACTTCAAGCAAATCTCTTGAGATCGTTCTCGAGCTTCTGGAGACCATGCGTGAAGACTGCGAGAAACTGGCAGCCGGCGACCTGCATGAACTGATGAGAGCATGGGAAATCTACCATAGAATCTATACCGTTGAAGCGCATCTCCGTCATATCCAGTTCAGAAAAGAAACCCGTTATCCTGGATTCTACTATCAGGCGGATTATCCGGGGCAGGATGACAAAAACTGGTTCTGCTTTGTAAACTCTACATACAACAAAAGTACAAATGAGTGGAATCTTAAGAAAGTAGACTATGTAAAGATTATTCCTGACGCATAGAACCGGATGACGAGTACGAGTCGTCAATCAATATGCCTCCAGGCGCTTTCGAGTGCCTGGAGGTTTTTATTAACAAACAGATATTTCGGAAATATCGCCCATTTCCGGGCGGTATCCAGGGCATGATAATCTGTGCCAGAATGCCTAAGGATTTTATCATGGATCCATAACCATAAAATTCTTATGGATTTTGACACATCCGCCAAAAGGATATCGCCCGCATGGGAATTTTTCTGAACTATTTTTACTCTTAAACCTAATTTTTTTGACTAAATGATAATTTTTATGCACGGAGGGATAGCATGACAACAGACAACGCGGCCCCTGCTAGCGGAAGCATATTGGTAGTCGGAGGGGGGATAAGCGGGCTTACGACGACCCTCGA
This sequence comes from Desulfobacterales bacterium, assembly GCA_046484745.1. Classification (GTDB taxonomy): domain Bacteria; phylum Desulfobacterota; class Desulfobacteria; order Desulfobacterales; family SURF-7; genus JAQYVL01. The sequence goes on along the minus strand of JAWOIJ010000045.1, from coordinate 56,988 downwards.
AGCTGCCGAAGTCGGATACGAAGTTTTTCTGGTCGAAAAAAATCCATACCTGGGCGGAAGGGTTTCACAGCTTAACCAGTATTTCCCCAAGCTGTGCCCTCCCACTTGCGGTCTTGAAATCAACTTTAAAAGAATCAAGGATAATCCAAGAGTAAAGGTTTTCACTCTTGCTGAAGTTGTAAAGGTAACCGGAAAACCCGGAAACTATGATGTTACCATTAAACTAAATCCACGCTACGTCAACGAAAACTGTACGGCATGCGGCGCATGTGAAGCAGTCTGTCAGACCGAAATCACCAATGAATTCAATTTTGGGATGGACAGAACCAAGGCTGCTTACCTGCCCCACAATATGGCATTCCCCATGCGGTATACCATCTCTTCCCGGATCAAGGGGACAGACGATGCAAAAAAATGCCTGGAAGCATGCAAATACGACGCAATCGATTTTGACATGGAACCAAAAACACTTAATCTGAATGTAGGTTCCGTGGTATGGGCAACCGGATGGGAACCATACGATGCCACCCGAATCGACAACCTGGGGTTTGGCCAGTACCAGAATATCATTACAAACATGATGATGGAACGTCTGGCTGCACCCAACGGACCGACAAAAGGAAAAATTCTCCGGCCTTCAGATAACAAAGAACCTGAAAGCATTGCATTTGTACAATGCGCAGGATCAAGGGATGAAAACCATTTGCCTTACTGCTCATACATTTGCTGCATGGCCTCCCTGAAACAGGCCACCTATGTGCGCGAACGGTATCCGGAAGCAAAAATCTATATCTTCTACATTGATCTCAGAACTCCGGGCAACCGCTATGAAAAATTCTACAAAAAAATCAAGGAAGATAAAAACATCTTTTTGATCAAAGGCAAAGTCGCCGAGGTGAGTGAAGAGGCAGGAACCGGAAAGATTATTGTTGTTGCTGAAAACGCCGTCACCGGAGAAAAAATCAAGCAGACCGTCGACATGGCGGTTCTTGCAACCGGTATGCAGCCGACTGCGGCAAACGCCAAGCTTCCGGCAGATCTGAAATATACGGAAGACGGCTTTATCGTGAATGATTTTGCAACAGGCGGTATGTTTGCAGCAGGTTGTGCCAACAAACCAGCTGATGTGGTTTCATCCAATCAGAGTGCAACCGGTATGGCCCTAAAGGCGATTCAAACCCTGGTGAGAAGGTAGGAGGAAAACCCATGGATAAAAAATATGGTGTATATATCTGCACAGGCTGTGGAATCGGAGACGCACTGGATATTAAAAACTTGTGCGGTGTTCCTGAAGAAGAAGGTCTGCCGGTCCAGACCCATCCATTCCTCTGCAGCAAAGAAGGTGTTGAACTGATTAAAAAGGATATCGAAGAGAAGGGAACCAACACATTGGTAATCGGAGCCTGTTCGCGGCGCGTCAACTTTGATATATTCAAATTTGACGGTTGCATCATCGAGCGGGTCAATCTGAGAGAACAGGTTGTCTGGTCCCATCCCCGTTCGGAATATCCTGCTCTTACGGACGAGCAGAAGGATGACGGAGAACATTTTGACCGAGTCCAGATGCTGGCCGAAGACTACATCAAAATGGGTATGGCCCGGGTTGAAAAAGTCAAACTCCCTGAGCCTTACACGCTGGAAAACTTTACCCGCAAGATTCTGGTAATCGGCGGTGGAATCACCGGCCTTTCAGCAGCGCTGGATGCGGCTGCAGCCGGCTATGAGGTTACCGTCGTTGAAAAGGAAGCAGCGCTTGGCGGGTATGCGGCAAAAATGCGCAAGCAGATGCCGGTTGAAGCGCCCTTTGAAGAACTGATCCCTTCTATTATTTCAGAAAAAATCCGTGCCGCTGAAGCGGAATCCAGAATCACGTTAAAAACCAATACGGTGGTTGCCCGAATTGCGGGCGAACCCGGCAATTTTACCGTTACATTAAAAAAACCGGGCGAAAAAACAGAGTTTGACGTTCCCTATCCCCTTCCGGAAAGCATGAAAGTGGATGAAAACGGAAAGGAATATGACGTTGAAAAACTTTTCGAAATTTACAAGGAATACAACAAAGGCAGAAAAGATATTCTGCAGTTCGATCCTGCCGGCGAAAAATTTGGTGCGGTTATTCTGGCTGCCGGATGGCGTCCTGACAAAATTGAAGGCGAACAATATGCTCATTTAGGCGTAGGACAGTCCCCGGATGTTGTTACCAACTCCCAGTTTGAAGAGATTGCCGCAAAAGGTAAAATTGTCAGACCCTCCGACGGCAAGGAGGCCAAATCGGTTGTATTCATTCAGAGCCCTAGAAAAGATGATGATGCTGACTTTAATTACTGCGGTTCCGTCACCAGTCTGGTCTCTCTGAAACAGGCCAAGTATGTACGTGAGGATTATTCAGACGGAAAAGCATATATAATCTATCAGCATATGCGCACTCCCGGTCTCCAGGAAAACTTCTACAAAAAGATTCAGCAGGATGAAGGGATTTTTCTGACCAAGGGAACCATTGCAACCGTTTCTAAAAACGGCAACGGCCTGATCGTGGAAGCGGACAATACGCTTCTGGGTGAAAAAATTAAGATCAAGGCTGACATGGTTGTTCTGGCGGCCGGTCTGGTTCCGGTTACAGCGGATGACCCGGTCATCAATCTTGCCTATCGTCAAGGACCTGGCTTCCGTGACAATGCCCTGTTTGACCAGTTTGCGGATTCAAACTTCATCTGCTTCCCTTATGAGACCCAGCGTACCGGTATTTACGCTGCAGGCTGTATCCGCCGGAGCATGACAATTGAAGAATCCGTTGAAGATGCTTCAGGCGCGGCTCTCAAGGCAATTCAGTGCATCGAATCAGTCAATCGCGGTGTTTCCGTGCATCCAAGGTCCGGGGATATGACCTTTCCGGATTTCTTTTTCCAGAGATGCACGCAATGTAAACGCTGCACCGAGGAATGTCCGTTCGGCGCGCTGGATGATGATGAAAAAGGAACGCCCAAACCGAACTCGAGCCGATGCCGCCGATGCGGTACCTGCATGGGTGCATGTCCCGAACGTATTATCGGATTTGCCGACTACAATATTGACAGTATCGGTTCACAGGTTAAATCCATCGGGGTCCCATCTGAAGATGATTATGACGAACCGCCCTTTCGAATCCTGGGTCTTGTCTGTGAAAACGATGCCTACCCGGCAATCGACATTGCCGGCATGAACAGACTCCAATTTTCAGCCGATGTCCGTTTGATTCCGGTAAGGTGTCTGGGTTCCGTCAATGTGATCTGGATCAAGGATGCGCTGGCACAGGGTATGGACGGAGTATTCCTCATGGGCTGTAAGCACGGGGATGACTACCAGTGCCATTTTGTCAAAGGCAGCGAACTCGCCGATATCCGAATGAAAAAAATCGGTGATGCGCTCTCCAGTCTGGCGCTTGAAGAAGAAAGGGTAAGACAGTTCGAGATTGCCATTGATGAATATGACAAGGTTCCGCAGATCATCAATGATTTTGTTGAGGAAGTTGAGGGATTAGGCCCGAATCCATTCAAAGGATTCTAGTCCTGTTCCCCGGGTAATCTGGTTGAAGATTACATTTCATTTACAAGCTTTTAATGCCATTAATAGGAGGTATTATTATGGCTGACAAATATCTGATTGAGCCTGATTCAAGGTTTATTAAGGAAATTATCGGGCTGGGGGGTGACAGCCTGAAAAAATGCTACCAGTGTGCTACATGCTCTGTGGTCTGCCCCATATCACCGGACAACAAACCATTCCCGAGAAAAGAGATGATAGCAGCCTCTTGGGGCCTGAAGGACAAATTGGTCGGCAACCATGACATCTGGCTCTGCCACCAGTGTGGAGATTGCTCCACACTCTGTCCCCGCGATGCAAAACCCGGTGATGTCCTGGCTGCAATCCGCTCCTACGCGATTGAAGAGTATGCTACTCCGAAGTTCCTATCCAAACTGGTAAATGACCCAAAAAAACTGCCCGTTCTCATTGCTTTACCTGCAGTGGTCTTCATTGTGCTGGGTTTGATCCTCAAGGCCTTCGGAGTAAACTGGCTGAATTTTTCCCCGGGCGGAGAAGAGATTGTGCATGCCCATTTCTTTCACACCTGGCTTGTAGACATTATCTTTGTTCCACTGGCAGGCTTTGTTGTCGCCGTGTTTGCGCTCGGACTCAAAAAATTCATTACCGATATCCATGAAAACGCACTTCTTTCCGGAAAAACGGATAAAAAGATCATTGATGCAAAAGGCTTTATTCAAGCCCTTATCGGAGTGATACCGGCAATTTTGAAACACAACAAGTTTTCCGAGTGCGGTGAGAACAAGGAACGCTCGACTTCCCATATGATGGTACTCTTTGCCTTTATAGGGCTTTTTATTGTCACCAACATCTTCTTTGTTGCGCTTTATGGTTTTCAACTGCATGGTCCATACTCCCAGCTGAACCCGGTCAAATGGCTTGCCAATGTTGCAGGCGTTTCATTGATCATCGGAGCAATTCTGATGATCAGGAGCCGAATGAGCAAAACCGATCAGGTCAGCAGTTATAAAGACTGGTATCTTTTGGGTCTGGTTCTGGGACTTGGTGTTACCGGTATGTTGACCGAGATGACGCGTCTTGCAGACATGGCTTTCCTTTCCTATCTGTTATACTTCATTCACTTGATGTTTGTGTTCAATCTGTTTGCGTTCCTGCCGTTCTCCAAGCTGGCGCATCTAGTTTATCGAACCACAGCTCTTGCCTATGATTCATGGGCGGAAAGGGATAAGCAGGCCTCGGCTGCCTGACAACCGGTTATTACAATCCAATTCTTCATGACAAAAGGGGAAGGCTGTCAAGTCTTCCCCTTTTTTTTGGAGGTGAGTTTATCGTAATGGTCATATTCATTTCCCGATTCATGCGTTCAGGCTGCGATCAAGTGACCCCTGCCTGAAGTTTATCGGGAAACCGACACCCCTGTCTATTTTTAAGGAAAAACCGTATGAATCGTCTTCCCTTCAGAAACAGCTTCAGATCGAATCTCATAGAAAAACTCAATAGAACGTTTGAAAAATTCGGAGCCTGGTCATACGACCACCGCTGGATCGTTCTCGGCATCAGTCTGGCTGTTTTTTTAATCTGCATCTATTTTGCGAAAGATGTTCGTTTTGACAACAGCTTTGAATCCTTTTTTGACCGCGATGATCCGGTATACACACGCTTTCTTGAATTCAGGGAAAACTTTGGTTCCGACGAAATTGCCTACATTCTTTATGAGGCGCCCGGCAAGGAAAACGGTGTCTGGGACCTCGGCGTGATGCACGACATAGATGAAATTTCAAAAAAAATTCAAAAAAAGGTCCCTTTTGTCAAAAGAGTCCTTTCGCTTTCCAATGCCGAATTCATTGAGGGACGCCCGGGCGAATTGATTATCCACGATATCCTGAAGGACTTTCCCGAAAATCAGGAGGAAATGCTGAAAATCCGAAACAAGGTTCTTGCCAAGCCTTTATATGTGAATGGTCTGGCAGACGCATCCGGACAGTTTGGAGCGATTGTCGTTGAAATGCACAAATCCAGTATCGATCCTCCGGAAGAGATACAGGTTGACCCTGAAAAAGGAAACGAGCTTTTCAACCTTTACCCTCAGGCTACAGCAGTCGTCATAAAAAACATCCTGTCGGAGTACGAAAAAAAAGGAATCGTATTTTACAACACAGGCGATGTTGAACTGAATTCCGAATATAACATTATAACCATGAAAGAGTCCGAACGATTGGGAATCATTACCTTCATCGTCATCGGTATTTTGCTTGCCTTTTTTTTCAGAAGCGTAAACGGTGTGATCGGTCCGCTTGCTGTGGTAGGGCTCTCAATCCTTATATCGGTCAGTTTCATGGGTTTTTTAGGCTGGAAATTTGACCTGATGTTTTCCATGCTGCCGACTGTCCTTATTGCGGTTGGAGTTGCCGATGCGGTCCATATTATAAATGATTTTCAGACCTATCATAAATCTCTGAATGACAGGCGGGAGGCAATAAAACGAACGATTTACCTTACCGGTTTGCCCTGTTTGTTTACAAGCCTGACAACGGTTGCCGGGTTTACTTCCATGACAATCTCTCCGATAAAAGCGATCAAGCATTTTTCCATATACAGTGCAGTGGGTGTTGCTGGAGCATTTATCCTTTCCGTCACTTTTCTTGTTGTTTTTCTTTCCTTTGGAAATAGACAGTTTGAAAAAATTTCTCCCAAAAAATCAAATAAAAACAATGAGGGCACTGCCCTTTTAAAAAAATCGCTTCTGGTTGTTGCGGCTTTTGATATCCGGAACAGGCTGACGATAATTATCGTATCGCTCTTCATATTTGGTTTCGCGATAGCCGGTGTCTTCCGGATAAAAGTTGATTCCAGTTTTATTTCAGAATTTTCAGACAAATTGGAAATTAAACGCGTAACCCAACGTGTAGATGAAGTGATGGGCGGCACGGTCAGCTACAGCTATGTGTTCAATACCGACAGAACCGACGGCATACTGGAACCTGACGTTCTGCGTGAAATCGAAGCGCTGCAGAATAAGGCAGACAGGATGGACATTGTCATGAAGACTTACTCTATCGTTGACCTGCTCAAGGATATCAACAAATCCTTGCACGATGAAGATCCTTCATATTATATTCTGCCGGAAACCGCGGAACAGGCAGCCCAATACCTGCTGATCTATGAGATGTCCGGCGGAAACGAACTTGAGAATTACATCTCAACAAATTATGACAGCGCAAATCTGGAAGTCAGAACAAAACTAGCCGATGCAAGTGAAATTCAAAAGTTTGTCGCTGAGATCGATCGCTTCCTCGAGTCAAGACCCGTAAATGAAATCAAGCCTGCCATGACCGGGATGGGCGCGTTGTGGTTCAGGCTGATCGATTATATTGTGCAGAGTCAAATTCGCGGTTTCCTGCTGGCCTTTTCCGTCATTGCCGTTATGATGTGCATACTTTTCGGTTCTGTTCGAGTCGGCATGCTGTCAATGATTCCCAACCTCTCTCCTGTCATCATCACGCTGGGCGTAATGGGCTGGGCCGGTATTCCACTGGATTATATAAAGCTGATGCTCGGCTGCCTTGCGATCGGCATCGCTGTTGACGACACCATTCACCTTGTGACCCGATATCAGCATGAATTTCGCAGAAGCGGGAATTACGAGAAAGCGCTTTACCGTTCAATGACTCACGTGGGCAGGGCATTGTTCATTACCTCCATTGTTCTGGTCTCCGGCTTTCTTGTTTTCCTGAACTCGCTTATGGATAGTCTTGCACAGTTCGGGGTACTGGTCGCGGCAACCATAAGCGTTGCGCTTCTGGCTGACTTCTTTCTGATGCCGGCGCTTGTAATGACTTTCAAGCCATTCGGTCCTGAATTTTCAACGGACGCGACAGCACTGCAACAGGAAGTATAAACCCAAAACAGAAGGGCCTTTCATGATTTCAGCATGCGTTTCTGAATTGTTATTGACAACGAAAAAACACTTTTTTATAAACAGTAGCCCCCTGTTTCATGCATCTGTCTTCTTGAGTTTTCAAGACTAAAAAAGAGGGGCCTGTTATTCACAATTCAATCCGTGAGAGGTTCAGACATCTTTATGAAAATTGCCCTGATCGTTACACCTTACCCTCTGGAAGAGTTCCCTTCGCCGCCGCTTGGATTATGCTATGTGGCTGCGGCATTTGAAAATGGCGGTGCAGAGGTGCGAATTTTTGATTACCTGGTTCGGCGTTACACACCTGAAAAACTTTACTCCGAGTTAAAATCCTTTCAGCCGGATGTTGTTGGTTTAAACTCTGTGACCCTCAACTTCTATCAGGCCGCTTCAATTCTTCAGACTGTCAAACAATTTTTTCCAGATACCATAACGATCATGGGCGGACCTCATATTTCGTTTGATTTTCATAACAGCCTGATTCAGTACCCTGAAATTGATCTCATGGTGATTGGCGAAGGAGAGACCACGATCCAAGAGCTTCTGCCGGTCATCCAGGATCGTAAAAGCTGGCATCGCATCAAGGGAATCGCGTTTTCGGTGAACGGCAAACCGGTTTACACCGGACCGCGTGAACACATACAAGATCTTGATAACCTTCCAATGCCTGCCCGTCACTTGCTCAACCTTTCCAGATATCAGGCCCTGGGCTTTCCGGTCAGCGTTATTACAAGCCGAGGCTGTCCAAACAAATGTATTTTCTGCCAGGGCCGGCGTATGGTCGGTGCTAAAGTCCGTTACCGCAGCATTCACAGCATTGTAGATGAAATCGAGCAAATCCTGAACTATGGGTTTACAAGAGTGAACATTGCCGATGATTTCTTTACTTTCAACCAGAAACGGGTCCATGCCTTTTGTTCGGAAATTCAAAATCGAAATTTGCATTTCGGATGGAGTGCCTTTGCGCGAGCGGATTCTGTAAATAAAGAAATGCTCAAGGCCATGCTGGATGCGGGGTGTGACGCGGTGCTTTTCGGTATCGAATCCGGAAATCAGAAACTGCTTGATACGATACGCAAACGAGTCTCTCTTGACCGGATCTGCAAAGCTGTTTCTGATTGCAAGGAAGTTGGAATGAATGTATTCGGGTCCCTAATTGCCGGCCTTCCGGGAGAGTCCTCTGACACCCTCATGGAAACCCATCGTTTTATGCAGGGATTGAAGATCGACTACGGCTATCATTTTCTGGCTCCATTTCCAGGGACGACAGTTAAGGAAAATATCGAACAATATGATTTAAAACTCCTGACCGAGGACTGGTCCCAATACGACGCAAACCATGCCATTGCCTCCACCTCCCAATTGTCGGCAGAAGAAATTGAAAAGTTCGTCTATGACTATTACACTTCAGCGGTCCTTGCAGAGGAGGAGAACATCCTCAAACGATGCGTGAATGGCAACTCAAACGAACATGAACATCTGATTTACCTGGGAAAACAAAAAAATCAGATTATATTCAAATTGCTCTCGGAAGATACAATCGAAGAACTTTGCGACTTTCCGGAAAATTCGATGGAAGGTGACATCTCATCCCAGCTGGCACACAAAATCGCTGAAGTTTGCAACAAAAAAATTTCCATTGTAGAACCTGTTATTCGTGAGATTGTTCAGTCCGGTTTTCTGAAACGAAGAAAGGAAAATGACAGAGCCTTCTGGTACTGGACTCACAATAACCAGGTTGACCAGTTGCCGTTGTAACATTCAAAACAGACCCTATGATGACAAAAAGGGGGAAATGCCGAATGGCATTTCCCCCTTTTTAATCTATAAAGATAACTACTGCCGGGTATAATTATGAATTATTGACCGGTTGCAGCAGAGTGAGTCTTGATCTCAACCTTTTCCGTAAGGCCGGCGTAGTACTCTCGAAGAATATCCAGAACTTCTTCTCGTCCAAAATGATCCGGAATTTCGGTGCCTTCGGAAAGACCCTTGCGCAGCATGGTTCCGGAGAGAAGTACCCTGTCTTTCTTGTCATGCGGACAGGTTCTGAGGGAAGCCATACCGTCGCATTTTTTACAATAGAAGGTCCAGTCAATTTTCAAGGGTGTGCAAAGAAGCGCTTTTCCCGGCTCTGAAGGAGTCGGAATTTTATCAAAAATTGTCTGGGCTTCAAACATGCCATAGAAGTCACCCACGCCTGCATGGTCGCGGCCGATAATCATACGGGAGCATCCGTAATTCTGACGGAAGGTTGCATGAAGGAGTCCTTCACGCGGACCCGCATAGCGCATATCCAGCGGATATCCGCCCTGCACGACATTCTCTTCCATGAAATAATTCTTTACGAGAGCATCAATACATTTTACCCGAACTTCAGCAGGAATGTCGCCGGGTTTCAGGTTTCCCACCAGAGAGTGAATGAAAACGCCGTCACAGACTTCAACAGCTATTTTTGCAAGATATTCATGAGACCGATGCATGGGGTTTCTGAGCTGAAGGGCTGCAACTTCACTCCATCCCCTTTTCTCAAAGATTTTTCGCGACTCAGCGGGACGCTGATAAACACCGGCATATTTTTTCGGATAGTTGCCTTCGCTCAATACTTTTACAGGACCGGCCAGGCATATTTCCTTCTGATTCATCACCATCTGAACACCTGGATGATCTTCTTTCGCAATTTTCCAGAACTCCTCCGCAGTTGGAGTTCCTTCTCCCATGAATACTTTTTCACACTCATATTTTTTATCTGCGTCACTCATGGCCCATTTTTCGGTTACTTTCATGGTAGCCATGATTTCATTATTTTTGGGATCAACCAATGCGATTTCACCACCCTCACTGATAGCGGCGGCATCATCGGCAGACACGTCCAGCGTTACAGGAACCGGCCAGAAAGTACCGTCAGCCAGCAGGAAGTCGTCGCAAACACCTTTCCAGTCCGCTTTGGTCATGAAGCCTGTAAGGGGACTGAACCCACCAATCCCGATCATGATAAGATCACCCTTTACGCGAGGTGAAATTTCTACTTTTTTAAGCCCTTCGGCTTTTTTCTTTTCCGCTTCCAGCGCAGCGCCTTCCAGCAGACAAATGGTCAAGCCTTTACCACCATGTGGTTCAACTAATTTCGCCATTTTTGAATTTCTCCTTTCAATTATTTATTTATCCATCATTTCAATTAGATTCATATAAAAAAAGGAAGATTAATAGGGAATTAAATATTTGTCAAGTTTAATCGATAGCTGTTCCCGATAATGAAAACCCATTTTCTCGTATTTCCCACTTAACACAATATATTGCTGGAAACCGATTTTTATAATCAAGATCTGGTATTGAAAAATCGAATCCCGGTTTATCAACATGAAATCCGGTTCAAATCAGATAAAAAATCTTGATTTTAAAACCGGTTTCCATTAATCATGTTCAGCTTTTTTGCTGGGAAAACAGAGTCGGCCATTCGAACAGCATTAAATTTTTATTTACAAGTTTTCACTTATTCGATAGTTTTCAGACAATATCTTTGATCCAATATGGGTTATCCTGGAAAGGGGGAGAATATGAGTGACAGCGTATACAAAATTATAGAGCTGGTAGGAACAAGCAAAAAATCCTGGGAGGAAGCTGCTGCAAACGCAGTTGAGACTGCAAGCGAAACGCTTATTGATTTGCGAGTTGCAGAAGTAACCAAACTGGATATGAAAATTGAAGACGGGAAAATTGTCACATATCGAGCCAGAATAACACTTTCCATAAAATACGACAAAGATGTCATCAAATGGTGAACAGCCTGAAGAAACATAGCCGAAACACCGCCATATTGTTATGGACAAATACAAAAGACAAGCTCGTTAAAAATCACAAAACCGATGGCAAAAAAAGGTCAATACCATAAAACTCAAGTCGACCTCGATTTTATTGCTGGCGGAGAGAGAGGGATTCGAACCCTCGGTGCAGAGTTACCCGCACACTCGCTTAGCAGGCGAGCGCCTTCAGCCAGCTCGGCCATCTCTCCTTAAAAAAAAAGAGCGGAGGGAGTAGGATTCGAACCCACGGAGCTTTGACACTCAACGGTTTTCAAGACCGCCGCCTTCAACCACTCGGCCATCCCTCCAAATTGTGTAAAAAAGCTTATTAGCATTTTGAAAAATCAAGGTCAATCCTTTTTGTTGGCGCAGAAGCCGGAGCGAAAAAACCATAGCCATCATCTCAAAGCCCAAAATACCGGTTTGTTCCCAAGGGGTAAACAGTTGATGCAATTCATGCCATTACCGTCTCTCATTATTTTCAGCAGATCTCGGCAACTCTCTGGTTGACAACGAAGATTTTTGAATTATTATTGCAAAAAATAATTAACTCCATATAATGATCGACATTCATTAACAGGAAAAAATTTAAGAATATATACTCAAAGGAACAATCATGAAACAGAAATACCTGATCTTAAAGGGTAACAATGAAAATGAACTTGTCCTGCAGGAAGCCAGTGAACTGGACAAAGGTATCTTCACAACGGTTTTTGAGGAAAAATATGACCTGGAAGCGATAAGGACCGCGTCTAAGGATGACTTAAAGTTACTGATAAATGCATTAAGAACTCCGGGATTTTATCCCATTGGTGTATGTGCACAAAAGATTGCCAATGCGGTGATCGAATTTTTTAGAAACGGCGCAACAGAAACAATAGAAGTTTTATTTAATGACGTAGAGCTTCTGAAAAACAAAAAAGCGGTTATGGATGATTCGGAAGATGATGACGACAACCCTGTTGAACTGGATGAACTCCTGGCCGATGAAAGTAATATCGAAGATGATGATATCCTGGGAGATGATGATATCAAGACGATTTCACCATCCACTTCTACCATTAAAATTGCGGATGACGACAGCATCCAGCCCGATGACGAGCTATAAAGGGCAACCCTCTCAAAACATGACCTGAATCTGACATTTTGATTGTGATTCCTGTAAAATGGGTCATATGGAGCGTTTTCATAAACCACCCGCCGACCGGGTGGTTTTGTTTTGCCGCCAAAGCCCACTTGACTTGAAAATCAAAAGTCTCTATGAATTGAAGGTCCTGTAATGGAACGGTTTATCAGGCTGAGACGGTCCGGATATAAAATGTGCTGAAAAAGAAATATGGAAAATGAAAGCTAAAATTAAAAATCTCATCTTCAACGCCTTGGAAAAAGCATACAAAAACGGGCAGATGATCTCTTCGAATTTTCCGGAAACTGAAGTCGAGGAACCAAAAATCGACTCCCAGGGTGACCTTTCAACCAATATTGCCATGAAAATGGCTAAAATCCAGAAAATGGCCCCCCGTAAAATTGCCGAGGCAATCCTTTCAAATATTGAGGATCCGGATAATATTGTTGCCAAAATGGAAATCGCAGGACCCGGATTCATTAATTTCTTCATCAATACCTCGGCCTGGCATCCTTTTTTAAAAAGAATCCACGATGAAAATACCGGATATGGGGCATCCAACATCGGCCAGGGCAAAAGGATTCAGGTCGAATTTGTGAGCGCCAATCCGACAGGCCCGCTTCATGTGGGCCATGGCCGTGGTGCCGCTGTGGGCGATACCGTCGCAAACATTCTCGATTATTGCGGATATGATGTTCAGAGGGAATATTATGTCAATGATTCGGGCCGTCAGATCAGAACCCTGGGACTCTCCGTGTTTCTGCGCTACAGGGAGCTTTTCAATCAAACCGTGAATTTTCCGGAGGATTGCTATCAGGGGGACTATATCAAAGAGCTGGCTGAAACGATAAAAGTCGAAAACGGCCGAAAACTTCTTGAAAAAGACGAGGAAGAGGCTATTGAAGTCTGTGCCCGATTTGCCGCTTCCACCATTTTAAAAGGAATTGAAACCGATTTAACCAATTTTGGAATTTCATTTGACAGATGGTATAGCGAGCAAAGTCTTTTTGATTCGGGAAAGGTGGATACCATTATCCGGGAATTGAAGGATAAGGGGATCATTTATGAAAAAGACGGCGCAAACTGGTTTAAAACAACAGATTACGGGGATGAAAAAGACAGGGTCGTGGTTCGCGAAAATGGCCTTACAACCTATTTTGCCTCAGACATTGCCTATCATAAAGAAAAATTCGAGCGTGGTTTTACGCGGGTAATCGATGTCTGGGGGGCAGACCATCATGGATATATCCCCCGGATAGCCGCTTCAGTCAGAGCTGCCGGATATGAGAAAAATCAGTTTAGGGTTATCCTGATACAGCTTGTCAATCTTTTAAGAGGTGGTGAACCGGTTTCCATGTCCACACGATCCGGGGAATTTGTGACATTGAAGGATGTTGTGGACGAAGTCGGGTGTGATGCAGCCAGGTTCATTTTCCTGACCCGCCATTATGAAAGTCCGCTGGACTTTGATCTGGAGCTTGCGCGGAAACAGACCAACGAAAACCCGGTCTATTATGTACAGTATGTTCACGCACGCATATCGAGCATCTTAAAAAAGGGAGAGGAAGAAAAAAGGATAACCCATATCGGTTGGAACAAAAAAGCTATTTCCGAATTAAAAGAGCCGGAAGAGATTCAGATAATCCGGCAGCTGATCGGATACCCTGAAACCGTGAGAACCAGCGCTGAATTAATGGAGCCGCACCGGATCACCTATTACCTGATGAATCTTGCATCCTCTTTTCACTCTTATTACAATAAACATAAAGTACTAACCGATGATCCGGATCTGACGGAAGCACGGCTCTACCTCGTTTTGGCAGTCAAAATCGTGATCCGAAACGGCTTAACGCTCCTTGGTGTATCTGCGCCTGATACAATGTGAACGATGTGCGATGAAAAAAAACAAGGCAAAATCAAATCAACCATCAGACCGGGATCCGGTTTTAATTGAACTCACAAAAAAGCGTGCTGCCGGCTGGCTTGTCATTTTCTGCTTTGTTTCCGCATGGATCTTCCTGCTGGGCATCCTTGTGGGAAGAGGAACGGCGCCGGTGCAATTTGATATTGATTCGCTTCAGAAAGAACTTTCAGAGCTGCGCCATGCTATCCTCGAGAAAGAAAGGAAGCTGATAGAAACCGACATGGATTATCTTTCCGGAAAAACAGATTTTGACTTTCACGAATCATTGAAAAAATCAAAACCGGATATCGATCTGCAATTTACAAAAGAGACTTCACCGGCTGCCTCTGGAAAAACCTTGCCTATTGATGATGAGAAAAAGGCTCCGACTAAAAAACAAAATGTTCGTATTATAAAAAAATCCGCTAAAAGCGAAAGCACGCCACAAAAGAAAACAGAGGCTGCCGAAAAAATGCTGACCATCCAGATCTCTTCATTGCGAGATCCGAAAATCGCGGATCAACTGGTAAGCACCCTGAAGAAGAAAGGTTTTCCGGCATACAGAACCATCGGCATCCTCTCTGAAAACAACATCTGGTACCGGGTTCGGGCAGGCTATTTTAAAGACAGGGCAGAGGCCCAAAAGATGATGAACGAATTGAAAAAGGAGCATAAAGGAGCAATCCTTGTCAACCGATAGCATCCTTTGTAAAACAAACTGCACGGAAAGCCTATTCGGATTTCCGCGCGAAGCAGGATTCGTTTTTATTTCCGGCATACCCGGTTTGGGAGTTTTTGATGACAATAACAAAAGATGAAATTATCCACGTGGCAAATCTGGCGAGGCTTGAAATCAATGAAGCCGCTTTGGACAAATTTGCAGACCAGATCGATGAAATACTTGAATATATTAACACCCTGAATCAGGTTGACACCTCAAAGGTCCAGGGAACCTCCCACGCAATCGCCCTGACAAACGCTTTTCGGGAAGACCGCATCAAAGAGCATCTGGAAAACAGTAAGGCCCTTGCCAATGCGCCTGAAAAAGAGGACGGAACATTTGTGGTACCAAAAATTGTCGGGCGATAAAGGAATCTCTGAAATGAAACTGCATGAACTGACAATTCATAAGGCACATGGTTTGCTCAAACAAAAAAAAATATCCTCGAGCGAGCTTACAAAAGCGGTTCTGGACCGGATCAAAGCGGTTGACGAAAAAATTGGTGCCTATCTCTCCATATTTGAAGAAAATGCCATGAAGCAGGCCGGGGAAGCGGATAAGGCAATTTCCAGCGGAAAAGTGCAGCCCCTCACCGGCATTCCCATGTCAATCAAAGACCTGATCTGTACCAAGGGGCTTCGCACGACCTGTGCTTCCAGGATTCTTGAAAATTTTATCCCTCCCTATGACGCAACCGTTATGAAAAAACTGAACGCGGCCGGTGCGGTTACTGTTGGAAAAGTTAATATGGATGAATTTGCCATGGGATCATCCACCGAAAATTCCGGCCTGCAAATGACTCGCAATCCATGGGACCTTACCCGGATACCCGGTGGCTCAAGTGGAGGTTCAGCCGCATCGGTTGCGGCGGATATGTGTCTTGGATCGCTGGGTTCCGATACCGGGGGCTCCATCAGACAGCCCGCGTCCCACTGCGGGGTTGTCGGCATGAAGCCTACATACGGAAGGGTATCCCGCTATGGGCTTGTTGCCTTTGCTTCCTCTCTTGACCAAATCGGACCGCTGGCAAAGGATGTTACGGATTGCGCACTGATCTTAAATACAATTTCCGGCCATGATCCATCGGATTCAACATCCGTACCCAAAGATGTTCCTGATTTTACAAATTTTCTCAAAAAAGGCCTGAAAGGCCTGACAGTTGGACTTCCAAAGGAATATAATAACTCGGAAGGTCTGCACCCCGATGTTGCCGAATCCATTAACAATGCCGTAAACATCATCAAAAGTCTTGGTGCGGAGTTTGTTGAGATATCTCTCCCCCATACCCGATATGCCGTAGCCGCGTACTATGTAATCGCTCCGTGTGAAGCCAGCTCTAATCTTGCACGATATGACGGTGTGAGATACGGATTCAGGGACAGGGATTCGGATGATCTTATCCAGATGTATCGGAACACCAAGTCTAAAGGTTTCGGAACGGAAGTACAGCGCCGGATTATCCTGGGCACCTACGCGCTTTCCGCCGGGTACTATGATGCCTATTACGGTAAAGCCTCCCAGGTAAGAACCCTGATTATGGAAGATTTTAAAAACGCATTCCAAGCCTGCGACGTGCTTCTGTCTCCAGTAGCACCTGGCCCTGCTTTTAAAATCGGAGAAAATGCCGATGATCCAATGACCATGTACCTTTCGGACATTTTTACCCTCTCCGCAAACCTTGCCGGAATACCCGGCATCTCTGTACCGTGCGGCTTTTCGAAAAACGGACTTCCCATCGGGCTTCAGCTCATGGGCAGGCATTTTAACGAGGAAATGCTGATCAAGGTTGCCTATAATTTTGAACAGGCTACTGATTTTCATAAACAGAAACCAAAGCGGATAAGCGAATAACCAGTTGAAACATATCAAAACATAACACGGTTAACAGGAAGGTTGATTCTATGAGTATTGTGCCCCAGGGAGAAGATTTACGCAAGGCGTTGAAGTGGATCTCGGAAGAACGGGAAAGACGCCCGAATGCAAAAGCAAACACCCTGATTAATGAGGCTTGTCTCCGTTTTGATTTGCAGCCCAAGGATGCAGAGTTTTTAACCCGGTTTTATCAAAAGGAAAACACCATATAAACTCGAGAATCCAGGGAGTTTCTATCGGAGCTTGAAACGGTCAGCGGAATGGATGATTTTTTTATATCGTGTATGGTCTGAGTGCATCATGTCCAAAATTAAAATACTTCCCGAGATTCTATCCAACAAAATTGCGGCAGGAGAGGTTGTTGAACGGCCGGCCTCTGTTGTCAAAGAACTTCTTGAAAATTCCATCGACGCCGGCAGTACCAGAATCATTATTGATATTGAAAATGGGGGACGCTCTCTGATCCGTGTCTCCGATAACGGCTCAGGGATGAACCATGATGATGCCCTGCTTTGCATCGAACGATACGCGACAAGCAAAATTCACAACGACGCTGATCTTTTCTCGATCCGGACCTTGGGATTCAGAGGTGAAGCGCTTCCAAGCATCGCTTCGGTATGCCGCTTTTCCATGATAACCAGGGACAGGGATTCAGAAACCGGCACGCATATTCTGGCTGACGGCGGAAGAATCAGGAATGTCTCTGAAACCGGTGCGCCCATCGGCACCATGGTCGAGGTCAAGCAACTGTTCTTCAATACCCCTGCCAGAAGAAAATTCTTGAAATCCACAAACACCGAAATGGGGCACATTGCGGAAACCATATCCGGCATTGCCCTGGGAAAACCGGAAATCGGATTTCAACTCCTGCATAATGGGAAAAAAATTAAAAACTGGCCGATTGCTCAGGATCCATTTGACCGGATTTCAGTTGTATTTGGCCAGGATATTCGCTCCGATCTTCATGAAATTCAACTGGAAACAGAAGATGCTTCCGTTTCCGGATGGATTTCCTCCCCGTCCCTTACGCGAAGCTCTTCCCAAAAAATCTACCTTTATGTAAACGGACGTTTCATCAGAGATCGCGGCCTGCAGCACGCTTTATTCGAGGGATACCGGGGCAGGTTGATGAAAGGACGATTTCCCGTGGCTGTCCTTTTTATCCATGTACCGGTTGATCAACTCGATGTAAATGTTCATCCCACAAAACATGAAGTTCGGTTTGCAGGGTACCGAAAGGTATACGAAACCTTAAAGGCTGCTGTATTTAACGCCTGGAACCGAATGGATCATCCAAAAAAGCGGTTGTCTGCTTCAATAAAATCGGTTCCGGGCAGCACTCCGGAAACCCCTCCGAATCTTTCCTCTGAATTGTCATCCACAACCCGTCATGAAGAAAGAGAGATACCGTTCCAGCACAGATATCAAAAAGCATCTTTTGAAATCAGAGGGCCTTCTGAACCAGAGGCAACGATTTCTGAAACCACGCACGCATATTGCGAAACCCAAAAAGCGTTATCCATAAAAACGGATAAATCAGAAGAGGATGGTCTTCAAAGAAGCTCAATTTTTTCCTCGATAAATGTCATCGGGCAGCTTCACAACACCTATATCATCTGTGAATCAGAAAATGAAATGGTTCTCATTGATCAGCATGCCGCCCATGAACGGATTCTTTTTGAGCAGTTGAAAAAAAAATCCTTGAAAAGCAGTTCTCCGGCGCAGAAATACCTCATCCCCGAGACCATCGATCTTGGTTATCAGGAAAGTGCGATACTTGAAAAACTGATTCCGGGCCTGGCTGAATTCGGCCTTGAAATCGAACCGTTCGGAGGATGTACCTTTGCAATCAAGTCGGCACCGGAAATTATTTCCGGCAGGGAAATCAAACCCATGATTCTGGAAATCGTGGATAAAATCGGAGATATCGGGTTTTCCGAAGGAATTGAACGCGTGATGGATAACTGCCTTATCCTGATGGCATGCCATGGTTCCATCAGAGCCGGGCAGCGGTTATCTGAACAGGAAATAAAGGCCCTGATATATCAGCTTGAGTGTTGTGAGAACACCCAGCACTGTCCTCATGGCCGTCCTATACGGGTTAGCTGGCAATGGGCCATTCTTGAAAAACAGTTTAAACGGATTGTTTAGCGAGTCAGAATCGAAACGAAAAGCAGCAGAGAAAAGAAGAACATGAAAAAGATCAAAATTGCCGGTATGTTGTTCATCCTTTTTTTTATGGTCCTGCTTGCCATCCGCCTGAATCTGCATGATAACCTTTTTTCAACTTCCCGGAAAATAGAGTTTTCCGCCAAAAACCGGCTCCGGGAAAAAGATTCCTGGATGAACATATTCCAGAATGACCGGAAAATCGGATATTCCCATTCTGTTTTTTCAATAGCGGACAAACATTACACCATTATGGAAGATCTTTACATGCGGATCAATACCATGGGGGTTGAGCAGGATTTAAAGCTGATCACGGAGGGAACGCTCAATCCGGATCTCTCGCTTGCAACCTTTGATTTCAGCATCAGTTCCGGAAGATTCCAGTTTAAAGCAAGCGGCAACGTAGCGGAAGGTTCCATTTCCGTAAGGACCGAAGCTTCCAACGCTGCCCAGCACTTTAAAATTCCCATAAAAGAAAAACCATTTCTTTCATCAGGGATACTTCAGGCATTGGCGAATCATCAGCCTGCCCCCGGAGATTCATTTACCTATTCCGTCTTCGACCCGGCCCAGATGTCATCCCAGCCGGTTCACGTTCGCGTTGAAAAAAAGGAAAATATCTTCATCATGGGCAAAAGCGTGCCGTCTTTAAAGGTTGCAATCGTGTATCAGGGCGTTACACAGCATTCCTGGGTTGGAGAAGAAGATGGAGATCTGCTGAAAGAGGAAGGCATTCTGGGCTTCCGGGTTGAAAAAACCACCAAAAAAGACGCCCTGTTCGGTCTTCCGATAAAGGCCAGCCAGGACTTGATTCAATTCGCCTCGGTTCCTTCAAATAAAAAATTGGATTCCCCCCATGAACTGAAATTCTTAACGGTCCAGATCAAAGGGATAGAAATCGACAACCTGTCTCTTTCCGGCGGGAGGCAGAAAATGGAACATACGGTTTTGACGATTCAAAAAGAGTCCTTAGAGGATCTTGAAGCCGATCCCGAGCGGTTTGCCGGAATAGCAGAGCAGGAAAAGGCGTTTCTAGAACCATCTCCGTTTATCACATCCAACCATCCGGAAATAAAAGATCTTGTTGAAAAGATCACGGTTAAATCCGATCCTCCGCTTGACAATGCACGTAAAATTATTACATGGATCGAAAAAAATATTGAAAAACGCCCGGTTTTATCCATGCCGGATGCCCTTTCCGTCCTGAAAAACAAGGTTGGCGACTGCACCGAACATGCGATACTGACTACAGCCCTCATGCGTGCTGCCGGAATCCCATCAAGGATCGAAGCCGGGCTTGTCTACCTGAACGGCCGGTTCTATTTCCATGCCTGGAACCGAATCTTTTTGGGTCGGTGGATCACGGTGGATTCCGTCTTTGGCCAGATACCGGCCGATGTGACACATATCCGATTTGCAACCGGAATGCAGGATCTTCAGCAAAACCTTATGCGGGTAATTGATAAAGTCACGCTAACGATTATTGAAAGCGGATCGTGATGATTGAACTGAACAATCTTACTCGAAAATATGGCGATTTTACGGCCGTGAGCGAACTGAATCTTGCGGTTCCGCCCGGAGAGATTTTCGGGTTTATCGGTCCCAATGGAGCCGGTAAAACAACGACCATAAAAATGATGGGCGGACTGATTCTTCCCACTTCCGGAAGCATAAAAATCTGCGGGATCGATATGAAAACACATCCCGAAGAGGCCAAGAGAAATATTGGCTTTATACCGGATCGCCCCTACCTGTATGAAAAATTAACCGGAATGGAGTTCATGCGGTTTATTGGAGATCTCTATCTTGTCGAAGAAGAGCTCTTTCTTCCAAAAACCGAAAACCTGCTGACCATGTTTTCCCTGATTGACTGGGCAGATGAGCTTATCGAGTCATACTCCCATGGAATGAAGCAGCGTCTTATCATGGCAGCCGCGCTTCTGCATGATCCGAAGCTGATCATCGTAGACGAACCGCTTGTCGGGCTTGACCCAGAGGGAATCAAAATGGTCAGGGGGCTTTTCAGGCAGCTTACCGAAGCGGGCAAATCCATCTTCATGTCCACGCACACCCTCAAAGTTGCAGAGGATATCTGTGATCGTATCGGAATCATTAACAGAAGCAGGCTGATTGCCATCGGAACCATAGATGAATTGAGGCAAAAGGCCGAAACAGAAGAAAAAGACCTGGAAGACGTATTTCTGAAGCTGACAAGATCTTGAAAACCAGGATATTGTTTATGGAATCGTGAGCATTTATAGAAAACCTTTTTCAACGAACAGGCAGGTCAATGAGAAGCGGCAGGCCGATATTGCCGATATCAATACAGAAGTGACAGATAATGCACGGTATGACACTTCTGTTTCTTTCCATTATCCAACCCAGCAGCATCCCGTAGCAGAAGGCAAATACCGCAAATTGAACCCCCCCGATCAACACATGAACAGATGCATAGGCAAGGCTTTGGATCAGATTTGCCTGAAGTGATCCTGTAAAAACGTTTTTCAACAGACGGTAAAAAACAAGACGGTAAAAAACCTCTTCGGAAACGGCATTCAAGAGGCTCAACATCACAACCGGAGGCCAGTATTCCGAACCTTTTAAGCTGAATCCGGTGGACATGAACAGATAAACCGAATATCCGGAGCTGATGAACAATCCAACAAGAAATGTCCTGGAAAAACGCCTCCATTTGAATTCTTCCAAGACCGGTATGCGGGAAACTTTAAGCCAGATGGTTGAAAACAATGCAATGAACAGTACCGGAGAATACAGTAAAACGTTTTTATACGTTTCAACGATTCCTGGAACCCGCCTGAAAGGCCACCGGATGATTCCATGCTTCAGCATGACCGCGATAACTGCGGTAACCAGCAGAAAAAAGGCCAGAAAGCCTGCAACGGAGATATAGTCCTGAATCCGGCCATTTTTCCTAGTTAACGGCATCTCAGACATTCCTGCTCCGTTTCATTCCATATAAAATCAAACCACCTGTGAGGATAAACACAATCATCACCAGTTGAGCCTGTGTCAAACCAAAGGCAACAATTTTTTCCTTGCGAATCATTTCAAAAGTGAACCGCATGATACCGTAACCGATCAGATACAAAGCCGCGACACTCCCCTTTCCGTTTCCGTTTTCCGTGCGATATATCCTGCCAAAACATCTTTTCAAAAAAAAATATAACAGGATATTGCCGATAACCTCGTAAAGCGGTACTGGATTGTCGAATGAAATCTCTTTTCCAAGGAATGAGAAGGAAATCCGATTGCCATAACAGCATCCGACAAGAAAACACCCTGTTCGTCCGAATGCATGTGCCATGGGAACATGCAAAAATATTGTATCCAACCCTTCCCGGTATCTGATTTTCAGGACAGACATCAACACAAAGATGAGTATCGCCGGCAAAACCAGACTGGCATGGAATGTCTGATTCTTTCCATGCATAAACTGCTCCCAAAAAAAATCCGCGTTCCATAACGATGCGGGATAATAAAACATGTTGGCAGCACGCGAACTGATTATGCCGGCAGGAAAAGAGAACAGAAATACCAGGGAAACAAAAACGGCGATACGTCTTCTGGAGTAGCCGGGGATTTCCGTCAGTCTTTTATAAATGTAGATACAGCTGACTACGATTCCCGCGTAGATCAGGGTGTAGTAAATCGAATTGAGTATTGTTCCCAGCAGTGGAAACGAAACCTGTTTTGATAAAAGGTAATAAATCATTTGCAATAAAAAGCCGCGGCATGCTGCGCCGCGGCTCCTGTTCATCCATTCGTCGGAAAAGGGAAATCCTTATTGCACGGTAAACACACTCGAAAGTCCCTCATACGCATTGATGCTTCCATCCCAGCCGCTTTTCCAGTGACCCAGATGACGAATACGATACTGACCCGGCTCAACATCTACCGGTATTGTCCATTTGATGATCACGTTGGATCGATCCATGCCTTCCCGCTGCCACTCATAAATCGTTTCAGGATCCCAGTCGTTTGCGACAACTTTATCAAAGACAAGCCCCGGAACATCTTCGCAGACCACAATGGTATCACACCCTACCGTCTCTTCATGACAGACGGTAATGATTTCTGTCTTCATTTTTTCGATCTTCAAAAAGGTCTGCTGAATCAGGAGATTGTTTTTGGGATGGCCGCCTACAAATTGAACCGTAACGGTATCCCCTGGGTTATAGCTGCCGGTTGCATCTATTTCGACATCTCCGAACTCCTGGTCCAAATATTTTCCATCCCAGACAACCTCGGTCTGAAAGTTGATAACATCATTTCTTAAATCCCGCGGTGTCGGGCCCGGATCCAGCGTGGTACCATCATGCAGGGATTTGGCGATTGCAGCGTATTCCTGCTGAAATGCATTCAGTGAGTAGGGACCGAACATGTTGGATCCGCCCTCATAATGCTGGACCGCATACTCCTCACTTGTTGTAAGATAGGAGCAGTAAGCATTGGAATGAGAAGCCAGAACCACATAATCAACCGTTGATCCCAGTTCCGCCTTTACCGCGCTTCTGATTCGCCTGCCGGCCATGGTTGTCACTTCCAGCGGAGCTGCAACAATGGCAAGATTTCCGATTTTCACAACTTGAAGAGGCAGAACCTCCGGAACCCAGGGATAGGGCGACATATCACCGGCTGGAAGAAGAATAATTTTTTCGTCCTGGCACTCCTGCAGTTCAGGCACCAGTGTAAATTCAGGCCAGTCATTACCCCCCCAGACCATCCCTTCATGAGCAAGATCGATTCCCGCCCCATCTTCTGTGCTGCCCGCCACCTGAGAAAAGCCTATGGCAGCCGAGCATGTCTGAATTCCTGTTTGGCCTCCCACCCACTGAGGATCAATGGGAAGCTCGTCAAAATTGACATGCCGGTGACGGTAATCAACGCCTCCTTCCAAGTACTCGCCCGCATTGTTGTATAACTCAACCGCTTTGTCAAACTGCCGTTCACCTAGGATAACCATATGCTCATAGTCATCTGTTCCATTCGGATATCCCCAGTAAATGTTTGGGGAAACATCCCCGGAATTTGTCTGGGCAAAGGCTGCCACAAAGGTGTTCTGGTTTTCAGCCGCGTAATCCGTTCCTTTCATTTGTTCAAACAGGTATTGTGCATACCCCTTATTATCGCTGGTTATCAGTTTGTTGGTGTTGCCGATACTTGTCGGATGTACGGCAAACCAGTTTATCATCCCGATCTCCTCGTTCTGATCGGAAACAAGTTTCAGTAATGTCATTGTTTTATCGGTATTGGCCGGATATAAAGCTCGTTCCGACTCCGGATTGTTCATATACGCATTATAAGACCTCTGCCAGCCGCAGTTATCCAGCTCGCCCTTAGCAACAAGTATTTTACCGGGAGTCAGGTTATTATGGGCGATCTTGATGGATCGATAGATACCGTCAACAATTGCATTGAAGTTCTCCTCGATAAAGCCGAGCACGGAAAGATCATAGGTCGCATAATGGGAATACCCTCCCGGGCCGCTGTGGGTATGGTTTGCGCTCAACAACACATTGGATTCATGATACAGATTCCCGAGCGCCGGGTCGTTCTGCAGCTTTTCGACAACCTGCTGCTTTACTGCCTGAAAAACCGCACAAAGGTCCGCGCTGACAAAAACTACCCGCTTCCCGCCGGCAGGCTCACTGATAATATAAGCCCGTGATCGAAGTCTCATCTGAATCCCCGATGTTTTCTGATCCACCATGGAGTAGCCCATCATGCCGACTTCCGCGGCAGGCCCGGTAATATCATAAACACCGGCACCGATTAAAAAATTTCCCGGAGACGCCAGGCATGATGTTGCTGACCCCACAACTGCTGCAAAAAAAATGAAAAGAATGGTTATCGTGGTGTTTGCTTTCAATGTCTTCCTCCTTTCGCGGTTACTGTTTTTATAACCAGACTACTATCCGCCCGTTCTGCGGTCAAAAGAGCGTTCATCTTCTCTAAAAAACAAAAGAGAACCAGACACTTAAGAGGGTTTGCATGAGTGAGTATTCACTCATATTATACGTTTAACATCCGCAAAATTCTGCGTCAAGAATAAAATTTTCAAGCGCCCCGGATAATGATTGACAATAATCGAAACAATCAGGTATTGAACTAACTGGTCAAACCAAAATTGTAAAACATACATATTGACAGCTCTTTCTGCTGTATCAGATGCCAATCATCTCAATTTTTGAGGAGTAACGCTTTAACAGGACTACGTCACTTATGGAAATATTCAGCAGAGATGGAATTGATTATACGATAGAAGATTGTTCGGTAGGAGACATCATCAACTATAACGAAATTATCGCCCTTAAAATCATTCGCGAGATCCTGAAGGAAAACGCTTCTTTTTGCCTGTGCTCCATCTGCATTGAAGATGCCTTTGCATTGACCATGAACACCCTTCCCCCGCGATATATCCAGATAACAAGCTCGCAAAAATATGTTAACAGCAAAAGTTTTATTGATGAAACAATGGTTTGGGAGAGTGCCATGAAAGCTTTGGAAAAGGTCAGAAAAAATCCGAATCATTAATCGTTATGCGCAAACGATCGGCATTACATGTTCACCTTGTCTCTTCCCTTAAGCTTTAAAATTTCGCGCGTTTCATCCGGCGTGGCTGGTTCATAACCAAGCTCTCTGGCGATACGCACCATTTTTTCCACCAGTTCGGCATTTGACTTTGCCATTTCGCCTTTCTCAAGCCACAGGTTGTCTTCAAGCCCGACACGAGCCCCCCCTCCGAGAAGCATCGAAGTGGTCCCGAGGGCAAACTCATTGCGGCCGGCCGCGATGGTGGAAAACACATAGTTGTCTTTATACAGCCCGTCTGCTGTCTGTTTCATATGGAGAAGATGAGGAATGGTTGCCTGGATACCGCCCAGAATACCCATGACAAACTGAATATAAACCGGCTCATCGATCACTCCTTTATTGAAAAAGTAATGCAGATTGTGGAGATGGCCCACATCATATGCTTCCAGTTCCGGTTTGGTGCCGCTTTCGCGCATAACCTGGAACACCCGCTCCAAATCACGGAATGTATTTTGAAAAATGAACTCTTTTGATCCTTCAAGATAGGCAGGCTCCCAGTCATGTTGCCACTCGTTGATTTTTTCCATTACCGGAAAAAGCCCAAAGTTCATGGAGCCGAGATTGCACGAAGCCAGTTCGGGTTTGAATTCGGGAACCGATGCAATTCGTTGTTCCACTGTCATATTGATACCTCCGCCTGTGGTAATGCAGATGACCGCATCACAGTTGGAATGAATCGTAGAAACAATCTCCCCCATAATGTCAAGATTGCCCGTGGGCATTCCGCTTTCAGGATCACGGGCATGAACGTGAACCGTCGAAGCACCCGCATTGACCGCATCAATTGCCTGCCGGGCGATATCCCCGGGTTTGATCGGAAGATATGGCGCCATCGTGGGTGTATGAATGGCACCGGTCACCGCGCAGTTTAAAATGAACTTTTCCACCCTGACCTCCTGATCGGTAAAGGGTTATAACATCATCCATCGAAGCGGAACCGTGAGATCGCGATTATGTTTCAACCAGTGCAACCGGACGAACCCACCCGGCGGAGGCGGCTTTGATCTTGATCGGGAAACAAGCCACTTTGAAGCCGAATGGTTTTGGTATTTTGTCCAGATTGGTTAACTTCTCCATATGGCAGTATCCTTTTTCGATACCTGCAAAATGGGCTTCCCAGATCACCGAAGGATCGCCGGTTTCCTGAAACTCCTTTGCCAGAAAAGGCAGCGGCCGATCCCAGGACCATGCATCGATTCCAACAACCTTGACACCCCGCTCCAGCAGATAGAGCGTCGATTCCCGGGTCATTCCCGCACCCTTTACAAGGTATTCCGGCTTGCCCCAGAACCTGTCCGCGCCGGTCCGAACCAACACGATGTCAAACGGTTTAACGGTGTAGCCGATCGTTTTCAAACACCCTTCCACATCCTTTGCCGTAATTCGTTCCCCATCCTGCTTGTGACTGAAATCCAACACAACGCCATCCTGAAAGCACCACTCCAGGGGGACCGCATCAATTGTAATGGCTGAATCTCCCAGATCCATTGTCGGATGATAATGATAGGGCGCATCCATGTGCGTCCCGGAATGGGTTGTAAGCTGCATAAATTCCACTGCCCAGCCAAGGCGTTGAGGGAGTTGTTCCTTTTTTAAGCCTGGAAAAAATTCTTCCATCTGGTCAGCCCCTTCCCGATGCCCCATGTAATCGATTTTTGGAATCATCATTTCAGGATCACTGGGCAGACCCGATTCAATTTTTATGGAAAGGTCAATGTATTGTATGGCCATAATTTTTTCCCAAAAGCTTCTGCCTGCTGCATGAAAAAAGCAAAAAGAGACCCCGGCTCAGCCGGAGATCAATTTGGACATCCTGTCCGCAATTTCACCAAACACCTCTGTTACAACAGAATCGGCATGCTTTTCCTGGAAAGAGGTTCCCGCATCCCCGCAGGCTACCATGCCCTTGTCAAAAGGAATCCTTCCAAGGAATTCAACTCCCGCATCACGGGCGGTTTTCTCCCCTCCGCCCGTACCAAAAAGATCCAGTTCCTTATTGCAGTGAGGGCAGACAAATCCGCTCATATTCTCTATCATTCCGAAAATTTCCATTTTTACGGTCCGGCAGAAACTGATCGATTTTCTTACATCGGCAAGGGAGACCTCCTGAGGGGTGGTGACGATAATCGCTTTTGCGTCTTTAACGATCTGAGCAATCGTCAACGGCTCATCTCCGGTTCCAGGCGGAGAATCAATAATCAGAAAATCCAGTTCTCCCCAGGCAACATCTGAAATAAACTGACGTATCGCCGAGTACTTAACCGGTCCCCGCCAGATAATGGCGTCATCCTTGTGGATGCTCAACGATTCAATCGAAACGGCCTTCAGGTTTTCCGAATAGGATGCCGGAACCAGTTTTTGATCCTGATCCAGATCAAGCATGCTGGAAAGCCCAAGCATCCTTGGAATATCCGGTCCATGAATATCAACATCCATAAGCCCGACTTTAAATCCTTTGTTTGCAAGGGCAATGGATAGATTTACGGAAGTGCTGGTCTTTCCAACACCGCCTTTACCGCTCATCACAATAAACTTGTTTTTGATTTTTCCCAAAGAGAACTTTACTGCTTCATCCGGGTCCGGCTTTTTTACCTGATCGATGCCGGCAGCTATGTTAATGCCATCCTGTTGAAATTCCATATTTAACTCCTTGACTCTCTTTCTATATTACCCATGCAGTTTCACTGCAAGTGCTGCAACCCGCTGACCCAGCTTCATCCCATTTTTCTTAGCGGTTGCATCCGGAACCCCCACACAGGAAACACCATAGTGACCGGTGGCGGACATGGGATCACCGACGATAACCATTCCGTAAATCAGAAGCGCCTGAATAATTGACATCATTGTGGTTTCCTTGCCTCCGGAAGGGTCTCCCGAGGTCGTAAAGGCCGCCCCTATTTTATTTTCCATTTTTTTACGCACTCCGACAAAATCATCAAACACCTTTTTAAGCTGCGCAGCCATGATACCGAAATAAACAGGAGAGCCTGCAATAACGCCGCCTGATTTCACAAAATCGTCGGTTGTCACCTCATCGGTTTTTTTTATAAGTGCTTTCACGCCATCTACGCTTTCAACCCCTTTTGCAATGGATTCCGCAAGCCTTCTGGTATTTCCGCCTTTTGAATAATACAATACTACAATCTGCATAAACCACCTCCAATATCTTGATTAGACTTTATTTTGTGTCCTTCCAGAAATGAGATACTTTGTTCAAGTCCAAGGAAGGCGAAAATTTTAACCACAGGAATATATGTAATATTTCGAGGATTAAAATTTGAACCTGACACAGGAATCGGACAAAATAGCCATTTATGGATGGACACCGCTAAATTTTTCACGAAGTAATGCATCAAGCTCCACCTGAATCAGTCTGTTCAGCACATAAAACGGGGGAAGTCCGGAAATCAATCTTCCGTTTATCAAAAAGGATGGAGTCGATTTTATCCCCAGTTCAATCCCCTCTTTAATCTCCTGATCCAGCGTGTCCTTCGCCTTTCCATCTTTGAACATCCTCCCCAGATCCTTCGGCTTGATTCCCACGGCGGTGAGAGCTTCCTCTACCTGTTCAAACGAAAGCGGCTGTTCACTGCTCATGAGCTGATCCACATAGTAATGATAACTGTTTTTCTCCCGCAAAGCGACGGCAATCAAGGCTGATGTACAGGGAAGACCTCCCCTGTCCCGAACAGCCGCCGGATTGCATGTGGAGTCCAGTGGAAAATTTTTTAAATAAACAGCCAGTTTGCCGGGATACCGTCTGGTTAATTCCTCCATGGTCTTCAGCCCCTTTTTGCAGGCAGGGCAGTTAAAATCAGCATACTCAACAATTGTAACGGCAGAATCCGATTGTCCATGGAAAACCGGCAACCCTTCAACAGAACTTTTCAATAGAGGCCTTCTATAAAATTCCGAAATGAGCTTGTCCAGTTCTTCCAGGTTGCTGCTGGCACGCTCCAGATCTTTTTTTATACCCAGATATTCACCGCTAAAAAGAATGGCTGCAAAAAGAGAGAGTGACACGGAAACAAGAATGAAAACATGCGCCGGCGCCGTGTAAAATTGTTTTAAAAAACCGAAAAAAGAAACAAAAGCGTTTCCAAAAGCTTTCATAAAACCAACATGTTCTTTTCGCCTGATAAGCGCCTCAAACAGGAAAAACAGGGCAAGATTGCATAGCCAGAGGATCATGCAGAACAGGCAATAGGTTTTCAGTCTGGTTATGGATATGAAGGCAAGGGGCAAAATCGTCAGCACGGAGAAAAAAGAGGTTATCAAAAAAAGCCCCTGTAAAAACAGAGAAAACTTCTCATGATTTGTCACATGACCAAAAGAAAGAAATATCAGGACAAAAAGATAGTAGAAAAGGCCGTAGCCGGCAAGGGGAAATCCCATAAACAGGGAATAACGGCTCTGGTTTATCCTGGTGCAGTCGAAAGAATCGGATATGCTGCAAAGCTGGAATAGAATAGAGTCTCCGGAAGTTTCCTGAAAATGGTTTATAAACAAATAACTGGAAAAAATCACACCGACAATTGCGGTTACGGCGATCAACAGAATGAGGATTCCGGACTGTTTTTCGGAGCCTGTCATGGTTTGAGCCAACCCTTCCTTTCGTTTATAGGGTCCGTCCATTATTCAATGATTTCAAGGGTCGCTCGTTTTTTTATTTTGGCTGAAGCAGCTCCCAGTATGGTCCGAATTGCGTGAGCGGTATGACCCTGCTTTCCGATTATCTTCCCAATATCTTCCTTTGCCACCTTAAGTTCCAGTATAACGACCTGCTTCCCTTCTACTGCCGTGATTTTGATCTGTTCCGGGTTATCAACCAGTTTCTGCACAATCCTTTTTAACAGCTCTTGCATGGCCTCATCTCCTTGGTAATCACTCACATGGCAACAAACAGGTTCCATCTCTTTTTATTTGATTCTCTATTCATGGCTCGACACTCAAGTTTCAGGCAAAGTAAAGAAGCATTCCATCTGATCGGCGATACGGAATTACAAACCGATACCCTTCTCGTTAAGAACCGCATGCAAATAATTTTTGTTCCTATTGCCGATACAACAAAGTCACTTTGCAGGTATTGTCAGTTTCTTTTCAACACTGGATACAATATTCTGATAGGTGGTATTTTCCGGATCAAGATTCAGGGCTTTTGTAAAATTATCAAGCGCTTGTTTCAGTTCATTTTTATGATACCTGGCAAGCCCCTTGTAAAAAAATGCCGAAGCAAAATTGGGATTGCGTTTGAGTACCTTGTTATATTCCACGATCGCCAGATCGTATTTTCCCTGCTTGTTCAAGGCAATCCCGTTGTTCAGAAGGGCTTTTGTCTCTTTACTGATCTTCAGGTTCTGGTGTTGATTGGTGTTTGTTTTTTCCTCAAACTGTTGGGAAGCGGTTGCATAATAAGGATCCAGAAGTCCTGCCCTGGAACTATCCGCAAGGGAATTTGCGCTGTTTCCCAGTTTCTCCCATGCAACGCTTCGGTTGAAATAAGCTTCTGCATGGTCTGGATTGATTTCAATCGCCCGGGTGTAGTCTTGTATGGCCAGTTCATAATTGTTTTTTAATCCAGAAACCACCCCCCGTAAAACATAAGCATCGGCAGAGAGAGAATCGATCTCCAGGGCCTTGTCAAAATCTTTTATGGCCTGGTCGTAATCCTCCTTTTTTTTAAAATTGATGCCTCGTTGAAGATAGGTCATGCTGTGATCGGGAGATAATTTTATTACTTCTGTAAAGTCAGCGATTGCCTTGTCATACTCCTCTTTTTTGCCCCATGCCAATCCCCGGTTGAAATACGCCGCTGCGTATCGCGGGTCTACTTTCAGTGCCTTGTTATAATTGGCGATTGATCGCTCAACTTTCTTTTTGTTGTCCCATGAAATGCCACGCTGGTTATAGGCCTTGCCAAAATCAGGATTGATTTTTATCGCCTTGTTGTAATCCGCAATCGCCTGATAATAAAGGCCCTTACTGTTCAATGCCATTCCTCTTCCATAATACGCTTCGGCAAAATCCGGATTCAGAGAGATTGCCTTGTTGAAATCCGATATGGCCCTGTCGCTGTCACCTTTTTTATTCCAGACAGCCCCCCTGTTGTTGTAAATTTCAGCATGATTCGGGTCAATCTCCAACGCTTTGGAATAATCATCCACCGCTTTGTCATATTCCCCTTTTTCATTCCATGCCTTCCCGCGGTTATTGTAAGCCGAAAAATCATTTGGATTCCGTTCAATCGCTTCGCTGCAGCTTTTTATTGTCTGGTCGTAATACGCTTGATCCGGGGCAGCAAAGCTTCCATCCCTGCGGGCATCTTTGATACCATTGTTGTAGCTGTCTGAATTTTTGGCTTCAACAGCCTTATCTGCTTTAAGTGTCTTTTTAGCAGATGGTTGCTCTTTGGCTGATGCAATGGATGCAAAAAATATAAAGATCGTTAAAAAAACTGCAATACAGAAAGCGCGCATATCAATAACAATTACCTTACGATTTGAAATAATCTGAACCGTGCCTATCCATCGTGATTTGACCGATATGGATAACAATTTGTTTTGTCAATGACAAGGCAGAGAAATTCACTAGTTATATAACATCGGAAAGAATTACACAAGATACATGAAAGCGGAGTTCGATAAAACCGGATTTGCTTGCAGGATAGACCCGGTTCTCCCTTCAGAACGAACCAACGAGCATGATGCATAAGCCATCAGGGTGTTGTCATTCCCTCAGCTTGATCTTTACACGACCTTCTTCGACTCGGATATTTTCAACGCCATCAGAAAACGTCTTCCAGAAGCCTTTGTCAGTACCAAATTTTTCCATCAGATCGATATTCTTTATTCCTCCCAGCCAGGCATTTGGAAGGGGTACACCCATAATGGTAATGCCTTTGAGAATAACGACAGGATTGCCCTGCGTGTATGTAAAAACCATACCGGATCGCAGACGGAGAATTTTGCCTCCGATTATGGGAAAATCCTCATCAACAGGCAGGATCAGTTTTGCGCTGATGAGATCATCAGATAAATCAATCGCCAGTTTTTTCGCCAGATCCGTATTCTTTGCCAGCATTCCGTTGAGTTCTCTTTCGGTAAATTCAATCTCCCTGTTCATGCCTTTTTCGCTGTATGGTTCTGGTTCGATCTCGGACGTTGAATCAAATCGTATGGATCTGGATGACCTGCGAACGGCATCATCTCTCTGAGAAGGAATGCGATGGCTTATGGAATCAATCGTTTCAATTTTTTCAGCCAGCGCTCTCTCTTCCTGGGGGTTCAGATTCACAGGCGTAAACTCGGAAGGGAGAAAATAAAATTTAAAAAGCAGAATAGACACCCCGGCGGTAAGTATAACCGCAAGGAATAACAGCACCAGAACCCCAAAACAGCCAAATCGCTTATCTGCCATTTTTGAAGGGGCAGCATGGTTCTCTTTCTGATCTTTTATCGGTTCAGACAAGATTCACCTCGTTCTTTCAGGTTGGGTCCTGCATCCAGTAAAAATCTCACGCAAAGCCGCGGAGCCCCAACGTTAAAGGCCTGAGTGCTTTGTCTTTAATCTCACACTTAAAAGGCCCTTTTTGGGGTCAAAAAAAGTGGTTTTAGGCGTTTTCAGGGGCTCTTTTTAGAGATCTTCCGTTTTAATTCCAGTTGGTTGTCTTGGTCCGACCCCACTTTTCTTTCAAGAAGATCTTTTTCATCCACCTATGGAGTATAGATGTAACTCGTTCCGTAGGTATTGCCCGAAAGGGTGTTGGGCTGAGCATTGATGTTGATGTCGTAATACCATCCTACAACTGTATTGTTGCCGGTGAAGATATTGTCTGAAATCGTATTGTTGATACACCCGGTGCCGACATAAAGACCATCCCGGCCGTTGTTGTTGGCCGTGTTGCCGGACACCGTATTGCCGTTTGCCGTAATAACTGTCAAGCCGGTATAGTCCAGCAATATGCCTGTCCAGCTGTTGGCATTCGAGGTGTTGCCAGATATGGTATTGTTGCTGCCGTAGATAGCGATGCCGACCTCATTGCTGCTGGTGTTATTGCCGGATATGGTATTGTTCTGCGAGTCATCATCAACCTCGATGCCTTTCCAGGCGTTGCCCTGAACCGTATTGTTTGAAATGGTGCAGTTGCCGGACCACAGGGCAGATGCATATATTCCTGACTCGTTATTGGTGACGGTATTACCAATGGCGCTGCTGTTGGTTAGGTAATGAAAGTAGATTCCCGTACCCGTGCAATCTGAAATGGTATTTCCAGAAATGGTGATGCGGTCGGAAGAAGAGCTGTCGTTGGAAACGCCGTCCTCACAATTTTCTATGGTATTGCCGGAAATGAGCACATTGGTGCAGGCGCCGAGACTGATACCGCTATAGCTGTCTGTGATGGTGCAATTTTGTACTGTCCCATTGTCCAGATAGCTGAGCAAAATACCGCTGTCGGCATCTGCCGAGTTGCTGATATGGCAATCCTGGATCACAAAATATTTGGTCGTTTGGTAGACACCGATACCCACTTTGATATAGGGCCAGCTATTAATGTCGTTCGTGGAGGCGTCAATGGACCACCCTTCGATGACATAGGGATCGGCCAGGGTTCCTGAACCCCTGACCACCCCATTGACTGGGGTGAACTGATCATCGGCCGTGATGATGATCGGGCCTCTTGAGCCGATCACAAAAGGCGTCACCGTCAGGGTGGCACTTGCCGTGATCGTGTCCAATTCCGCGGAAATGGTTGCCGTGCCTTCGGCTATGGCCGCGGCATAGCCGCTGCCGTCGATGGTGGCCACCCCTGTATTGGACGAGCTCCAGCTGACCTGCGCGGAGATATCCTCGGTTGAGGCATCCGAAAAGGTGCCGATGGCCTTAAACTGCTGGTTGTTACCTGCGCTGATGCTTGGATTGGCCGGTGTCACCGCAATGGACACCAGATCGGGCGCCGGTCCGCCGGAAGTCACCGTAAGCATGGTCACACCTGAAGCGCCGCTTAAAGTGGCCGTAATGGTGGATGTACCCACTGTAATGGCTGAGGCCAGGCCGCCATCGTCGATGGTGGCCACCGCAAGATTGTATGACGTCCAGGCGACTTGAGCGGTGATATCCCTGGTCGAGGTGTCGGAATAGGTACCGGTGGCGCTAAACTGCTGGGTGTCACCCGCACTGATACTCGGATCGGCCGGATTCACGGAAATGGAGAGCAGCATGTCATTGTCTTCGTCGCCTCCGCCGCTGTCATCGCTGCTGCATGCGAAAACCAGGGTCAGCGTCAACACCAAGATCAACAGCTGGGCTGTTTGAAACCATCTTTTTTTGAAAGTCATTGAAGGGGTCCTCCTTTTGTAGCTGTGAGCAATGCCGGTCAACTTGAACATGGGCGGGTTTCCTTTTCTAATTTGTTTCCTTGGTTGTTCGCAGCAATTTTTGCGCCGTTAAATTGTGTCCATCCATATTTGTTTACTTGAATGTTCCTCGCAATTTTTGCATGATAATCGGTGGCTATCCCCTCTGTCAAGACAAGATACAGGGTTGTTTAAGGTGTAAATCAATATATCGCTTATCCGCCATTTTTGAAGGGGCAGCATGGTTCTCTTTCTGATCTTTTATCGGTTCAGACAAGATTCACCTCGTTCTTTCAGGTTGGGTCCTGTATCCAGTAAAAATCTCACGCAAAGCTGCGGAGCCGCAACGTTAAAGGCCTGAGTGCTTTGTCTTTAATCTCACACTTAAAAGGCCTTTTTTGGGGTCAAAAAAAGTGGTTTAAGGCGTTTTCAGGAGCTCTTTTTTGAGATCTTCCGTTTTAATTCCAGTTGGTTGTCTTGGTCCGACCCCACTTCACCCACTTCATCACCGTTTCGGTACAGACGTTTCCCGGCCGGGCAAATGCAATATCTCAGATCCGGATCAAAGGTAAAATCGCTCGTTTTAAACAATTCGGATCGGCCTTCCTTCTGGGCGCGCTCTTTTTTATATCTTGCTTTATACCTTTCCGCATCTGCAAACCGGTGTGCTCGTACGGGGTTGTGCTCGTACGTCGTACGGGGTCGGGCCAAGCTAACATTTTGTATTTTCTGAATTTAAACCCCACAAATAGGTATTTCCATGCTCTATTTCGATCTTTTTGACCCCAAAATGCTCACCATATGGAATTTGTAACTCTCGAAGTTGATATGATTCCCCTGCTTCAGTTCTCTTGCGTCCCTGAGCCAAACTCCCCATCGAAAATTTTATGCTGTCAATAAAATCTTTGCTGCCTACCGCAATGCTTTTGCTCCATTTTTCTTCGCGGCGAGTATCACCATTCATCAATATGCCATATCTGTCCGTGTATATAGTGACGTTTTGCTCTTGCCATGGTCATAATGCTGTTTTGACCTCAAAAAGAACGATATAGCACCCATTTGAGGGGTAATATTTCGCTTATTACCTGTGATTGTTAGCAGTTAGCTTGGCCCGACCCTATTTCCCCTAGTTTTTTCTTGACCACCTCTGAGGCCATATAGAGGTTAGGCGCAACAAAACTCTGAATGGGCATGCTGGATTGAAAGAACTCCTCAGTATTCATACAAAGGTCGCTCAGTAATTCAACCTGATCGTCAGATCTATGTTTTGCCCATCGTATGGAAAGCTGGCGGCAGAAAACGCAGGCGCGCCGAATTCGTCAATGGTCATATTTGAAAAGCCGTAGCCTTCCGTGGGGACACCAAGCCAATTGGTGTCGAGCTCGCCGTTCATGTTCTCATCATGGATGACGGCGATCGCATAGGTTCCCGGCGGGATATCCAAAAAGACGCATTGCGCTTTTGTCTTCTGAATTTTCCTTATTATAATTGCCTTTGCCGAACCCAAAAATTTATTGGGAAAACCCTCTGGCGATTCAAAAATTCCACAAGCTATATTTCCAGTACTGTTTTTTATGTTCGGAATTTTCACGTGAATTCCCGGGCATGATGATTGGGCGAAAGCGATGGCGGGAAGATTCGCAAACACCAGCACTGCACATAATGCCACACACCGAACTCCCATGGAGAGCCGCGTCACCGGATAACGGACGGTGGAGGCCAACGCGGACTTCCGATGAGTTGACTCACTCATGATCTTCCTCATAGTTCCGATATCCGTAGCATGCTTGAATCCGCCATTAGACATAACGCTCCGGCTCATGGACCGCAAAAGGGACATGGCCTTCGCCAAAAAAAACGTTTAATGATGACTACGCAAAAGACACAGGCGCACGCCTTTTGCGGTCCAATGAAACCGGTTGTTCGCGCAAGCGATGTATTTGCGGCATTTGATCCTGACAAAAGCCCCCTAAAAAGGGGTGTCTTCTTCATCTAAACCATCATCAATATCAAGTGACATCATCTCGCTTGCCAGTTTTAAAAACACGCCTTGTGATTCACAGAGATTCTTGATGATTCGGCTATGTACCTCTTTTTCATTTATATCTTTTGCTTTAGCCATAGCCTTCAATGCTTTTACTATTTCTTTGGATAAACTATCCATAATTTCATCTGGTTCCACTAAATCTCCCTTTCATTTTCCAGGTGCCATTGATTATCAGGTCAATTTGCCCTGATAATATATTGAGGGGGTTTTCAGGCTCTTTTTCCCTGCTTTAATATCAAGTTAATTTATTGTTGTGACAAATCGTCTGGTACTTGTTGAAATATTGATATGCGACATCACAGAACCGGCAGTACTGATAAGAATCAACGATCACCAACAAAACCATTATCTGGCTGTTATGTCAACAAAAATGAATGAAAACAGGTTGATGATGTTTGCAAAATTTTACGGCATTATCAATTCATTGCATTTGGGAAACACCAGTTAAAGGGCGATGAGCCGGTAAAACAGGTTGCGCTTTCTTTGCGGCTGGCGGCTTTGCGTGAGATCTTGATAAAGACATTTCTACATTTTGACACATTTTCGGAAAAAGGGTATGGATTTGCGAGAACGAATGACGGAAGAAGGTTTAAGATTCGCTATTAGTTGATTTGGGAAAAAACATTCTCTCGCAGACGCAAAGAAAAAACAGTCAATCGCTCCGCGATGCAAATACACTTCACTCTCTGCAGCTCAAGCGAAAACACCAAAAAAATATCATCTAATTTTAATCAGTTACCTTCGCGACTTAGCGGCTTAGCGTGACATAATGCCCCCTCTTCGGGAAAAGGGCATGGATTTACATTAACAATATTCTCTCGCGGACGACAAGAAAATATCAGGTAGTATTAAGAGGTTACCTTTGCGAGCTTTGCAGCTTTGCGTGAGATAATAATTTAATATGACACCATCAGCATATGAATAAATCATCACGTAATTTTCATTTGACACCCTCTTGCCCGTAGCGTAAATTTTGATTGTTTTCATCAGGCATTAATGGATTTTTAATAATGATATTCTCGCGCGGAGACGCAACGGCGCAAAGAAAAACAGTCAATTGCTTCGCGATGAAAACAAACTGTCCGCAAGGCTCAGCGGCTCTACGTAACATGTGATCTAATGAATAAAGATGAAAAGGACCCTGCTTCGGCAACCCAAGCCCTGATTTTTGATATCCAGCGGTTTTCTCTTCATGACGGCCCGGGTATCCGCACGACCGTTTTTTTTAAAGGCTGTTCCATGGCCTGCTGCTGGTGCCAGAACCCCGAATCCCACAAACCCTCGCCCGAGCTGATCTTCTATAAAGACTCCTGTATCGGCTGCTTTAGATGCCGGGAGGTGTGTCCGGATGACGCGATACTGGACAACCCTTTCGTTCGGATCGATTACCCGAAATGCAGTGTGTGCGGGGAATGTGTTTCCGTCTGCAACACCGACAGCCTGCGGATGGTCGGGAAAAAATGGAATGCGGATGACCTGCTTGCCGAGGCCCTAAAAGACAAAGACTACTTTGAGGAGTCCGGCGGCGGAATTACGCTTTCCGGCGGCGAACCGCTCCTGCAATCGACGTTTCTGAAAGCCTTTCTTCCCCTGGTCAAAGAAAAGGGGATCCATATCAATCTGGAAACATCTGGAATGATAGCATGGAACCGGATGGAAGAAACCATCTCCTTTCTTGATCTTGTATTTTATGATATAAAACATATGGATTCAGAGATTCACAAGCAACATACAGGCTGCCCAAATGAACTGATACTGGATAATTTTTCCAGACTGGCACAACGGTTCGGCAACCTGCAGGCACGGATGCCGGTAGTTCCCGGCATTAACGATACACCCGAAAATATCCGGGCAACCGCAGTGTTTTTAAAGAAAAACCATCACGACAGCATCCATTTGCTTGCCTATCATAATATGGGAGAGGCAAAGCTGGAACGGATCAACACCCGGCAGAAAGCGTTGAATTTGCAGTCCCTGAAAGCCGATGACCTTTTGCAGGTAACAGAATTGTTTAACAAGGAGAACATCCATGCCGTTCTTTACGACTGACAACCCCGTTCAGATCGCTGAAGAAAAAATGAGCAAAACCCGTATAGAACGGCTCAAGGATGCGGTTCAAAATGCTCCTCCCGGCATCTGCACGGACCGGGCACTGCTCTGGACCGCCTATTATAAAAATCGGAAAAACCGGAAAAAGCCGGTTGTCATTCAGATGGCGGAAGCGCTCCGGGAAGTGCTGCTGAAAAAAACGATCTCCATCTATCCGGATGAGCTGATTGTCGGAAATTACAGTTCCAAAAGGGTCGGCGGCTCCATCTTCCCCGAACTTCACGGCGTTCCGGTCATGCTGGACCTTTTCAAGTTTCCCAAACGAAAAACCAATCCCCTCCAGATTTCATGGAAGGAGACATGGAGCCTTTTAAAAATCATTCCGTTCTGGATGTTCCGATTCATGGCCCTGAAAGCATACCGCTCACCCGTTAAAAAACTCAGACTCCTCCTTCACCAGCTTAAAGGCTATTTTTACATCATCAACGAATCCGGCGGAATTTCGCACATTGCCCCGGATTATGAAAAACTGATCACCATGGGTACGGATGGAATCATCAACCAGTCAAATGAGCTTCAGCGAAAAACCCGGCAGGGAACTGAAGTATGGTTTTTTTATGAGGCCGTAAAAATCACCTGTGAGGGGCTTGCCCGATTCGGCGAACGGTACGCGGACCTTGCGGAGAAAATGGCTGAAAACGAACCGGACACTCTTCGAAAAAAGGAATTGAAAGAGATCGCTTGGGTCTGCCGGAAGGTGCCCCGGAAAGGCGCGTCCTCCTTCCGGGAAGCGGTTCAGTCCCTTTTCTTTGCCCAGATCGCCATCAACCTGGAAAGCCTGGACAATTCCGTATGCCCCGGACGCATGGATCAGTATCTCTATCCATTCTATAAAAAAGATGTGGAAAACCAAAAGATTGTTCGGTCAACAGCAAAAGAGCTTCTTTCGGCATTTTCAATCAAAATGTCTGAAATCGTGCCGGTATTCTCCGAATACCTTACCGGCATTCATGGCGGGATGTTTAACGGGCAGGTGGTTACGGTAGGCGGCGTGGGACGTGACGGAAAAGACGCGACCAATGACCTGAGCACTATTTTTCTGGAAATCATGGATGAACTTCGCATGCGCCAGCCCAATTATCACGCACGGATTTCTGAGGATTCCCCGGAGGAATATCTGACCCGGATAAACACCATGCTGGCATCCGGAAGCAACTCGCCGGCTCTGTACAATGACCGTGTCATTGTCCATACCATGAGCAGCAATGGATATGCGACAGAAGATGCCCGAAATTACACCGGCGTCGGATGTGTGGAGCCCGTTTCCCAGGGAAAAAGCTTTTCGTCAACCGATGCTGTGCTGATGAATGTCCCGATTGTTCTCGAACTGGCACTGAACCAGGGAAAACGGTTCGGAAGCTGGTTGCAATCCGGCGTAAAAACCATGCCGGTGAAAGCCATGCATTCCATGGCGGATGTGAAAGCCGCTTTTGAAAAACAGCTTGTGTTCCAGTTGTCGAAACTGATCGAAGATCTCCAGGCCATTGAATCAGCTAATCGGAAAGTTCACCCAACCCCCCTTACAAGTTCTCTGTTGGAAGGGTGCATTGAATCAGGAACCTGCTCCACCGCGGGCGGCGCGAGCTACAATTTTTCCGGAGTTCAATGCGTAGCCCCGGCAGACACGGGGGACTCCCTGTATGCCATTGAAAAAGCGGTATTCGTGGACAAAAAAATTCCGCTTCCGGATCTTGTGGAACAGTTGAAGCACAATCTGAGTGATCCCAATCTCAGAGCCTATTTGCAGGGACTTGAAAAATTCGGAAACGATATACCGGATGTGGATCATTGGACGGTTTACGTGGTGAACCGGTTTGCAGAGGAGCTTAAAAAATACAAAAACACACGGGGTGGAAAATACGTTCCAGGTCTGTATTCCGTTACGGTTCATGAGTTCTACGGACGGATAACCGGTGCCCTTCCAAACGGAAGAAGAAAAGGGGAAAGCTTTGCATCCGGTGTTTCACCCGCAAATGGAATGGACAGACTGGGACCCACCGCTCTCATCAATTCCGTGAATCGAATCGATTTTACAAAAATCGGGAACGGCATCAATTTTAACCTGAAATTTGACCAACACACACTTCGGGGAAAAACCGGGCATACCGCTCTTGCCCATCTTTTGAAAACCTATTTTAAAAACGGGGGGATGCAGGCCCAGATCAATGTTCTGGATCCTGCCGTACTGGTCGCGGCCAGAGACAACCCGGCACTGCATCCCAATCTTCTGGTGCGGGTATCCGGATATTCCGCCTATTTCAATGATCTGTCGCCGAAAATGAAGGATGAGATTATTCAGCGAAGCAGCATCCTCAACTGAGATGGTTTCTTACTATTAAATAAGTTTTTCCTGGCGCCTTGGCGTCTTCGTGAAAATACAGTTTTTATAGGTTCATCAAAATTTGGCTTCCTCGTATTTCATGTTGAACGCGTCCGCTACTTCCCTGCACGTAAGTTTGCCGTTATAGACATTCAGCCCTCTCGCTAGCGCGCGATCGTTCTGCAATGCTTTTTTCAGCCCCTTGTTTGCCAGATCCAGAACATAAGGGAGTGTTACATTGGTAAGGGCATATGTCGAGGTCCGGGGAACCGCGCCGGGCATATTGGAAACACAATAATGAACGACATCATGAACGAGATACATGGGATTATCATGAGTTGTGGGCCTGCTTGTTTCCGCGCATCCTCCCTGGTCGATGGCGATATCCACAAACGCGGACCCCTTCTCCATTCCGGCGATATGCTCCTCTTTGATCAGTTTCGGCGCCCGGGCGCCCGGAATCAGGACCGCTCCGATAACCAGATCGGCCGACAGAATGCTTTTCTCCAGATTGACCTGATTGGACATCAGGGTGACAGCCTGGGAATGAAAAATATGATCCAGGTATCGAAGCCTCTCCTGATGGATATCCAGTATGGTCACCCTTCCTCCCATGCCGATGGCGATGTGCGCCGCGTTTATCCCGGATATTCCGCCGCCCACAATCGTCACCCGTGCCGGCGCAACGCCTGGGACACCGGATAGCAGAAGCCCCTTTCCGCCGTTTTTGGTTTCGAGACAGGCACACCCCATCTGGACGGATAACCTGCCGGCAACAGCACTCATGGGAGCCAGCAGCGGAAGGGAGCCATTGCCCAGTTGAATGGTTTCGTAGGCAATGCCTACGATTTTCCGTTTCAAAAGATTCTCCGTCAGAACTTCATCTGCCGCAAGATGCAGATATGTAAAAAGAATCTGTCCTTCCCGCATTCGTTTAAACTCCGGTTCAAGCGGCTCTTTGACCTTGATCACCATATCTGCTGAAGACCATACCTCGTCTGCCGTATCCAGTATGACCGCTCCTGTTTTAACAAA
This sequence comes from Desulfobacterales bacterium, assembly GCA_046484745.1. GTDB lineage: Bacteria > Desulfobacterota > Desulfobacteria > Desulfobacterales > SURF-7 > JAQYVL01. The sequence goes on along the minus strand of JAWOIJ010000045.1, from coordinate 14,456 downwards.
TTCCTGATCTGCTATGCCGGATCCTTTTCCGGCATCTTTTTCCACATAAACAGTGTGCCCGCCTTCAACAAGTGCTGCCGCACCGGCCGGGATCAGGGAAACCCTTCTTTCCTCGATTTTGATCTCTTTTGGTATACCAATTTTCATTTTCGAACCTCTCTGCTCAAATTTATGAGTGATTACTCACTCATAACCCTCTCGTATCGACAACACCCTATTTTGTCAATCAAATTTTTATCTTTGAGAAATCTTTTATTACGGGTTTTTCAAATTTGGAGACAGTGCCTTGCGGATAAAAACCATCATACCGGAAATGATCTTCTCATCATCCTCCAGAGCGTCTTCGCCCGCAAAAATTTTCATTCTTTCTCTGAAATAATCCGTGGTATAAGAATATTGCAACAGAAGAATCAGGTTGTCGAGGCAATAGGATGTAACATATTCGTCAAGCTCCGGATCAACCTCCCCTGATTTTTTTGATTCCGAAAGCATGGCACGATAGAACCGGGCGGATATGGTTTCCATCTTGCGCGAAAGCATGACCGAAAGGTGTGAGAGACCTTCAGAGGTGATGTCAAGATAGATTTGATTCAGCTCAGGATATTCTTTTGAATATTTCTGCGCAGCTCTCAGCAGTCTCTCGATTTTATCGAAAATATCCCCTTTCTCAAGATCGATTTCAGAGATGACGCTTTCAAGGACTTGATACCCGTAATCGATGACCGTCAGGAAAAGATCCTCCTTGGAGCTGAAATAATTGTACATGGAACCGATACTGATGCCTGCCTTTTTGGCAATGATATTAATGTTTGCAGCCTTGAATCCATGCTTGGCAAATTCAGCGGCGGCTACTGTACGGATATTTTCCCGTTTGTCTTCCGATATCTTTTCAAAAGTTTCTTTGTAGTGCTTTTTCACGGTATATCCGTCGCTCTGATGTTGAATCGCGTTATCGTTCATCCTTCTCCCCGGATTAAATGAAACAGATGCGCCCGAACCTGAGGGTGATTGTTTACGGTTGCGCTCATATTTGCTTTATATTTCAAGAGTGTCAAATTCCATTTTTTATGGCAGAAAATTTTAAAAATAAACAGCTTTTTCTGGAAAAGGAAACCGAATAAACTGAAGATTAAAAAATTTCCGAATCTTCTTCAAGCATTATTCTTCTGCTGTGATTTTCCCTTGACTTTTCACGGCGAGTTCATTTAGATAGGTTGGTGAGTAAGCACTCACTCATAAATCTTCAGCCGGTAAATTCAAACACGGGAGGTGCCCGATATGGTGCATGAACTGATCAAGGCCCGTCTAAACCTATATGCGGTGTTGAAAAATCTCGAAGACCTCGTGAAATACGATTCGGAAATGGCGGAGCTGTCCAAAAACTGGAATCTGTCCATTCAATTTTCCGTGATCAGAGGCCCCCGGGCATACATTGAATTCCAGGACGGTCAATGCCGGGTTGGTCGCGGAAAACATTACGCCCCTGCCATAAAACTGTTTTTTATCACCCCGGCCCACCTGAACCGCATGATGGACGGCAAGGGAAACCCGATCCCGCTGAAAGGGTTTACCAAAATTCCCTTTCTGACGGGTGATTTTACAAAACTCACCGACAAGCTGGAATACTACCTGAGGCCGACGGAAGAGCGATTGAAGGAAAAGGCTTATCTGGAACTGAACACCCGGTTCACCTTGAATACCGCCGCCTTTGCCTTGCGGGAGATTGGCGAACTCGATCCTGTCGGCAAACAGGTCGCTTCTCATATTCCTGACGGCACTGTTCTGATGAAAATTCTGCCGGATGGACCGGCTGTAACGATCCTGTTTCAGGATGGACAGATAGAACCCGGCATGGGGGAAACGAACCGTCCGATGGCCTGTATGTTTATGAAAGACGTTCAGGTGGCAAATGACTTTCTGAATGCAAAGATCGATGCATTTACAGCCATTGCGTCCGGGGATGTCACCATAAAAGGACAAATCCCCATGCTCGATGCCCTGAGCTTGATCCTGGATAGAATACCGATCTACTTGGCATAATTAACAATTTAAAATTCATACCCGACTCGAAGAAATGCAATGCCGATATTAGGGTAACCATTCAACAACAAGAGGAGTTTCCCATGGAAACATATCAATATCCAAAATCACTGGAACTTTTTAAACGTGCCGCCCGTGTTATCCCCTGCGGCATATACGGACATTTCAGCCCCGCACCTCTTGTGCCCGCGACATCTTACCCGTTCTACACATCAAGAGCGGAAGGCCCCCGATTCTGGGATGTGGACGGCAATGAATTTATTGACTACATGTGCGCGTATGGTCCCATGGTTCTGGGATACAACCATCCGCAGGTCGACAAAGCAGCCATGGACCAGGTTAAAAAGGGAAACTGTACAACCGGAGCACCCGGGGTAATGGTTGAACTGGCTGAATATATGGTTGATCTGATTTCAGGAGTAGACTGGGTATTTTTTGCCAAGAACGGCGGCGATATGACCAATTATGCCACGATGATCGCACGCGACGCCACCGGAAGAAAAAAAACAATCATGATCCGGGGCGGATACCACGGTGTCTCCCCATGGATGCAGGCCCCTGGCCACCACGGAACCATGGAAGAAGATTCGGAAAATATCATTCGCGTGAAATGGAATGATTTTTCCGCCTTTGAAAGGGCGGTAGATGAAAATCCGAATGATATCGCCGGGTTTATTGCAACCCCCTATCATGTTCCCGCTTTTGAAGACAATGAGCTTCCTGAAGACGGATACTGGAAACAGGTGGAATCCCTTTGCAGAAAAAAGGGAATTGTTTTGATTGTTGATGATATCCGCCATGGTTTCCGACTTGACATGAGAGGTTCACACCGGTATTTCGGATTTGAGCCGGATCTGATCTGTTTTTGTAAAGCGATCGCGAACGGTTATCCGATTTCCGCGCTCATGGGAACCTCGGCGTTGAAGGAAGCCACTGCTCGGGTTTTCTACACCGGAAGCTACTGGTTTCAATCAGAGCCGATGGGTGCGGCCCTGGCAACGCTTCAGGAATTAAAAAAAATAAACGGCCCGAAAATAATGCAGGAAACCGGAAAAAAACTTATGGACGGACTGGTTGACCTTGCAAAAAGTTACGGATATGATCTGAAGGTCTCCGGTGTCCCCTCCATGCCGTATCTGAGAATCACCAATGACGAAAGCCTGATGCTTCATCAGGATTGGTGTGCCGAGTGCACCATGCGGGGCGCATATTTTACTTCGCATCACAACTGGTTTGTTTCAACGGCTCATGAAGAGAACGATATCCGGAAGACTCTTGAAATCGCGGATGATGCATTTAAAGCCGTCAAAAAAAAATATGGAGACCGTTTTTAAAACGTTGCAGATATAATTAAAATCTTTTCAATCAGGAAATCAAAATTTAGATGGCAAAATAAAAAGTTCAAGTTCAAGGCGCGCAAATCCCGAGGAATACTGCGCCATCGGTAGCCGAAGGATGACGCGCAACACAGAAATTGGACTTTTTACGAAGCCATCAGCCACAGGGGAGGAACAGATGCCGATCACAGACCAGGAACTTGAACAATTTAACAAAAAAGCATGGCAGCTCAGAAAGGATATCGTCGATATCACTTTCTGGTCCGGTGGATCACATATCGGCGGCGCCATGAGCATGGTAGAAATTCTTATTCTGCTCTATTATAAATATCTGAACATCGACCCAAGCAATCCCGATTGGGAGGACAGGGACAGGATGCTTCTGAGCAAGGGGCATGGCGGCGTGGGTCTGGCCGCTCTTCTCGCGCGAAAAGGCTACTTTGACTTTCAACTTCTAAAAGAGTTCAACAAGTTCAAGTCTCCTTTCGGCATGCATCTCGACAGCCTGAAAGTTGAAGGTGTGGACGCTTCCACGGGTTCTCTCGGTCATGGCCTTCCCATGGCGCTAGGCCTGGCGCTTGGCGCACGGGTTCAACATAAAAAATGGCTGACCTATTGTATTCTGGGAGACGGCGAGTGTAATGAAGGAACAATCTGGGAAGCCGCCATGGCTGCTTCTCATTTTAAAGTTACCAACCTGATTACGTTTGTGGATCGAAACAGGCTGATGATTGACGGCCCCACCGAAGAAGTCATGGGCCTCGAACCCTTTGCGGACAAGTGGAAAGCGTTCGGGTTTATCGTAAAAGAAGTAGACGGCCATAGCTATACGGAACTGGCGGAAGCAGTGGAGTATGCCCGGGAAGAGGGAAAGGCGCCGGTGGTTATCATTGCTAACACGATCAAGGGCAAAGGTGTCGATTTCATGGAAAATGAAGTGAAATGGCACTATGGCGGCCTGGATACGGATCTTGTGGAAAAAGCAAAGGCAGCCATTGATCGAATGCATGGAAATGCCACCGGCCTTAAGGAATAGAAGAATACCGCAAAACAATTACGGCTCGAGAGAAATTCTGTTGGGCTGCCAGAATACGAGGAGGACGAGATGACCGAAGGATTAACCTATACAGTCTATGACGCAGACACGATGACCCAGGCGGAAATATATGGCGAGGTGCTCTGTAATCTGGGAGAAGAAAATCCGAAAATTGTCGGACTTTCGGCAGACCTGGCAAAATCGACTAAAATCGGAAAGTTTCAGGAAAAATTTCCGGATCGATTTTTCAACGTCGGCATTGCAGAACAAAACATGTTCGGAGTGGCCGCAGGTCTGGCCAAGGCAGGTCTTATTCCCTATGTGTCAACAATGGCGGCGTTTACCGCCCTGCGCGGCGTAGAACAGGTCCGCACGGATATCTGCTATCAAAACCTTAACTGCAAAATTATTGCGACTCATGCGGGCACTTCCTTTGGTTCGGCAGGATCGACCCATCACTGTACCGAAGACCTTGCCATTATGAGATCCTTTGCCAACATGACCGTTATCGCGCCTGCAGACGGAATAGAAACAGCAAATGCCGTAAAAGCGAGCCTGGATTGGCCGGGACCGGTATACATCCGCATCGGGCGAGGGTTTGAACCAAAATACTATGGTGATGAAAATTATGGATTTCAAATCGGAAAAGCAGTAGAAATAAAATCAGGGACGGATATCACCCTGATATGCTGCGGTGTAACCGTGCTCCAGGCAGCCGAAGCCGCAAAATTTCTGGAAGAAAATGATGGATTGAGCGTCCGCGTGCTGAACATGCACACCATCAAGCCCCTTGATGAAGCAGCGGTTCTCTCGGCGGTTCAAGACACCAGAAGGATCATCACCATTGAAGATCATAATGTTTTCGGTGGCCTCGGAAGCGCTGTGGCAGATGTCATCGCTGCCAGCGGAAAAGGATGCGCCTTTATCAAGGTTGGCATTCCCGACTGCTTCAGCATCGTCGGCTATCCGGAAGATCTCTGCAACTACTACCAGTTGGATACCGACGGAATTATCGGCAAGGTTCGAGAGGTCATGAAAATGGATTTTGAAGAAGATGAAGACTGGGAAGATGAGGTGTAGCATGACAACTGAAAGAGATTTGTTAACCGCAAGAATATTTCTCAGAGCGCTTTTTCCGGTGATGAAAGTCGTTCTTTCCGATAATCCGAAGATGAAAAAGAAATTCAAAGGCGTAACCGCAAAAATTCAGTTTGCGGCGAAAAACGGTGACGGAGAAATAGGCGCATATCTTGATTTCAAAGACGGCGAGCTCGAAATCATGCAGGGCATATGCGACAACCCGGATATCCGATTCAGTTTTAACAGCGTTAAAAAAATGAACGACATGCTGGCTGGAAAACCCGTAATCCCGAAAATCAAAGGGTTGACCAGAATCGGGCTTCTGATTAAGATGTTCAGCCTTCTGTTGAGTCTTAAAATTCTCATGCCCAATGCAAAACCCAAAGCAGAAGACAAAAAAAGGCTGAAGATCAAAATGACCATTTACATGATCACAACCGCGCTCAGCCAGTACAACAAGGGAGGAGATCCGGAGATGGTACGGTGGACATCGAAACAGCCGGAACGGATCTATCAGATGTCGGTTGAAAATGAAGATATCGCGGCATATTTCAGGGTAAAAGCCGGAAAATCCAAAGCAGGAAGGGGTTTCTACAAAAAAAGGCGTCCCTTCGTTCATATGAAATTTAACGGAATCGACGGCGCCCTTCCGGTTATGCTGAATGAAGTGAACATGGTGGATGCCATTAAAAACAAATTTCTCAGCGTCGACGGATCACCTGAATACGGGCGTGATATCGGTGACTTTATGATGCGAATTCAAAACATGATTACGTAGCTTCCATGGAACAGGTAATCTCCCTTATCAAACCACGGATTCTGTCGATCAGGAACAGGGGGAGAGCACGGTTCAAAATCGGCGGAAGAAAGGCCTGGTACCTGCTGGCAGCGCTGGGGATCATTTTCTGGGCCGGTATTTTTGCGGTTTCCCTTCGCGTGCTTTTCTATTTCAGGGGAATTCAGGGCCTGGGTGATATCCTTGCCTACAAACTTCTTTCCATGATGCTGATTACACTCTTTTCGCTCCTTGTGTTCAGCAGCATCTTGACCCTGCTCTCCAAGCTTTATCTTTCAAGAGATCTCTTTCTCGTGCACTCCCTTCCCGTTTCCGGATATAAGATATTTATTGCACGGTGGATTGAAAGCACAGCCGACAGTGCATGGATGGTTGTTGTTTATACTTTGCCTGTTTTTCTTTCTTTTGGAATCATTTATCAAACCGGACCTTTTTTTTATGGAAGCGTCGCCCTCGCGCTCCTTCTGCTTTCATTCTTCGCTTCAGCCTTAAGTTCAATTGTTGTGATGATCGCGGTTCTTGCCATACCGGCAGGCCGTATTCGCAGCATTTTCATATTCCTCGGCCTCTCTCTTTTCCTGATTTTGTTTATCGCGTTCAGAATGCTGAGGCCGGAGCAGCTTGTGGATCCGGAAGTTTTTGCCAATACCATGGGATATCTCCAGTCGTTGAAAACACCTTCCTCCCCTTTTATGCCAACCACCTGGGCATTTGACCTTCTGAAAAACGCCCTGGAAGGATCCATAGCGGAGTCCTGTTTTCACCTTGTACTTCTTGCCGCAGGAGCTTGCGCAATAGCTGTTTGTTGTATCTGGCTTGCGGATCATATCTATTTTAAAGGCGTTTCCAAAGCTCAGACCGCCATGGTTCGTTCCGTAAAATATAAGGCCATGGCGAAAAGGCGCTGGTTTTTATTTTTTTCAGGACCGGTAAGAGCACTCACCGTTCGTGAAATCAAAACCTTTATGCGCGACCAGACGCAGTGGTCACAGTTGTTTCTCATTGCCGGACTGGTTGTAATCTATATCTATAATTTCTCCGTGCTTCCTCTTGAAAAAGCGCCCATCAAAGCCATCTATCTTCAAAACATCCTGTCTTTCCTGAATGTAGGACTTGCGGCATTTGTTTTAACCGCAGTTACGGCACGATTTGCCTTTCCGGCAGTAAGCCTTGAGAAGGAAGCTTTCTGGCTGATAAAAGCGGCTCCGGTTCAGCAGAAAACATTCTTATGGATTAAATTTTTTATCTATTTTTTGCCACTGCTTTTGCTCACGGTGATTCTAATTGTTGCAACGAACATTCTGCTCAATGTAACCTCTTTTATGATGATACTTTCCGTTGCGACCATCTGTTTCATGGTCCCCGGGATTGTGGCCATGGGCATTGGACTGGGAGCGGTTTATCCGGATTTTAAAGCTGAAAATCCAGCGCAGGCCGTGACGAGCTACGGCGGATTTCTTTTTATGGTGCTTTGCGCAGGCTATATCGCGGGGGTGTTGATTCTTGAAGCAGGCCCTGTTTACAATCTTTTTATGGCGGAGCTGAAAAACCGGTCGATTTCCATCCTTGAATGGGTTTGGATATTCATATCCTTTGGCGCGGCACTCGGATTAAGCATTGTCGCCGTATTTCTTCCCATGAAATATGGGGAGAAACATCTATCCAACCTAGTGAGCTGAAAAACCGTTTGCCTGCCTATAGATTGTCATCATACTTTTCCGATACATTCGCTCTATCAGAGATCAAGCGGCCTCTGAGTGAAGTCTATTGCGGTCATTTGGAAAGTATTCTTCATGAAGTGAAGCGTCAAATTTGAAACTGTTTGAGGGAGCTTGCGACCGAGTTTTTCAAATTTAGCGGAGCAAATGATAGAATACTCCAAATGTCGCAATCAACGAACGAAAAGGCTCTTGATCGCTGTTTGATCGGTAAATATTTTAGAGGCTGGTAAGTTTATTATAAACATAGCCTCATGGATAATTTTGTTTCATATCGTGTAAACTCATGCAAAAGGGCTTGATATAAAATCAAAAAGCCCTGAGCTGTCCGGCTCAGGGCTTTTTGATTTTTTGAAGGTGCGTCTCTATAGTGCTGTGCTAAAAAGTAAGGGTCAGCTTGCTATACAGGCAGGTGATATCTTCCGGATCAGGATTATAGGTCGATATGATATTGTTCGGATCTCCTTTCCAGTAATCTCCTGACGCAAGATAGGCTGCTGTAAACCGGTATTCCAGGTTGTCCATCAGCTTCCATGTGATGTTCAGATCCACTTCCGTGCCCTGATCATCATCCCATCCCGGCCTGGTTGTATCCGCAGTCGAAAATGCCGCCAGAAGGCCGATGGTGACGCTGTCCGTTGCCGCATAGTCGACTCCGATATAGGGCATCTGAAAGCCGTCTATCAGGGCCTGTGACCAGGTCAGATATTTTGTTCCAACATGGTTTCCAAGGCCGCCTGCAAAGGACCGGTTCATGCCGTGGGAATCCGAAGACAGGATGAACATCTTTTCCCAGTCCAGACCCGGAGATACAAACCCCATGGATTCTTCATCGTTATCTGTATCATCGGAATCACCGCTTCGATACGCGTAGCCGGCCTGGAAGATCAGGGGGCCTGCATCAACGGTTGCTTCCGCAAACCAGGAATACGCAGCCACATCATGATCTTCCTCTATTCCATCGACATATTCAACCGTTCCAAAAATATAATCAAGCTCTGCGGTGATACCCAGCTTGCCGAATTTGCCTCGAAAATAGGGAGAGAGCAGATATACGTCCGACTCCGAAAGCGCATTCCGTGTTGCGATGATGTCCAGGGGTGTGCCTGCAAGCCCCGGTGCTCCCAACTTTGCATAGGTTGATCTAAAGTCCGGATTGGCTGTTAAAAAGGCAACCACATTGGCTCCGGGAGTTCCTCCGTCCATCGCAAGAGCCGTACCATATCCTGTCAGCAGGGAACCGTATGCGGTGGCTCCTCCGGATGTCAAGGAGTACCCTGCCTCATCAAACTGATCGATGGCAAAGCGCTGACCGGCATCCGGAGAACGGTTGAAGTTATAGTATCCGAAAAGAAGTCCGCCGTCGAATTTGTCCTGCTTGTAAACGGTGGCCAGATACCATTTGTCATTATCTTTTCCCGCCAGATCCATGTCAATATCGTTTTCAGTCGTCTTTTCGTTGATTGCCACAATATACAGTTTGCCGTCTTTCACATCCAGGGGAAGAACATACTTGATGCGGTCAACATCGGCATAATCATCCGCCCATGTGGTTCCCCAGGTGATGCCTTCCATCCGGCCGATTTGAAACAGACCAACCTTGGTTTTGATGGACATGTAAGCCCGATTAAAGTCAATGTTTGTGGCGTCAACATCATTGAAACCCTTCTTTACACTGGGGTCAAGTGCGGAATCATTTGTGTTCCATAACTTATCCAGGGCATCAAACCGGGTCGTCAGCATTAAATTATCCGTAACGGTAAAATCGGTCTGGACCCGAAGCCGCATCCGGCGATGCTCCCTTCTTGAGTCAGAATCCAACAGATCCGGTTTTGAATTCCAGACTCCTTCCACATAGTACTCGCCACTGAAGTCAATATCTGCGGATATGGAAGGGTCTGCAGTCATAAAAGACAAACAGAGGGCTAACAATACGATTGTTAATCTTTTCATCAATAATCCTCCTTTGTTTATGAATGGGTTACGAACAAATTTAAATCGCAATAATTTTTATTTTAATGGACGGTTTTATCATTATGGCATTCAGGAAAAGTAGATATTATGTGAACTGTTATCTAAATTTTACAGGCATTATCTGACAGATCGAGTCTGATGTCAAGCATTTATCAAAAAAAGAGTTGATCGTTTTCTTTTAAGGGGCCTTGTTTATCGTGAGGCGGAATTTAATCCGAAAAAGGAGTTCCGGAGAAGGTGAATGTTCGGGTATTTTGATGAACTCCTTTACCCGTTATTGTCGAAAACGTTCGTTCAATGAAGGTGGTGTGTCCGGTTTTTTTGATCAGCAGAATTGAGGAACTGCGCGTTCCGTATACTTTGCTGCGAATAAAGATCGGAGATAAAATACGTTCCCGGAAAGGACCGACACCTGTATCCGGAAGCTGGTCTTCAGGGGGATACTGCCTGTCTGATAGAATTTCAAAGACCGTTTCTATATCTATTTTTTTTTTAGCAAAGATCGTTTTCAGGGAGGATTTGCTTTTTTTTACTTTTGGCCAGGGTGTATCCAGAACGTGGTTGCTTAACCCATAAAAACCGCTTGAAATTTTTTGCGCTCTTTTTTCTATATTGGAATAAAACCAGAGTTGCTCTTTTTCGCCTATGAGGAGGTTAAAGCCATTGTATTGGTTTCCTGTCTTCCGGACATGCTCCAGATAGGTTTCCGGAGAAGCTTTACCGGCCAGAAAATTCCGAACAAGATTTCCTCGGGAAGGTGCATTTTTTTTTACGGCCGAAGGGTCTCTGTAATTTGTAATTGCAGCAAACCTTAACGTCTTTGTAACACCCAGCCATGTCCCGCCTCCCACAAGATCCCGGCCGGCAAGAATCAGGGGTTCATCTTTCCAGAAGCCTAAAGGCTGTGTTGGACGTTTGTAAAATTCATCCCGATTACCGGCAACAATGTATTGATATTCAGGGTGCAGATCAAAAGAAAAAAGGACGAGGCACATCGGATCTCTTCATTGACCTTTGTTAGTTTTTTATGGTAACTTTGATGGCTTCGTAAAAAGTCCAATTTCCGTGTTGCGGTTAGCGCTGACGGTTGCGCCTATCGGCTTGAAAAACCGCACTGCGTGTCATCCCTCGTCACTGCGGAGTAGGCTAACTACACACGCCTTCGGCTACCGCTGGCACGGTATTCCTCGGGATTTGCGCGCCTTGAACTTGAACTTTTTTCTTTGCCATCAAATTTTTGACTTTTTACGCGAGTGTCAACTTTTTTCCAGTTCGAAAAATTTTTTTTCGTTCTCGCAATTCATTCACGCGATATGATAAGGTAATATAAGTTTTCCAATAAATCAATATGGAGGGGATTAAAATGAAGGAAGTGGTTATTGTCGGCGGATCGAGAACGGCAATTGGCGCATTCGGCGGCTCTTTAAAAACGGTGCCTGTGGTTGAAATGGGCTCGATTGTGATGAAAGATGTTTTAAAAAAAGTGGGTTTGAGGCCGGTGATGGGTGAGGAGATGCAGGCTGTTGTGCCGGATAAACTGAAAGATCAGGGTATGGTTGATCTGGAAAAGAGTTCCTATGACTGGGATGATTCCCATACACCGGTTGTTATTGATGAAGTGATCATGGGAAATGTTCTTCAGGCCGCGCAGGGTCAAAACACGGCGCGGCAGGCGATGATCCGTGCCGGTATACCAAAGGAAACCCCTGCCCTCACTGTCAATAAAATATGCGGTTCCGGACTGAAAGCAATTGCACTTGGCGCGGCTTCGATCATGTCTGAGCAGGCGGATGTGGTTCTTGCTGGCGGTCAGGAGAATATGAGCTTAGCCCCAATGGCTTTGCCAAAAGCCCGGTGGGGACACAGAATGGAGCTTTCCGGTGTCGGGGAAATCTATGATTTAATGGTGTTTGACGGTCTGTTTGAAATTTTTTACGGATATCATATGGGTCAAACAGCTGAAAATATCGCGAGTTTATATGGGATCTCCCGGGAGGAACAGGACGAACTGGCAGTCCTCAGCCACGGCCGAGCCATGAAGGCAATCAAGGATGGCGCCTTTAGCGGTGAAATTGCACCGGTTGTCATTAAAACCCGAAAAGGAGAAACTGTTTTTGATACCGATGAGCGGCCTATGGAGACAAACCGTGAAAAAATGGCCGGGTTGAGGCCTGCATTTAAAAAGGATGGTAGCGTTACCGCCGGCAATGCTTCCGGAATTAATGATGCGGCGGCAGCGGTGCTGATGATGAGCGCGGAAAAGGCAAAAGACCTGGGACTGGAACCGATTGTGAAAATTAAGGGTTTTGCATCCGGAGGTCTTGATCCGGCATATATGGGTCTGGGTCCGGTGCCGGCTGTTAGAAAGGTTTTAAAGAGATGCGGCATGACCATCAATGATTTTAACATGATAGAACTTAATGAAGCCTTTGCATCACAGGCAATCGGCTGTATGCGTGAACTCGACATCGAGGTTGATCGCCCGAATGAGCTTGGCAGCGGTATTTCGCTCGGACACCCCATCGGCTGTACAGGAGCACGTCAAATGGTATCCGGTATGTACCAGATGAAACGCAGACAATACAACACAGGTCTAATCACGATGTGCATCGGCGGCGGAATGGGCATGGCAATGGTTGTTGAGCGTTAAATTCCGCCCAAAAACAGCGTTGAAAACGAGTCGGTCCACAGGGTCCGGCTCTATGGTTTACAGGGCTGGGGAAAAGGTATAAAAATCGAATAAAAACAGACCGTAAAAAAGAAAGGCCTTTGCTGATTTTTTTCTTTACTTGGCCATATGTAATTGTTAAAAACAGAATAGTTTTTGATCCGGTTCAGCCTGTCTGAATAACGATATAAACATGCAACAGGAGTAAATAGAAGATGAGTATTTCCAGAAAGCTGGGGATTTTGGTTTTTTTCATGGTACCTGCAATTATAGGAGGGGGCATTATTTTTCATGCTTTTCATGACTATACACCGGTTGTGGTGTACGAGGTGGTCCTATATTTAGTCGCGGGCGGATTTCTCAGCAGATAAAAAGTTGTCCTGTTGTTCATTCCCTTTCTCCTGGAAATCAGGATGGGCTTGAATTGTTTGGCCAAAGACCGACACAAACCCATGAAGTCTGGAAGCCCGTATGAACGGGTTTTGCAGATGCTTTATACGCTGCAATCACGAACAATATAGCACCTGGGAACACACCTTTTTTGGTTAACGATCCGATTTTTTTAATTTTTTGTTAGTTTCAATACAAGCCGGCCGCTGGCCGGCAAGCAATCGGCCTGTGGTTTAAAAAAACAGGAGTATCAAATCAGCAGCTGCGAGGCAGTCTGCAACGATTTCTTTTGTATTGTGTTTAAACGGTAGACGTTTATCAGCCAGCCGGCCCATACGGGGGAGTTCATGCAGGAGCGAACAACAAACGATCGGATTCTATGGTTTTTTCTGGGATTATTTTTAATTTCCATTTTTTTGATCGGGTGGTTGCTGCTTCCTTTTTTATCAACCATTATTCTGGCTGCGGTGGTTACGGGCGCATTCAACCCGGTTTATCAGTATGCGGTTAATCAATTAAGAATTACGCCTTCCCTGGCCGCTCTTTTTACCTGTATTCTGATATTTTTTATTCTGTTTATTCCAATTCTTGTTTTTACGGGTATTTTATCCAAAGAAGCCTATGATCTTTATATTATGGGGAAAAGCGCTGTTTTGAGCGGCCAGTTGAACAAACTCCTTGAAAACAGTCAGGCATTTGAAAAAATGAATGCGGTGTTGTCAAATATCAATATTCAATTCACGGTTGAAGATTTAAACAAATCCATATCCGAGTTGGGAAAATTCATCGGTCTTTTTCTGTTTGAACAGGCAAAGATGATCACATCCAACATACTCAGCTTTGTCGTTAACTTTTTTTTCATGCTTCTCATTATTTTTTTTCTCCTGTTGGACAGTAAAAAACTGGTTGAATTTATAACCGATCTTTCTCCACTCCCAAAGGATCAGGATGAGAAACTGATTCAAAAGTTCAAGGATATGTCCGGTGCGGTTCTTATCGGAAACGGTCTTGGGGGTATCATACAGGGAACGATTGGCGGGATTGTGTTTGCGTTTTTTGGATTAAAATCCCCTTTTTTGTGGGGGGTCTTAATGGCTCTGCTCGCTTTTCTCCCAATTGCCGGAATCGGTATTGTATTTCTTCCAGCTGCCTTTTTCCTGTTTTTAAAAGGGCGAATCGTTGCAGCTATATTTTTTGTTGTTTTTTATGTGGTATTGTCTTTTGGCGTTGAATATATCTTCAAGCCTAAAATCGTAGGCAACCGTTTAAAAATGCACACCCTTCTGGTTTTCCTGTCGATTATCGGCGGGATGAAACTCTTTGGGATTCTTGGGATAATTTATGGGCCATTGGTTGTTACATCAAACCTAAAACTTAACACTTAAAACCTAAAACTTGATGAATTCGCCTTTTTGCG
>JAWOIJ010000076.1:0-8779 GCA_046484745.1 Desulfobacterales bacterium | reverse complement strand
TCTTCAACCTTATGGCATTCGCCGCAGGCTTTGAAGTCCGCCTCATCCTCTTCATTGTGGTGATGGCAGTCAATGCACGCGGCACCATATCCCGTTTCTGTTCTGTGAACTTTATGGGTGAACAATACTTTCCCCGCAGATGTTTTAAATATTTTTCTAACAGGGTCTTTCGGGCTTTCAACAGGAAAGGCTGCATAGCATATTCCGCCCACAAGAAACAGAATAACAGCCAGCGCATAAGCCAGCTTCAGTTCTTTATTCGAAGTCATCGCGAATTCATTCCTTTCAGCAAATTGATCCTTATCCGGCCTTTCAGCAAATTGATCCTTATCCGGAAACCATAAATCAAACATAGACGACTAACATAATCGGTATTTCCATGCAACCCATTTTTTATTGAAACAAGAAAAATCATAGGGTCTGAACCTGGATTTTTTTTATGGTTATGCCTTTAAAAACAGCGGGTAGTGGATTTCAGGTCTGGAACTGTTTCATACAGGTTCTCAAGGGTCAGCCGGATCGTTTTTATTTGTCCATCTCTCATGATCACAAGGTCATGTTTTGTTCCGGCATCCTCTCGAAGCAGCCTGGCAATCTGAAGAATGCTCAAATCCTTTTCCGACTTTTTACGGTTGATTGAGAGAATGATATCTCCTTCTAAAAAGCCTGCTTTATCACCTGGCAATCCGGCAGCAATAAATACGATTTTCGGCTGTCCCTGCTCTGTTCTTCCGATCATCATCCCGCTGTTGTCTCGTGGAAATTTTTTGTTAAAATCTTTCCCCTGTTCAAGAATGACCTGCTGTTTTTCATAGTCAAGATATATCTGAAAATGTCGCAGCGTTGAGTTTCCGATATTGCCGGCCAGTTCGCCGATAAGTGAGGCACCGGATTCTTCTTTATAGGGAACGCATATCAAGGGGTTTTTTATGACAAACCCTCCAATTTTGAGGTTTTTAAACTGAACCGTTTTTTCCATGTATTCGCCGCCCATACCCCTGCTGATCCGTTCTATCCCTTTTCTATCAGACAGATTGTTGGAACTCGCAAAAGGAAAATAAAAAGACGTATTGAAAGAGCCAAGGTCGATCGACCATCTGCCTGAATATTGATTGTCTACTGTCATCGGAATGGTGAACGTTCTGCTTTTCAGCGGCGCGTCAATAATTGTTCCATTGGCGGAGTATTTAAAATGGATCGGATCATAAATAGAAAGTTTCTGATCTGCATAGTCAATTTTAACGACAAATCGGGATAGAAAATCATATCCCAATATTCCGAAACAGACAGGTTCATGGAAGTTTTCGGCCAAATTTGCGAAGGAAAAAATTTTTTGTTCTTCGAATTCAACACCTTGTATGCTAAATGCGGGAAGGGTTACGAACTGAAGATCAAAGTTTGCTCCAAAACCAAAACCCTTTATGCTTCCGCTTGATTTTGCACCCAGTGAATCGGCATAATTTTTGTCAATGACAGACATGGAAGCACCGCTGTCCAAAAGCCACAGACGTTCATCATCTTTTATGTTTACTCTCAGAAAAATGTTATTTTCAACAAATTCAAAAGGGATATTCTCGGAGCTGTTCCCGTTCTGAAAACGAAAATCGCGAGCGATATTCTCAGGCATCTCAAAAACCGAGTCGTCAATATCCGTATTGATCAGGCACTTTTCAATCGTTGTAATCTCTTTTTTTTCTCTTGGGAAAATATCGGATTCTTCATGATACGCTATTTTGATGCCATGTTCTTCATGATAGTCAGAATATACGGTGTGAATTTCCATATCAGGCTGTTTCAATATGGATTTTCGAAGAAGAAAGTGCTTGGTATCGAAGAAGCTCCATAGAACATCATGATTAATACGATTGGTGAGCTTGACAACATAGCAGGGATCGTTTTCAACCATCTGGATGCCCTCAAAAGACAGGGAAAAAAATTTTGAATCCGGCTGGAGATGTTCGAAATTTTCCAATCGAATCTTTATCTTCCGCCTTTTAAGCGTCTCTTCGTCTCGGCAGATCATGACCTTGCCGTTTGTATCTTTTATCCATGAAAAATGTCCGTTGTCCCCTTCAAGTTGCGCAATAATCGTAAAATCCTCTTCCAGCCTGTAGCGCAGGGGGCTTTCTTCCCATTTTTTGAATCTGCCTTTCAGTCCGTCATAAACCGTTGTTCCTTCGATATACGCTGTTTTAATCGATTTTAATGTTTTGACGCCGCCTATGGCTTCATAGTGCCTCTGGAAGATCTGATACGGGTCTGTCAGGTCCGACCTGGAATGCCCTGCAGCGGTTAAAAGAAGTCCAATGGTAAAGAAAATGATGAGTTGCGCTGTTTTCATATCGACTCGGAATTTATAGTTAATAAGCAACAGGATCAAGACAAATATCATGATCGGCGACACACTTTTGATCAGACTCATTGATTCTGGTGTGTTCAATCAAACGGTTTATCGCCGCTGTCATGGGGCAATGTCGAATCTCCTTGATTCCTTTTCTGGGACCACATATTTTCAAAAAATTCCTTTTTTTCTTGATATAATGCGGACTGAAGACTATATTAAAATACAGGTTCGTAGTGCGAACACGGTTTATGCCAAGAAGGATTTTTCCCGGTCCGGCTTTTTATGCTATTCCAAACCAATCCTTACCCGGCAAATGCATGGCCGGATCATCCCGGCCAGGATATCTGGATATGTTGATTATGAAAATGATCGTTTCTGAAAAAAAATGGCACCAGTGCTGGAAACGTTTTTTGATCATCGGCCTGATCGGATTTCTTGCAATAAGTTGCGGTGTGGATGACCCTTCTCATGAGGCAAGACCGGTCAGCCGCTCTTTTACGGGTGATCAGTTTGTCTATGATGATATAAAGATTGAAGGGATATTCCATGTTGTTCATTCAGCGTATCCAGCCTGCTCCTTTGTGTTGGAATTTTTAGACAGCGAACAGATTAAGACTCCGAACCGGACCTTTCCGTATGTCATTGAAGATGGAATCATCCATATAATCGATCCTGCCGATGATGCCCGCATTCTGGCGAGGCTTGAAATTCATCCCCAGAACCCTGAAAATTCCGAATTTATTTCAGTCATCCATACCTTCACAGATCGAAATGCAGCTGAAGAGAGTGGTATGTGGATTGGCGAGCTTCCACAAGGCGGGCTGTATCGCTATGAAGTCGGCTGGTATCGGGCAAGGGTGACAGTGGGATTGCGGCCGTATAATATTATTTCAGTGTCAACGGAAAAGGGGGACTTCCTGTATGTGACAAACGCATTCCAGGATACGGTATCGGTAATCCGGGCGTTGGACAACACGGTTGTAAAAACCATCCTTGTCGGCCGAAACCCCAAACGACTGGCAGCAGCTCCTGACGGAAGTCATGTATATGTTGTGAATACAGGAGGCGATGACTATGGAACGGTTTCGGTATTGCGGACATCGGATCATGCCAATATTCAAACGATTCCTGTCGGAGTCAGACCGTATGCGATTACGGTTTCTCCGGATGGAAATACTGTTTATGTGACCGATACCCGTGAGGATTCGATACGGGTGATTCAGACATCCGATCATACCGTTCTGGCAACAATACCCCTGGGGCAGGACACATTGGAATACGTAGAGGTATATTTCGGTGATCGGATTGATGATTCGGATTATTCCATCATTGCGATTGATGGCGAATGCAGTTTCCTGTCCCTGGTGCCTGACATGACAGATCCAATCTGCAAGGACAATCCAAAGAGCAGTGAATGTCCATTGAAATGTCCATTGACGGTCGGTAAAATCGGGGCGGTTATACGCGATGTGAGACCGGATGAAAACGGTTACTGGGTTTCCGGATTTTTAAACAAGCAATTCAATAACGGCACCCTAACCCTTCTGCTGGTGGAAAATTTTACCGGTGAAAAAGGAATGGATCTTGATCGGGATGATAACGGCATCCTGGATTATGAAGAGTCACCGGAGATCTTACCCCCCTGGCAGAACATTGTCGACGGGGTGACGGTAAACAATTATAGCGGAGACGGTAAATTTTACTCGAACACGGTGATTCAAATCGTTCCTCCGCTTGAATTGCCGTTTATAAATGGAAAACCTCAAATAACCGGCGGGTATTCACGCATCCCGAATGGTATCGATACCGACTCCGCGAACGACTGGACTCGAAACAGCAATTACAGCTCCTGGTTGCATCCTTTCTATGATGACCCGGAAATCATTCATCTTATAAATGATCCCAGGGAGGGATGTGCTTACAACTCTCCAGGTGAATGGAATCTGATTTATGGTGAGGCTGTCCTGTCGAATGCACAGACAACCGTAACTCATCCGGTTATTAACGAGTTTCTGTTAAACCGCGGAGAGTACCGGCCGATTGCGCTTGCCTCCTGGAATGAAATGCAGGTGGACGAAGACAATTATCTCTATTTGAGTACGGAAGAAAACGTTATATTGAAAATTGATTTATCCAATTACAGGGTTCTTGAAAGAATCGATTTGGGAATTGATGGCATCAATATTTCCAATACACCCGATATGACCATATTGCCCGGAGGAGACCTGTATCTGGTTGACGAGAAAAAATTTTCCGCAACGGTCATCCGGGAGGGATCCATCATAAAAAGAGTTCCGGTAGGTTTTACGCCGTTCGGCATTGCTTCTTCTTTTGATGGTCGATATGTGTTTGTTTCCAGCCTCCAGACGAAATTGCTGGCTGTCATACGGACATCCGATAATTCGATTGTGGAAATGATTCCGCTGCGCGACGAGTCAAACGGTATTGCAGCGCCGCGAAGTGGAAATTATGTTTATGTTACCAATGAAAATGAGAACATCGTATCGGTAGTTGCATATACGGATGATGCTGCCTGTCATTGATGGCCGTGTCGAAAAAAATTCGAACAATTATGATGTAAGAACCATTTGAACCACCCCGAAGAAATGTCGGGAGTTATAAGTCCCGGTTTTTGACAAATCGCCGTCAGCCTTTCCTATATGGCGGGTTCCATTTCTAATCATTAACAGATTTCCCAAACTTAAACAGGGTTAAATTTATGGAAAAGGAATTGCTTTTCATCACGGTTATCGGTGAAGATAAAAAAGGCATCGTCGCCAAAATCTCAATGCTTTTGTACGAGTGTAATATCAACATTGAAGATATCAGTCAGAAGATTATGGGCAGCTTTTTCGTCATGACCATGCTGGTCGATATGAAAGAGTCGGGATATAAAATGGAGGAGGTCCGACAAGAACTGGAGAAGATCGGAGAAGAGCTTCAACTGAAGATCCAGATCCAGCATGAAAACATTTTTAAGATGATGCACAGGGTGTAAACGATGCCGATATCCGTAGAAGAAGTATTTGAAACCGCCAGTATGATTCTGCATCAGAATCTGGATATCCGTACCACGACGCTGGGAATTAATCTGAAAGACTGCATTGACTCGGATTTTGAAGCCTTTAAAGAGAAAGTTTACCGGAAAATATCCGTCAATGCGCAGAGGCTGGTGAAAGAAGCGGAAAAACTGGAATCCAAGTATGGAATTCCCATCGTTAATAAAAGGATATCCATAACCCCGGTAAGTCTGATCATGGAGACTCATTGCACAAAGCAGAAATATATTGAAATGGCAAAAGTAATGGATCATGCGGCAAGGGATTCCAGCATTGATTTTATCGGCGGATTTGGTGCGATGGTACAAAAAGGGCTGACTGCCTCGGATACCGTTCTGATTGAATCGCTTCCGGATGTATTTTCAGAAACCAGCAGGATTTGTTCTTTTCTCAATGTAGGTACCAATGTCGCTGGAATGAACCTTGATGCCGTCAATATGATCGGAGGTATGCTGAAACAGACCGCTTCTAAAACCAAAGATGCCATCGGGTGTGCGAAATTTGTTGTATTCGCCAATGCACCTGAGGACAATCCGTTTATGGCAGGGGCTTTTCATGGAGTCGGAGAGCCGGACATGTCTCTGAATATCGGGATTAGCGGTCCAGGTGTCGTATACAGCGTCGTGGATAAAAATCGGGAGTGTGATCTGACCGGGCTTTCGGAGATCATTAAAAGAACGGTTTTTAAAATTACACGGGGAGGGGAACTCGTCGGCCGGGAGCTTGCCGGGAATCTTGACATTCCATTCGGGATTGTGGACATTTCACTGGCTTCAACGACTGCCCGCGGAGATTCGGTTGCCAATATTATTGAGGCATTCGGGATTGAATCCATCGGCGCGCACGGAACCACCATGGCAATCGCATTGCTCATGGATGCGGTGAAAAAAGGCGGAGCAATGGCGAGTGGAAATGTCGGAGGATTGAGCGGAACCTTTATACCGGTAAGCGAGGATTCAGGAATGATTGAAGCAGTGAAAAAAGGTTCACTGAATCTTGCGAAGCTGGAAGCGTTGACTGCCGTTTGTTCCGTCGGACTTGATATGTTTGCCATCCCGGGGGATACGCCTGAACACACGATCAATGCCATCATTGCCGATGAACTGGCCATCGGCATCATCAACAACAAAACAACGGCGGTCCGCGTTATCCCGGTCCCCGGGAAAAAGGCCGGTCAGTCGGTTGATTTCGGAGGGTTGCTTGGAGAGGCGCCCATTATGGAGGTAAATCCCTATTCCGCTGAGAATTTTTTGAAGCGGGGGGGGAGACTTCCGGCGCCGGTTACGAGTATGAGAAACTAATTGGAATTGGTTCCAAAACCTCCTCTTAAGTCGAATCTCTTTGTTGGAGCGAGGAGTTCAATCCTCGAAATAAATATATCCATATATTCTTGACTTTGATAATTTCATACTTAAAATTTGGCAAAAGGTTGCTACTTTTTTCTTTTTCTTGAGCCCTTTACATTGATGACTTTTCAAATCGAAGACCATCAGTTGAGCCTTCTCTAACTCACAATTTTTTTAAAGTAGCGACTGAGCTTAGTATTCTTTCACCTGGCCGAAAGGCCTAAGAAAAGGAGGTTTGCTATGAACAGAAATAATAATCCACAAATTCGCCATCTCTTAATTATTTTAGTCGCTGTGTTCATTAGTGCGCTAAACGTGACACCCGCTGTATCAGGTGAGTACGCTGCCTTAAATGGTGTAAAAGGCATAAAGGCAGTTTTTGATGTAAGCCTTGGGTCTCCCCAAATGGCCAACATTGTTTTCTGGGCTGTTCAAGACGTTTACAAGAATAAAAGCGTGATCTCGCTTAAAGCAAAGCCACAAGTGGCTGTTGTTTTTCACGGCCCTGCGGTTAAACTGATCTCTACCAATCGTGAGGGCTTCAAGGACGCTGACAATGAAATGTTGAACAAGTTCGCCGACATGATCCGGCAGATGAAGAAAGACGGTGTGAAGATAGAAGTCTGTGATTATGCGTTAAAGGTGTTGGGTGTAGATCCTGCTACAATACTACCGGAAGTAGATCATGTAGGCAACGGCTTCATCTCTGTCGTCGGCTATCAAGCACAAGGCTATTCAGTGGTGACCATTAAATAAACATATCAAAGGGCAGCTTTCAGGATACTATTGTTAAACCGGTTGAAAGTAAAAAACTGCGGAAAATTTAGGCAGGGTCTATTTTAGGCCCTGCCTATCCTTTTTTCTAAATGCCTCTTCGTCAATAAAGCCGCACAGGTCATATTGTTGTTATTTCCCTTCATATCAACGAGAAAAAACCTTAATCAAAAATCTGTTGTCATCTTTGCTGTCACTTAAAAAAAAGAACACTCAAAGAGGTTTTTTTGAAAATTTACATATAGCTGGAATCTGTATTTTTCTGTATTTCCAATAACAGATTATCGGTAAATCAAATCCCCAAAACTGCCGGTAAGGATATCTAAATTTCAAAATTAAATGGTTTTTCTCTTAAAGTGTTATAATTGGCATGAAAACGCGCCCTTTCGATGGTTACGAAACCATGAACTCTCAACAACATACTGTTATTACATTATATAAAAAGTATTGAGTAAATCGTCATCTCTCAATATTATGCTAAGCGTTGAGAAAAGGCATGTATTCGAGACCGGTCTGTACAATAATACGTTATACATTGGTAGAATTACATTTTCTAAAATAGAATCGGCGATCCTATGAATGAGAACCTTGAGATAGACCAAAAAATATTCAATAAAATTTGCGATATTTCAGAATGGCTACTAGACAACGGGTATGCCAAGGCCTGGTTCACTTGGCTTGAATGGTCAACCATTACCTCTGCCCTACTATTGATTGGGATAAAAGCTAAATCAGTTATTGCTATCATGATGGCATTTCTATCGGCCGTATTGTTATTGTTTATAGGTTTGGTGGTCTCGATAAGATTATTTAAGAAGCATTTTCCAGAAAAAATGTATGGGAGACCAATTTTCTTGGTGTTTTTTATGTTGTTTATTATCTCTGTACCAATAATCATTTTTAACCTTCTGTTTGCTATATTTAGGACAGTAATAATATGAAAGTTGTATAACATGCTCATTTACAAAGGATTCGCAGGGGCGGGCCGACTTGGTTTTGGCATACTTTGGTGTTAAACTCTCATTTGCGAAGTCCGCAAACTCTGCTCACCTGTAATGCGCAGCGTTAGCAGGTATTTAAATCGGAGTATATCGTGGCAAAAAGAGACCCAAATATAACAGCAAGAAATAAGACAATATCAGCAATGAAAGAAGAGTTAAGGGCATTACAACCAAAAGTATTTCTTGAAGTTGGTAGAGATAATGAGCAGTCTCTTAATTCATTCATTGGTTCTAAAACTGATGGTTTTATCGACC
>JAWOIJ010000039.1:0-9417 GCA_046484745.1 Desulfobacterales bacterium | reverse complement strand
ATCTATCCTTGAAACGGAGAGTCAAGAAAATACTTCCCTTATTACCCTAAAAAATATTTTTTGACTCTCAGGGTATCCGCTTTTTCTAAAAGTTTCGTGCCCAATTACTAATTCAATTTTATACAAATATCAGCTTAAATACGATGATAATTATTTTCTATGTCTTTAAGGAAATAAAATTGCTACAGTTTTATCTCATACATCCTTTGGAGACTCTATGGCCTATGAAAATTTATGGAAATTGAGGGTGCATACTCATCTTTCAATAGGACCTTATGGGGCCAATAGATCTATGATACTTTCCCTCTTCCGTGCATATCCATCGCTGGCTGATATATCGAAAAAAGTTCAGCAACAGGGTATACACGAAATTACTTTTTATTTCCTTTCCTTTTTTTATCTATATCAGGATCATACACTTCTCCGCTTTTCCACATGCCGTATAATGTTGCTAATATACTTCGTGCCAAGGTTAATTTTGCCTTGTGGGACGGAAGCCCCTGTTCCACCGTTAATCTTAAATACTGCCTTTTGAACTGACTGTCATAAGCAAAAATAGCAGACTCAACAGCCTTCTTTATGGCATTCTTTAAATGCCGATTATACTCTCTTGTCAATTTTTTTGAATACACTGTGCCGCCGGATGCCCTTTCTGAAAGGCCGATACCGGCATACATCCACAGCTTCTTTTTGTTTGAAAATCTATACGGGGTATCAATGATAGCGAATATGGTCGACGCATGGATAACACCGATGCCGGGAACCTTCATAAAGCGCTTTATCTCAGGATACTGCTTGCTCTCAGTCTCTATACTTTTTTTAAGCGTCTTCTTGGCCTCCTGAATTTGATCCAGTTGACTCCATAATTGATCTGCAATCAAATGGGCAATTGGGTTGTTGGGGAGTTTATTCCTCCATTCATTTCTGTATCTTTCAGAATATACGGTAACCCCTCTGCATTGTATACCTTCTGTTCTGAAACGGGCCTTAAGCTTGTTTTTAATCCGGATTTGACTTTTTATGGTATCATGATAGGCAAAAACCAGCTCCTTAAAACGCCTTCTTTTGTTCACGGGATGATAAATGGCTTTGACATATCCGCCTCTTGCCAGGTGGGCCAGTTTTTCAGCATCGATTTCATCATCCTTGTTCATGGATTTGCCGATCCACTTGTTTATTTTAGGATCGGCAATAATTAACTCTTCCCCATACCGCATACTGGTTTCTAATAACCAGCTTGCCAGTGTACCTTCCTCAATAAAGATTTTTCTGGGTTTGGGCACGCTTTTTACAAATCCCATGAATCCTTTTACGCCGGTTTTGACACGGGCTTTTTGTTTGAGTCTTCCGGTTTCATTTACAACGGCAAAATCCAGGGTTGAAATATGGCAGTCTACTCCGATATAATTCATCTCGGTATCTCCTTTCTGGGTTGGGGTTATATTTTTGTCAAAAAAACATTACCATATACCAACCCGGGAAGGATACCCGTCGTTTCATAGTCTCATCTTTGCTAGACGTAATAAAAAATGCCATTTGTTCGACAAAGGCAAGCCTGTCTGCCGTAGTTTAATTGCGACATATGTAATTTGATTGTTTGCATATATCTATAAAAAGTAACCCTTTAAGCCAAAGCTTCATTCCATGCCGGCGTTTTGTTTTATTTTTTTTTATTTAATCGAGAGAGGCTGTCAAATTGAATATAGTTTTTTCTTGACAGGCGCTTCTTAATCGTATATCGTCGTTTTACGATTAAGCATGATAGTTCAGTCAATTTTAAAATGATTCCGGATGATATGAAAAAAAAAATCCAGCAGGATAATCATACGGGCAAGACAGAGATGGATTCCGATATCTTTGCAAAAATTTGTAAAGCTCTCGCACATCCCGCCCGAATCAAAATTATTGAGCACCTGAAAGCGATCGATCAGTGCGTCTGTGGAGAAATCGTGAAAATTCTGCCATTGGCACAATCAACCGTCAGTCAGCACTTAAAATGCCTGAAGGAAGCAGGGCTCATTCAAGGAGAGGTGGAAGGGCCCTGCACCTGTTACTTCCTGAACAAGGATGTGTTAAAGCAGTTTAAAAAAATGGCAGGGGTTTTGTAGCTTTTTCAGCGATCTTTACCGTTGGTTCGCGCGGAATCGTTCTGAAAAATTTTTAGAGGAGAGAATAATGAAGGAGAACAGTTGCTGTGATGCCGGAACAGGTGCGTGCTTCAGCGGGATACAGATTCAGCCGGCTTTTCCCCAAAAGATGAAAGAGGAGGTCTGCTGCGGGTCCCCGGCAGGCCCTCCAAGTAGTCCGTTTGAAAGACCGGGTTATCGAATCTGTGGTTTTGTGGAAGATTTTATTGAATCAAAAGCAGGTCGGGTTCCCCGCGTTAAAAGCGCGCTGTCCCTTTCCGATCTGGCAGGGACGGTAATGACACGGATCGGCATCAATCGAAATCATTACAAGGTCGCTCCCGGAATCTATGGCGTTGGAACACCAGATCCGGATTCACCGGTTCTGGTTACAGCGAATTATAAACTGAGTTTTGATGCTGTCCGGAAGGAGCTGAAATATACCAACGCGTGGCTGCTTGTTCTGGATACACGCGGAATCAATGTATGGTGTGCGGCCGGCAAGGGGACATTCGGAACGGAAGAGGTGGTGAGAAGCGTAAAAGCCGCGGGGCTGAATGAAATCGTAAATCATCGAAAACTGATTCTTCCGCAGCTCGGTGCGGCAGGTGTTTCCGCAAGACAGGTGAAAAAAGAATGCGGGTTTGAAATCATATGGGGGCCTGTCCGTTCGGCAGATATTGAAAAATTTTTAGATAGCGGTATGAAGGCAGGTCAGGCCATGCGAAGGGTGACCTTTTCCGTCAGGGAGAGACTGGTTCTTATCCCGGTTGAAATTTCAATCAGTTTAAAGCCGATGCTATGGGCTGTTCTGATTGTTTTCATTCTTTCCGGAATCGGGCCGGAGTTTTTTTCCGTAAAGGCTGCCTGGTCACGCGGCTTGATGGCGGCAGTCGCTCTGGCAGGAGGGGTTTTCGCAGGGGCGGTGCTTGCGCCGACATTTCTGCCGAAGCTTCCCGGAAAAGCATTTTCCATCAAAGGGGCACTTACAGGGATACTGACGGCTGTATTTATTATAATCTGGTATTGGCAGGATGCCGGGTTGCTTGACTCTTCGGCCCTCCTGCTTTTTACGATCGCGGTAAGCTCCTTTCTGGCCATGAATTTTACAGGAGCCACTCCATTTGCATCACCCACAGGTGTCGAAAAGGAGATGAGAAAGGCAATCCCCATACAGCTCGCAGCGGTTTTTCTGGCGGGAGTTGCATGGATAGGGGCGGGTTTTACGGGGTAGTATCCATCCATAAATGGCTATTTTGTCCAATTTCTTTGTCTGGCTCAAATTTTGATCCTCGAAATATTTCCATATATTCCTGTGGTTAAAATTTTCGCCTTCCTTGAACTTGAACAAAATATCTCATCTCTGAATGGATACTATAAAAACTTGATTTTCAGGAGAGAGGCGTGAAAGATTTTAGATATCTTGAAGGGGTGACAACCCTGGAGCTGGATGAAGAGAGATGTATCGGATGCGGTGCATGTGAAACCGTATGTCCTCACGGGGTTTTCAGGATGGAGAATAAAAAAGCCTTTATGGTTGACCGGGATGGCTGCATGGAATGCGGAGCATGTGCACTGAACTGTCCTTCTTCCGCGATACAGGTTACGCCCGGTGTGGGTTGTGCCGCCTATATCATCCAGACATGGATTAAGGGCAAAGAGGCGGCAGCGTGCGGAGGAGAAGGGGCCAGCTGCTGCTAGAAGTTGCCTCAACAAAGAGATTGAGCCTGAGGGGAGGTTTTGAAACCGGTTCCAACTTATTTTTTGGAAGACTGAATTGTCTTTTTCAATCGGCTTATTTCCGTCTTTGCCTTGACCAGGGCATTATCCGTTTCGTTCAAGCGGTCTGCAAGAACTCCGGAGATGCCCCTGAAAAGAATATAGCAGAAAGCGATCTTGTCCTTTCCGGATAATCGCTTGATATAGGTGCTGTCCGTTGTAAGGCAGACCGTGTCGTCAACCGCATATACAGAGGCCGAACGATCCGTTTTTCTGACAAAGCCCATTTCTCCAAACAAATCCCCTCTGCGGTCCAGAAAAGAGATATTCTCATTATTTTTGACGATTCTGACTTTTCCCGAAATTAAAAAGAAAATTCTGGAGTCAGCCTTCTCCCCCTCTGTGATAATCGGTTCTTCAGGTTTATACTGACGGATTTTGCTTGCCCTGAGGAGTCCCTCCAGATCTTTTACTTCAAAATCCTTGATCACGGGAATGGATAACAGTTTAAACAAGTTCTCCTTGTTCGCCTTGAGGTAGTTTGATTCACGCATGTTTGTCATATCTCCCAGAAAATGCCATCCGGACCGGCGTTTACAACTGAAGTCTCTCCGATCATTTCACTCCTTCCGGAACTTTCATGAATATGGCCACAGACACACAGTAACGGTTTTTTTTCCATGATGGCTTCCAAAATAGCCTGACTACCGAAACGCTGACCGGAAGAGGAGACATCGACGGCGCCTTTCGGAGGAGAATGGGTTACCAGCACACATGAAGGAGGACAGTTCAGCAGAAGCTGTCTTGCTTCTTCTTCATTGAAATCATAGCTCCAGTCACCAAAAGGGGTTACGGGAATTCCTCCGCCGACTCCGTAAAATTGGTTGCCCAGAAGCTCGATCCCGCTTCCATGAAGCACATAGGCAGATTCCCAGTTCCGGCAGGCATTTTCAAGCTCTTCTCTGCTTTCACTGTTCCCCGGGACCAGTATTGTCGGTTTTTTTATCGGCTGAAGCATTTTGATTGTTGTTGCCAGCCCTTCTCGGATGATTCCAAAATCTCCGGCCCCGATAACCATATCCGCCGATGCTGATTTTCGAACCAGTTCATTGCAGTGTTCCGCGCTGCAGTGTACATCACTGAATAAAAGCAGTTTCATGGTTGCCTCTCCGTTCCGATCATCGTTGTTGCTTGAAAAATGGAAGGTGTCGATTTATATTGGTACCTGTGTCCGGAATTGAACCGGCAAGGTATTTTATACCAAGGGGTTTTCAGTCTGTCCCAACCCCGAAACAGGGTAACCCATGATAAAACAAAAATCAAATAGATTCAAATTATCATATCCCTTATCGTCATCTCGGTTTTTTCTCCTATTTTCCTTGCTGGTTGGAGTCCTGTTTTATTCTGTATGCAATCGCTCTTCCATTGTTTTACCAGTTTGCAATTCCACATCAATGTTTTAACTGGATGAGGCGTCCGGTATCGTCGCTATGCATCTTCAACCTTCAGTGTGTCATCACAAGGTGTAGCTGCTTTTTTATCCGCATCGCTGATTTCTTCCCGGGGAAGCTCGCACCATTGACACGTGCGGGCCAGTTCGTCAATCCAGGTTCGGCTCGACAGCCGGACCTTTGAGCAGTAGGCGGCCCGGCCAATCAGATGGGCGGCCACAGGTGCCGTAAACAGAAGAAAAAATATAGCGGCAACCGCCCGGAAGGAGGTGCTGAAATCCATATAAAAAGCGGCAAGGGCAAGAAATATGAGACCGGTTCCCAATGCGCCGGCTTTGGTGGCCGCATGCATCCGGATGATGATATCCGGAAGGCGAAGAACGCCGATAGCGGCGATCAAACAGAAAAACCCGCCGGCTAGCATTAATATTGCGGTCACAAATTCAAGCATTATTCACTCTCCTGCTGTTTGTTTTCACGATCGTCCCTTCCGGCCAGCCGCTCCCGAAAACGGGATAACGCCACGGTCCCCAGAAAGGCGATGAGCGCATATGCGATGGCCACATCCAGAAATGATTTCTGGCCTGTATAAATCGATAGCGTCGCCAGATAGGCGACAATTAAGATAGACACCAGATCCAGCGCTACGATGCGGTCTGCCGCGTCCGGACCGATACAAAGCCTTACACAGGCAATCATAATGGCCAGTGTCAAAAAAATCAGTGTGATTTCGGCTGCTGTTTTTACGATTAGACTTTCCATGCTGTCACCGCAATATCTCCAGAAGACGTTTTTCAATTTTTTCCTTGATTTCCCGGCGGGTCGCCTCAATGTCGTCCAAAAACATTACATGCACATAGAGCATGGTGCGGTCTTCGGAAACGTTCAGAGTCAGGGAACCGGGTGTCAAGGAAACCATGTTTGCCAGCAGCATAATTTCAAAATCGGTTTTTGCATCCAACGGGACGCCGATCACCGCTGGTTTGCTGATATCCGTCGGGGTAATAATATCCCACAAGACGCGAATATTGGAAACCAGCAGGAGCCATACAAAAGAGGCCGCGAGCCTGACCAGTTTTATGACCCGCAAAAAATATCCGTTGGGTCCATAAAGAGGCTGGGTAACCCACAGGGACAGGTATCCGATGACAAAGCCTGCGGTCAAGCCGCTTATATCGACCTGCTCTATCATCACGCTGAATCCCAGGGCGAGAAACAAATTTAATACAAACAAATTACTCACGATCCCTCCTCATTTAGGCACAACGCCCATAACGGCATTGACATAGATTTCAGGATGGGTCAGCTCAAAGGCCGCCTGCTCCGCCATGGATAGAAACCTTTCCGGCATTAGACCGATCAATAGCGTCATTCCTGCGAGCATGGCAACGGGCAGCAGCATCCAGATGCTGAGCGGTCGGGTGTCGACACCATTTGGGCTGGATATTTCCGCCGGGTGAGGTTTCCAGAAAGCTTCACCCCAGATTTTCGTCATGGAGTATACCGTCAACAACCCCACAACCACGGCGGCAGCGGCAGCGCCGTAAGCGTTTATTTCCAGCCCCGCTCGAATCAGAATCATCTTGGCCCAGAAACCGGATAATGGCGGAAAACCCGCCAGAGAAAAAGCGGGGATAAAAAACAAAATCGATAAAAGACCGTATTTTTTATAAAGACCCCCTGAAAATTCAAGCTCAAAAGAGCCCCCGGCCTGTCGCGACAGGCCGGCAATCAGGAAAAGATTGGCTTTTACAATCATGTGATGCAGAACATAAAAAACCACGCCGGTCAGGGCAAGCGGCGTAAACAGCGCAAGCCCCATAATCATGTAGCCGACCTGACTTATGATATGAAAAGAGAGAATCCGCCGAAATTCATTGTATGCCGCGGCCCCCAGCACTCCCACCACCATCGTCAAAATGGCGGCGGTCATGAGGATTCCCTGCGTCCGGGTGGTATCGAAAACAAATACCAGGGAAAACAGCCGGATCATGGAATAGACGCCTACCTTGGTTAGAAGCCCGGCGAGTATGGCTGAAACGGCAACCGGCGGCGTATGGTATGATACCGGCAGCCAGAAAAAAAGCGGAAAAATGCCAGCCTTGATGCCAAAAGCGGTCATGAAAATTGCGGCCACGGCGGTCAGCAAAGCCTTGTCCGGAACTTCCTGTACCGCGCGGTGCAGGTCTGCCATGTTCAATGTGCCGGTCATGCCGTAAAGCAGGCCGATACCGGAAATAAACAACAGGGTTGAAAAAAGATTGATCATCACATATTTCACACCGCCGTCGAACTGGATTTTTTTCCGGCCAAGGACCAGAAGGCCGAAAGAGGCCATGAGCATCACTTCGAACCACACATAAAGGTTGAAGAGATCGCCGGTCAAAAACGCGCCGCACACGCCGCCAGTGAGAATCTGAGTCAGGGGTTCATATCCGCCTTCCCGGATATGGGAAGTAATTTCGGATCGGGAATAAAACGCCACGGAAAGGCCCAGGATGCCAGTCACCGCTGTCATGATGCCGCTCAGATGATCAGCGACAAGCGTAATGCCGAAAGGCGCGGGCCAGTTTCCAACCTGCATCACAACCATCCCTGTCTGGCAAACCGTTGATAAAAGCATCAGGCATGCGCCGCAATGAAGGATCGACCCCAAAAGCGTCACCTGGTACTGCCGTTTCAAACTTTTTTTACAAGCCAGGGCAAAAGCGGCGGTTACGAATGGAATCATAATGGGAAGAACGAGTGCCCACTTCATGACTGACCATCCTCCATATCCATCACGTCTGCCGTTTCTGTCGCGCAGATTATCGGATCGGCATGCAGACAAACCGGCTCCGACAGCCGCATGGATTCGGTTTCAACCGTTCCTAATGCCTGATACGATTTGTAAAAAAGAACGAAAATAAAACTCAGTAGCGCAAAACCGATAACGATTGCTGTCAATATAAGCGCCTGGGGCATCGCATTGGAGAAGGGCTCGGCAGTGGAAGCCGCATCTTCGGGAATCAGCGGCGGCTGAATGCCGGAGATGCCGCCGGCTACGAAGATCAGGAGGTTGACGCTGTTTGTGGCCAGTACCAGACCGAAAATAAACCGAATGAGATTGCCTGTCAGCATAAGGTAAATACTTGCGGCAACCATGATTCCGCAGAGTATGGATAAAGCTGTTTCCATTTCAGATCCCCTCTAGATCCTCTTCCAATGCGAGAATCAAGGTCAGAATCGTTCCCAGAACGATTGAAAACACACCAATATCAAAAAAAATAGGCGTTCCGATCATGATGTCCAAATCACTGAAGGCTGTAATCGACCACCAGATGCCGGTCAAAAAGGGTTGCCCGACCAGTCCCGGAATCAGGCCGGTAAAAGCAGAGAGCACGATGCCGAAAACAATGATCAGGCGGGGATCGATACGAATGGCAAGACGCACGGATGCCGCCCCTTCGGCAATGGCATACAAGGCGAATCCCGTACCGGCCACCAGTGCGCCGGAAAAGCCGCCTCCGGGTGCATTGTGCCCTCTCAGCAGCAGGTAAATGGAAAACATCAGGATCATACCGACCAGAAGGCGTGTTGCCGTACGAAGAATCAGCGATGGGGTCATGGTTTCCTCCGACGTTTTTGAATGAGCGCAAAACCGGCCAATCCGGCTGTCGCCACCACGATAATTTCTCCCAAGGTGTCAAAACTTCTGAAATCCACCAGGATGACGTTGACGATATTTCGTCCATGCGCGGCCACGAGGCTGTTTTGTTCGAAAAATTCAGTCATGAACCGATCTGTCGGATCGGAAATCACCGCCAGGAGAAGAATCGTGACCAACAGCCCCATGCCCAACGCAAGCAGGCCGTCACACCCTTTTTTTAGCAACGATACGTTTTTTTTATCGGAAAGGGATGGCAGGCGCAGCAGAATGATAGAAACAATAATCACCGTGAGCGTCTCTACCAAAAGCTGGGTCAGCGCCAGATCCGGAGCCCCGAAACTTAAAAAAATCATGGCGATCCCGGCCCCGGTGACACCCAGTGCACAGATGGCCAAAAGCACGGACCGCGTGACAACCACGCTCACCACCGAAGCAAAGATCAAAAAAAGCAAAAGCCACTGTTTTAAATCGA
>JAWOIJ010000077.1:0-7926 GCA_046484745.1 Desulfobacterales bacterium | reverse complement strand
GTCGCCCTTTAATGGGCGCTATTTCGTCACACAAATGGATCTACTGTCAAATCATATTATTATTTGAGGGCTAACGCTGCGGTCCTGTGCAGGCGCTGGTTCGAAGATCACGAAAGTCTGTTTCTATCCCATGCGGGATTCCTGCGGCAATCCAAAACAGCATAGACCCGGATTATCTCATTATGCAGACGATAATAGATAGCAAAAGGAAACCTTTTTGAAAGTAAGCGGTGATATCCAAAATGGAGGGCGTGAATACCGGCATAGACACGGAGCGATTCAATGTCTGAAAAGATAGAGTCGAGAAAATAGTCACCGAGACCTCTCGACTGATTCTCATAGAACTTGAAACCATCGATTAAATCTTCCTCGTCAGAATCAAGGATCTCGATTTTCATTTGGTTTTGTTCCTGATCCTTTCCTTAGCACAATCAAAAGCTGTAAATTTTGCCTTCCCTTCGTTTATCTCCCTTTCTCGGGCCTGTAAAACTTCCTGGTGCCATTCAGGCGATGAGATGGATTCAGGATTTCGGCAAAGATCATCCCATATTTTCTCCATCACCGCTATTTTATCCAGACTTGTCATTTTATCTAAAGGCAATGAAATATCCATACCAACCTCCAATTAAGGGTAAATAAACCATTTTTAGGGTAACCAATCCTTAAATATTTCGCAATGAAAAACTTCCTGAGTCTTCGAACGTTGGCATTGGCATCACACCGGCGGCTGTAAGCCGTTCGGAGGATGACCTGGTTATACCATTTCTTTTATAATACCTTTTGTAGATACTACCTTGGCATAAGGAAACGATAATGCAGCCATAAAGGATGCATGAACTTCAGATGCTTTTATGATCTTATTATTAAAGAATAAATCCATTGTTGCGCATGCATCCTCCGCAACAATACAATTGAAGCCCAAATCAAAAGCAGCGCGAGTTGTTGCGTCTATGCACATATGGCTCATGGCACCACAAATGACGAGATCGTCAATATGCATCCCCCTTAAGATTTCCAATAAGGATGTCTCGCGAAAGCTGTTTGGATAATTTTTAACTACAACTGTTTCATCCTCCCGGGGTGATACCATGTCATTAACTTTTGCGCCTTCAGTGCCAGGCAAGAAGAAGAATGCATTAGGGGGAAGAGAAATGTGCTGTATATGTATGACAGGTGATTTTGACTCTCTAAATTCATTCAAAAGAATCCGGGTATTTTCTGCAGCAGCTTCAATACCGAAAAGTTCCATTTTGCCGCCGGGGAAATAATCATTCTGTAAATCAACGATAACAAGACATCTATCCATGAATACTCCTTTTCGATGTAGTATTAAAGGGCATAACGACCTGCTCACCTGTCGGTGTTTAGCGGCAGCGGAACACCGGTCAGAGTGCAGCAGGATGGTTATGTGTGTTGACCCCAAAAAAGGTTCTGAAAGTTTCTATTTTTTAACGTTTTATTCACGAAGCGAAGCCAACCATTTCTTGGCCAAGACTTGAATAAAATTCTTTGCTTCTTGAAAAGTCATAGGATTATCAGTTTTTGTATTATCTTCATAAGCATGGCGAGCTAAATCTCCGGAAACAACAGGATTATGAACAGCATCGCCAA
The DNA here is from genome assembly GCA_046484745.1 of Desulfobacterales bacterium. Taxonomy (GTDB): domain Bacteria; phylum Desulfobacterota; class Desulfobacteria; order Desulfobacterales; family SURF-7; genus JAQYVL01. Next base: position 6,315 of record JAWOIJ010000077.1, on the reverse strand, counting down.
ACCGTTTAAACTCTTGGTTAGATATGCCGAATTGAAGTTGAAAATCTTTTCGATTGGAAGGATGCCCTTCCATGATTTCATACGTTTTATAAAGAGTCTCACCAGTGTGGTCTTTTTCTGAAAGTGCTTTCAAAATTTTCGACGCTTTTGGTTCCCGAAAAACCGGTTCCAGTTTTTCTCTTTGACGCTCTATCTTTGCCTGATAATCAGCTTCCGCTCGTTTCTCCTCCCATTCCTTTAACTCACTCTCTGATAAGTTCGAAGGTGGAATCTCCTTTAGAGTAGGAGAACCCATGAATGTCTCTATTATCATAGAAGCGGGCTCTAAAAAACCACGACGCTTAAGCTTGTCTGACGAATAGTCTATCACGCAACCCAACACGAATTCTGGATCGATAGCAGCAGCCATAAATGCATCACGAATCTTCTTGCCTTCGTTCCAAACTTCAGCTGCTGTTTCCAAGCTATCGAAATAAGGTGCATACAAAGCCTTATAGTCTATGCCATCAACAATCTCAAAACCCAAACCTTGAAGTAAATCAACTATATTTCGGTTTTCTAAACTATATTTTTGTATTTCTATTGCCCATTTCATATAGCGGTTTCTCCAAGCATATAACAATGATTATACGTACGAATAGCCGTTTTTATAAAACAGCCGTTTTGCGTGCGAAGGTTGTCATATGACGCAAATTGGCGGGCTATTCCCCGAAAAAAAGGAAAAACCCGCATTTTTTACTTGAAATCGCATTTTCCGATATGATATTTAGCGAGCATGTGAACAAATGTTCACATGCTCTTGTTAATTTTGACCCTACCACAAATAAACTTTAATTTAAAGAGGTATTTATGTCTGATTCGCCAAAACTTCTGGATCAGGTAAGAAGTCTGATACGGCTGAAGCACTACAGTCTCCGGACAGAACAAACTTATGTTGGTTGGATTAAAAGATATATCTTTTTCCATGATAAACGCCACCCAAAGGATATGGGAGAAAAAGAGATAAGACAATTTTTAACACACCTGGCAGTGAATAGAAATGTGGCCGCCTCAACTCAAAACCAGGCATTCAATGCATTGCTGTTTTTATATCGGGATGTTTTAAAACAGGAGTTTGAAGATCTGGGCGATGTCGTCCGCGCGAAAAGATCACGAAAACTCCCGGTTGTATATTCAAAGTCGGAAATTCGAAAAATTTTAAACCAGCTTGAAGGAAGAAACTGGCTGATGGGCCATAAAGACGTATCCACTACCATGATCTATACGCATGTTCTCAACAGGGGCGGACAGGCGGTTAAAAGTCCGGGAGATATGTTATGGAACTGACACACAGGCAATTCAGTATTTATGAATTTATCCTGCGACATCACCGGCAATATGGCATGGCGCCTACGGTTCGGGAGATTTGCGAACATTTCGGGCTGAAGGGACCGGCAGGGGTGCACCGGATATTAACTGTCCTGATTGACAAGGGATTTATCGAAACCATGCCGGGCAAAAGTAGGGCCTGGCGGCCAGTCGTTCCCCTGGACAATAAAACGGCCATCCCGTTGGCAGGTCCCATTGCAGCGGGAGCGCCCATCAGCATCTACGATAACGTGGAAGAATATCTGCCGGTGGATCCGGCGCTGTATGGTCATGAGTCCTGTTTTGCTGTAAAGGTTTCCGGCGACTCCATGATCGGGGCTCAAATCCGGGACGGCGACCTGGCTATTCTGGTGCCGGCCAGTGATGCGGACAACGGAACGATTGTCGCGGTTATTGTGGATGAAATGCTTCCGGAGGCCGTGTTGAAAATTTTTAAGCGAAAAAGAAACGTGATTGAGCTGCATTCGGAAAACTCTGCCTACCCCCCCTTGATCTTTACGGGAAATAACCGTAAAAAGGTGCGGATCGTTGGAAGATATGTGGGTCTGATCCGAAGAAATTAAGACTATAATTAGCTTCGCAGCGACGCAACAAGCCTCTTCGGCTCCTTGAGGCAGGCAAACAGATCCATGACATTCCGGAAAACCAGGTCCGAAGCCAGCAACGTCTCCGAGGCAAGCCCTTCTTCCTGAAGGAGCGCTACGCCAAGCAGCGCTTCTTTTAACATCTTTCGGTCATTTCTTCCGTTTCCCACGCAAACCGACCTGCCAAGACCCAATTTGGAGACATAGTCCAGTTTATACGCTGCCTGGTCCTTCTCCGGTATGATGGTGAGCTTGCATTTCACGCCTTCCAGTTCGGATTGAACCAGACCGAATGTATCGGCGGTGATTACATGAAATTCAAGGACGCCGGACAGTTCATCCATACCCGCACGAACGCCGTCAATCAATTTTCCATCGATTGCAATGGTCCCGTTATAATCAAACACGACATACGCGATTTCCAGCTTGCCGTATCCCGACACATCAATGCTCAACATCAGATCCCCCTGTTACGCCTTAAAATGTTGAATCGCTCAAATTCTGACCAAAACCGTTTCTTTCAATTATGATCTCTTTAGCGTATAAGACGTATCATACCGGCGCAGATACTTAAACATAAAATGAGCATGAATGCGATACCAAAACCGCGCGGCCGCCTGCGGTACATCCCTGACGCATCGGTCAGACAAAGAGGATGGAGGAGAAAAAAAAAGTGAAAATCATAAGGACGAAAAAGCTTACCCACTACACCCATATCAACCTGTTTGAAATCGAATATCTGGATCGAAACGGCAACCGGAAATCCTGGTACATCACGTCAAGAGACAGCGAGCCCAAGTGCGTAACAAAGCGTTTTGCCGTTCCGGATGGCGTTATCATCGTGCCGTTTCATTCAGAGCGGAAGAAACTCGTTATAACGCGAGAATACCGGGTTGCGGTCGGTGATTACAAGTACGGTTTTCCCGCAGGACTGGTCGATGAGGGTGAAACAACGCTGGAAGCGGCAACGAGAGAACTGAGAGAGGAAACCGGCCTCATCCTGAAACAGGTTGTCAGAAAAAGCCAGCCGGTCTTCTCTTCAACGGGGATGACCGATGAAACGGTTTCGATCGTCTATGTTGAATGCGATGGAGAGTTATCCAGCAGGGAAAACAGCAGCACAGAAGAGATTCAAACGATTTTTGCTTCACCAGAGGATGCGGCAGCGCTCTGCTCGGATTCAAGCCTGAATTTTGATGTAAAAGCGTGGTTGATCCTTCGCATGTTCGCTGAAACCGGAAGGGTCTAAACCAAGTTCTTTGCAGGATATAAAGGATACAGGCAATGCCATTGTTTACGTTTTATCGGGTTCCGGAATATAAGCGGGTTTTTAAACCGGAACAGGCAGCCATCACTCCGGCTTTGCCGTCTTTGAACAGCACGTTTTGTTGAAACGGCTTTTTGGGCCCAAACAAAGACCGCACCGGTCATCACCGCACCACTGGCAGGAATAGCAGTCTCTGCAAGGATGCTTCTTGATCAGGGCCGCATTTTTCGCGGGAACATAAACTTTTCCCTTTAAACCGGAAACTTCAACAAAAGCCATCGCGATAAACTCTCATTGGTCCGCCGTTTCTTGAGACGGCAGACCTTTCCCAAAAAAAATCAGTATGTAAAATCTTCTTCCGTTACGGTATGTTTGAACAAGGTATATGCCCATACCTGATAGGCAATAACAACCGGTATAAAAATAACAACGACGACCAGCATAATTTTCAGTGTCAGCGGACTGGAGGAGGCATTATGGGCTGTCAGGCTGAACGCCTTGTCGATACTGGATGGGAACAGGTTTGGATAGAGCCCGATGATGCCAAAAAAAGTTGTCCCTGCGATTGTGAGTGCTGATGAAAACCATGCTTTAAAAAAGGCTTTTTTTTGTAAAAATATCTTTACACAGACAAGTGCGATAACGGTTGCCAGAATCTCGAGAAACAACACGGGATGTTCCAGGTAGTTGTCCCAGAGTTCTGTTTTAACCTTTGATGCGAAAAGAAACAGGACAACCGCGACAAGAAGAATCGGCCAGACAATCCCGGCAGTTCTATACGCTTTTTCCTGCAGGCCGCCTTCAGACCGGATCGCAAGCCACAGGGCGCCGTGCATCACGAAAAGAAGCAGGAACAAGGCTCCGCCAAGAAGTCCATACGGGTTCAGAAGCGTAAAAAGGGTTCCATGGTAGACCCCCTCTCCGTCAAATGGAATGCCCTGAAAAATGTTCGCAAACACGACTCCAAAAAGAAACGCCGGAAGAAAACTGCCGATAAAAAGGCAGGTGTCCCAAACTTTCCGCCATCTGGGATCATCGACCTTGCCGCGAAACTCAAACGAAACGCCTCTTAGAATCAGGGCAAACAGAATCAGCATCAGGGCGGAATAAAGAGTTGAGAACATCACCCCGTATACTTGCGGAAATGCCGCAAAGGTTACACCCCCTGCGGTTATCAGCCAGACTTCATTTCCATCCCAGAGTGGTCCAACCGAATTGAGCATAATCCGTTTTTCATTCTCTGTTTTTCCAAGAAACGGGTATAACGTGCCGATTCCGAAGTCAAACCCATCGGTCATGAAAAACACCGCCCACAAAAGCCCCCATAGAAAAAACCATGTTGTCTGCAGTTCCATTTGGCCCCCTACTCAATTCCGTGTATATCCGAGGAAATTCGACATTTCCACCGTAGTTTTTTTTAAAACTTCTTCAGGCGACTGCCGGTCCTTTTTTCGCGTTTTTGATCATCAAATAAAATCCCACAGCACCCAGAAGCCCGTATATGAGAAAAAAGGCGATCAGCGTCGTCAAAACCTGCGATCCGGCAATTGGAGAAGCCGCATCTTTTGTTTTCATCAGACCGTAAACAATCCAGGGCTGACGCCCCACTTCCGCGAGAATCCATCCCATCTGTATCGAAATGTAAGGAAGCGGAATCGACCACAGCATCACCTTGAGGTACAGCGGACTCTCCAGCAGGCGATTTCGTTTAAACCATCCAATGATGGTAAGAAGAATGAACAGCGAACCCAGAAAAACCATGGTTCGGAACGCGATAAATGTAATGAGAACCGGCGGTCTTTCATCCTTTGGAAAGTCTCTCAAGCCTTTAACCTCGGCATTGAAATCATGATAACCCAGAAAACTGAGCAGCCCGGGAATGGAACCGATCTCGACAAGATTCTCTTCGTTCTCTTCATCTGGAATGGCAAAAAGGTGAAGAGGCGCCATCGTTGACGTTTCCCAGTGTGACTCCATTGCCGCCAGTTTCACCGGCTGGGTTTCCGTTACATGGATTCCATGCATGTCGCCTTCTACCGCGACAAAAATGGAGAAGATCAGCCCCATTACAAGCCCGATACGAAAAGACCGGCTGAAAAACTCGATGTGCTGTTTTTTTAAAAGATGATACGCGCTGACTCCCATGACAAAAAAGGCGCTCAATACAATTCCCGCGCCCACAGTGTGAAAAAACTGAAGAATCGCGAATTTGTTAAAAACCACGGCTGAAAAATCCGTAAGCTCGGCCCGGCCGTTTCGGATGGTATACCCGACAGGATGCTGCATCCATCCATTTGCCATCAGGATCCATAATGCCGAAAGGTTGCCGGCCGCCGCCACAAGCCACATCACGATTGCGTGCGCTTTTTTCGAAATTTTATTCCACCCGAAAATCCATACTCCGAGAAGCGTTGATTCGAGAAAAAACGCGACAGAAGCTTCAATCGCCAACAGTGAACCGAAGATATCGCCGACATAGGCGGAATATCTGGACCAGTTTGTCCCGAACTGGAACTCCAGGGTAATACCGGTAACAACGCCTAACGCAAAATTGATCAGAAAAATTTTGCCCCAGAATTTGGTCATCCTGAGATACAGTTCATCCCCGGTTCTGACATATTTGGTTTCCATGTAGGCAACCATGATGGACAGTCCAAGCGTCAGCGGCACAAAAAGGAAATGGAACATAACGGCAGTTGCAAATTGCAGCCTTGACAGGAAGACGACATCCATTTTTATCTCCTTGGAAAAAACGATTTCAAAAGCGCCTCTGATATGTCGAGGCGGCTTCATCAATCGCTGATATCGAATTTATTTACAGTTTGAAATCAAAGAGCAAATTGAAGGGAATGTTCAGTGGACTGCTGTTATGCCTGTCCATCCAGCATACATTGATTGACATCGAGTTCCTTGCCGCACTTACCGCAGGTTTTTCTTTTATCAAGTTCATCTGAAAACACCTCGATCTCAACACCACAGCTTGGACACTTGCACATATAGGTTTTCAAACTTTTATTCTGTTCAAAACCCGGACAATGTTTCGAGTCGGTCATGGTATCCTCCTTTTTGATTTAAATGTTGATGGCTTCGTAAAAA